>JADLAC010000051.1 GCA_020848435.1 Burkholderiales bacterium | reverse complement strand
TACTTGCTAAACTCTTTCATGACCTGCCCCCTCAATTGCGGCTCTGCGCCGCCGGTTGAACAAACCCCAAGCGTAACCCGCGTCAACTTGAGGTGCGGCAGGTCAATACATGCACATGATGTCTAGCAGCCGCTCACCGCCTGGTACATGTGCCGGGCGCGCCCGCAATGCTCGGCGCGGGTTCGGGCGCGCTCGCCGGGTCTTCAATCGAGCTGCAAGCCCGAGCTCTTGATGACGCGCGCCCACTTCGCGATCTCGGCCTTGATGAGTGCGGCGAACTGTTCGGGGGTGTTGCTTGCCGCGTTAGCGCCCAGGCGGGAAAACTGCTGCACGACCTTGGGCGTGGCGGCGGCCTTCACGATCGCCGCGTGCAGCTGTGCCAGGATTTCCGGCGGCGTGCCGGTGGGCGCGAGTATCCCGTACCACTGCGTGACGTCGTGACCGGGGAGCGTTTCCGCTATCGTGGGAAGCTGCGGCAGCGCCTTGGATCGCTTCGGTCCCGTGGTTGCTATGAGGCGCAGCCTGCCCGCGTCGGCGTGCGGCACGACGGTCGGCCCGGTGCCGAAGATGAGCGAGGTTTCGCCGCCCAGGATGGATGTGGTAGCGGCGCTGCCGCCCTTGTAGGGCACGTGCACCATCTTGACCTTGGCGAGTTGATTGAACAACTCGCCGGCGAGATGCGGTCCGCCGAGATTGCCGGTCGATGCATATACGATCTGATCGGGTCGCGCGCGGGCGAGGTTGACCAGGTCGCGCACCGACTTCACCGGCAACGACGGATGTACCGCGAGCACGTAGTCGGACTCCGCCACCAGGCTGATCGGCGCGAAGTCGCGCACGCTGTCGTAGCCGAGCTTGGCGGAGGTCGCGGGAATGATCGCGTTCGGTGCGACGCTGCCGACGACCAGCGTGTACCCGTCCGCCGGCGCCTTGGCGGCGACCTCGGTACCGATCCGCCCGCTGGCGCCGCCGCGGTTTTCGATCACGACTTGCTGGCCCAGTTGCTCCGACAGCGCCTGGCCGATGATGCGCGCGCTGGCATCGACGCCGCCGCCGGGCGGATACGGCGTGATGAGACGGATCGGCTTGCTCGGATAGGCTTGTGCGAAGGCAGCGGCGCTGACCAAGGCCAGGATGAATGGGGCGATCTTCTGCGTGGGCGACATCGGGTTCTCCTCGTGCGAGCATGGTAGAGTCCTTGCTTCACCGCGGTCAACACGGAGCGCGAGATGAGCATTAGTCCGACACGGGTGCTCGAAGACAGCCAGGGCCGGCGAGCGGCGTTCGAAGATATCGAAATCGGCCAATCGCTCGGCGAGATGCAATGGGATATCAGCGACGAGCTGATCGACCTTCAATGTCAGCTCGATCAGGATTTCGACCCCTTGTTCTTCCCGCAGGGCGAGGGTGGGCAGCGGGTCGCGCCGCCCCAGATCACCTACCGGCCTCCACGCTGGCTTTTTTCCAGGACGTACAACGTGAGGGGCCTCTTCGTTCGCTGGGAGAACGAGACGTTTCGTGCGCTCGAACCCGGTACCACGCTCACGGTGACGGGCACCATCGTGGACAAGTACGTGAAGAAGGATCGGGAGTTCGTCGTCTACCAGGCCGAGGGACGCACTGCCGGGGGCGAGCTGGTCTTTCGCAGCCGCCGCACGCACGTGCTCGATTTCGTCGAACGCTCCGCGCCGCGCGCGGGCGCGGGCATCGACTCGGGCATCAAACCCGAGCGGATCTGATTGCGTCCGCGCGCGACGGCGACCAGGTACGCGTCTACGCCGGGCTCGAGACCCGGAAGACGTGCCGCCGTACGCGTGGCCGGCAGCCGGCTCGCTATCGGCCCCGGCCCTCCAGCGCGGAGCGTGCGGCGCTGCGCCCCGCGATTCGCCCGAACACGGCGCCGCTGGTGAGTCCGCTCGAACCCGGATAGTTGAAGTAGAAGATCCCGCCGACCATCTCGCCGGCGGCGAACAGCCCGGGGATCGGCTGCTGATTGGTGTCCACGACCTGCGCCTCGTTGGTGATGCGCACGCCGCCGAACGTGAAGGTCACGCCGCAGGTGATCGCGTACGCGGCAAAGGGCGGCGTGTCGATGGGATTGGCCCAGTTCGACTTGGGGATCGCGAGCCCGACCGTTCCGCGCCCGTCCTTCACGTTCGGATTGAACGGCACGTCCGTTTTCACCGCGGCGTTGAATTCTGCGATCGTCTTCAGGAACTGCGCCTTGTCGACGTCGCCGATCTTCGTGGCCAGCTCATCGAGCGTCGCGGCCTCGACCTTCGTGACCGCCTTCGTGCGGTACTCGGAGAGCAGCAAGTGCTGCACTTTCGCGTCGAAGACCTGCCAGGCGTATTGGCCGGGCTGCTGCAGAACGACCCGGCCATAGCGGGCGTAGGTGTAATTCCTGAACTCCGCGCCCTCGTCGAGGAAGCGGCGGCCCTCGGCGTTGACCATGATCGAGAACGGATAGCTGTGGCGCTGGAACTGCGGCGTCAGCTCGAGGTCGCCGAAGTCGGTCGCGTAGCGCTCCCAGCTCACGGCGTGGCAGCCCGACCAGTGGCCGCGGGGTTGCGCGCCGATCGCGAGCGCCATCGCGAGCCCGTCGCCGGTGTTGTAGTGGGTGCCGCGCACCTTGGCGAGATCCCAGCCGGGACCCAGGTAGCGCGTACGCCATTCGGCGTTGGCCTCGAAGCCGCCGCAGGCAAGCACCACCGCGCCGGCCTCGATGGTGCGGATGTCAGCGCGGGTCTTGACGACGACGCCGCCGACGCCGGCGGGCGAGTACACGAGATCGCGCACCCACGCATCGTAGGCGATCTTCACGCCGCGCTTCTCGGCCGCCGCGTACAGGCTGTCGACGAGCCCCGGGCCTCCGCCCCAGGCGGCGAGCACCGGACCGCCCCAGAACTTGAACCGGCCCTCGACCTTGAATGCCTGGCGGCCGAAGTTCGGCATGAAGCGCACGCCTTGGCCGCGCATCCAGTCCACGGTGGCGCGGCTCTGCTTCACGAGGATCTCGCACAGATCGGGATCGGTGCGGTTCTGCGTGACCCGCGCCATGTCGTCGAAGAACTGCTCCTCGGAGTAGCTGCCGAAGTCGGTGCGCGCCATGTCCTCGGCGGTGAGATCGGGTGCGAGGGCGCGGATGTCCTCCGCTCCCGCGTAGGCGATGCGCATCTGCCCGTCGGTAAAGCGGGTGTTTCCGCCGCGTTCGGCATGCGGGGCGCGCTCCAGCAGCAGCACGCGCGCGCCTTGGTCGCGCGCGGCAAGCGCCGCACACAGCGCCGCGTTGCCGCCGCCGACCACGATAACGTCGTAGTGCTCCGCCTGTTCGCTCACCTGCCGCTCTCCACGTCCATGGCCATCACCAAACCTGATCGTTTTGCGTCGATACGGCCCGGTCGCGCAGCAGGCGTTCGCTTACGTCTCTCGCCGCCGTTCAATCCGCCTTGATCCCGGCGCGCTTGACCACCTTGGCCCAGCGCGCGTGATCCCTGCGAATCTGCGCTTCGAACTGCTCGGGCGTCGAGGGCGACGGATCGAGTCCGGCGCTGGTGAGTCTCGACTTGACATCGGGCGAGTCGAGCGCGCGCAGCAGCTCCCGGTTCAACCTCAGCACGATCTCGCGCGCCGTGCCCGCCGGCAGCGCGATCCCGTACCAGCCGGTCACCTCGAATTCGGCGATGCCTGCCTCGCGCGACGTGGGCACATCCGGCAGCCCCGGCAGCCGCGCGGCGCCGGTGACGGCAAGGGCGCGCAGCTTTCCCGCCTTCACGTGCGGCATCGTCGAAGGCGGGGTCGAATACATGAGGTCGATCTGCCCGGACATGAGATCGACCAGGGCCGCCGCCGCGCCTTTGTACGGGATGTGCAGCACGTCGGTCGCGGTGACCTGCTTGAACAGCTCGCCCACGAGCTGCGCGACCGAGGAGGACGATCCGTAGGTGAGCTTGCCGGGGCTTTTCCGGGCGACCGCGGCGAGCTCCTTCATCGAGCGCGCCGGCACGGTCGGATGCACGACCACGAGGTAGGGCTGCTCGGTTCCCCGGCCGACGGCGACGAAGTCCTTCAGAGGGTCGAAGCCCACGTCCTTGTAGAGGAATGGATTGATCGTGAAGGGTCCCGACTGCGCGAGGATCAGGGTGTAACCATCCGGCGGCGCCTTGGCGGCGAGCGCGGTGCCGATGCTCCCCTGGGCGCCGGGCCGGTTGTCTACCAGCACCTGCTCGCCCAAGCCCTCGCTCATCTTCTGCGCGACCGGGCGTGCGAAGGTGTCGGTGCCGCCGCCGGGCGGATAGGGGTTGATGAAACGCACGGGCCGCGTGGGATAGCTCTCGGCCGCTTGAACGCTGAAGCTGGCCACGGCAAGCGAAGCCGCGGCGACGAGTCGCAATGCGCGCTGCATATTTCCTCCGGCAGTACGGCCGGCCGCCCGGGCAAACCGCGGGCGATGCCTTCCTGCCTGCACAGGCCGATCGGCCCGAGGCGGGCCATAGAATGAATCACGGGGCTCGACCGCTAACGGGCCGCGGCGAGCTTGCGCATGCACCCCGGCCGCAGCATCACCAGCACCGCGGCTCCACTAAGCGCGACTGTAGCGCCAGCGCTATGAGCGGTCAATCGCGGCATGCGCGCCGCGCGCCATGGCGATGATCTCTCGACGCCGTCAAGGACCCGAGGCGGCGCACATCAAGCGGCTGCGGCGTCGTGCGTGTATGTCTGCCGCCGAATTGCGGATCGCGCTGCGGGCTTCACGCACTAGCCGGCCCGTTCAATATCGCTTCGGGAATCTTGCGCCGGAGCAAGCGGCCCTCGCCTTGGCGCGCGCAGAAGCGCTCTGCCTCGACCACGACCGTGCCGCGCAGCATGGTGATCTCCGGCCAGGCGGCCACTTCGTAGCCTTCCCAGGGACTGTAATCGGCTTCGTGCAAGTCCTCTTTGCGCAAGCTGCGCGCGCGCGCCGGATCCAGCACCACGATATCGGCATCCGAGCCCGCTGCGATCACGCCCTTGCGCGGGTACAGCCCGAAGATGCGCGCCGCGTTGGCAGCCACCAGATCGACGAAGCGCTCGATCGGCCAACCTCGATGCACCACGGTCTCGGTGTACATCACCGGCAGCCGCGGCTCGACGCCCGCGTTGCCGCCGACGGTGTTGTCGATGCGATCGCCGGAGACCTTCACCGCGAGCGGCGTGCAAATGCCGTCGGTCGCGATGCAACCGATGGTGCCCGTGCGCATGCCCTCCCAAAGCGCCTTGTGGTCGCGCTTGGTCTTGAGCGACGGATACGTGTGGTAGATCTGTCCGTTCGGGCGCGAATAATCGTCGCTCGAGAACAGCGCATACTGATGCAGCGTTTCGCCGTAGACCGGAAAGCCGCGCGCGCGCGACTCGGCGATCGCATCGACGCCGCTCTGCGCGCTGGTGTGCATCATGTAAAGCGCGGCGCGCTCGACGTGCTGCGCGAGCCGGATGATGCGCCGGTACGAGATGTCCTCGGACAGGCTCGAATGCACTTCGGCCATGTGCCGAAAGGCGACCC
This sequence comes from Burkholderiales bacterium, assembly GCA_020848435.1. Taxonomy (GTDB): domain Bacteria; phylum Pseudomonadota; class Gammaproteobacteria; order Burkholderiales; family WYBJ01; genus WYBJ01. The sequence goes on along the minus strand of JADLAC010000051.1, from coordinate 240,385 downwards.
GGCCCGCCCGGATCATCTTCTCGTACATGTGCATGACGAGGTCGTTGTCCTCGGCGTGGATGCAGGCGATGCCCTCGTGGCGCGACAGCACTTGCAACACTTCCCAGATGTCGCCCAGGTCGAGGCGCCAATTGCTGCGCTCCGGGCGCACCTCGGTCATGAACATCTTGACGCTGGGAAACCCGGCCTGAATGGCCTCCGGGATCTGCTCCAGGATCGCGGGCGGGATCTTGCCGGTGAGCAGCACGTGGAAGCCATAGTCGCAGTGGCATTGCCCGCGCCAGCAGTCGGCGTCGCGCTGGTCGAGCGTCTGCTGTAGCGTCTCGCCGCGTTCCCAGACGGCGAAATCGAGCAAGGTGGTGGTGCCGCCGAACAGCGCCGCGCGGCTCACGTGCGCTGGCGGCGCGCTGGTGGTGCCCAACGGTTGCGGAAACTTGCAATGGAGATGCGGATCGACTCCGCCCGGGATGACGAGCTTGCCGCGCGCGTCGATCACGCGCTCGGCGTCGCGCTCGGCGAACGTGCCGGCCGCCGCCACCGCGGCGATTTTCTCGCCCGAGATGGCGACCTCCCAAGCGCCCACCCCGTTCAGCGTGGCAACGCAGTCGCCGCGTATGAGCGTATCGATCATGGCGCTGCGCCTACTTGAGCTTCACCAGCTCGGCGCGTACCGCCTTGAGCGGCGCCGGGTCGATCCATTCGGCCGCCTTCGGCGCGGTCTTGATGCGGCCCAGACCGAGCAGGAACTGCGCCAGGTGATTCATGTCGCCCGCCATCTCGTCGTCGAGCTGGAGGGTGTAGCGGTTCACTTTCATGACATCGCTCATGTCGGCCGCATCGAGGTTGAACTCCTTGGCCAGCAGCGCGACCGCTTCCTTTTCGTTCTTCTCGATGAACTCGTCCGCGCGGACGAGCGCGGCCAGCACCGCGCGCACCGCGGCCGCATTGTCCTTGAGGTAGCTCTCCGAGGTAAACAGCACCGAATGGTCGCCGTAGACGCGCTTGGCGACCGGCTTGGCCTCCAGGAAGGAGTGGGTCGCGCTCACCAGCACTTTGCCGTTGCCGGTCTTGCGCGCGCGGGTGCTGTGTGGCTCCCATAGCGCGACCGCATCGACTGCGCCGCGCACGAAGCCTTGCAGCATTTCGGTCGGCCCCATGTTGACGATGTCGAACTTGGCCGCATCGAGCCCGTAGCCCTTGACGATCGAGTTGAACAGCGCGTCCGATGCCGTTCCGCGCATGACGCCGATCTTCTTGCCGTACAGCTCCTGCAGCGACTTCACGTTCTGCTTGACGATTAGCTGCTGGGCGCCGGAGATGTCCGACACGCGCCCGACGACCTTCACGGGATAGGGGCGTGCGCGCAAGTGCGTGGTCGGAGTCAGACCCGAGCTGCCGAGCTGGACGCTGCCGCCGACGAACGCGGCGATGGTGTCGCCCCCGGTGGGAAAGTACTTCAGCTCGACATCGACCTTGGCGTCGCGGAAATAGCCTTTCTCCTGGGCGATGATGAACGGCGCGCCGAGGTTCGGATCCTTGCCGGTGCCGATGATCACCTTGGTCTGCGCCCATGCGGGCGAGAGGGCGGCGATGAACAAGAGCACCAGGGCCGCGCCCAGATGGCAGCGGCCGAAGGACACACGAACAAGACCGGTATTCATGGCGCATCTCCTCTTATTGTCCGACGTATTTCCACTTCAATAGATGCCGCTCGGCTTCGAGCAGCGCCCTGTTCAGCAGGAATCCCAGCACACCGATGCATGCCATGCCGAGGAAGATCTGGTCGGTATGGAAGTTGTAGCGGCCATCGTTGATGAGATAGCCCAGCCCGGCGTCGGATGCGATCAGCTCGGCGGCGACCAGCACGATGAACGCCATCCCCATGCCTAGGCGGGCGCCGACGACGATGAAAGGATAGGCCGAACGCAGCACGACATCGCGAAAGATCTGCAAGCGCGAAGCGCCCAGCGCCTGGGCGGCGCGGATATGCGTGCGATCGACTTCGTGGAAACCCGCAATGGTGTTGACGAGGATCGGAAAGAACGCGCCGTAGGCGATGATCAGCACCTTCGACAGCTCCTCGATGCCGAACCACAGGATCGCCAGCGGAATGACCGCGATGGGCGGGATCGGGCGCAACAGCTCGACCACGGGCTCGATCAGCCCGCGGGCGATGGCGAAGCTGCCCATGAGGATACCGATCGGGACGGCGACCGCCAGCGCGATGGCGAAGCCTTCGACCACGCGCAACAGGCTGATCCCGACGTGCTTGGCGAGCGAACCGTCGGAGGCGCTGCGCATGAACGCGCTCAGTACCTCCGCGGGCGCAGGCAGCAGGACCTTGTCGACCCAGGCCAGCGCCGTGACCAACCACCACAGCATGAGCAGGCCGGCAATCGACACGAGTGCGAGCAGGTTGCGCCGCCGCTTGGTGAGCGCGACTGCGCCGAAGACGTCGCGCGCGTTCGCAGTGTCGGCGCGAATCGGCATGGTCAGTGCGTCGAAGGGCGTGCTTCGGCGTGCGTGAGGACCGTCCTCAGCACGCCGTCGATCGTGCGGTAGAGATCGAAGAAGGGTGCGGATGCCCGCTCGCGCGGCCGCGGCAGCGGATTGTTCAGCACCGCCTGGATACGGCCGGGGGCGCTCGCCATGACGACGACGCGGTCGGCGAGATAGACCGCTTCGGCCAGGCTGTGGGTGACGAAGACGCAGGTGCGGCGCTCCTTCTCCCAGATCGTCACCAGCTCGTCTTGCAGGGCTTCGCGCGTGAGCGCATCGAGCGCGCCGAAGGGCTCGTCCAGCAGCAGGATCGCCGGATGGTTGGCCAGCGCGCGAGCGATGGCGACCCGCTGCCGCATGCCGCCCGAGAGCTGGTTCGGATAACGCCCGGCGAATTCGCTCAGCCGCACGAGACCGAGATAGTGCCGCGACAAGGCCCGCAAATCCTCGCCGCGCACCCCGCGCAGGCGCGGGCCGTACTGTACGTTCTGCTCGACGGTGAACCACGGAAACAGCGCGTATTCCTGGAACACCATGCCGCGATCCGGTCCCGGGGCGCGGACCGGCTTGCCGTTCACGCTGAGCGTGCCCGCGGAGGGAAACACGAACCCGGCGATCGCATTGAGCAGCGTGGTCTTGCCGCAGCCGGACGGGCCGAGCAGGCACACGAACTCGCCCTCGTACACGTCGAGCGCCACGTCTTCTAGGGCGCGGAAGCGCTCGTATTGGACGGAGAGATCGCGGATGCGGATGATGGCATCGCGGCTGCGCGCTTCATGCATGTGATCAGTATTCGCGGAAATAGCGCTGGATCTGCGCAGGATCAGCGCTGCGCGTCAGCGCGAGCATGGCGAGCACGCGCGCTTTCTGCGGCGCCAGGTTGTCCGCGGCGACGATGCCTTGGCGGGCGAGGCTCGCGCGCTCCATGACGCGCCCGCTGCCGGTGCGATTGCTCTGCACGACCAGGATGCCGCGGGCGCGGGCGCGATCGATCGCCGCCTTTTCGTCCGGGGTCACTTGGCCGGCGCCCTGGCCCGCCGACACGATGCCCTTGGCGCCAACCGCAGCCAGCGCGTCGATGACGCAGCCGTCGGCGCCGGGATAGGAGTAGGCGATATCGACCCGCGGCAGCTCGGCCACGCCGCGCACGTCGAACTCGGTGTCCGGCGCATGCCGGCGCGCCGGCGCACGATAGATCACGACCGCGCCGTCGGCATCGGCGTAACCGAGCATGCCGAGGTCGTGGCTGCGGAAAGTCTCCAGGCGGTAGGTCGATCCCTTGGTGACGTCGCGCGCGGCATGGATCTCGTCGTTGAGCACCACCAGGACACCGAGCCCGCGTGCAGCCGGCGCGGCCGCCACCCGGATCGCGTTCAACAGGTTGAGCGCGGCGTCGCTGCTCAAGGTGCCGGGCGGTCGCTGGGCGCCGACCAGCACGACGGTGATCCCGGTCTTTACCGCAAGATCGAGGAAGTAGGCCGTGTCCTCGAGGCTCGCCGTGCCATGGGTGACGACGATGCCATCGGGATGCTCGGTAGCGGCGATGCGATGGATGGTTTCGTTGAGCTCGAGCCAGTCCCGCGGCGTGACCGCCGGGCTGCGCAGTGCGCGGAACCGGATCGGCAGCACTTCGGCGGCGGCGCGCGCTTCGTCGAAGCGTGCCAGGAGCTGGTCGACTTCCAGCACGCTGCCATGGTCACCGTACTCGAACAGGTCGAGGCTGTGCGCGCCGGGGATCGAGATCGTGCCGCCCGTGCCGATCAACGCGACACGTGGTCTTTGTGTGCTCGTCACACTGCTTCTCCGTACCGGCTCGATCGCACCCGCGGCATCGAAGCGCGCGCAGCGCCGGACACTCGACCGCGCATCGCCGCGGCTCGCGCCCTGGTCGTGGGCCGAGCGCGCGTGGGCGGACCTACAGGTAGCGCGTCGGCCAGTTGATGGTCCGCCACATGTGCGCCGAGGGACTGTCGTCGAATCCCAGGCCCTCTTCCGGCTGGCGGAAGTGACGGCCCACGATGTCGGTGAACTCTTCCAGCTCGACGTGCACGTTCGGATCGAAGGCGTACAGGTCGTTCACCGTGAGCAGCCGCGCGCTCATGTACCACTTGTGGTTGCGCGCGTACTCGTAAGCGCGCTCCACGTAGGGCTCGGGTCGGAAGTCCGCGCCGAAGAGCCGGATGTACGACTGCGGATAATCGTATCCGACCGATGCGTCCGGATAGAAACGCAGCACCTGGTGATAGCGGATCGCGAACGCGACTTCGGCGTCGACATAGGGCTCGACGAGCTGCGCGCCCCAGTAGCCGTGATCGGCGCGAATGAAGCCGCTGGTGGCGATATCGTGCAGCAGGCAGGCGAGCACGATCTTTTCACCGGCGCCGTTCATCTGCGCGAGCCGCGCGCTTTGCAGCATGTGCGTGCACGGCCCGAATCGATGCTCGAAGAAATCGAACAGCGTGGGACGATCCGGCATGCGCGAGAGCCGCGGATCGTGGCCCATCAGGTGCAGCTTGCCGCTGCCGTCCTGGGGCGACTGCGGCTCGCGCGGATCGTGCTCGCCGGAAGTGTAGATCGCCGACTTGACGATCACGTACTGATCCATGGCCGCGGCGGCAGCGTGGTCGGCGGCTTCGGCGATGGTGAGGCTCGACATGCGGCCATGATCCGGCCGCTCGAGCGGCGCTGTCAAGCCCCGTCGAGCGTGCGTGTCGTGGCTGCCGCGGCGTTGCCTGCCTGCGGGCGAGCACAACGCGCGAGCTGGTCGGCTACCTCTGCATCGAGCAGATCCAGCAGCTCCTGCACCCACGACGTGCGCATGCGCCGCCCGATCAGCACCAAGCGCGTGCGCCGGTCGGCCGAAGGCCAGCGCGCGAGCCATGCCGGAGCATGATAGACGTGTTGGACGCCGTGAATGATCGCCGGTCGCTCGGGCTCCTCGACGACCGCGACGATGCCTTTCATGCGCAGCAGATCGGGTCCGCAGTTGTCGGCCAGCGCCGAGACGAACAGGGCGAGCGTGGCGGCGTGCACGGGGCGATGGCGCACGATCGAAATGCTGCCGATGCCGCCGCTGTGGCTCGCCTCGGCCGACCAGTACATTGCGGCGGCTGGCGATCCGGCTGCGGGCAAGCGCGCTGCGCGCGCTGCCGAGGCGAACAGTATCGACGGTGCGATGTCGCCTTTGACCACGTGCAGCACCGGTATGTCCGGGTTGATGCTGCGCACACGCTGTTCGACTCCGGCCGCCGGCGCCAGGTCGGTCTTGGTGACGACGATGCAGTCGGCGAGCGCGACCTGGCGCAGCGATTCGCCGTAGCACTCGAGCGCCCGCACGCCCGTCAAGGCATCGACCGTCGCGACCACGCCATCGAGGGCGAAGCGCGCGGCCACCTCCGGATCGGTCATCAACGCGTGCAGGATCGGCGCGGGGTCGGCGAGGCCGGAGGTCTCGATGACGACGCGCTCGAACGCGCTCACCGTGCCTGCGTCGCGCCGCGCCGCCAGCTCGCCCAGGGTCAGGACGAGATCGCTGCGCACGTTGCAGCACAGGCAGCCATTGGACAACTGCACGAAGCTCTCGTCGCTGGTCGCGATCAAGTCGTGGTCGATGCCGACTTCGCCGAATTCGTTGACGATGATAGCCGTGCGCCCCATGTCGCGATGGCGCAGCAACCGCGCGAGCAGGGTGGTCTTGCCGCTGCCGAGGAATCCGGTCAGCACCGTTACCGGGATCATGCGTCCTCGGGCGCGGGCGCGATCCGCACCGGGCTGCCGCGATCGACCCCGAGCGCCATCCTGAGCGCGCTCAACACCCCGACGAGCGAGCCGCACGGGCGGGTGCGCGCCTGGCCCGATGCCTCCCCGGCATGCCAGCGCGCGAGCCAGCGAAAGGGAGAATCGGCGTGCGCACGCTCCAGCCACACGGTGCGGCCATCATCGCCTCGAATGACGGCGACGCAAGGCGGATCGGCGCTGTCGACCGAGGCGCGCACTTGCCAGAGCTCGAGCGATTCCAGGATGAACGCGCGAATGCGAGCGTCGTCCATCTTGACGGCCGCTAGCGCGCCTTGCGCAGCATCGGGTTGACTTTACGGCGGTCCCAGCCTGGCGAAACGCCCGCGCTAGAGCAGCGCGCCGCGCCGGATGTCTTCGGATATCTTGCGCAGCAGGAGTCGCCCGTCGGTCGGCTCGGCGAGCAGCTTGCCGTTCTCCATCGCGATCTTTCCCCGCAGCACGGTGAGCGCCGGCCAGACGTGGACTTCGTGCCCCTCCCACGGCGAATAGTCGGATTCGTGCAGCATCTCCTTGCGCACGATTCCGCGCCTGCCCGGATCGAGAACGGCGATATCCGCATCCGAACCGGCGGCAAGCGCGCCCTTGCGCGGATACAAGCCCATGATCTTCGCTGCATTGGTCGACACCAGGTCGACGAACTTGGCGAGAGAGTAGCCGCGCCGCCCGACCATCTCGGTATACATGATGGCGACGCGCGGCTCGACCCCGACGTTGCCGCCGGTGGTATCGTCGATGCGCTTGCCGATGGTCTTGACGTTGAGCGCGCAGCACACTTCATCGGTGGCGACGGTGTGTATGGTGCCCTCGGCGGTGCCCGACCACAGCTCGTCCTGATCGGCTTTCGACTTGAGCGAGGGATAGGTGTGATACATCTGCCCGTTGGGTCGCTTGTAATCCTCAGCCGTGTACATCAGGTATTGGTGCAGCGTTTCGCCGTAGACCGGCATGCCGAGCGCGCGCGCTTCGCGGATGGCACGCACGCCGTTGGCCGCGCTCACGTGCATGAAGTACAACGCGATACCGGGGACGTTGCGCGCGAGCGCGAGGATGCGCCGGAAGGACATGTCCTCGGACATGGCATTGTGGACTTCCGCCATGTGCTCGAAGCCGACCCGGCCTTCGCGGATGAGCTTCTCGTACATGTGCATGACGATGTCGTTGTCCTCGCCGTGCATCACGCATAGTCCGTGCTCGCGGGCGACGACGTTGAAGACCTCCCAGATGTCGCCGAAGTCGACCATGCGCCCGCGGCGGCTGGGCGTGATGTCGGTGGTGAAGATCTTCACGGTCGGATAACCGTCCCGAATCGCCTGCCCGAGCTGCTCGAACAGCGCGGGCGGCAGCGAGCCTTCCACCATGATGTGATAGCTATAGTCGCAATAGCACTGGTCGCGCCAATCCTCGTGGCGCTTCTCGATCGCTTGCTGAACGCTGTCGCCTTGCAGGCAGCGGGCGAAATCGATCAGCGTCGTGGTGCCCCCGTAGAGCGCGGCGCGGCTCACCACCGACGGCGGATCGGTGTAGATCACGCTGCCGTCCGGATGGGGCGAGTACCACTTGCAGTGCACGTGCGGATCGATGCCGCCCGGCATGACGATCATGCCGGTCGCATCGACGATGCGCCGGGCCGATTGCGCGCCGAAGGTGCCGGCGGCGGCGACGGCCGCGATCTTCTCGCCCTGGAGCGCGACGTCGCACGCGGCCACGCCTGCCGGGGTCACCACCCGATCACTGCGAATCACCAGATCGAACATCGCCGGCTCCTTCGGTATCAGTTTCGACTAAGGGTAGGAAACGCCGCTCGCCGCGACCGCATGCGACGCCACAAATTCGCCATATCGTGGCAATGCCGCGGCGGTGGCGTCGAAGCGAAAATCGCGTGCGTCGTCATTCGTTATCGTCGCGCGTTGCCGAATCGAGCGCTCATGGCCACCGGGCGTACGCGCCGAGAGCGGCGATGGCGGCGCGCACGTCGCCGATCCGGTCGAGCCCCTGCGCCATCGCCAGGGCCCGTTCGACGCCTTCATCGGTCAATACGTGGCCCGCGAGCTCGCGGAACTTCGCGTGCAGCTCGGCCAGCTCGAACGGCTGATTGAAATCGCCACGGTGGCTCTCGCAGGCATGCTGCGCGCTGCGTCCGTCCTTGAGGGTGACGGTGACGCGCGCCGGGCGCAGCTTCGGCGCCAGCGCGCTCATCGCCGCGTCTTCCTCGACGTGCACGCGCATGCGCAGGGAGCCGATCGCCGGGTCGTCGAGCGCGCTGTCGTCGAGCATGGCGTGGCCGAGGCCGCCGCGCACCACCAGGACCGCGGCCGCGTGCGGCAGCGAATACTTCGAGGCGAAGAAATTGGCCGGCCGCGGATTGCGCATCACCGAGGCGAAACGGTAGGTGGCGATGTCGATACGTTCGATCTCCTCGGCTTTCGGCTGCAACGCGCCGAGCGCGGCTTGCAGCGCGTCGAGCGCGGGATGGATCGGATTGCAGCAGGCATAGAGGCGAAAGTAGTTACGCCTGATGTCCCAGCGCGTGCCGATTTCGTCGAGCAGATGGGTGCTGTCGAAGCCCGCGCCGACCATTTGACCGAGCGCCTCCTCGATCGCGTCGGGTTGCGCGGTGAAGCCGGCGCGCGCGAGCTCGGGTGCCAGTGCGCCGACCCAGCCGCTCATGCCGCCCGCGACATTGAGGGCAGTGGCCCCGGCAACGGCATTGGTGTAGCTCGGCGTGAGCAAGAGCGAGGTCGCGATACGCATCGCGTTGCTGATTCCGGTGGCATCGAGACCGGCAATACGTGCACCGCCCGCGGCGGCCGCGAGCAACGATGCCTGGCCGTTCTGATGCGCGAGCGGCCGCGGCGTGAATGCCGAGCACAAGCGCCCGGCGACTTCGTACCCGAGCACCAGCGCATTGAGCAGCTCCTGCCCCGAGCAGCGCATCGACTCGCCGAGCGCGAGGATCCCCGGCAGGACCTGGATCGCGGCCTGACCGGAAACGAGCCGCAAGCCCTCGCACAGCTCGATCGCGCGTCCGGCGATGCCGTTGAGCAAAGCAGCGGTGCGCGGATCGCACGCCTCCCAGGAGCGCGCGAACACCGTTGCGCCGCAACCGGCGTTCAGGCTCAGGCGCGCTCGCAGCTCGGCTGCTTCGGGACGCGCGCTGCCGGCCAGGATGACGCCGAAGGTATCGAGGAATACCAGCTTGGTGTGGATCTGCACGGGAGCGGGGATATCGCTCCAGCGGGTCGTCGCGACGAAGCGGGCAAGCTGCTCGATGGGCTGACCCATCCTGTACCCCTATTCCAGCTTGATGCCGGCGTGCTGGATGATCTTGGTCCAGCGCGCGACTTCGCCGCGCACGAAGCGCTCGAATTCGGCGGGCTTGTTGCCGATCGGGGTCGCGCCCTGCTTGGCAGAAAAATCGCGCACCGCGGGGCTCGCCATCGCTTTTGCGGTCTCCGCGCTGAGCTGCTCGACGATCGACTGCGGGGTGCCGGCCGGTGCCATCAGGCCGAACCAGCCGATGACTTCGTAATCCCTGATCCCGGCTTCCATTGCCGTGGGTACGTCGGGCAAGGCAGGCGTGCGCTCGCGGGTGGACACCGCAAGCGCCCGTAACCGCTTGGCCTGGATCAGCGCCAGCGCCGTTTCGATCGTATTGAACGCGGTGGTCGCCTCTCCGCTCAGAACCGACGTGGTGGTCGCTCCGCCGCTTTTGTAGGCGACGTGCGTGATGTCCGTCTTGGTCACGATGCCGAACAGGGCGCCGGCAAGGTGCATTGCGCTGCCCAGCCCGGCGGAGGCGTACAGCACCTGCCCCGGCCGCGCGCGGGCGAGGATCACGAATTCTTGCAGGTTCTTCGCGGGAAACGAAGGCAGCACCACGAGCACGTGCGGCACGTTAACCACCTGGGAGACGCGCACGAAATCCTTGATGGGATCGAAACGCAGCCTCGGATACAGCCCCGGGCTGAACGAGAACGAGGCGGAGGTCATGAGGAACGTGGAGCCGTCGGCGGCTGCCTTGGCGACGAACTCGGTGCCGAGCGTCGAGCCCGCGCCGGGCCGGTTGTCGACGACGAACTGCTGGCCGAGCGTTTCGGAGAAACGCTGCGCGAGCAGCCGCGCGAAGATGTCCGTGCCCCCGCCTGGGCCGAACGGGGTCACGATGCGGACCGTCTTGTCGGGCCACTTCTGCGCGCTTGCAGGTCCCGGCGCGGCGGTCACGGCGAGCCCTGCCAGCACGATAGACAACCAGGCGCACCGCTTGCCGGGTCGCTCGTTGCGTGTCGTCGATATCACTGTTCCTCCCGCGCTGTGGCCGCCGAGTCGGATGATAGCGCCAGGAAATGGGCGCACACGATTCCTCCGGACGAACGGGAGGCGACTGAAATCGTGTGTCTCCCCATCTTCCCGACCTCCGTCTTCCCGACCGGCATGATAGCGCGGGTCGCAGCCTCTGGCGCGGGCACGAAGCCTGCGGTGCGACGCTCAGCGCGCGCCTGCAAGGACCTGCGCGCCGAGACGGCAGGATGAGCTAGCCATCGGACAAGGAGAGCGCAATGAGCCAGAGCACCCCAGCCAGCGGGCAGAAGTGCAAGCACGCGGCGTGTCGCTGTTCGGCACAGCCGGGGAAGGATTTTTGCAGCGATTATTGCGAGCGCGCCGCCGCGCAGGCGGGCCAGGGCGCCGGCCAAGCGGCGAGCGCTCAGCAGCGCTGCAACTGCGGCCACGCGAGTTGCGCCTGAGCGGCTGCGCCATCGCATCGTGCCGGGGAGAATCGAAGATTATGCCCTGCTGGGCGACTGCCGCACGGCCGCGCTGGTCGGTCGCGACGGCTCGGTCGACTGGTTGTGCTTTCCGCGTTTCGACTCCGGCGCGTGCTTCGCGGCCCTGCTTGGGAGCGAACAGCACGGCCGCTGGTTGATCGCACCGGCCGGCACGGTTGCGAGCGTCAGCCGCGCCTACCGCGCCGATACCCTCGTCCTCGAAACCTTGTTTGAGACCGCGCAGGGCCGCGTCAAGCTGATCGACCGGATGACGCCGGGCTCGCACGCACCACGCCTCCTGCGCCAGGTGGCCGGCGTGAGCGGCGAAGTGCCGATGCACCTGGACCTCATCATCCGTTTCGACTATGGCGCCATAGTGCCTTGGGTGCGGCGCACGGCGCATGGGCTGCGCGCGGTTGCGGGACCCGACACGGTCTACTTGCATACGTCCGTGCCGCTGCGCGGCGAAGAGTTGCACACGCGTGCGGACTTCAGCGTAGGCGCCGGCGAGCGGCTGAGCTTCGAGCTCGCCTGGTGCCCGACCTACGGGTGCGCGCCGGCGCCGAGCGACGTCGATTCGAGCCTGCACGAGACCGAAACGTGGTGGACGCAATGGGCGCACCGCTGCCGCTACGAGGGACCCTGGCAGGAAGCGGTGATGCGTTCGATGATTACGCTCAAGGCACTCACGTACGCGCCCACCGGTGGCATCGTCGCCGCTGCCACGACATCGCTGCCCGAGCAGCTCGGCGGCGTGCGCAACTGGGACTACCGCTACTGCTGGCTGCGCGATTCGACCTTCACGCTCTACAGTCTCATCAACGGTGGTTACACCGACGAGGCGCGCGCCTGGCGCGCTTGGCTGGTCAATTCCGTTGCCGGCTGGCCGGCGGATCTCAACATCATGTACGGTTTGTCAGGCGAGCGCCGCCTGACCGAGCTGACGCTCGACTGGTTGCCGGGGCACGAGGGCTCGCGCCCCGTGCGCATCGGCAATGCCGCCTGGGGCCAGCATCAGCTCGACGTCTATGGCGAGGTGATCGATTCGCTGCACCTGGCGCGTCGTATGGGCCTGGAGGCCGACGAGGACGCCTGGCGTATCGAGTGCGAGATGTTGAAGTTCCTCGACAGCGATTGGGGCAAGCCCGACGAAGGGATATGGGAAATTCGCGGGCCGCGGCGCCAGTTCACGCATTCCAAGCTCATGGCCTGGGTCGCATTCGATCGGGCGGTGAAGTCGGTGGAACGCTTCGGCTTGCCGGGTCCCGTGGAACGCTGGCGCGCGCTTTGCCAGGCCGTGCGCACGGACATCTACGAGCGCGGGTTCGATCCTGAGCTGAACAGCTTCGTGCAATACTACGGCGGCAAGACGCTCGACGCGAGCCTGCTCATGATGCCGCTGGTGGGTTTCCTGCCGGCACACGATCCACGCGTGGCGGGCACCGTGGCTGCGGTCGAGCGCTATCTGCTGCGCGACGGCCTGGTCGATCGCTATCGCACCAGCGCGGCGCTCGACGGCCTGCCCGAAGGCGAGGGCGCGTTTCTCGCCGCGACCTTCTGGTACGTCGACAATCTCGCGTTGCAAGGCCGTTACGACGAAGCGCGGGAGCGGTTCGAGGGCTTGCTGGCGTTGCGCAACGACGTGGGCCTGCTCGCCGAAGAATACGACCGGGAAGCGGGCCGCCTAGTCGGCAATTTTCCGCAAGCTTTTTCGCACGTGGGCCTCGTCAACACCGCGCGCAACCTGGCGAGCGCGGGCGGACCGGCCGAGGATCGTCCGCGGCAGTAGTCGGGAAGGCAAAAGGCAGGGGCTACAATGATCGCCTTCGCGACCGGTGGGGAGATGATCATGGTTCGTCCGCGGCCTGCTGCAACCGCTTTGGCGATGTCGGCGTGTAGCTTGACCATGACGCCGGGGGCGCTCGCCCAGGGCGCTTATCCGAGCCAGCAGATTCGCATCGTCTGTCCGTTTCCCGCCGGCGGCGGCACCGACCTCACGTCGCGCCTGCTCGGCGAGCATCTGCACAAGAGCCTCGGCCAGCCCATCATCGTCGATAACCGCACCGGGGCGAGCGGCATGATCGGCACCGGATTCGTCGCCAAGGCGGCCCCCGACGGATACACCGTGCTGGTCGCCTCGGGCGAGATGGCGGTCAATCCGCACATGTACAAGCCGATGGCCTACGACATCGAAAAGGATCTCCAGCCGATCACGCTGCTGGTCAAGGTGCCGAACGTGCTGGCGGTGCACCTGGAGGTGCCGGCGAAGAACGTGCAGGAGCTCATCGCCTACGCAAAACAAAACCCCGGCAAGCTCACCTTCTCGTCGAGTGGCGTCGGCAACCCGCAGCAGCTCAATGGCGAGCTGTTCAACAAGATGGCGGGCGTGACTATCCTGCACGTGCCCTACAAGGGCGCGGCCCCGCAGCTCGCCGGTCTCGCCGGCAAGGACGTCACCATGACCTTCGTCAGCATCGGCGCGGCGAAACCTTTCATCGACGGCGGCAGGATCCGTCCGATCGCGGTGACATCGAAGTCGCGCGTTGCGGCGCTGCCCAATGTGCCGCCGATTTCCGACTATCCACCGCTCGCCGACTACGAGCTGGTCAACTTCTTCGGTTTCCTCGGACCGGCAGGGCTGCCCGAGCCGATTCTGCGCCGTCTCAACACCGCCGCGGTACAGGCCCTCAAGACGCCCGATCTTGCCGCCAAGCTGCGCGCCATGGGATTCGAGCCCGCGCCCACCTCGCCCGAGGAATTTCGCGAGTTCATCCGCGTCGAGACGGCCAAGTTCGGCAAAGTGATCGTGGAAGCCGGGGTCACGGCGCCGAAGTGAGCGGTTGGCGGCGTACGACTTTTTCACGACCTCGCCCGCACCCTGAGAGACATTTCTGAGCAAGCCGGCGGAGGGAGGGCGCGCGTTGCGAAACAGGGCACAGCGCGTCGGGATTCGACCGACCGCTAGCGTACACAGAACGTGATGGGCGCGCGCGCGCTCGCTAGGTAAGTACAGTGTGCATACTCAGAGCATGGTGAGGTCTGGCATGCGTGCCCGGTTGGTGAAGATTGGGAATTCCCGCGTGATCCGGCTGCCGAAACCATCTGGAGCAGCACCCTGGACGCCTATCGCGTGGTCGGGCGCTGCCATCGCCACTTGACGCCGCGGTACCGGCGGCTCGTGGCCGAGGCGGCAGCGGCAAGGCAGGTTCATCACCTGAGATCGCCCGCAGAGATAGGAAGCTTCCTCGAGGCGACACGGCGGCGCTACTCGACCGGGTCGTGAATGGCATGGACGATCCTACGCGGCGCAGCGCGTAACAGCGCGCTCGCGCCCCTGCTAACGCGCCCGGTGATCCGGGACGTTAGGTCACCGCGGCGGCAGCTTCGGCGTGCGCTTGCGATCGTCCGGATGACTCCAGCCCTTGAAGCGTGGGGCGCGCTTTTCGGCGAATGCCTGGCGCGATTCCATCAGGTCCTCCTTCGCGCCATGCTCCTTGAGCTGATCCGCCAGCGCCTCGAGCTCGGCCGGGACGCGTGCGCGCATGGCACGCATCATCGCGAGCGTATTGACGCGGGAGGCGGGGGGCAAGGTCAGCAGGTGCGCGGCCATCTCGCGCGCCGCCGGCATGAGGCCATCGGGATCGGTCAGCCGATTGAGAAAACCCAGCTGGTAGAGCCGCTCGGCGGTGAAGCGAAAAGCGAACGCCATTTCGGTCGCGATGGTGTGCGATAGGTTGCCGCAGTGACCGTGGTAATAGCCACCGAGCAGCCAGCGCTTCGCCTCCGATGACTCGAACACGGCGCCGCGAACGGCGACCCGCAGATCGGCGCGCTCGGCGAGCATGAAGCCCCCGCCCATCGCGTAGCCGTTCACCGCCACGATGACCGGCTTGTCGAGGCCGCCGTCGTTGTACGGATTCGAGCGTGCCGGTTGCGGTCCCGAAGCGCTCCCCGGGCTGCCCCGTGCGAGCGACTCCTTCATGTCCTCTCCGGCGCAGAAGGCGCGGCCGGTGCCGGTGAATATGGCCACCTCCAGGTCCGGACTCTGGTCGAACTCGGTCCAGGCATCGGCGAGCGCCTCGCGCAGCTGCGTGCTCAACGCGTTCAACCGGTCGGGCCGGTTCATTCGGATCACCATGATGCCGTCGCCTCGCTCGGTCTCGACCACGCTCATCGCTCGCTCTCCTAAGTCGGTCTGCACAACCCGCACAAGCTAGCCGGAAAGCCCGGCAGCCGCAACGGTTCGTTCGCGCGGCTCGCGCGGCGAGAAGTGCGATAGCATTGGTGCTTCGCCCGCGTTCGATCGCCACGGCTCGAGCGCGGTGTTCCGATCGTCGACCAGGGAGGAGAGCAGCCATGCCGCATGCAATTCGCATTCATGAGACCGGTGGACCCGAGAAGCTGAAATGGGAGGAAGTCGATGTTGGCGCGCCGGGTCCCGGCCAGGTGCGCGTGCGCAACACCGCGATCGGGCTCAACTTCCTCGATACCTACCAGCGTAGCGGCCTTTATCCCATGCAGATGCCTTTCATCCTGGGCTCGGAGGGCGCCGGCGTGGTGGAAGCCCTCGGCCCGAGGGTGAAGACGCTCAAGGTGGGCGACCGGGTGGCCTACTCGGGACCCCTCGGCGCCTATGCCGAGGTGCTGCTGCGACCGGCCGATCGCCTGGTCAAGGTCCCGGCCGGGATCGACGACAAGACCGCGGCCGCGATGATGCTGAAGGGCCTCACCACGCAGTATCTGCTGCGCCGGACCTACCGGGTGCGCGCGGGCGATACCGTCCTCATGCACGCGGCGGCTGGAGGCGTGGGGCTGATCTTGTGCCAGTGGGCGAAGGCTCTCGGCGCCACCGTGATCGGCACCGTCGGCTCCGAGGAGAAAGTAGCGCTCGCCAAGAAGGCCGGCTGCCGCCATGTGATCGTCATGGGCAAGGAGAGCTTGGTCGAGCGGGTCAAGGCCATCACCAAGGGCAAGGGCGTGCCGGTGGTCTACGACGGCGTGGGCAAGGATACCTTCATGGACTCGCTCGATTGCCTGAGCCCGCTCGGTCTCATGGTGAGCTTCGGCAACGCCTCGGGCGCGGTGCCGGCGTTCAACCTGGGCATCCTGGCGCAGAAGGGCTCGCTGTTCCTCACCCGCCCGACGCTCAATACCTACGCTGCCGCCACCGAAGATCTCGCCAAGGGTGCCCGCGACCTGTTCGCGGTGGTCAAGAGCGGAAAAGTCAAAATCGCGATCAACCAGACCTATCCGCTGCAGGAGGCCGCGCAGGCGCACCGCGACCTGGAGGCGCGCAAGACGACGGGCTCGACGGTGCTGTTGCCGTAAACCACGATTGCCATGACGCCGCGCCGGGCGGGGGCGACCCCGGCCCGACCCCGGCCCGACCCCGGCCCGCCCTGGTCCGACCCCGGTCCGGTCACGCCCTGGTCCGACCCCGGTCCGACCCCGGTCCGGTCACGGTCCCCGGTCCGGTCAGACTTCGAGCGGCGGGCGTCGCTCGTGCCAGCGCGTCGCGCGCTCGTAGGCATGGGCGACGCGATAGATGAGCGCTTCGCTGAAGGGCCGGCCGACGAGCTGCATCGAAAGCGGCAGGCCCGCGCTGCTGAACCCGGTCGGCACCGACAGCGCTGGGCTGCCGGTGACGTTGAACGGGGCGCGCGATTGGCGTGCGTAGGTGTATTCCACGGCCTTGGGATCGTCGATGCGGCATGCCGGGTCCATGGAGCTGAGCGTGACGACCACGTCGACTTCGGCGAAGCAGGCATGGAACTGCTCGGTGAGCTTGCGCCGTAACCGGGTCGCGTTGACGTAATCGGCTGCGCGCACGAACGCCCCCGCCATGAGGCGTTCGCGGGCGAGCGCGCCGTAGTCCTGCGGCCGCTCGCGCATCCATTGCTCGTGGATCGCGAAGGCTTCGCCGGTCAGGATGGTGCGATTGCAGGCGACGTAATCGTCCAGCGGCGCGGTGGTGATCTCGCGCACCTCGGCGCCCAGCCGCGCGAGCTCGGCGAGCGCGTGCTCGATGCCCTGCGCCATTTCCGGATCGGCCTGCATATCGCGGGTGTAGAAATGACGGATCACGCCGATGCGCAGGCCCTTGATGTCGCGATCGAGCTGGGCCGTGTAACCACCGCTGGCGTGATTCGCGCTGCCGGGATCGGCCGGGTCGTGGCCGGCGATGAGATCGAGCATGAGCGCGTTGTCGCGCACGTTGCGGGTCATCGTCCCGACGTGGTCGAGCGAAAACGACAGCGGCACGACGCCGCGGCGGCTGACCAGTCCGTAGGTGGGTTTCAAACCGACGATGCCGCACATCGAGGCCGGGTTGCGCACCGAACCGCCGGTGTCGGTGCCGATGGCCGCGGGCACGAAACCCGCCGCCGTGGCCGCACCCGAGCCGCTCGACGAGCCGCCCGAGAAATGGTCGCGGTTCCACGGGTTGCGCGCGGGCGGCCAGGGCAGGTCGAACGATGGCCCGCCGATGGCGAATTCGTGCGTGGAGAGCTTGCCCATGAAGATCGCGCCGGCACCGCGCAGGCGTTGCGTCACCGCCGCATCGGCGCGAGCGACGTTGTCGCGCAGGATCTTCGAATGCGCCGTGGTCGGCAGACCCGCGTAGTCGACGATGTCCTTCAGTGCATAAGGCACGCCGTGCCAGGTGCCGCGCCATTGGCCGCGCGTGATCTCGGCTTCGGCCTTGCGCGCGTCTTCGAGCGCGAGATCGGGCGTGAAGCGCAGAAACGCATTCAGGTTGCGATCGAGCTTCTCGACCCGCTCGATCAAGGCGCGGGCGTACTCGACCGGGGAGAGCTTCTTCGAGCGCAACAGCGCCGAGGCGCTAGCGACATCCAAGTAGGCGAGCTCGCTCATACCGGCTCCTCGTCGTCCAGACGGAAGACGTGCGCCGGCTCGTCGGCGAGGCTCAAACGTTCGATCCCGAGCTTCGCGCGCCGGGCGCGCGCTGCGTTGGTAGCGCGCGTCAGCTCTTCGAGCTGGGCATCGTTGAAGCGATCGAGCCTCAGGTCGGCCGCCATCGCGCGGACCTGGTCCAAAGTGAGCACGCTCTCGGTCATGGCTGTCTCCCGCGTTGTTGACACTGCACTATACTGGTTAGAGTGTACTCCGAGGACCTGCGCTGCATGAACCTGCGCCAGTTGCGCAGTCTGTGTGAAATCGTCGACCGCGGGCTAAAGATGTCCGATGCGGCGCACGCGGTGTTCCGCTCCCAGCCGAGCGTCAGCCGCCAGATCCACGAGCTCGAAGTCGAGCTGGGGGTCTCGATCTTCCGCCGCAAGCGCAACCGCGTGCTCGAGCTCACCGCGCAAGGCCGCGAAGTGCTCGCGATCGCGCGCCGCATCGTGAACGACGTGGAGAACTTGGGCCGACTGGGCAAGGAGTTTGCCCAGGCCGATGCGGGCGATTTCGCGGTCGCGACCACGCACACGCAAGCGCGCTACACCTTGCCCGACGTGGTGGAGCGCTTCCAGCACGCGTATCCCAAGGTACGGCTGAGCCTGCGCCAGGGCACGCCGGCGCAATGCTGCGAGCTGGTGCAGCGGCGTCAAGCCGACCTCGCGATTTGCACCGAGACCGCGGGCGCCTACGACGGCCTGGTGCAGATCCCGTGTTATCGCTTGAATCGCAGCGTGGTGGCGCCGAAGGGGCATCCGCTGCTGCGCGCCCGGCCGCTCACGCTGGATGCCGTCGCGCGCTACCCGGTGATCACCTATGACGAGGGTTTTAGCGGCCGCGGCATCGTCGACCAGAGCTTCGCCGACCAGGCGCTGAAGCCGAACGTGGTGCTGAGCGCGATCGACGCCGACGTGAGCAAGACCTACGTCGAGAAAGGGCTCGGCATCGCGATCCTCGCTACCGTCGCGTTCGATCCGAAGCGCGATCGCGGCCTGCGGCGCATGGATGCGCGCCATCTGTTCGCGCCCAGCCGGCTCAACATCGTACTGCGACGCGATGTGTATCTGCGCGGCTTCATGCTCGAATTCATGCGCCTGTTCGCGCCGGCGCTGCGCAAGCTCGACATCGACAAGAGCATCGCCGCGCCGGGCCCGCCAGTGAGCCGTGTGCCGTTGCCGGAGCTGTAGTAAGAAGCCAGGAGGTAAGCAAGCGCCTTGCCTATACGCCGTGGCCGCGCAGACGTTTCGTTTTGCCAGGGAACTCCGGCATCAGGGTATCGAGAGGCGAGGCTCTAGCGGCGCGCTCAACTGCAAAGCGGCGCGGAGCGAAACGCGAGCTTCCGAAAACCGTATACTCGCCCGGCATTTTTCGCATTTTTCTTGAGCCTCGCGACAATGCTAGCCTGCGCACTCGCGGCAGCCGGTGGGCTGCGATCGCATTCTTGGGAGCGCACTCGTGTACGGACAGATCCATCATCGTCGCCCTCGTCCATCGAGCGCATTGCTGGCCGGGTTTGAAGGCATCTGGACCTCCACCCTCGGCGATACCATGGGTCGTCACGGGGTGATGATGCCGGAGATCCGGCCGATCTTCGAAGGCATACGCATCGTCGGCGTCGCCTTCACCGTCCTCAACTATCCCGACGACAACATCACCACCCACAAGGCGCTCACCATGCTCGAGCCCGGCGATGTGCTGGTGATCGACGAGGGGCGCGAGAGCAACACCGGCGCATTCGGCCACAACATGTCACTGCAGGCGCGCAACCGCGGCGCGGCCGGGCTGGTCAGCAACGGCTGCATGCGCGACATCCGGTTGCTGCGCGAAGAGCGCTTTGCCGCCTTCTGCCGCGGGGTATGCGCTCGCTCGGCACAGAAGCACACACCGGGTGCGATCAACGTGCCGGTGCACGTCGGCGGGCTGGTGGTCCATCCGGGGGACATCGTGGTCGGCGACGACGACGGCGTGGCGGTAGTGCCCTTGTCCATCGCGGAGGAGGTGTTGGCCAAGGCACGCAGCCGCATGGAGATGGAGTATCAGCAGGCGCAGGACATCAAGGACGGCAAGAAGCCGCTGGAGATCCTGTTCGGCGACAACTGGGTCGACGCCGCGCTGAAGGGCAAAGTGCAGGAGCTCAAGTAGCGGCAAGGCGCAACGCCTGCCGTGCCTCACCCAAGCAGCCGGAGCCACCATGCGCGACTCGAACGACTTCATCCTGGAAAGCGCCGATGTGCTCATCGCCGGCAGCGGCGCGGCCGGCATGCGCGCGGCGATCGCGGCGCACGATGCCGGAGCCAAGGTGGTGCTGTTGGCCAAGGGGCCGCGGCGGGCGAACCACACGCGCATGTCGGGGGGGCGTTACAACGCCGTGAGTGGCGCCAATGCGCAGGACAGCGTCGAGGCGTTCTACCGCGATACCGTCGATTCCGGCATGGGCATCAATGACCACGAGCTCGCGCGCATACTGGCCGACGAGGCGATGCAGCGGGCCTACGATCTCGAGTCCTACGGGCTCGCCTGGGATCGCACCGAGGCGCGCAAGTACTACCTGTCGATGACCGGCGGCGGCACGTTCGTGCGTACGCTGGGCTCGATCGATGAGGGTATCGGCATCACCGAGGTGATGCTGCATCAACTGCACGCGCGCTCGGTGCCCATACGCGACTTCCATATGCTGGTCGATGTCGTCGTCGGCCGCGACGGGCGCGTGGCCGGCGCGCTGGCGCTCGATCTGTCGCGCGGCGTGTGGCGCTACTACCGCTGTCCGAGCGTCATCATCGCGACCGGTGGCACCTCGCAGCTCTACGAGACGAGCTCCGGGCCCGCGATCAATACGGGCGACGGCATCGCGATCGCCTTGCGCGCCGGGGCGGAGCTGGTCGATATCGAATTCATGCAATTCATTCCGATATCGTTCGTTTCTCCGCCGAGCGCGCGCGGCTACACCCTGACCGAGCCCGCGCACTACGGCATGCGCCACTTCGATCCGCAAGCCGAGGCCGCGCACCTGGTGAACAACAAGGGAGAGCGGTTCGTGCTCGCGCACGATCCGGTGCGCAAGGAGGGCAGCACGCGCGACGTGCTGGCGCGCGCCATCATGATCGAGATCCTGGCGGGCCGCGGCACGCCCGAGGGCGGCGTGCTGATGCTGCCCGACAAGGCGGTGTTCGAAGCGTTCCTGAAAGAGCGCCCGACGTATGTCAAGCGGCTGCTGGAGAACTACGGCGAGGCGCAGGCGCGGCTGGAGGCGCCGATCGCGGTTACGCCGAGCGCCCTCTATACCTTGGGCGGGGTCCGCATCGACCCTTGGTGTCGAAGCCGCGTGCCGGGTCTGTATGCGGCCGGCGAAGCCGCCGGGGGCGTGCACGGTGCGAATCGCCTGGGCGGCAGCTCCATGCCCGATATCCAGGTGTTTGGGCGCCGCGCGGGCATGGCCGCGGCCGAAGAAGCCAAGGCACGCGGGCCCGTCGCGGCAGCAGACGGCGTCAGCGAGGCGCGCGCGCGCGCAGCCGCGTTGGAAGCGTGCATGCAGCGCAGCGGCGGCATGCGGCCCGTGGAAGTGAAGAAGCGCGTCCAGAAGCTCATGTGGGACCACGTCGGCCTGGTTCGCAGCGGCCCCAAGATGGAACAGACGCTGCGCGCGTTCGGCGATATACGCAGCCAGGTGCTGCCGGCGATCAAGGTCACCGGCGCCTCGCGCATCCTGAATCGCGAGTGGATGGAGTATCTCGAGCTCGAGAACATGCTCGACATCGCCGAAGCCATGGTGGCGAGCTCGTTGCTGCGCAAGGAGACGCGCGGCGCGCATTATCGGACCGACTATCCCGAGCTCGATCCGCACTGGACGGCGAACGTGTGGGTACGGCGCGAGGGTGCGGCGACCAAGGTCGAACGGCATGCGGCGGCACGGCCGGGCGCAGCCGATATGCAACCGAACGAGCAGAAGGCGACGGCGCAATGAGCGAACAGATCACCGTGGTGGCCGAAGTGCGGCGCCACGATCCTTCCCAAGGCGGCGAGCCGCACTACCAGCGCTTCGAAGTCACGGGCGTGGACAGCATGCGCGTGCTCGATGTCATCCGCTCGATCTACGAGCAGCAGGCGGGCGATCTCGCCTACCAATTCGCGTGCCGCGTCGGCCGCTGCGGCACGTGCGCGGTTAAGGTGAACGGCGTACCGGTGCTCGCATGCCAGGAACGCTGCAAGCCCGAGATGCGCATCGAGCCGCTCACGCCCTTCCCTGTGCTGCGCGATCTCGTGGTCGACCGCAGCGAAGTCGAAACGCGCTACGCGGCGCTGAAGCTTTCGCCGCAACGCAGTTGCGCGCATCCGGGGGCGCCGGAGCCGATCGACCCCGCGCTGGCGGAGAAGCTGTGTCATCTCGACCTGTGTCTTGCCTGCATGGTCTGCGTCTCGGCGTGTCCCGCGGTGGCAGAGCGTCCCTTCGACGGCCCGGCCTTCATGCTCAAGCTGCGGCACATGGCGTTGCACCCCGCCGATTCGGCTGATCGACTGCCGCAGGCGCTGGAGGCCGGCATGCTCGAATGCTTCAACTGCGACCTCTGCACCCAGCTTTGTCCGGCCGATCTGAGCCCGGCGCAGGCCGTGCGTGATTTCCGCCGCCAGATGATCTTCGGCAAGGGGAAACCGTGAGCCTGGCCCTGCCGCGCAACACCACCCGCCAGTCCGAGAGCATGCTGCTCGGCGATGCCGCCCGCGTGCTGCATCGGCTCAGCGGCACCGTCATCGTCGTCTTCGTCCTGGTCCACGTCGCGGCGCAAGCGGTGTTGCGGGCACCGGCGCTGGCCGGGTGGAACGCGGCGATGCCCTGGCTTCCCGTCGTACAGAATCAGCCCTGGATACACGCCGTGCTGTATTTCAGCATCGTCTTCCACGCGCTGTACGGCTTGCGGCTGCTCGCGACCGAGCTCGGTGCCCGGATCGACTATCGGCGCTCGCTGTGGATCATCGTCGCGCTGGCCGCGCTGGCCGCCGTGAAGGAGCTTGCCCGCTATGTCGCCTGAGCGCACGGTCTATGGGCGCACGCTGCGCGTCACCCCGGTCTGGATCTGGGGCATGCAGCGAGCCTCGGGTTTGCTGTTGGGTCCGCTCGTGTTGGCGCACGTGGCGATTCCCGGCTTGGCAGGCAATGCAGTGCTGAACACGCTGCTGCTTCTCGTCGTGCTCGGCCACGGTTACAGCGGCGTGCGGCGCATGGCGGCCATGCCGCCGCGGGCGGCGTGGTACAGCGCCTGCGCGCTCGGCTGGGGCGCGATCGTCGCGCTGCTCGGAGCGCTCGTAGTCATGGCTGGTTGGTAGCGTCACGGAGTGCGGAATTCGCCGTATTCGCGGCCACGGCTGCGGGGTTGGCCAAATCAGCGACGAACCTCGGACTCAGGACACGAAGCGAGGGCGGAATGGATCTTCGATTGGCAGGCAAGTGCGCCCTGGTCACCGGGGCGAGCAGTCAGGGGCTGGGCCGGGCGATCGCGCTCGGATTGGCGCGCGAAGGCGTGCGCGTGGCGATCACCGCGCGCCGGCGCGCACTGCTCGAGAGCATCGCGCAGGAAATCACCGCGGCGGGGAGCTTTGATGCGCTCGTCATCGACGCCGACCTGTACGACGCCGATACCCCCGTGCGACTCGCGGCCGCGGCCATGGAGCGCCTCGGCCGGGTCGACATCCTCATCAACGCGGCGGGGGGCAGCCGGCCGATACCGTTCGATGCGCCCGCGCAGCGCTGGGAGGAAGCGATGATGCTCAACTTCTTCCGCTTGCGCGAGCTCACCCACGCGCTGGTGCCGGCGATGCGGGCGAATCGATGGGGGCGCATCGTCAATCTCACCGGCACCTCGGAGCCCTACAACATCAATGCGGCCAACCCCGCCAAGGCGGCGGTGCACGCGTGGTCCAAGGGCTTGTCGCGTGAATGCGCGCGCGATGGCATCACCATCAACTGCCTCCAGCCGGGGCGGCTCACCAGCGAGCAGATATTGCGCATGTACGATAGCGAGGAGAAACGCGCTGGGTTCACTCGCGACATACCCATGGGGCGCTTCGGCGAGCCCGACGAGCTCGCCGACCTCGCGCTGTTCCTGTGCTCGCCGCGGGCGAGCTACATCACCGGTACCGTCATTCCCGTGGACGGCGGCCTGAGCCGGTTCGCATTCTGAGGACTACGAGATGAGGCATTGGAACACAAGGCTCGGCGGCAGCGCCGGCGCGGCGATGTTGGCCGTGGCGTCATGTTGGGCGCTGAGCGCGTGGGCGCAGAGCTATCCGGCCAAGCCGGTGCGCATCGTGGTCGGATTGGCGCCGGGCGGAGGCACCGACATCGTGACCCGCCTGGTCGGGCAGAAGCTCGCGCCCGCGCTGGGACAGCAGATCGTGGTCGACAACCGGCCCAGTGCGGGCGGCAACGTCGCCGCCGAGCTGGTCGCGCGCGCCGCGCCCGACGGCTATGCGCTGATCGTGGTGACCGCCAGCCACGCGGTCAATCCGAGCTTGTACAAGAAGATGGCCTACGATCCGATCAAGGACTTCGCCGCCATAACCCAGCTCACCTCGCAGCCGTACATCTTCGTCGTCAACCCGTCGGTGCCGGCGCGCTCGGTGAAGGAGTTCGTCATCCTGGCGAAACGCGCTCCCGCCGGCATCACCTACGCCTCCTCGGGCTCCGGACTGCTCGGTCATCTCGGCATGGAGCTCCTGCGCACCCAGGCGAATTTCAAGGCGGTGCACGTGCCATACAAAGGCGCGGGACCGGCGCTCATCGATACCGTATCGGGGCAGGTCGACGCTTTCTTCCCGACCATCATCTCCGGCCTGCCGCAAGTGAAGAATGCGCGCCTGCGCGCGATCGGCGTGACCACGCTGAAGCGCTCGCCCTTGCTGCCCGATGTGCCGACCATCGCCGAGCAGGGCTTCCCCGGCTACGAGGTGAGCGGTTGGTATGGGCTGCTCGCGCCGGCCGCCACGCCGAAAGAGCTGATCGCGCTGCTCCATCGCGAGACCGTCAAGGTACTCGCGATGGCGGACGTGAAAAGCCGTATCGAAGCCGACGGTGCCGAGCCCGTCGGCAATGCCGCCGAGGCGTTCACGCGCTACATCCAGACCGAGATAGTGAAGTGGGCGAAGGTGGTGGCCGAATCGGGGGCGCGGGCGGATTGAGCGGATGCAGCGCGTCGGCCGCGCGCTTTCAAAGCATCGCCGCGGGCATCTCGACGATCGGCGCGATGTCGTCGACGACCAGATGGAGTCAGCGCCGAAGCGCTCGCCCCTCGGCGACTATGAACGGATCGGCGTTACCCTTCACCGGCAACGCGGCGAGCTAGCGGGCGCTGGTTGAGGAAAGCCGCTCGGCCGCGGCTGCGATGCGCGCGATGCCCTCCTCGATACGCTCCATGGAGGTCGCGTAAGAAAGGCGCAAGTGCGGCGAAACGCCGTAAGCCTGGCCCTGCACCACGGCGACCTCGGCGTGCTCCAGCAGGTAGAGCGCGACATCCGTATCGCTCGCGAGGACCTTGCCCTGCGGCGTGCGCTTGCCGATCCAGCCTCCGCAGCTCGGGTACACGTAGAAGGCACCCTCCGGGGTGCGGCAGGATAGTCCCGGGATGCGGCGCACGAGCTCGAGCACCCGGTCGCGCCGCGCGCGAAAGATCGCGGTGCGCTCGGCCACGATCTGCTGCGGCCCGTCGAGCGCAGCGATCGCCGCCATCTGCGCGATCGAGTTCGGGTTGCTGGTGCTTTGCGATTGCAGCTTGCGCATCGCGTCGATCAGCTCCTTCGGCCCGGCGCCGTAACCGATGCGCCAGCCCGTCATCGCGTACGCCTTGGAGACGCCGTTGACGGTGAGCGTGCGCTCGTAGAGCCGCGGCTCGGCTTCGGCGATGGTTGCGAACGGCTCGTCGTCGTAGCGCAGGTGCTCGTAGATGTCGTCGGTGAGCACCCCGACGTGCGTGTGGCGCAGCAGCACTTCGCCGAGCGCCCGCAGCTCGTCGCCACTGTAGGTCGCGCCGCTCGGGTTGTTCGGCGAGTTGAGCAACAACCAGCGCGTGCGCTCGCCGATGGCCCTATCGAGCTGCTCGGGCTGTAGCTTGAAGCCATGCTCCTCCAGGCAGGGCAGGCCGATGCAGCGCGCGCCCGCGAGCACTGCCATGTCCTCGTAGGACGCGTAGAACGGCGCGGGCACGAGGATCTCGTCGCCGGGGTCGAGCGTTGCCTGCAGCGCGTTGTAGATGACCTGCTTCGCACCCGTGCCGATCGATACCTGGGCGTTGGTGTATTCGAGCCCGTTCTCGCGCCGCAGCTTGTCGCATACCGCGCGTTTCAAGTCGGCGATGCCGTCGACCGTGGTGTAGTGTGTTTGATCGCGCCGCATGGCCTCGATCGCCGCCTGCTTCACGTGCTCGGGGGTGGGGAAGTCCGGCTCGCCGATCGCGAACGAGATGACGTCGCGGCCCCTCGCCTTCATTTCCGTGGCGAGTTGGTTGGCGTAATTGCTCGGCGACTGCTTGATACTGCGCGCGCGCGCCGAGAGCAGGGGACGATTCGGAATGCTCCAGGCCATCTCTTCGCTCTCTCCCGCGCAGTTCGAGGGCGATGCCATCGCGGCGCTCACCCTGCTTTGATTGCGGCAAGTGTAGGAGTCGCCCTCTCGGCTTGTCAATGCAACTGCGCCGGGACATTTCCATTCTTCGTTGCCACGCAACCGCGCTGGCGAACGCCGAGTCGAGCGAGCAGCGCGACGACGCCTCGATTTCCTTTCGACACGCGCCGCGGATGCTGTTCGAGATGAGATGGCGCTCGACCTGGGTGCTATACTTCGTCGACCCACGTTCTGCATCATTCGGAGGAGATACATCATGGCGAGCCCCCAGTCGCGGCCGCTGACCATCGTCGTCCCGGACGATTTTCCGATCGCATACGGCGGCCTCGATCACCGTGAGCTCGCGCGACTCCTCGATTACGGCGAGGTACGCTGCCACAGCACGCGCTACGCCGACCGCGCCGAATTCTTCGCCCGCATCGCCGACGCGCAGGCCGCCATCAACGTGCGCGCCTACTCGAAATTCGACAAGGAAGCCTTCGAGCACGCGCCGCGGCTGCGCATGATCTCGATCCTCGGCACGGGCACCGACAACGTGGACCTCGAAGAGGCTCGCCGCCGCGACATCGTGGTGACCAACACCCCGGCGATCAATCACGTCGCGGTGGCCGAGCTTTGCATCGGATTGTTGATGGCGACCTGGCGCAATCTGCCCGCGGGCGATCGGTGGTTGCGTCAAGGCCTGTGGAAGCATCCGCCGACGGCGCACGAAATTCGCGGCAAGACGCTGGGGCTGCTCGGTCTCGGGTCGATCGGCGGCGAGACCGCGCGCCTGGGCCGCGGCATCGGCATGAACGTGATCGCCTGGAGCCCGACGCGAGACCCCGATCGCGCCGCGCGCCTTGGCGTGGAGCTGGTCGAGCGCGACGATGTTTTCCGGCGCGCGGATGCCGTATCCCTGCATGTTCGTAATACGCCGCAATTTCAGGGCAGCGTCGGGCGCCGTGAATTCGAATTGATGAAACCCAGCGCCATCCTGGTCAACACCGCGCGCGCTGGCATCATCGTTCAGGACGACCTGGTATGGGCGCTGAAGAGCGGCCGGATCGCCGGCGCCGCGCTCGACGTGCACACCGTGGAGCCGCTGCCGCTGGAGCAGAATCCGTACGCGGCGCTCGACAACGTCGTCATCACCCCGCACATGGGCGGCACCACGCACGAATCCAATCTGCGCTCGCGCAAGATGCCGGTGGACAACATCATCGCCTGGATCGAAGGGCGGCCCGAGCACGTGGTGAATCCGTGAGCCGCGTGCGATCCGCGGCAGGTGTCCTCGCCCTGGTGGCAATCGTCGTGGCCGCGGCCGCCGGCCGTGACGCGGGTGCGGCCAGCGCGCCGGAGCCGCAGCTTGCGTTCCCGTCGAAGCTCATGCGTGTCTTGCTCGGCTTCCCGCCCGGCAGTAGCGCGGATCTCGTGGCGCGCTTCATCGCGACGAATCTTTCGGAACGACTCGGGCAGCAGATCCTGGTGGACAATCGTCCCGGGGCGAACGGCATCCTCGCCGCCGAGCTGGCGCTGAAAGCCCCGCCCGACGGTCACACGCTGTTGTTCGTCTCCGTTTCGCATACGATGAACGCTGCCGTGCGCAAGCTGCCCTTCGATCCGGTCAGCTCGTTCGCGCCGATTACGATGCTCGGCTACGGACCGCTGATGCTGGTCGTGCACCCGTCGGTCCCGGCCAGGGACGTGAAGGAATTCATCGCGCTCGCGAGGTCCAAGCCCGGTGCGCTCAACTATGGCGTCGCCGGGATGGGGGGCATCAATCATTTCGCCGGTGCGCTGTTCGGCCACATGGCCAAGGTCGATATGACGGTGGTGCCGTACAAGGGGGGAGCCCAGGCATTGAGCGAGGTGATGGGCGGCCAGGTCGAGGTCATGTTCGGCACGATGGCGCTGTCGTTGAAGCAAGTTCGCGCAGGCAAGGTACGCGCCCTGGGAGTGACCGCGGACAAACGCAGCAGCTTGATTCCGGAGCTGCCCACGATCGCCGAAGCCGGCGTGCCGGGTTACGAGATCAGCTCCTGGTGGGGGATGGTGGCGCCGGCGGGCGTGCCGGGGTCCATCATCAGCCGGCTGAATAGCGAGATCGGCGCTGTGTTGAAACAGCCGAGCCTGGCGCAGCGGCTCGAGGCGGATGGGGCCTATCCCACACCGTCGACCAGCGACGCGATGGCGCAGCGGCTGAAAATGGAGGTCGAGAAATGGAAGCGCGTCGCACGCGATTCCAACATCAAGGCCGAGTGAAGTCGCTTGCCCCCATGAGCGGCTAGAGCGATACGAGCCGGCGTTGCGCCGAGGCCTCTCGGCTCGGTGCCGCGGCTGCGACTGCTCGACCGCAGCCGGCCTCGGCCGATCCCCTTTTTCCGGCGCAGTCTCAACCCTCGAGCAGCGCAGCAGACGGCTTCAGCTCGCCGCGCTCGACGCGGGTGACGAGCTCGGTGATTTTCTCGTGCGCCGGGGTCGGGATGCCGACGAGCTTCCCCTTCTCGGCGATGTAGCCGTTCATGAGCTGGATCTCGGTGCGCCGGCCCTTGCGCATGTCCTGCGCCATCGACGGGCGCTGAATGCCGGCGCGCGGATTGGCGGCCGAGCGAGCCTGGATGATCTGTTCGACTTCGGCCAGCGCATCGGCATGGCCTTCGGCGGCCAGCGCCAGGCGCTGCGGGTCCATCTTGCGCAGGCTCACGAGCTGAAAACCCAGGGCCTGGCCGACCCGGACCGCTTCGCCGCCGAGCTTGATTGAAAAGCGCCGGATGGTCTCGTTGGTGTCGCGTTCCTTGCCGGAGAGTCCCGTCGCGGCGGCGACGCCGTTGCCCATGCCGTTCAAGCACAGCTTCGACCAGCGCTCGCCCCATAGGTTGGTGGTCGGCTTGCTGCTGTCGACCGCGGACAGCATGGCGACCAGTTCTTCCACCCGCGGGGTGACGATGCCGTGCACTTCGCCGACCCGAAACACCGTGTGCTGCGCGCCGCCCTTGGGCGCCATGCGCCGGATGCGGCCGGGCTCGTACAGCTCCACCGAGATCACGGATGCGATCACGCCGAGCGTCTTGCCCCAACCGACGATGGCCGCGATCTTCTCTTCGTTGAGACAGTTTTGCAGCGAGACGACGAAGCCGCCGGGGGCGAGATACGGCTTGATCAGCATCGTCGCCCACTCGGTGTCGTAGGACTTCACCGCGACGCAGGCGATATCGATCGGCTTGCCCTTGGCGAGGGACTGCACCTCGGTCAAGTGCATGGTGCGCGCGTTCTTGACGGTGATCTTCTCTTCGGCGCTCAGTCCGTCGAGCTCGAGCCCGCGGGCGCGTATGGCCTCGATATTCTCGGGCCACATGTCGATCAGGGTGACGTCATGACCGCTATGCGCGAGATAGCCGCCGACATAACCGCCCAGGGCGCCCGCGCCCACCACTGCAATGCGCTTGCTCATGCTATTCCTTTCTGCCGCTCAGGCAGGGTTGCACGAAATCACGCCGCGGCATGGGATGCGATCGCGATCATGGCGGGGTTTGCCGAGCGATTGCTCCACGCGTGATTGGCTCCGCGCAGGATGGCGACGTCGCCGGCGGCAAGCGTCACTTCCTGGGTATCGAGCACGAGCACGGCCTCGCCTTCGACGACGGCACAGAAGTCGAGCGTACGCATCTTTTGCATGTACGGATGCGGCGCCGAAGCGGCATACGTGGATGCCGCCGACGAACCCATCGCCTGAAAATACGCCCGTACCTCCTGGCTGCCGACCTTGCCTTGCCAGTCGGCATCGGGCGGCAGGGTCACAACGCGCATGATCGAGCCGGGCCGAGGCGGCTCGAGCCTATGCGGCAGGTGCAAGGTCTCGAACACGATCCTGGCCGGCGCGGCATCGGCCACCCACAGCCGCGCCGACACATGGCCCGGGCGTGCAGGATCGAAGCGCAAGTCCGGTGCCGGCCCCTCGCTCAGAAGGCTGCTGCGGTTGGGCTCCCGGTCGATGGTGACGATGCGCCGGGCGGCCTTCATGTCCGCGGGCAGGCGTGCATCCGAGCGCGGCGGCAACGGCCCGTCGGCGCCTTGGCCGAGGCCGGCCGGGCCGTCGGCGAAGTGCGCGGCAATCATGTCGAAGAGCATGATGCCGCCTTCGCGCGGGCTCGACCACTGGTGCCAGGCGCCCACCTGGATCACGACGTCGCCGGGACGGATCGAGGCTTCGCCATCGTCGAGGATGAGCATGCGCTCGCCGTGGAGCTGGATGCCGTAGTCGAGCGTTTCGGTCTTGTGCATCGAGGACGAAAACGCGTTGTTGCCGCCGCGATCCCAGGTGCGTCCGGGCGCGCGCAGCTTCGGCGGGTGCATCGGGATCAGGTCGGGATCCTTGGCCGGGTCCCAGTCGGCCGGGCGGCCCGAAGACTGCACCACGCGCAGATGCCCGCCGCTTGGCGGGCCGGGGAAGTCGTAGCCGAGGTTGCCGGCGTCGACCTCGCCGCCGATCGTGGGCAAGGCATCGTTCCAGACCCACAGATTGGTGTGCCCGCGCCCGCGTCCCATGGAGGCTTGATGGACGTTCGGCGCCGGGCCGTCCCACAATACCTTGGATCGCCCGCGTTCGTCGTTTGCCGTCACCACGCGGCGAATCGGCTTGAGCCCGCTGGTCATCGCGTTCGTCTCCTCGTTCGGCTGTGTGCTCGAAGGATCAACCCGTAGCGCGATACGCCTCGAGCCGCATGTCTTCACATGCGATCCGCACGTGGCGCGCTTTCTTCATGGCGAGCGCGAGCTTCAGCAGTTGCTGCGAGCGGCTCTCGAATTCGTATTGCGTTGGTAGCGGGCCGGCGGCGAGCATGTCGTCCACCTGGTTGCCGGCGAACATGAATCGCAGCAGGCGTTCGTCGTCGCTGCGGCCCGGATACTGACGGCGCAGCGCGGGTACGGCGGGATCGAGCACGCTCGGCTCGGCGCGTATCGCGCTCGAGCCGTTGCTCACGATGCGATCGAGCACGTCCGGATGGACCGGCGCGAGCAGCTTGCCGTAGTGACCGAGCGCATACTTCTTCACTTCGTTCGGCACCACCGTGTAGCGATCGCCGCGCACCACGTTGAGCACCGCCTGGGTGCCGACCAACTGGGAGAAGGGCGTGATCATGATTGGCCAGCCCAGTTCCTCGCGCACGCGCGCGCATTCCTCCAGCACCGCGTCGAAGCGCTCGCCGAGCCCGGCTTGCTCGAGCTGGAACTTGAGGTTGGTCAGCATGCCGCCCGGTACCTGGTGGGTGAAATGGAACTCGTCGTACTCGGCCGGCACGCCGAGCGGCAGTCCCTCCTGCTCGGCGATGCGGCGAAAGTGTTCGCCGACGCGCTCGGCCAGATCGAGATCCACGCCGGCCTCGAAGCCGAGCGCGCGCGCGTTGCGCACGAAGGTCTGGGTCGCCGGTTGCGCGGGGCCGTTGGCGAGCGGGGCGATCGATGTCGCCACCTCGTCCACGCCGAGCTTGATGCCTTCCAGGTAGACCAGGGGCGCGAGCCCGGTCAGACAATGGCTGTGCAGCGCGAGCCGGGTCGTGCCGAGCACGGCCTTCAACGCGGGCACCAGGGTGCGGACACGATCGGGCGTGAGCAGGCCGCCGGCATCGCGGATCTTGACCACGTCGACGCCGATCGTGCGCACGATCTCGGCGGCGGCGTCGGCGTAATGCTGGTCGGTGTGGACCGGGCTATGCGAGTAGGCGAGCGAAGCCTCTGTGGTGACGCCGAGCGACTTCGCGAGCTTCAGGCTGACGGCGAGATTGTCCACGTCGTTGAGCCCATCCATGGCGCAGACGACGCGAAAGCCGTTGGCGACCAGCCGCTCGACCCAAAGCTCGATGATGTCATTGGGCAGGATGTCGAAGCTCACCAGGCTGCGGCCGCGCACGGTCGCCTGCAGCGGCGTGTGCACGATCTTCTCGCGCAGCAGGCGAAACTTCTCCCAGGGATTCTCCTTGAGATAGCGTACGCAGACGTCGAACTGGATCGCCGCGGCGAGATCCATGCGGTTGAACCCGGCTTGGTCCATGGTTTGCGCCACCGGCAGCATCATTGCCGCCGTCATGCGCGTCGCCCACAGGCACTGGGGCGCATCGCGCAGGGTGGTATCGATGATGCCGACGCGCCTGGATGCGCTCAATTGGCTTCGACTCCCGCTGCCTTGATCACCTCGGAGCACTTGACCAGGTCCGATTTCGCGACCAGTTCCGCGCCGATGATGCTGCTCGCGCCCGGCCGGCTTTCGCCCAACATGGTCTGGCCGACGTTGGCCGCAAGCTTCTGCGCGACGATGCGGCCGAGCACGTCGGTCGGCCCGGCGGCCGAATAGCCGATGACGACCCGTATCGACTTGGCCGGATAGACCTGTCCGAGCGCGCCGCCGGCGCAGCAAGCGGTAAGCGCCAGTGCGGTGCCGAGCGTGGTCGCGGGTGATCGCATGTCTATCCTCCCGGTGCGCGTGACCGATGTCATCGCCAGCGCATGATTCCATCTTGCGCGCCGGCCGACAAGTATCGGCTTCGGCTGCGGGCGCTCCGGGCGCCGGCCATCGGCCGCGCAACGCGCCGCAAGGCGCCGAACCAGCCCCGACGCGGCAAGGTGCCACCTCTCCCGCGCAGCGGCGCAGCGGGCGGCGGGTGCTCGATGCTCTTCGGCTCGGGCACCGTCGGTAAAATGGCGGCGGCAGACGCCGCCGGGCAGAGTCATGAAACCTACGCCAGCTCAGGTATATCTGCGAAATCGCGAGGCAGTCGCTGAACATCTCCGCGGCGGCGGCGGCTCCAGGGGGTATTCCCAAGCGGACTTGTCCATTCCGAATGGGCCGTGTGCCGAGGTGAAATTGATGCTACCTTCATGTGCGCGAGCTCGCGCTAACAACTCGGGCCGCACGCCGGCGTTCATCGTGGCCGGTTTTCGTTCCGGCCGCGGCGTTGGCGTGCCCCGCATTCGAAGGTCATCCCTGTGAGCCCGGATCGAGCGAGGCTGTCGGTACTCATGTTTCTCGCGGCGGTTGCTGCCTTCCTGCCGCCGCTGTCGGCGGCCCAGAAATACCCGGAGCGCACGGTGCGCGTGGTGGTGCCGTTTCCGCCCGGAGGCGGAACCGACAACCTCATGCGTGTCATGGCGCCCAGCCTTTCGGACAGCCTGGGTCAGCGCTTCGTCGTCGACAACCGGCCGGGCGGCAACGCGCAGATCGGTCCGGCCATCGTCGCCCAGGCGACGGCCGACGGCTATACGCTGCTGGCGGCCGATCAGTCGTTCGCCAGCAACCCCGCGCTGTATCCCAATCTGCCGTACGACACGCTCAGAGACTTCGTGCCGATCTCGACCCTGGCAACGGGTGCGGTCGCGCTGGTTATCCATCCGTCCGTACCGGCCAGATCGCTCAGGGACCTGCTGGCCCTGATGCGCTCCAGGCCGGGGCAGGTGACCTTCGCGACCGGCGGCATCGGCACCGGCACGCATTTGGGAATGGAGCTGTTCAAGGGCGTCGCCAACGTCGACCTGGTGCACGTTCCCTACAAGGGCGGCGGCGCAGCCACCGCGGCCGTGGTCGGGGGGGAAGTCGTCACCATGTTCGCCGGCCCCAGCTCGGCAGCGACGTTCGTGAAGGCGGGCAAGCTGCGGGCGATCGCCATCACGGGCGCGCGGCGCAACGCCGCCCTGCCGGATGTGGCCACGTTCGACGAGCTGGGGTTGCCAGGCGTCGACGCCGGGACGATCTGGTATGCGCTTGCGCGCACCGGTACCGCCGCGGCTATCGTCAATGCGCTTAGCGCGGCGATGGCGAAGGTGTTGCGGCTTGGCGAAATCCGCCATCGGCTGGTGGAGCTGGGCTACGAGCCCATGGGCACCACGCCCGATGAGGCGGCGAAGATTCTGCGCGCGGATGTGGAGAAGTGGGCGCAGGTCGTGCGCGAGAAGAAGATCCGCCCGCAGTGATCAAGACGCCGGTCTCGCGACGCTGGCGATCGGGCGCGCACCTCGGCACACGTGCGCATAGCGGCGGGGTATTGCACGTTGCAGCACATCATGCAAGGTGCAAGACCTGACTCCGAGTCGAATGCAGTGCTTGTCCGCATGACGGCGCTGTCACGGAGCGCAACAACGGGAGCGCAATGAGCCAGCGCAAGATGGGACCCAGGCGCAGCCGCTACCGGCTGGGCGTGGACGTGGGCGGCACGCACACCGACCTCTGCCTGTTCGACGAAGGGGAGGGCACGGTGACGACGTACAAGGTGCCCTCCACGCCGGAGGACTTCTGCCGCGGCATCGCCGGTGGTATCTGCGCGCTGCTCGCCGAGAAAGGGATCGCGCCCTCCGCCGTGGGCTATCTCGCGCAGGGCAGCACCGTGGCCACCAACGCCATGATCCAGGGCGCCGGCGGACGCATCGGCCTGCTGACGACGGCGGGCTTCCGGGACCTGCTGGAGATCCGGCGCCAGAACCGGCCGCTCGATCAGCTCTACAACTTCTTCTTCGAGCGCTCGCCTGTTCCCATACCCCGGCACCGCCGGCTCGAAGTAGCGGAGAGAATCCTCGCCGACGGCGAAATCTGGCAGCCGCTCGACGAGGCGGCGGCGGCCAGAGCGATCGACCGGCTGGTGGCGCTCGATGTCGACGCCATCGCGATCTGCCTGGTGAACGCCTATGTCGATCCGCGCCACGAGATCCGCCTGGTCGAGATGGTGAAGGCGCGGGCTCCATCGGTCGAGGTATGCGCTTCGCACGAGGTGCTGCGGGAGTTCCGGGAATTCGAGCGTCTGAGCACCACGGTGATCAACACCTGGCTGCTGCGTCCGGTAAGCCAGTACCTGGAACGCCTGAGCCACACGGCGGCCGAGCTGGGTATTGCTGTGCCCGCGTATGTCATGCAGGGCAACGGCGGGCTGCTGTCGCCGGAGTCGGCCGCCCGCCAGCCTGTCAACTTGCTCGTATCGGGTCCGAGCGCGGGGGTGATGGGCGCGGTCTTCTGCGCCCGGTCCGCCGGCTATCGCAACATCCTGACCTTCGACATGGGCGGCACCAGCTCCGACGTTTCCATCGTGGACGGCGGCACGCCGAGCGCGCGCACCGATACCGAGCTGTCCGAATACCCGGTGCGGGTGCCGATGCTGGACATCAAGTTCATCGGTGCGGGCGGAGGCAGTGTCGCCTGGATCGACCAGGGCGGCGCCCTCAAGGTCGGGCCGCGCAGCATGGGCGCGGATCCCGGCCCTGCGTGCTACGGGCAAGGCGGCCGGCTCGCCACGGTCACCGATGCCAACGTCGTGCTCGGTTATCTTCACCCCGAATACCTCCTCGGTGGCCGCAAGAAGATCGACCGCGAGGCCGCCCGCGAAGCCATCGAGCGGACCGTCGCGAAGCCCCTTGGTATCGATGTTCGGCGGGCGGCGCACGGCATCCTGACCATCGTCAACAACAACATGATCGGCGCGCTCAAGCTCGTCTCCGTGGAGCGCGGATACGATCCGCGCGACTTCGCGCTGCTCGCATTCGGCGGCGCGGGACCATTGCATGCCACGGCGCTCGCGCGCGAGCTGGGTATCCGCGATGTCATCATTCCCGAGCGGCCGGGCATACTGTGCGCGCTGGGGCTGCTCACCGTGGATCGGCGTTTCGATGTTGTCAGGACCGCGATATCGACCCTGGCGCAGACCTCCGCCGGCGCGATCAATGCCATCTGGGCGGACCTGGATTCTCAGGCGATGGCCTGGCTCGAGCATGAAGGCGTGCCGCGAGGCCAGCGGCGAGTCGAGCGCGTGGTCGATGCCCGCTACCGCGGGCAGAATTACGAGCTGTCGCTTGCCGGCGAGCCCGGCCGCTGGAGCGATGCGACGCTGCGGCAGTTCAACCAGCGCTTTCACGACCTGCACGAGCGCACCTACGGTTTTCATTCCGGACATGCCCTGGTCCAGCTCATCAACTTCCGGACCATCGCCCACGGCGTCATGCCCAAGCCGGTGATGACACGCAAGCGCAAGTCCACGGGCGATGTCGGCGCCGCCCGCATCGGTGAGCGCAAGGTGTCATGGCACCCCGCGCGTGCACTGCTCGCCACGCCGGTCTATGCTCGCGACAAGTTGAAGGCGGGCCAAAGTGTCGATGGCCCTGCGATTCTGGAGCAGATGGATGCGACCACGGTGCTCGCCCCTGGAGAACGCGCGGCGGTGGACGGGTACGCCAATCTGATCGTGAGCTTCACCGGGGCAAGACGTCGATGAGCACAGCCAGGGGCAGGAACGCGATAGCGATGAAGATCGATCCGATCGCCGTGGAGGTGATAGGCAACCATTTCCGTTGCATGACCGACGAAATGGGCGTCACGCTGGTGAAGTCCGCCTATTCGACCAACATCAAGGAGCGCAGAGACTGCTCGGCCGGGCTGCTGGATGCGCGCGGCGGGACCATCGCCCTGACCGCGTATACCACCAGTCATATCGGCTCCATGCTGGGGCTGCAAGACCAGATCTTCCAGCACTGTCCGCTGTCTACGATCGAGCCCGGCGACATCTACATGGCCAACGATCCGTTCTCGGGCGGGCCGACGCATCTTCCGGATATCACGCTGACCGCGCCCTACTTCCACAAGGGCAAGCTGGTTTTTTTTCTGGCGAGCGTGGGGCACCACACCGAAGTCGGCGGCGGACTGGGCTCGGCAACCGACATCTGGAGCGAGGGGCTGCGGATTCCGATCATCAAGCTGTTCAGCCGGGGCGAGCTGCGCGAGGATATTTTCAACCTGATCCTGCTCAACGTGCGCAATCCGACCGAGCGGCGCGGCGATCTCGAAGCCCAGATCGCGGCGCTCAAGCTCGGCCAGAGGCGCCTCGACGAGCTGTTTTCGCGCTATTCCGAGCGCGAGGTGCTGGGGTGTTCGCGGATCCTGTTCGACCAGGCGGAGCGGCGCATCCGCGCGAGCATCGCGGCGTTGCCCGACGGCCGTTATGAATTCGAGGACTTCATGGACGACGACGGGGTGGATGCCGAGCACATCCCGATTCGATGCGCGATCACCATCGCCGGTGAGGACATCGAGCTCGATTTCACCGGCAGCGCGCCGCAGGTGAAAGGCAGCATCAACATGACCTCCTACAGCCTGAAGTCGGCGGTGTACTACACGCTCAAATCGGCGCTGGCGCCGGACGTGCCGCCCAACGCGGGCCTGTACCGGGCGATCAAGGTCATCGCGCCGCAAGCCTCCATCGTGAATTGTTCGCCGCCGGCCGCGGTGCTCAACCGCTCGGATACGTTCGCTCGCGTGGTCGAGGTAATCCTCGGCGCGCTTGCGCCGGCGGCGCCGAACAGAGTGATCGCGGCGTGCCGGGGGGCGAACACGGGCATCGAGTTCCGGGGATGGCGTGAAGGCAACCGGTTCTGGTCCTATCTCGAAACCATCGGCGGAGGGTTCGGTGCACGGCACGGGCTGGATGGCGTCGGCGGCGTGCAGACCGGGAGCACCAACACGTCCAATCTCCCGAGCGAGGTGATGGAGCTCGAGTACCCGGTGTTTCTGGAGCGCTACGAGCTTCTGACCGACTCCGGCGGGCCCGGGCGATGGCGCGGCGGACAGGGCGTCATACGCAGCTTCCGCATCAGGAGCGATGGCACGACGTTTCGCACCAAGGGCGATCGCTGCAAGAGCCGTCCCTGGGGACTGTTCGGCGGACTGGAGGGCGCCGCCGGAAGCTTCGCCCTCAATCCCGGCACGGCCGAGGAGCGCGCGTTGCCGAGCAAGAGCTTCAACGTTGCGGCCAAGAAGCACGACGTCATCGCGGTATGGGTGCCTGGCTCGGGCGGCTATGGCGATCCGCGCGCGCGCGAGCGCGAACGCGTCGTGCGCGACGTGCTGTTCGGTTATGTCTCCCGCGAGTCGGCGAAGACCGACTACGGCGTCGACATCGACGAGGCGGAGCTGGAACGCCTCGCCCGGATGATTTAGCCGGCCGAGCTCCGGCAGGCGTACCCGGCGAGATCGTGCAGCAGTTGAACGGCGCTATCGTGAAGGCGTTCACGACGCCGGAGATCCGGGAAGCGCTGAAACGACAGGGCCTGGAACCGAGACCCTCCGGCTCCAGGGAATTCGCCGAGCTCATTGCGCGCGAGATGGCCCAGAATGCGAAGCTGATCAGCCTGGCGGGGATCAAGGCCGAGTAAAGTGGTGGGGGCAGTCCGGCAGCACGCCGCACCAGTTGCATGCGCTTGCGTGAGTCGAGTTGCGGGCGCAGCGAACGAAGATCAGCGCGCCTCGGCCTTGACGATCAAGGCATCGACCACCTTCACCCCGGCGCCGCGCTCGAAGACGAGCAGCGGATTTACGTCGAGCTCGTCGATCGATGCGGCGAAGTCGGCTGCCAGCCACGACAGGCGCACCAGCGCTTCGGCGAGCGCATCGATGTCGGCGGGTCTTGCGCCGCGCACGCCTTGCAGCAGCTCGAAACCGCGCAGCTCGCGCAGCATCCGCACCGCTTCGTGCGGCGTGACCGGCGCGATGCGGTAGCTCACGTCGAGCAGGACCTCGACATGAATGCCGCCGAAGCCCGCCGCGACGACCGGACCGAATACCGGATCGCGCACGATGCCGAGCATCATTTCGATGCCGCCCGCCACCATCTCCTGCACCAGCACGCCGTTCAAGCGGGCGTGCGGCGCGAACGCCCGGGCTGCAGCGACCACCTCCGCATAGCCGCGGCGCACGGCCGCATCGCCGCGCACGCCGAGCCGGATTGCACCGGCTTCCGTCTTGTGGGCGATATCCGGCGAGTCGATCTTGAGCGCCACCGCGCTCCCGAGCGCGCGGGCGTGGGCGAGCGCGTCTTCCGGTGTCGCAGCGAGCGCTTCGTGCGTCACCGGAAGTCCGTAGGCGGCCAGGATGGTCTTCGCCTCGCGCTCGGTCAGCGTTGCGCCGCTCGCGCGCAGCAGGGTGGCGGCGCGCGCGCGATCGATCGACGCGGGCCGTTCGGGCACCAGCCTGCCCGCCTTGTGCTCGGCGACGAAGGCGCCGAAGTCCATCGCCGCGCGCAGGGCGCGAAGGCACGGCTGGGCGTTCCTGAAGACCGGCACGCCCGAGGCCACCAGGTCGCTCGGGCCGAACGCGGCATCATCGGTGCAGCCGCCGACCCACAGCATGGCAGCGGACTTCGGGCACTCGCGGACGAACGCCGCACCGAGCTCGATGTCCTTGCGCCGGTTGAACGCGAATATGGGCGCGATCACATCGACCGAGGGGTCCTGCGCGATCGCGACCAGCGCGCGGCGGAAATTCTCCGGCTCGCCGGTGGCGAGCGAGGTCATGTCGGTCGGATTGGACACCTTGCCGTAGCCGGGCATCAGCTGCGCCAGCTTCGCTTGGGTCGCGGCGCCATATTCCGGCCACTCGATGCCCAGTGCTTCGCCGATGTCGGCGAGCTGGACGATGTTGCCGCCGGTCGCCGCCGCCGAGGCCGCGCGCCGCCCCTTGGGCCAGCGGCGGGTCCGCAACAGCGTCGCCACTTCGTACAGCTCGTAGGTTTCGGCGACGCGAATCAGGCCGAGCTGTTTGAAGGCCGCATCGTAGATCGCGTCGGCGCCCGCGATGGCGCCGGTGTGCGAGGCGGCAGCACGGCTGCCGGTCGCCGTGCGCCCCAGCTTCAGCACGACGATCGGTTTCTCCCGCTCGGCCGCTTCGCGCGCCACCTCGACCAGCTTCGCGCCGTCCTTGATCCCCTCGATCGCCATGAGAATGACGTCGGTCGCATCCGAGCGCAGCATGAAGCGCGCGAAGTCGAGTGAATCGAGATCGGCTTCGTTGCCGATGCTCGCCTCGTAGCTGATGCCCAGCCCGGTTTCCTGCGCGCGCCACATCACGGTGATCTGCCCTAGCCCGCCGCTATGGCTGATGACGCCGATGTTGCCGGGGGCGCGTCGCGGCCCGCCGATAGCGCCTGTGGAGGTCATGGCGAATCGATCGACGAAATTGATCACGCCGTTGCAGTTCGGGCCCATGATGCGCATGCCGGTGCGGCGCGCGAGCTCGATCAAGCGCCGTTGCCGCTCGTGTCCCGCCGGGCTTCCCATCTCGGCGAAGCCGGCGCTGTAGACGGTCGCGAACGGCACGCCGCGCGCGGCACACTCGTCGAGGACATCGAATACGCGCTCGGTCGCCACGATGATGCCCACGTGGTCGGGCGTGTGCGGGAGCGAGGCGACGCTCGGATAGCAGCGGTGCCCGAATAGTTCCTGCGCGCGCGGATTGACGGGATAGATCGTCCCGGGAAAACCGAAGTTCAGCATCTGGCGAAAGACGCGTGTGCCGAAACGGTCTCCCTGATCGCTCGCCCCGACCAAGGCCACGGTGCGCGGCGCGAACAGCCGCGTGAGATCGCTGTAGTCCTGCTTCATGCCTATCGCACCAAAACGGGCCGGACCCGGGTCGGACCAGGGTCAGCGGGCCGCGAGCCCGCTCGCTTCGCCCACCATCGTGGTCACGCCATCCTGGTTCTCGCACCAGAGCTCGACCACGACGCGCGTCGCTTCACCCTCGAGTTCCTTCGATTTCACCCGGCCGTGCATGGTGAGCGTATCGCCGGCGAGCACCGGCTTGACGAACTTGACCGACATCCGGCCGCCGCGGATGAAGCCCTCGCCGAGCAGCCGGACCATCATCTCCGAGACGTACGCCGTGGACATCATGCCCTGAGCGAGAGGCGCGGCGAATCCCTTCTTCTTCGCCCACTCGGGATCGGTGTGGATGGACTTGGGCCGCACGCCGGAATAGCAGTCGATTCTGCGCTGCGAAATCGGTTTGCTGATAGGCGGCAATTCGGCGCCCGGTGTGATGCTGTGGTGATTTGTAAGTGCCATGGGGCGACGCTTCAATCGGGAAATATCATCTGAGTGAACTGGCCGCGCATCAGCACCTGGCCGCTGTCCTCTTCGGTGGTCTCGAAGGCGGTGACCATGTAATGGCGGCCACGCCGTTCGTACTTGTCGATGATCTTGCCACGGGTGCGCACGCGCATGCCGGCGCGCACCGGCTCGATGAATTCGAATTGCATTTGCGCGTGCAAGCCGGCATCGACGATGTACTTGTTGTGACGCATCAGCAACGCTTGATTGGCGAGTAGCGTCGGGTGCGCGATGGGGCCACCGAAGGGAGACTGCTCGAAGTACCACGGATGATGATCGTCGACGGCGTAGGCGAAGGTGTCGATGTCCTCAGGCTTCACCACCAAGTCATTCGATACGAGCTCCTCACCGACCTGCACGTTTTGGTACGAGATTCGCTTGAATTCGATCATTCGGTTCCTTCCTCTGGGCGGGCGCGCGCTGCGTCACGATGAATAGCACGCGCCGCATGCCCGTAGCGCAGCGACCCCGGCAGGGCTTCCCGGCCGCGACGCGAAGCCAAAGCCAACAGCCTATGTTAGCGCGCGTGCCCTTGCCGCGCCGGCAGCTTGCCCATGATGTGAACTCGCAAGCGGATTTCGCGAAGCTCCGGCAACGCCATTCTCGTTTGCGCGGCTTCAGCGGTGCATTGGAGCGCGCCGCGCATGCACGATCGGGGATCCGAGGCTGCAAAAGCTGCACTCGATCGGTGCATTTTCCCGCCCGCCGCGCCGCATCTTGAACTCGATGCGGCGATTCCATCCTGCGGCGTTCGAGCAGGGATTTGGCGTCGTTTCGTGGCGGTTCGCGTCCGCCGGCCGTGCAATCGTCGCGGCCAAGCCGCTTTCCCTCGCGGCGGGCCTGGGGCGACGGTTCATTGCCGGCTCGGGCATGTTGCGTGCATTGGCCCTGATCGCGGTCAGCGGGAAACACGAGGTCATCAATGAACACTAAAGACTCGCCGATACGGGGCAAAGGGGATCAGCAGGCAATCATGGATGCGGACGCAGCGCAGCGCTGGCAGCGTACCGCCATCGCCGCTTTCTATCGGGCCGAAGCACGCGGCTTCGCACCCGGCGCCGAGCTCGACGATTGGCTCGCGGCAGAGCGCGAGCTCGACGGCGCGGGCGTGACTCACAGCCCGGACGCCATCGCCCAAGCGCCGCGCCCGGTTGACGCCGTGCGCTCGCAGGCGCCCGCCGCCGCCGGAGGATCTCCGGTCAAGCGTGCGGCCCGCGGTTCGAGGCCGGTGCGTGCCCGCGCTGGAGCAGGGGAGCAAGCATGAGTCCGAGCGAGGCTTATCGCGAGATCGTCTGGATCAAGGACGGCTATCGGCTGATCGATGCCGAGTCCTACGAGCGCACCTATAGCGCGGCCGAGGGCCGGACATTGCCGACCGGCTATTACATCGCCGAGTGGCCGGCGGGCACCGCGAATCCGCATTTCCTGCATGACGGCCTGACCTTCACCGGGCCTTTTCCCAACCGGCACCGCGCGGCGGCCGCGCTGCAGGAGCCCTTCGGCGCGGCACAAACGGCATAGGTCTTCACTGCCGGCCGTTCATGGCGCGATAGCGGCAGCTTGCTGAGTCGGCCGGCTACGCCGGCGGCCGTGCGGCCACGCGCAATGCCGCGTGCTATTCTGACGCCATCGGCCGCTCACGCCTGAGCGCTGGGGATGCTGCGCGCGACCGGCGCCGAGCGCACGCATTGCATTCAGCGGACAGCGTCGATGCCGTGGCCGTGTGCGCGAGCTGCCGTTGCACGAAGGGAGGCGCGATGGCGCAATCGAAGGGGATCAAGGAAGTAGGCTATGTCGACGTGCGCAATCATGCGCACGGCGGCGCAGTGAGCCCGCTCGGGTGGCACGACTGCGCCGGCGGGGGCCAGGTCGTGGTGCAGCGTAACGTCGCCTACGTCGGCAACATGCGCAATCCCTACGGCACGCAGATCATCGACGTGGAAGACCCGAAGCACCCGCGCCTCCTGGCCGAGCTCGCCATGCCGCCGGGAACGCATTCGCACAAGGTGCGCGTGCACGGCGAGATCATGATCACCAACCGCGAAGTGTTGGGCCAGCACGTGCGTCGCGGCGAGGTCCCGCCCGAAGGCTACTTCGGCGGCTTGAGCATCTACGACATCGCGGATCCCGCCAAGCCCAAGCTGATCACCCACTGGAATACGACCGAGAGCGCCGCAGCGAGCTATGCCACCGGCGTGCACCGCTTCGACTTCGACGGGCGTTATGCCTATATCTCGCCCACCATGGCGGGGTACG
Organism: Burkholderiales bacterium; assembly: GCA_020848435.1. Lineage (GTDB taxonomy): Bacteria > Pseudomonadota > Gammaproteobacteria > Burkholderiales > WYBJ01 > WYBJ01. Next base: position 196,657 of record JADLAC010000051.1, on the reverse strand, counting down.
TGGGCAACATCGTGATGATCCTCGATCTGAAGGATCCGGCGCGCCCCGAGGAAGTCGGCCGCTGGTGGATGCCGGGCCAATGGGTCGCGGGCGGTGAGACGCCGAGCTGGAAGAACGAGGCGCACAAGTGCCATCATCCGTTGCGCTTCGGCAACCGCCTCTATACCAGCTATTGGCAGGGCGGCCTGGTCATCCTCGACATCGAGGACATGAGCAAGCCGAAGTTCGTCTCCGGGCTCGACTGGAGCCCGCCGTTTCCCTGGCCGACGCATACGGCGCTGCGTATTCCGTTCCAGATCCAGGGGCGCGATTTCTTGCTGGTGTCGGACGAAGACGTGTTCCGCCAGGAGGATTACCCGCCATATCCCGCGGCTTTCCTGTGGCTGGTCGACATCACCGACGAGACGCATCCGCAGCCGATATCGACTTTCCAGGTCGAAGACATGCCGCCGGGACCGCAGCCGCGCATGACCGGCTGTCACCAGCCGTGCGAGATCGTGACCGGCAGCGAGATTCCGGTCGCATGGTTCGCGTATGGGCTGCGCATCATCGATATCTCCCGGCCGCACGCGCTGCGGGAAGTCGCGTACTACCTGCCCGACGTGCCGCCGGGGTCGGACCGCGTGCAGAGCAACGACGTCACGGTCGACGATCGCGGCTTGATCTACCTGCTCGACCGCGTGCGCGGCCTGCACATCCTGGAGCGCACCTGAAGCGCTCGTCACCACGGAGCCTCGCCATGGCAAGCACTGCAATGCGTTTCGACCACGTGCATCTGATCGCGAAAGATCCGATCAAGACCGCGCAATGGTATGTCGACGTGCTGGGCGGCGAAATCTGGAAGAGCGCCGAAGTGCACGGCGCGCCGCAGATCTATGTCGCGTTCGGGGAAGCGATGGTGATCGTGCGCGGCGAGCGCCCCGGCGAGTCGGCGCACGACAAGGGCCGCCTCGAGTGGGGGATCGACCACTTCGGCGTGCGCGTCGCGGGCGACCTGGACGGCTTCTGCGAGGGGCTGCGCCGTCGCGGCGTGGTCTTTACCGTGGAGCCGACCGATTCGAATCCGACTACGCGTATCGCTTTCATCGAAGCGCCTGACGGCGTGTCGGTCGAGCTGCTGAGCCGGGGATAAGCTTCGGCGCGGCTTGCGGCCGGCCGCGGCGGGGAGGCGACCGGTGCCGAGTCGATCGGCGTGCCACCTCGACGCCCGCGTTGGGGGCGGCTGTTACGCTACGCGCTCACTCGGCGCCGCCCTCGACCGACAGACGCTGGGCGCGCCAGCGCAACATCCCGCCCGAGAGATTCGCCACCTCGGTGAAGCCGGCCTTGCCGAGCAATACCGTCGCTTGCGCGGAACGCGCGCCGGAGCGGCACACGGTGACGATCGGACGATCCTTCGCCAGCTCGGCTGCGCGTGCGCTCAGCTCGCCCAAGGGAATCAGCACCGCGCCGGGGACGTGACCGAGCGAGCCGTTGAACTCGGCGCTCTCGCGCACGTCGACGATCTGCACCGCGCGCAGATGCTCTTCCAGCCATTGCGGCTGCACTTCCCAGATGCCGGCGAAGGTGTACGTGAGCGGCGCCCAATCCTGCGCAGGCTGATCGGCGCTCGCCTCGCGCGGGCGCCCGCAGCGCAGATTGGCCGGCACCGCGATGTCCATCTGCTTCGGATGCGGCAGGCCGAGATGGCTCATGTAACCGGCGAAATCGTCCTTGAGGATCTGTCCGCCGAGGCGCGGGTTGTAGAGCTTTTCCTCGCCGACGCTGGTCACCGTGAGGCCGCGATAGTCGTGCGCCGGATAGAGCAGGCAGGCATCCGGCAGCTCGAAGATCTGCTCGTGGACCGAGCGGTAGAGCGTCTCGGCGCTGCCCTGCTGGAAGTCGGTGCGCCCGCAGCCCCGGATCAGAAGTGCATCGCCGGTGAGCGCGGCCCGGCGGTCATCGACGACATAAGTCACGCAGCCGCTAGTGTGGCCCGGCGTGGCCCGCACTTCCAGCCAGCGCTTGCCGAACTCTACTTGATCGCCAGGTTGCAGCAGCCGGTCCGCGCCTTCCGCACCGCTCGCGGCCGAAAGCGCGATGCGGCTGCCGAGCCGTTCGCGCAGCAGCCACGCGCCGGTGACGTGGTCGGCATGCACGTGGGTCTCCAAGGTCCAAGCGAGCTTCAATCCCAGCTCGTCGATCAGCGCGGCATCGCGCCGCGCCTGCTCGAATACCGGGTCGACCAGCACCGCCTGGCGCGATTGTTCGTCCGCGAGCAGATAGGTATAGGTCGAGGACTGCTGGTCGAACAATTGGCGGAAGATCATGCCTGTCTCCCATCACCGAAAGGACCGCACGCAGCTTACCACCGCGGCGGCGCGTTCGCGGGCGCCACGGGCAGTGTCGGAGCCGCTATCATGCCGGCTGCGGGCGGCGAAACCGAAGCACCGCAAGGAAGGCGCTGGCGCCGCACCGATGCGCCAAGAACGTCGCGCCGCCGCAGCCATCGACTATCAGGAGAGGACCATGAAGCTATCGAAGCCCGCAAGCTCGGCCGTGCGTCTCGTGGTGATGCTGGCCGTCCTCGGCGCCGCGGCGCTTGCGCTCGCAGCCGATGGCGGCAAGCCGGTGCCGAACGTGGACCCGGCGAAGCGCGGCTCCTCGCCTCGCACCGAAGCCGTCGCGCAGGCGGCGCTGGCCGACCAGGTCGCCCGCCACGCCGACCGCACCAAGGATGTGTTGGCCATGATTGCCGCCGCGCGCATGTTGGGACAGGTTGGTCCCCGCGCGGTAAAGCACGAAATGCGCACGGAAGGCAAGCCCAAGGCGGTCGATGCGAAAGCGAGCGGCGACCTCAGCCGGGACACCGGCTTGAGCGCGCTGCTCGCCCGCGCCCGGCAGTACGCCGGCGGGCGCAATGATCTCAACGGACTGGTCGACGAATTGGCCAAGAGCACGGCCAAGGCGCGCAACGACGGACCGGCGCGGTTTGCGACCCGCATCGCCGACGGCGTCACCGATGTTTACACCCTCAACTTCGCCGCCAACGAGCCAGTCATGGTGGCGATCACGGGTGAAGGCACCTCGGATCTGGATCTGAGCATCGAGGACGAGGCCGGCAATCGCATCTGCGCCTCCGACGGCGCCGGCGACGACGAGATCTGCCGCTGGACGCCGCGCCGGACGGGCAACTTCCGAATTCGCGTGCGCAACATCGGCGTCGCCAACGAGTATCGCTTGTGGAGCAATTGAGCGCGGATGACAGACTCTCACGGCGCGGCCGAGACGCGCGACGCGAGCGAGTATCGCCCGTGCAGCACATGAGCATGCCCATGGCTACTGCCCGCGCACGGCTTTTCATCTCGCTCGCCATCGCGGCGTGCTTTGGCGCGTGGCTGCCGGCGGCGCACGCAGGCGAAGTCTTCCCGCAATCCAGGCCGATCCGCCTGGTGGTGGGTTTCACGCCCGGCGGTGCGGCCGACACCTCCGCGCGCATGGTCTCGCGCCGGATGAGCGAGCCGCTCGGCGGCGCCGGGTTCGTGATCGAGAACAGGCCGGGCGCGGGCGGCAATGTCGCGGCCGAGATCGTCGCGCGGGCTACGCCCGATGGCCATACCCTGTTCTGGGGCAGCGTGGGACCGTTGTCGGTCAGCGCCGCTTTGGGGGTGAAGCTGCCCTACGACGTCTTCAGGGACTTCGTGCCCATCGGTCTCGCGGTCACATCGTGCAACATTCTCGCGGCTCGCATGGCGTTCAAGGGCGACTCGCTGGGCGATGTGCTCGCGCAAGCGCGGGCTCGCCCCGGCCAGATCAACTACGCCACCCAGGGACTGGGCTCGACCGGCTATCTCGCCGGAGAGCTGCTGCGAGCCATGTCCGGCGTGGAGTTGGTGCAGGTGCCGTACAAGGGCGGGGCGCAGGTCGTGACCTCGCTCATCGGCGGCGAGGTCGAGCTTGCGTTCGTGAGCGTGACGGCCCTCAAGGGCGCCGGGCAGGGCCGCATAAAGCCGCTCGCCGTGACCTGCGGCAAGCGCGATCCGGGCGTGCCCGCCGTGCCGACCTTTGCGGAGTCGGGCGTGGCGGGCTACGACGCGAGCTTCTGGTACGGCCTGCTCGCGCCGCGCGGCACCGATGCAGCCGTGGTGGTCCGCCTGAACGCCGCGCTGACCGAAGCGCTCGCGGACAAGGCCGTCGCACAGCCGCTCGAGCTGCAAGGACTGATCGCCGCGGCATCGACGCCGCGGGAGTTCGCTGCGCTGATCAGGCGCGATTACGAAAAATGGAAGCAGACCTTCGCCGGGCGCAAGAGCGCGGCGCAGTAGGCGCGAGGAATCGCACCGGGCCCCGCCGCGCTATCGCCGCCAGCAGTTGTGATTGAGCGTTTGTGGATCTCGGGGAGAGCACATGCACGAGCTGAAGGGTAAAGTCGCGGTCGTGACCGGCGCCTCCACGCCGCGCGGCATCGGCAATGCGATAGCGAAGCTGTTCGCCGAAGCAGGTGCCTCGCTGTTGCTGGTCGCGGACGGTACCGCGGAACAACTGGAAACCGCGGTGCGCGAGTGCCGCGCATTCTCCGGCGCCGGACGCATTGAATCCGCGCTGATCGATCTCGCCGCGGCGGGCGCGCCCGAGCGCATGATCGCGCAAGCCGACGCGCTTTTCGGCCGCGTCGACGTGCTCGTCAACAACGCCGCGATCCGCGCCTCGTTTCGCTTCGGTGAATTCACGCGCGAGCAGTTCGAGCGCGCCGTCGCGGTGAACCTCGCGGCGCCTTTCTTCGCGAGCCAGGCCGTGCTGCCGATCATGCGCAGGCAGGGCGGCGGGCGCATCATCCACATCGCCAGCCAGATGGGCCACGTCGCCTTCGATCAGCGCGCCGTCTACGGCCTGACGAAGGCAGCACTTATACACCTCACGAAATCGATGGCGTACGAGCTAGCGCGCGACAACATCGTGGTGAATGCCATCAGCCCGGGACCGATCGAGACCGGGCGCAGCCTCACGCGCAGCCGCGAAGACACGCAGAAGCTGATGGACAAGGTTCCCGCCGGGCGCTTCGGCGAGCCGCACGAAATCGCGAACGTCGCGTTCTATCTCGCCGCGCACAGCCCGAGCTTCTTGCAGGGGCAGGACCTCGTCGTCGACGGCGGCTACATCATTCACTGAGGCAAGGGGGGTAATCATGAAGTTGTCGGCACGCGCGGGCGTGGGCGCGCTCGCGCTCTTCATCCTCGGCATCGGCTCCGGCGTCAGCCATGCGCTCGAAACGCCATACCCCACGCGACCGGTACGCCTGATCGTGCCGTTTCCGCCGGGCGGCAGCACCGATGCGATGGCGCGCATCCTGTCGCCGAAGATGGCCGAAGCCATGGGGCAGTCGTGGGTCGTCGACAATCGCGGCGGCGCCGGGGGCAATCTCGCCGCCGAGTACACCGCGCGCGCGAGCCCTGACGGTCATACCGTCCTGATCGCGCTCAATACCCAGCTCACGGCGGCTCCCAGCCTGTACAAGCTGCCGTTCAACGTCGAGAAGGACTTGCAGCCGATCACGATGACCGCGACCCACGAGCACATCGTGCTGGTGCCGCCGGCGTTTCCTGCCAAGACGTTCAAGGAATTCGTTTCGGTTGCGCAGCACAAGGGCGGCAAGCTCACCTACGGCACGAGCGGCGTCGGCGGGTCGCTGCATCTCGCGGCCGAGCTGCTCAAGCGCCGTGCAGGCTTCGACATGATGCACGTGCCGTACAAGGGCGCGGGGCCGGCTATCGCGGCGCTGCTCGGCGGCGAGGTGAACCTGATGGTCGGCGCCGTGCCCTCGACGATCGCGCACGTGAACGCGGGGCGCCTGCGCGCGCTCGCGACGACCGGACCCGTGCGTCACAAGGTCACGCCGGCGATCCCGACGATTGCCGAGCTGGGTTACCCGGAGTTCGAGAACGTCGCCTGGTTCGCGCTGCTGGTGCCGAGCGCCACGCCGAAGCACGTGAGCGCGCGCATTCTCCAGGAAGCGCACAAGGCGATCCAGCAGCCGGAGGTTTCGGGCGCGATGTCGCGTCTGGGCCTCGATCCGAAAACGACGACGGCGCAACAGCTCGCCGCGATCATCAAGGCGGAGACCGCGCTGCTCGCGACGGTGATCAGGGAAGCGGGGATCAAGGGCGAGTAGCGCGTGGGGGCTCGGCGCTCGGCACGGGTCCGCGCGGCCTGTCCGTGACGTTTACCCGCCTGTTGGTGAAGAGCGGGCCATCGCTGGCATGCGTGAAGAGATCGCCGCAATGAAGCGGCCGTGTCGTTTCTACCGCGGGCTCCATCGGCCTAGTCGAGCTGGATGTTCTCGCGTTTGATCACCTCGGCCCAGGAGGCCGTCTCGGCGCGGATGCGCTTGGCGAAGGTCTGCGGGTCGAGCAGCTCGACGCTGCCCAGGGCGCGCAACTGACGCATCGCGTTGGAATCCTCCGGCACCGCCGCGATCGCCTCGTACAGCACCCGGACCAGGTTCGGCGGCGTGCGCGCTGGCGCCATGATGCCCAGCCAGAACGGGACGTCGAAGCCGGCGTATCCCGACTCGATCATCGTCGGCACCTCGGGCAGCTCGTGCCAGCGCTTGGCGGTGGTCACGCTCAGCGCCCTGAGCTTCCCCGCGCGAACGACGGGCACTACGCTCGGGGCGGCGAGGTGTGCATCGACCTCCTTGCCGAGCAGCGCGAGCTGGGCGCCCATGCCGCTCTTATACGGGACGTGCACCGTCTTGATCTCCGCGCGGTTGTTGATCATCTCGAACGCGAGGTGGGCGAGGTTGCCCGGGCCGCCGGATCCGTATGTGATCTGGCCGGGCTTCGCGCGAGCGAGCGCGACCAGGTCGGCGACCGTGTTCACGCCGGCAGTCCACCTGCCGCCCGGGTTGACGGCGAGGAAGAACGGCGCCGACACGACCATCGACAGCGGGACGAAGTCGCGCTCGGGCAGGTAACCGAGCTTGCGGTAGATCTGGTGATTGACGGTGATGCTGCTCGAGTTGGTCGCGAGCAGGGTGTAGCCGTCGGCGGTCGCGCGCGCCGCTTCGGTCACCCCGATCGCGCCGTTAGCGCCGGAGCGATTGTCGATGACCACCGGCTGGCCGAACTTGGCGCGCAGTTGTTCGCCGACGGCACGGGCGATCCCGTCGGTCGAGCTTCCGGCGGGAAAAGCGACGATGATACGCAGCGGTTTCGTCGGGAACGCCTGCGAGCGCGCAGCGCCGGCGGCGCAGATGCCGAGCGCCGCAAGGCCCGCGGCGAGGATCCAACAACGGGGATGGCAAAGCGGCGTCATAAGTCCTCGACAGTGAGGGATGGAGATCGAGCAGGCGCAGGGTCGAGCGATGTTGCCTGCGGCATCGACCGGCGGATGGCTTGCGCGTGCATCACAGCGCGATCCTTTTGCCCAAGTACACGTCCTCCACGCTCGAAATCGGCGGGCTGTACGGGCCGGCGCCGCTGCGGTCGTGGATGAAGACCACGCGAGCGAGATCGCGCGGCTTCTTGTCGGACAAGGCATCCTTGAGCCAGTCGGCCACCAGCGCATCGGCGAACATGCCGCCGAAATTGCGGCTCGGCCGCGGCACGTGATTCTCGTTCTCCAGGATCCAGATCTCCTTCGGTCCGGCCACTTCCTGGAAATAGGCGAGCCCCTCCTCGAGGTGGCAGAGCGGATCGTATTCGCCGAGCACCATGAGGGAGAAGCACTTGACCTTCTCGCCATAGCCGAACAGGTGCATGCGCTCGGCCATGCGGTCGAACTCGGCTTCGTCGTGGATGCCCGCCATGTACATGAAGATCTGTTTGAAGCGCGGCGAAGCCTCTTCGAAGATCGCCTTCTTGGTGCCGTAGTTGGCGGCCGAGCTGGCGATCGCCTTCACGCGCGGATCGCGCGCGGCCAGCCGATTGCTCCAGTACGAGCCCATCGAAATGCCCATCACGCCGATGCGCTCACGGTCGACCTCGGGCTGCTTGACGAGCCAATCGACGCAGGCACTGGTGGCGCGCTCGTGGTTATCCGCCGTCACGCGGATCTTGCGCAGGTTGCTGGTGCCCTGGCCCGGACCGTCCACCGCCAGCACGTTCATGCCGCGCTTGACGAACACATTGTTGCTCGGATCCGGGACTGCTTCTTTGGTTTGATCCATCCCGGGAATGGACAAGATGGTCGGCAGCTTGCTCGCGCCGGGCACCTTGTGGAAATTGCATTGGATCTTGACGCCTTCCCAGTCGATCTCCACCCGCTCGATGGGATAGTCGGCGCTGCGCATGCAGCCCGCGAACGATTCCAGCAGCTTGCCGTGCAGATAGATCTTGTCGGGATGATCGTCGACAAAGATGGCATGCTGCGCGATGCGGTAGTTCTCGCACGCCTTGTAGTACAGCTCGCAGGCGCTTTGCCGATGGCCCGCGGCTTCGGCGGCGCGCGCGATCGTCTCCTGGTGGCGCCCGGCTTTTTCCATCACGCGCGGGATCTGGCGGTAGGTCTTGACCTCGGGCGGGATCTCGCGATGGTCGTAGGCGAAGTTGTGGGTGCGCCCGGTCGTCTTCACCATCCAGTCGAGCAGCCATTGCTGGCTGTCGCGCCGGCGCTCGGAGCGCAAGCTCCCGGTCTTGTCCGTCGGTGGAATCATCTCTGCTTTCTCCATGAAGAACCGGACCGGGGTCGACTCACGGGAGATAATCGTCCGCGGCGCCGGGCGGAATCGGCGGATGTTGCTTGAGGCTCTGCTGAAAGGCGTGGATCATGCGCCGGATCGGCCCGCGAACCCAGCTCGCTTCGGTGCCGACGTCGGTCTCCTCCTTCGGATCGCGCGTCAGGTTGAACAGCAGCGGCGATTCCAGGTGATTCGGACCCTGGTTGGGCTCCGGCTCCCATACCAGGTGCATTTTCCAATCGCGCCACTTGGCGGCCCGCAGCTCCTGCTTGATGTAGTAGACGAAGCCTTCGCGCGCCGAGCGCGCCTGCCGGCCGAGCAGGAAGTCGAGCTGGTCGACCCCGTCGATCGGCCGGTCGGCGGGCAGCTTCGCGCCGGCGATACGCGCGAGCGTCGGATACAGATCGACGATGTGGACGATCTCGTTGGTCACCGCGCCGGGCGCGATCCGACCGGGCCAGCGCATGATGAACGGCACGCGCAGCGCCCCTTCCATCGAAGTATGGTAAGTGCCCATCCACGGGCCGGCGGTGCCGCGCCAGGGACGGCGAAACTCCGGTCCGTTATCGCTGCCGAAAATGAACAGCGTCTGCCCGGCTGCGCCCAGCGCATCGACCGCGTCGAGGATCTCGCCGACCCGGCAATCCATCTCGATCATGGCATCGGCGAAATCGCCCGCGCCGCTGCGCCCGGCGAACTGCGGATGCGGCAGCGTCGGATAATGTAGCTGGGTGATGGGAACATAGGCGAAGAACGGCCTGCGCGCACGCACCTGCCGGCCGATGAACTCGATGGTGCGTGCGGTGATTTCGCCGTCGATACGGCGCCGCGCTTCGAGATCGTACACATGCAGGTTGCGCGCGGGCGCACCGGCTTCGCCCTCCATCACGTAGGGTAGTGGCACGACCTCGGGGTCGAAACCGGGCGAGGCTGTGAACATGCTTTCGTTGCTGGTGCGCGGAATGCCGTACCACTCGTCGAAGCCGCGGTCTTTCGGATAGCGGCCCTCGCGATCGCCGAGGTGCCACTTGCCGAAGCAGCCGGTGGCATAGCCGCGGCCGGACACGAGCTGCGCTAGGGTGATCTCCCACGGGATGATGCCCTGCGGCAGCCCGGCCGGCACCGATTGCAATGCGCCGGTCCGGATGGGATGGCGGCCCGTCATCAATGCCGAGCGCGTCGGCACGCAATCGCTCTCGACGTTGAAATTGGTGAAGCGCGCGCCTTCGGCCGCGAGGCGGTCGATGCGTGGCGTGGGCGCACCGCGCAGCGCACCGCCGCCGTAGCAGCCGAGCTCGCCCCAACCGAGGTTGTCGGCGAGGATGAGCACGATGTTGGGCAAGCCATCGTTGGCTTCGGGCATGGCGTTCGTCCTGTCGCTCGACTCGATTCGGCTCGGCTGTGCGCTTCAGGCCGGCCGCGCCGCGGGCCGTCCCAGCAAGGCATTCGCCACGATGTTGCGCTGGATCTGATTAGTGCCTTCGACGATCTGCAGCACCTTGGCGTCGCGGAAATAGCGGTTGATCGGATACTCGTTGGAAATGCCCGCCGCACCGAACAGTTGCACCGCGTCGGTCGCCACGCGCATGGCGACGTCGGTGGCGAAACACTTGGCCATCGCGGCGGTGGTCGCGAGCTCGGCGCCGGTCACGCCGGCATCGACCAGCGACGCGGCGCGGTACACGAGCTGGCGTGCGGCTTCGGTTTGTATCGCCATGTCGGCAAGCATCCAGCGTACGCCCTGGAACTCGCCGACCCGTTGGCCGAAGGCGTGGCGCTCCTGGATGAAAGCGCTGGCATGATCGATCGCGCCTTGCGCGAGCCCGATGCCGCGCGCGGCAATCAAGGGCCGCGACTGGTTGAATGCCTCCATCACGATCTTGAACCCGCGTGCCGCCGAACCCAGGCGGTTGCGCTCGGGCACGAACACGCCGTCGAAGAATAGCGGCGAGGATGGGACGCCGCGCGCGCCCATCTTGTCCTCCTTGCGGCCGATCTTGAATCCGGGCGTGCCGCGTTCGACGATGAACAGATTGATGGCGCCGCCGTCGGCTTGCTCGCCCGTCTTGGCGGCAACCAGCACGAAGTCGGACACTGCCGCGTTGGTGCACCAGATCTTGGCCCCGTCGATGCGGTAACCGCCCTCGCACGCTCGGGCGCGCGTGCGTATGCCGGAGACATCCGAGCCGCTCTGCGGCTCGGTGGTGGAGAAGGCGCCGCGCAGCTCGCCCGAGGCGAGCCCGGGCAGCAAGCGCGCTTTCTGCTCGTCGTTGCCGCCCGCGAGTATGGCCCCGAACGGCAGCCATTGCACGACCAGGAGATAGGCCGTGTTGTAGCACACGCGCCCGAGCTCTTCGACCGCGATGCACGCGCTCAACACGCTGCCCGTGCCGCCATACTCGGCCGGGAAGGGCAGGGTGAAAAGGCCGAGCTCGCGCAGCAGATCGTACATGTCCTGCGGGTAGTCGGCGCTGCGGTCGATGTCATCGGCGCGCTGCGCCACCCGTTCGCGGGCGACGCGGCGCACGAGCGATTGGATCTCGACTTGCTCTGGGCTCAGCGCGTAGCTCACACTACCTCCGGGGCGCGGCCGATTCGCACGCGCTTCATGGCACGACTCGGTCTCGATCCGCCTGCTTGCGAGCGAGGTGAATCGAGCACCAGGGGTCAAAGCTTCAGCAGGCGCTTGGCATTGCCGGAGAGGATCTTCTCCCGATCCTCGTTCGAGACTTGCAGGTCCTGAATCCACCTGCTGCCCGGGAGGTTGCGCACGAACGGCCAGTCCACCGAGTAGAGGATGCGATCCACGCCCATTTCGAGCATGCTGCAGATGAGCGCCGGCGTGGAGAAATTGCCGCTGGTCGTGATCCACACGTTGCGGTTGAACGCGTCGCGAAACGCAACGGGTGCGCCGCCCGGACGGTTGAGCGCCATGTCGATGCGCCAGAGCAGAAAGGGCAGCCCCTCGCCCAGGTGGCCGAGGATGATCTTGAGATTCGGGTAGGCATCGAATGCCCCGCTCAGCACCATGCGCACGCCCTGGGTCGCGGTCTCGACGGTGAAGCCCCAGGCAGCGTTGGTGATCTGCGGATACTTCTCGACATAGTCGCGGTAATAGGCGTCGATCACCGCCTTGTGCGGCACGGCGGGATGGAGATAGATCGGTACGTCGAGCGCCTGGGCGCGTTCCATGATGGGCCAGAAGCGCTTGTCGTCGAAGAAAACACCGTTGGTGAGCCCGTGCACCATGGCGCCCTTGAACCCCAGCTTGGTGACGCTGCGTTCCAGCTCGTCGGCAGCCGCCTTGGGATCGGGCGTCGGCAACGCGGCGAAGCCGGCGAAGCGATCCGGGTGGCGCGCGATTGCCTGGTGCAGGCGGTCGTTGGCGCCGCGCGCGAGGCGCACGGCTGACTCGGAGTCGAGGCGCTGTGCCGACGGGGCGCTATGCGAGATGACTTGAAGATCGATGCCGGCTTCATCCATTTCGGATAGCCGCAGCTCGCCCAGGTCGAGCAAGCGCTTGCGAATTTCCGGGGCGCGGCCTTCGGGCCCATCGAAGGTCGCCGCGAGCGCCTCGTCGCAATAGTGCTCTTCGAGTGCGATCACGAATTTGCCCGCGATGGTCATGGCCCGCTCCTGATTGACGGCGCTCGTATTATCGCGCCGATTTGCGCCGCGTGGGCTCGATGTTGAATGGCATGCATGCGGCAGCTCCGACCAGCATCGCGTGCGGATGGCTCGCTCCGCAACCCGCCGCGGCTGGACACGTCCGCGACGCGCGACCTACACTAACTCGCTTACCGCAATCGAGGAACCCTGCCGTTGACGACGACACGACTCGCCGGCGGGCTCGCGTGCCACGTCGAGGGCGCGGGTCCGCCGCTGGTGCTATTGCACGGGGGCATGGGATCGTGGACGCACTGGAGTCGCAATATCCCGGCATTGCGCGCGCACTTCACGGTGCACGCGCCGGACCTGCCGGGTTGCGGCGATTCCCCGTCGGTGCCCGACGATATCCCGCGCGATGTGTATGTCGGCCAGGTGTGTGCTGCGTTGAGCGGCATCGCGGGCGGTGCTCCCCTGCGGGTGGCGGGTTTCTCCTTCGGCGCGATCATCGCTGCCATGGTGGCTGCGCGCACGCCGGGGACGATCGCGAAGCTCGCCTTGCTCGCTCCCGGCGGATTCGGTGCCGCGGCGGGGCGCAAGCTGGAGCTGCGCAAGCTGCCCACGCAACCCGCGAGCGAGGCCGAGCGGCGCGAGGTCTTGCGCCATAACCTCATGCTGACGATGTTCGCCGAGCCGGAATCGGCCGACCAAGTCGCGATCGACCTGCAACGCGACAACGTCGCGCGCGCACGCTACGACAGCCGTCGCTTCAGCCTCACCACCAATACCATCGACGCTTTGGAGCATGTCGACGCACCCACGCTCGCCGTATTCGCCGAGCGCGATAATCTCGCCTGGCCGTCCGTTCATCCACGCATCGAGTCGTGCCGGCGGGTGAAGCCCGATATTCGCATCGAGGTCGCGCCCGGCTGCGGCCATTGGATCCCGTACGAAGCGGCGCCGCTGGTCAACCGCCTGCTGATCGAATTCCTTTCCCATTCCGAGGAGACGCTATGAAACGATTGCTAGCAGCCGCTGTGACGCTCGGGCTCGCCGCGGCGGCCGCAGGCGCGAGCGCGCAGACCTATCCCGCCAAGCCGATCCGCATCCTGGTCGGGTTCGCGCCGGGCGGGGGGGTCGATCTCATCGGCCGCGTGATCGCGCAGAAGCTCAACGAGGCGTTCAATCAGCCCGTGATCGTCGAGAATCGCACCGGCGCCGGCGGCAACATCGCGACCGACGCGGCCGCCAAGGCGGCACCCGACGGCTACACGCTGCTGATGGGATATGTCGGCAACCTCGCCATCAATCCGTTCCTGTACGGCAAGTTGCCGTACGATCCGGAGCGCGATTTCACCCCGATCGCATTGGCGGCCGTGTCGACCAATCTGCTGGTGGCGCATCCGTCGTTGCCGATCAGGTCGGTGAAGGACCTGGTCGCGTTCGCACGAGCGCGTCCGGACCAAGTCAACTACGCCTCCGCGGGCGTCGGGACCGTGGGCCACATGGCCGCCGAGCTGCTGGCCACCACCGCGGGCGTGCGCATCCAGCACATTCCCTACAAGGGCAACGGCGCGGCGATCGCCGACGTGCTGAGCGGCCAGGTGCCGCTGATATTCAGCGCGCCGGGCGCGGTGGTTCACCATGTGCGCTCGGGTCGACTGCGCGGCATCGCGACCGCGAGCGAGCGCCGCCCGAGCGGACTGGAGGACATTCCGACCTTCGCGGAGTCGGGCTATCCCGCGGTGGAAGCGAGCGCGTGGTACGCGGTATTCGGGCCGGCGGGATTGGCGCCGGCCATCGTCGAGCGGCTGAACGGCGAGATCGTCCGCGGCTTGAAGCAGCCCGATACGGCAGCGCGCCTGACCAATGCCGGTTACGATCCGGCGCCGTCCACGCCACAGCAGCTCGCGGAGCTGCTCAAGCGCGACCTGGGGAAGTGGGCGAAGGTGGTGAAGGCTTCGGGCGCCAAGGCGCAGTAGACGCGGGCGGCGGCGATGGGGTCCGGCGCTCGGACGCAGCGACGATCGGCGTGACCGCGGTCGTGCCTCCCGCCGGGCAAGACCACGCCGCGCCGGATTTGACCTCGGCCGGGGGCGACCCGCGCGAGCGCGTCGGTGGCGCGCACTGATCGGGCCAAGCGGGAGGAGCTTGGTCGTGCGGTGGCGGACCTGCCGGCGCAAGCCTCAGCCGCGCATCGCCCTGAGCAATGCCTGGCTCGCCTCGTCGTATTCTTCGGCAAGCGTACGGACCAGATCGGCCGCGCGCATGCGCCGGGCGAGGGTGTAGCCCTGTCCCGCCCAGAGCGACAAGAAATCGGCGTTGCCCTGCTTCGCCGCCGCGGCGCGCAGCGGCGCGGTTGCCTTGTTCTGTATCGGAAACGGCAGCAACGGAAAATGTTCCGTGGCGGCGCGCTCGATGAATGCGTTGCGGATGCCGCGCGCCGGGCGTCCGGAGAATGCGCGCGTAATCGTGGTGCCGGCATCGGTTCGCTCGAACAGCGCCTGCTTGTGTGCCTCGGAGGCTCCGCTTTCCTCCACCGGCAGAAACGCCGTGCCCATCTGGACGGCGCACGCGCCGAGCGCCAGCGCTGCCGCCAGCCCGGCGCCGTCCATGATGCCGCCCGCTGCCACCACCGGCAGCGAGCATTCGCGCACGAGCGTTCGCACCAGCGCCATCGTTCCTATCATCGAGTCTTCGGCGGCGCCGATGAACGTGCCGCGATGGCCGCCCGCCTCGGCGCCCTGGGCGATGATGAAGTCGACGCCGAGCGATTCGACGTGCCGCGCCTCCGCGAGGTTGGTGGCGCAGGCGGCCACCAGGATGTTGCGCGCACGCAGCTCGGCGATCGTGCCTGCCGTCAGTTGGCGGAAATGCGTGCTGAGCACGGCGGGCCGAAGTGCGATCGCCGCCTGCACCTGCGCATCGAGATCGGGCGCGAACGGAGCGTCGGTCTGCCGCGGCGCGGCGATCCCCAGCGCGGCGTACATCGGCTCGAGCGCCGCCAGCGCCGCGCGCATCTGCGAGGTGCTCGGCGGCGCGGGCGCATTCTCGACGAACAGATTGATGTGGATCGGCGCCGGCGTGAGCGCGCGCACGGCTTCGACTTGCGCGCGCATCGCGGCGGGCTCGGCATAGGCGAGCCCGAGCGAGCCGAGCGCGCCGGCATTGCCGACCGCGGCCACCAGCTCGGCGGTAGTCGGCCCGCCGGCCATGGGCGCCTGGATGATCGGATAGCGCACGCCGAGGCGCTCGGTGAGCCAGGTGCGGATGCTATGTGGGACGCTCATTGCGGGAATTCCGGTTGCAACGACGCCGGGTCGGCGCACCATCGGACGCAGGCCCGAGCCGGTGCGCCATGATCGCACACGAGCGCGCCCGCGGCACGTCTTCGGACCAGGGTGCGACCCTGGCCCGGTCTTTCAGCGTGCGGCCGCAGCTCGGCTCGGACGGCGCAACGCGGCGCGCACCACCTCCGGCGTCAGCGCGGGCGCGAGCAGCGAAATGAAGTCGAGCGCGTACTTGCGCAGGTAGCTGTTCGGCCGCAGCGTGACGAAGGTGGTGCTGGGCTCGAACAGATGGCTCGCATCGCGCGCGCGCAGGTTGATGTCGTGCGTGCGATCGTAGGCGACCGTCGTGAGGATGGCGATGCCGAGGCCGAGCTCGACATAGGTCTTGCTCACGTCGGCATCCATCGCGCCGAAGATCACGTTGGTCTCGATGCCCGCTTGCTTGAAGGCGTTCATCACCTTCCAGCGACCGCTGAACGACGGGTCGTAGGTGATGATGGGATACTTGGCGATCTCCTTCAACGTGAGCCGCTTCGCATCGAGCAGCGGGTGACCGGCCTTGGCGATGACGCTGCGGCTGAGCTCGAAGCACGGCAGCATGACGAGGTTCGGAAAGTCGCGCGTGGTCTCGGTCCCGACCGCGATATCGGCCTCTCCGGCCTCTACCAGCTCGCAGATCTGGGTGGGGTTGCCCTGGCGCAGGCCAAGGCGCACCGTGGGCCAGCGGCGCACGAACTGCTCGATCACGCGCGGCAGGACGTAACGCGCCTGCGTATGCGTGGTGGCGAGGATCAAGCGGCCGCCGTCGCGCGCGGCGAAATCCTCCCGCACGCTCTTCAGGTTATCGGCATCGGCCAGCATGCGTTGCGCGATATCGAGCACCTCGCGTCCCGGATCGGTGACGCCGACGATGCGATTGCGCTTGCGCTGAAAGACTTCGAATCCGAGCTCGGCCTCCAGCAGCTGGATCTGCTTGCTGATGCCCGGCTGCGAAGTATGCAGCGCTTCGGCCGCGGCCGAGATATGGTTGCCGTGGCGGTGGACTTCCCAGATGTAGCGTAGCTGCTGCAATTTCATGGCGCGATCAGTATGCCGAACGGTGATCCAATAATAATTCAATATTCTGGCGAGCTATCGTCGGTCCTGCTAGATTTCCCGCCGCGCGTCGCGAGCGTTCGGCAAGCGCCATCGGCTCGGGGCGGCTGCGCCGAACAGTCCGCATTTTCGGCCGCGGGAACGAACCGAAACCGCCCCGCGATGGATGCAGCGGATCGGCGCCGCGCCGCGAATGCCCGGCGAGCCCGGGCCCCGCTTGGCCGCCTATCCGGATGCCGGTGCGGCGGATCCGGCCTGCGGCGATGCAGTGACCAACTTCAGATTCGGGACACCAGGGTGAAGCGACTATTGAACGTGGCAGTCTCGTGCGCCGGCACGCTCGCGCTCGCTGCGCACGCGGTCGAGGCCCAGCAATATCCCGCCAAGCCGGTGCGGCTCATGGTCGGTTTCGCGCCCGGCGGGGCCACCGACATCGCGGCCCGAGCGGTCGCGCAGAAGCTCACGGAGATCCTGAAGCAGCCCGTGATCGTCGACAATCGACCGGGAGCTTCGGGGAACCTGGCCGCCGACCTGTTGGCGCGCGCGGCGCCGGATGGCTACAGCGTGCTGCTCGCCAATGCCACCATCGCCATTCCGTCGCTGTTCGTGAGCCTGCCGTTCGACGTGACCAAGGATTTCGCCCCGGTGTCGCTGGTCGGTGCCGGTCCTTCGGCCTTGGTGGTACACCCGTCGCTGCCGGTGCGCAAGGTCCCCGAGCTGATCGCGCTGGCGAAGAAGCGTCCCGGCGAGCTCAATTACGCCTCGGGCGGCACGGGCAACATCACCCATCTCGCCATGGTGCTCTTCAACAGCATGACCTCGACCGACATGACGCACATCCCCTACAAGGGTGGCGGGCCGTCCACGGTCGCCACGCTAAGCGGCGAGACCCAGCTCATGTTCAGCTCGGTGGCCTCGACTTTGCCGCATATCAAGCAGGGCCGGTTGCGCGCGCTCGGCGTCTCCTCGGCGCGGCGCAGCCTCGCGCTTCCCGAGCTGCCGACCGTGGCCGAAGCGGGCCTGCCCGGCTACGAGGCTGCCTCGTGGTACGGGCTCATGTTGCCGGCGGCCACGCCGGGGCCGATCGTCGAGCGACTGAGCGCCGATACGGCCAAGGCGGTCGAGAGCGCCGACCTCAAGTCCCGGCTCGTTGCGCAGGGTTTCGAGCCCATGCCGGGCGGCGCGCAAGAGTTCTCGCGCTATCTGCGCAGCGAGATGTCGAAGTGGGCCAAGGTGATCAAAGATGCGCGCATACCTCCCCAGTGAAGAAGCGGTGAAGCGATGACGAACGGCTACGATGTCATCGTAGTGGGCGGCGGCAACGCGGCCCTGTGTGCCGCGCTGGCGGCGGCCGAGGGCGGGACGAAGGTGCTGGTGCTCGAGCGCGCGCCGCTTGCTGAGCGCGGCGGCAACAGCGCCTATACCGACGGCAAGATGCGCTTCGCCTACACCAGCCAGGAAGACATCGTGCGCCTGTCGGAGGACTTGTCCGAAGAAGAAATCGCCAACAGCGATTTCGGCGTCTACACCGAGTCCGACTTCTTCGACGACATGGCGCGGATCACTCAGCACCGCTGCGATCCCGACCTGGCCGAGATCCTGGTCAAGCAGAGCAATCCGACCATCCACTGGCTCAAGGCCAACGGCGTGCGCTTCATGCCGAACTACGGCCGGCAGGCGTATCGGGTGAACGGCAAGTTCAAGTTCTGGGGCGGCGTGCCCATCGTCACCTGGGGCGGCGGCGTCGGCCTGGTCGATGCGCTCTACAACGCGGCGGAAAAGAAGGGCATCGACATTCGCTACGATGCGTGGGTGCAGGATCTCCTGCTACGAGAAGGCCGGGTGGTGGGCGTTAGCGCGCGCCTCGACGGCGTGGTGCGCCCGATCGAGGCGCACGCGGTCGTGCTCGGCTGCGGCGGCTTCGAAGCCAATACCGAGTGGCGCACGCGCTACCTCGGTCCGGGCTGGGACCTCGCCAAGGTGCGCGGCACCAAGTACAACACCGGCGACGGGCTGGCGATGGCGCTCAAGATCGGCGCCCAGCCGTACGGCCACTGGTCGGGGTGTCACGCGGTCGGCTGGGAGCGTTATGCCACCGATTTCGGCGAGCTTGCCGTCACGCCGAATTTCCAGCGTCACAGCTATACCTTCGCGATCATGGTCAACGCCGAGGGCAAGCGTTTCGTCGACGAAGGCGCCGACATCCGCAACTACACGTATGCCAAGTACGGTCATGCCGTGTTGGCGCAGCCCGGCCAGTTTGCCTGGCAGATCTACGATGCCAAGGTTCACGACTTGCTGCTCGGCGAATACCACACCAGGCAGGTCACCAAGGTGCGCGCCGATACGCTGGAGGAGCTCGCCGACGCAATGGGAGATGTCGACAAGGGCCAGTTCCTGCGCACCGTGCGCGAGTACAACGCCGCCGTGCGCGACGATCGTCCTTTCGATCCCAACAGCAAGGATGGGCGCTCGACCGTGGGCCTCGCGCTGCCGAAGTCCAACTGGGCGCTTGCCATCGACACAGCGCCCTTCGAAGCCTACGCGATCACCTGCGGCGTGACGTTCACGTTCGGCGGCTTGCGCATCAACAACGACGGCCAAGTCATGAACACCAACCACGAGCCGATCGCAGGCCTGTTCGCGGCCGGCGAAATGGTGGGCGGAATCTTCTACTTCAACTACCCCGGGGCGAGCGGGCTCACCAGCGGGTCGGTGTTCGGCCGCCTCGCCGGCGCCGGCGCCGCGCGTTTCGCGCGTGCCGGCTAGCTCGCGCGCCTTGCGTGTCATCGCAACGACGCTTATCGAAACGGTAGAGGCTCATGGGCAAGACCATCGCTGAAAAGATTCTGCAGTCGCACCTGCTCGACGACGGCGCCGTCGTCGAGCCGGGCAACATCGTGCGCGCGTGGGTCGATGTCGCGCTGCTGAACGACGTCAACGGACCCATCGCCTTCCGCCACTTCGCCAACATGGGCGGCGGGCCGGTCGCGCGTCCGGACAAGGTGGTGCTGGTCTGCGACCATTTCGCGCCGGCGCCCAATGCACCCGGCGCGCGCCTGATCGGCGACATGCGCCGCTTCGCCCAGGAGAAAGGCATCGAGCACTTCTTCGATGTCGGCAAAGGCGGCATCGAGCATACGCTCGCGCCCGAGCAAGGCTTGATCGTGGCGGGCGATCTCGTCGCCGGCGGCGATTCGCACACCGGCACCGCGGGCGCGTTCGGCGCCTTCGGCACCGGCATGAGCTGGGCGGGCATGGCCGCCATCATGATGCTCGACGAGACCTGGTTCAAAGTCCCGGAATCGATGCGCTTCGAGCTGCGGGGCAAGAAGGCGCCCTTCGTCACCGGCAAGGACGTGATCCTGCGCGTGCTCGGAGAAATCGGCGTGGACGGTGCGCTCTACCGCTCGATGGAGTTCGGCGGGCCGGGGGTGGCCGAGCTGAACATCGATGAGCGCATGGCCATCTGCAACATGATGGTCGAGGCCGGCGCCAAGACCGGCATGGTCGAGCCCGACGCTGAGACCGAGGCGTACGCCAAGGCGCATGCCAAGCGCGCGTACACGCTGGTGCGCGCCGATGCCGACGCGCAATACGCCTCGCGCCACGACATCGATCTGGCGGCGATGCGGCCGATGGTCGCCAAGCCGTATTCGCCCGAAAACGTGGTCGCGGTCGATGCGGCGAAGGGCGTGCACGTCGACCAGGTATACATGGGCAACTGCGCCAACGGCACGCTTACCGACTTGCGGCAGATCGCATCGGTCCTCGCCGGGCGCAAGGTCGCGCGCGGCACGCGGGCGATCATCGTGCCGGCCACGCAGCAGGTCTATGTCCAGGCGATGAAGGAGGGCTTGATCGAGCAGTTCATCGCTGCCGGCGCGGCGGTCACCACGCCCACCTGCGGCGCATGTTTCGGCGGCCACAACGGCGCGCTCGACGACGGGGAAGTCGCGGTCGCCACTGTGAATCGCAACTTCAAGGGCCGGGCGGGACACGCCGGTGCCCAGGTCTATCTCGCCAATTCCTACGTCGCCGCGGCCGCGGCGGTGGCGGGCGAGATCGTCGACCCGGCGGTGCTGTAGAAGGAGCGCGAGATGATTTTCGAAGGCAACATCCACGTGGTGGGCGATCATTGCGATACCGACGTCATGATCCCCGGGCGCTACTTGTCGCTGGTAGAGCCCTGCGAGATCGCCAAGCACATCTTCGAGGAGGTCGACCCGGGTTTCGTCAAGCGCGTGCAGCCCGGCGACATCCTCGTCGCCGGCAAGAATTTCGGCTCCGGCTCGGGACGCGAGCACGCGCCCTTCGGCTTGAAGGGCCTGGGCCTGAGCTGCATCGTGGCCGCGAGCTTCTCGCGCACCTTCTATCGCATGGCGATCGACCTCGGCTTGCCCATTCTCACTTGCGAGGCAGCGGCGCGCGCGGCGAAAGTCGGCCAGCGCGCTCGCATCGACACCGCGAGCGGCGAGATCCGGATCGACCGCCAGGTCTTCCGCACCCAGCCCATGCCGCCCTTCATTCAGGAGATCATCGAGCAGGGAGGGCTCACCGCCTGGGTGAAGGCCGAAGTCGCTCGCCGCCGGGCGAGCGCGTGAGGCGCGAGATCGGTTGACGCGGCGGGGCCATGCGACAACGAGCCATTCCTGCGGTGTTCGCTCGTGGCGGTACGAGCAAGGGCCTGCTGTTCCATCGCGCCGATCTGCCCGATCGAGCGCACTGGGACGCGCTGTTTCTGGCGGCACTCGGCAGCCCGGATCGCTATGGGCGGCAGTTGAACGGCATGGGAGGCGGACTGTCTTCGCTCTCCAAGGTGTGCGTGATCGCACCCGCCTCGCGCGCCGATGCGGATGTCGACTACACCTTCGGCCAAGTCCTGGTCGAGCGCGAGCTGGTCGACTTCACGCCGCTGTGCGGCAACATGTCCTCGACCATCGGCCCGTTCGCCGTCGACGAGGGCCTGGTGCCGGCGCGCGGCGAGCGCGCGCGCGTGCGCATCCACAACACGAACACGTCGAAGATCATCGTCGCCACGTTTCCGTTGGAGGATGGGCAGGCCGCGGTCGAGGGCGACTTGATCATTCCCGGCGTCGAAGGCACGGGCGCGCCGGTACGGCTCGACTTCGTCGATCCGGGCGGCGCCATCACCGGCTCGCTTTTGCCCACCGGCAAGGTATGCGAGTCGCTGCCCGTACCGGGACATGGCAGCTTCGAAGTCTCGATGATCGATGCGAGCAACGCCTGCGTCTTCCTGCGCGCGCGCGATCTCGGCTTGAGCGGCACCGAGATGCCGGCCGAAATCGAAGCCGACGCTGCTCTCATGCGTAAGCTCGCGGCAATCCGCATCGCTGCCTCGCTCGCGATGGGCGTGGCGCGCTCGCAGGAGGAAGCGCAGCGCAAGAGCGCCGTGCCGTTCATCGGTTTCGTCGCCGAGCCGGCCGAAGCACGCACCTTGGCCGGCGTGCGCATCGATCCGGCAGCGGCGGATTTCGTCGCGCGCGTGATTTCAAACGGCCAGCCGCATCGTGCGCTGCCGCTCGGGGTTTCGATGTGCCTCGCCGTCGCCGCCCGGATCGAAGGCAGCGTCGTGCACGGCGTTGCACGCGCGGCGCGCGCGCACGGCATGGATCTGCGGATCTCCATGCCTTCCGGCATACTGACGGTGGCCGCGGAAGTCAGGCGCGACGACGCGCGCTGGCATGCCGTGCGCGGTGGGTTCTATCGCACCCAGCGGCGCCTGTTCGATGGGAAACTGTACGTGCCGGCCGCGGCGCTCGCGCGCTGATGCGGCTCACGCGCGGCAGTTGTGGGCGAGGCGAGGCACAATTGCCAAATGCAGCCACGCATGTGGTCATCCGAGGAGGAGGCAAGACCATGGGGAAGCTTGCGAGTGGGATCGTGTTGTCGCTGCTGCTCGCGCCGGCGGTTCAGGCGCAATCCTATCCGTCCAAGACCGTGCGCATCATCGTCGGCTTCGCCGCGGGCGGTCCGTCGGACATCGTGGCGCGCTTGTTGGCGCAACAGTTGACCGAGCGCCTGGGCCGCACCGTGATCGTCGACAATCGCGCGGGCGCGACCGGCACCATCGGCGCCGACCTGGTGGCGAAGGCGCCGCCCGACGGCCATACGCTCTATCTCGCCAGCCAGACCACGCACGCGGTCGCGCCCTATATGTACCGCAACGTCGGCTACGATCCGGTGAAGGACTTCGCCACGGTCACGCTCGCCATGCAGAATCCGCTGCTCGGGGTGGTGCATCCGTCGGTGCGCATCAATTCGGTGAAGGACTTGATCGCGTTCGCGCGCGCGCGCCCCGGCGAGCTCAACTTCGCCACCGGCGGGCAAGGCTCCTCGCCGCACATGTCGATGGAGCTGCTGAAGAGCATGGCCAAGATCGACATGGTCCCGGTGCACTACAAGGGCGACGGCGCGGCGATTCCCGAAGTGATCGGCGGCCAGGTGCCGCTCATGTTCTCCAGCATCTCGGCGTGGCTGCCGCACGTGAATGCCGGCAAGGTGCGCGGGATCGCGGTCACGAGCATGAAGCGATCGAGCATCGCGCCGCAATTCCCGACCATCGCCGAAAGCGGGTTGCCGGGCTTCGAAGTCATCACCTGGTTCGGCATTCTCGCCACGGCCGGAACGCCGCGGGAGGTGATCCTGCGGTTGAACGACGAGCTGGTGAAGGCGCTCGCGGTGCCGGCAGTGAAGGAGCAGGCGGCCAAGCTCGGGATGGAGATCGTGGGCAATAGCGCCGACGAGTATGCAGCGTTTCTGCGCTCGGAAAACGCGAAGTGGGGCAAAATGGTGAAGGCGCTGCAGTTGAAGGCGGATTGATGCGCGGCGCGAGGCGGCGAAACGGAAGGACGAAGGGTGAAGATCGAGCGCGTTGAAATCTTCGTGACGGAGCTGCCGGTGCGCGTGAAGCGCATATTCGCCAGCGGCAGCTACGATACCGGCCCGCCGCAGCAGCAGCTCGGCAAGCCGGTGCTGGTGAAGATCCATGCCGAGGGCGCGGTGGGTTGCGGCCAGATCCGCGCCATCACGCCGGGTCATTTCGTCGCCGACACCACCTACAGCATGGTGGCCGCGATCCAGGAAATTCTCGGTCCGGCGCTGCTGGGGAAGGACCCGTTCGATCTCGAGACCATCGCGGGCGCGCTCGATGCTCGCCTCGCCGGCAATCCGGCGGCACGTGCCGCGGTCGATATCGCCTTGCACGATCTCATCGGCAAGGCGTTGCAGGTGCCGGTGCACAAGCTGATCGGCGGCTGCTGCCAGCCGCGCATCCCGCTCGAATGGTCGATCAGCATGGCCGAGGACATCGGCGTCATGGTTGCCGAAGCGCGGCGGGCGCTCGACGAGCTCGGCATCCGCGTGCTGTGCGTGAAGGCGGCCGACCGGCGTGGCTGGCGCCAGGACGTAAAGAATTTCGCGGCGATCCGGCGTGCCGTAGGCGACGATGTCGTCATCGGCATCGATCCCAACACCGGCTGGTGCCTCACCGATGCGATTAGCGCGGTACAGGCGCTGCGGCCGCTTGGGCTCGGCTACATCGAGCAGCCCATCGCGCGCCGGGACCTGGAAGGCATGGCCGAGATCCGGCAACAGGCACGGGGCATCCCCGTCATGGCCGACGAGGGCTTGTTCACCTTGCAGGATGCGTATGCGCTGGCGCGCGCGCGGGCTTGCGACGCCTATTGCATCAAGCTCTATAAGGTCGGCGGGCTCATGCCCGCGCGCAAGATCGCGGCGCTGGCCGAAGCGGCCGAGATCCAGCTGAACTGTGGCGGGCTCGCCGTGCAATCGCAGCTCGAAGCGGCCGCCTCGGCGCATTTCTACGCGGCCACGCCCGCGCGGCGCATGATGGGCGCGGGCGAGTTCGTATTCGGATTGAATACCGTCGGCCCGGATCCGCTGGTGCCGCGGACCGATTTCGTGGTGCGCGACGGCCACGTCGACGTGCCGACCGGTCCCGGTCTCGGCATCGAGATCGACGAGGCGGCGCTCAAGCGCCATACGCTGCGCTACGAGCAGGTGCGCGCGTAACATCAACCAAGGAGACGATCATGGCAAGCGAGCTGTTCGACAAGGGACTGGTGCTGCGCAAGGAAGTGCTCGGCGCGGAGTACGTCGACAAGTCCATCAAGGGCGCGGACGAGTTCGCGCTGGCGATGCAGGAATTCGCGACCGAGACCGCGTGGGGCGCGATCTGGACCCGTCCCGGCCTGCCGCGCAAGACGCGCAGTCTGCTCAACATCGCGATGCTGACCGTCATGAACCGCCCGCACGAGCTGAAGCTGCATATCCGCAGCGCGTTCAACAACGGTGTCACCAAGGACGAGATCAAGGAAGTGCTGCTGCAGGTCGCGGCCTACGCGGGCGTGCCCGCCGGCATCGACGGTTTCCGCTTGGCGCGCGAAGCATTCGCGGAGATGGACGCGGCGAAGAAGTGATCGAGCGCATGTATAGAGCCGGAGGTGTGATTTGAGTCAAAACGTCGCCGCGCCGTCGTGGCCGCGCGGCATCTACGATGTGCTGAAGGCGCAGAAGGTGCGGCAGGTCGCCTATGTGCCCGACGCGGGACATTCCGAGTTGATCAAGCTGTGCCAGGCGACCGAGCAGATGTCGACCATATCCCTCACCACCGAGGAGGAAGGGATATCGATGCTCGCCGGCGCGTGGCTGGGCGGCGAGCGCGGGGCTTTGCTCATGCAATCCTCCGGCGTGGGCAATTGCATCAACCTGTTCGGCATGGTGCAGGAGTGCCGCTTTCCGTTGCTCATGCTGGTCACCATGCGCGGCCAGTGGGGCGAGTTCAATCCCTGGCAAGTCTGGATGGGCAGCTCGGTGCGTCCCGTGCTGGAGCAATGCGGCGTCGTTTGTTACGACGTCGATGAGCCGCAGCGCGTGGTCGAGACGGTGAGCGCGGCCAGCAACCTGGTATTCAACGCCTATCGCTCGGTGGCCGTGCTCATCGGCCAGCGCGTGACCGGCAGCAAGAACTTCGTGAAGTGAGACCCGCCATGGCGACGAAACGAGAGATCACCCTGGAACGGCGCGAGGTGGTCGCGCGCATTCTGCGCGATCGCGGCGGCGCGCTGGTCGTGCCGGGCCTGGGCGCGCCGACCTGGGATTGTGCCGCGGCGGGCGATCATCCGCTCACCTTCCAGATGTGGGGGGCAATGGGCGGGACGACCATGATCGCGCTCGGGCTCGCGCTCGCCCAGCGCGAGCGCCGGGTCATCGCGCTCCCCGGCGACGGCGACATGCTGATGGGGATCGGCAGTCTCGCCACCATCGGCACCCAAGGACCGCCGAACCTCGTGGTGGCGGTGATCGACAACGAGCGCTACGGCGAGACCGGCATGCAGGAGACGCACACCGCCCGCGGGGTGGACCTGGAAGGTATCGCGCGCGCTTCGGGCTTTCGCCACGGCGCCACGGTCTACACCCAGGACGAGCTCGAGGCTGCGATGCCCTTGATCTACCGCACCGAGGGGCCGGTGTTCGTCAACATCAAGGTCACGACCCAGCCGGTGCCGAACGTGCTGCCCCCGCGCGACGGCGCCTGGCTCAAGCACCGCTTCCGCCAGGCGCTCCTGGGCGAGCGCGCATTCGACTAGGCGCGGGACCGGGGTCGCGGACCGGAGTCGTTCTTTTTTGGGGATCGAAATGAGTCAGTCACTGCGCGCGGCCTGCACGCAAGCGACCGAGCTTGCCGGCGCGACACCAGCGAAGATCTTTTCCCTGGGCGCGCTCGAGGCCCGGGGCGTTGGCCGGGTATCGCGGCTGCCGGTGTCGCTGCGCATCGTGCTCGAGTCGCTGTTGCGCAACTGCGATGGCCACAAAGTCTTGGAGGATCACGTGGTGGAGCTTGCGCGCTGGCGGCCGGACGCAGCGCGCACGCGCGAGATTCCGTTCGTCGTGGGGCGGCTGGTGCTCAACTGCGCGGCCGGCATCCCGCTGCTGGGCGATCTCACCGCGCTGCGCGGCGCGATGGCGCGACTCGACAGGAAGCCGGCGGCGGTCGAGCCCAAGGTTGCGGTCGACATGGTCCTCGACCACACCTTGACGGTGGACTACCACGGCAGCGCGGATGCGCTCGAGCGCAACATGCGCCTGGAGATCGAGCGCAACGAAGAGCGCTTCCGCTTCGTCAAGTGGGCGACGCAGGCGTACAAGGGCATCCGGCTCATCCCGCCGGGATTCGGCATCCTGCACCAGGTCAACTTGGAATTTCTCGCGCCCGGGGTGCTGTCGCGCGATGGCGTCTACTATCCCGACAGCCTGGTCGGCACGGATTCCCACACCTGCATGATCGCAGGGCTGGGCACGGTCGGCTGGGGCGTCGGCGGCATCGAAGCGCAAGCGGCGGCATTGGCTCAGCCGATCGTCATGCTCACCCCCGACGTCGTGGGCGTGCACGTGACCGGCGCGCTGCCCGCGGGCGTCACCTCCACCGACCTCGTGCTGCACGTGACCTCCATGCTGCGGCAAGCCAAGGTCGTCGGCAAGTTCGTGGAGTTCTTCGGCGATGGCGTGAAGCGCCTGAGCGTGCCCGACCGTGCCACCATTTCGAACATGGCGCCCGAGTATGGCGCGACCATCGGCTTCTTTCCGGTAGACGATGTGACGCTGGACTATCTGCGCCAGACCGGGCGTGAAGCGCGCACGATTGCGCTGACCGAGGATTATCTGCGCCGCCAAGGCTGCTTCGGCAGCGCCGATCCGCGTGCCGTCGAATTCAGCCAAGTCCTGGCGCTGGATCTGGCCGCGATCGTGCCGAGCGTGGCCGGGCCAAAACGCCCGCAGGATCGAATCCGTCTCGACGCCTTGAAGCGCGAGTTTGCGCGCGCGCTGGATGCGCCGGTGGCCGAGGGCGGATACGGCAAGGCCGCGGCGGCGCCTGAGCCCGCGCTCGGAGCGAGCACGAGCGAGACAGCAGCCGTTCGCGACGGCCAAGTGGTGATCGCGGCGATCGCATCGTGTACCAACACGTCCAATCCAGGGGTGATGCTCGCGGCGGGGCTGGTCGCGCGCAAGGCGGTCGCCCGGGGTTTGAAGGCAAAGCCTTGGGTCAAGACCTCGCTCACGCCGGGCTCGGTCGCGGTCAGCAAGTATCTGGATGCGACCGGCCTACAGCAGGATTTGGATAGGCTGGGCTTCGCCGTGGCGGGCTATAGCTGCGCGACCTGCGTCGGAGCCTCCGGGCCGATCGATGCCGCGCTCGAGCAAGCGATCAACGACAACGATGCCGTCGCCTGCGCCGTGCTTTCGGGCAATCGCAATTTCGAGGCGAGAATCCATCCCTCGGTGCGCGCGGCGTTCCTCGCCAGCCCTCCGCTCGTGGTGGCTTTCGCCCTTGCCGGGCGGATCGACATCGATTTCGCGACCGAGCCGCTCGGCTCGGACGAGGCAGGGCGACCCGTGTTCTTGCGCGACGTTTGGCCCGCGCCGCACGAGCTCGAGCAAGTGGCCGCGGCGGCGCGCAACCCGGAGCATTACCGCAGCGTGTACGGGGCCGATTTCGCGAATGCCAATCCGCTCTGGCGAGCGATCCCGCAAGCGCGCGGGGAGATCTATCCCTGGGATGGCGCTTCGACCTATATCAAGGAGCCGCCGTTCGTCGCCGAGCCTGCGTTGCGTGCATCGAGCCTGCGCGACTTGAGCGGGGCGCGCGCGCTCGCGATCCTCGGCGATTCGATCACGACCGACCACATCAGCCCCATCGGCAGCATCAAGCCGAGCTCGCCGGCCGGGCTCCATCTGCAATCGCTCGGTGTCGCGCCCGAGGATTTCAACAATTACGGCGCGCGGCGGATGAATCACGAAGTGATGGTTCGCGGCGGCTTCGCCAATCTGCGCTTGCGCAACCGGATGGTTCCCGGGATCGAAGGCGGGGTCACCGTGCATCAGCCGAGCGGCGAGCGCATGGCGATCTACGATGCGGCCATGCGCTACGCGGGCGAGCGCGTGCCGCTGATCGTCATCGCGGGCGAGGAATACGGCACCGGCAGCGCCCGCGACTGGGCCGCCAAGACCACGCGCTTGCTCGGCGTGCGTGCGATCGTCGCCGCGAGCTTCGAGCGCATTCATCGCAGCAACCTGGTCGGTATGGGCGTGCTGCCCTGCCAGCTTCCCCCGGGTGCGACGGCGGCTTCCCTCGCGCTGGACGGCTCCGAGCGCTTCGCGCTGACGGGCCTGTCGCAGGCCGACAAGCCGCGCGCGCAGGTGACGCTCGAAATCGAACGCCGCGACGCGACGCGGCAAGCGATCGCGCTCACGCTGCGGCTCGACACGCCGGCGGAAATTGACTATTGCCGCTGCGGCGGCATCATGCCGTACATGCTCGAGCACGTGCTCGCATAGCGGGGACGGATCTCGTTCTGCGGCACGCCGGGTTCCCGGCACCGAAACGCGGCCGCGGTTCGTGTTGCCTTGGCGTGCGCCCGGTTGCATCATAGCCGCAAGCTCATTTCGACGGATATCCCATGGCAGAGGTCATTCTTACCCAACTCCACGGCACATCGGCCGTGATCCGCATGAACCGGCCCGAGAAGCAGAACGCACTCAGCCGCGAGCTGTTCGAGGCCATCGACGCTGCGCTGGCCGGCTTCGATGCCGACCCTGCGGTGCGCGGCATCGTCATCACGGGTAACGACAAGGTGTTCTCCACCGGCGGCGATCTCAAGGAGGCGCTCGCGGTGCGCACGGTCGAAGACACGCGCCGCTGGCTCGACTTGTTCCGCCGGGTCAACGATCGCATCGAATCGATCGGCAAGCCCGTCATCGCCGCGATCCATGGCTATTGCGTGACCGGCGGGTTGGAGATGGCGCTCGCCTGCGATATCCGGGTGGCGGCGAGCAATGCCCAGTTCGGCATCACCAGCTCGCGCATCGGCACCGTGGCGGGCGCCGGCGGGCCGCAGCGACTCGCCCGCCTGATCGGCCCGGAATGGACCAAGGAGCTGCTGTTCAGCGGCGATTTCATCGATGCCGAGACGGCATTGAGAATCCGGCTGGTGAGCGAGGTGGTCGCGCCGGAGCGGGTGTTGCCGCGCGCGCTCGAGCGCTTGGAGTCCTACGCACGGCGCGCGCCGCTCAGTATCACGTATTCCAAGGCGGCGGTGAACAATGGCTTGCAGATGCCGCTGGAATATGCGCTTGCCTACGAGCGGCAGATCACGACCACCTTGTTCACGACAGCGGATCGCAGAGAAGGCCAGGCGGCCTTTCTCGACAAGCGCTCGCCCAATTTCAAAGGAGAATGAGAGCATGGAAGCTCGGCAATACGAAGACATCCTGTACGAAGAGAAGGAGGGCGTGGCGACCATCACCGTAAACCGGCCCGATTCCCTCAACGCGTTCCGCATGGGGACGTACGAAGAGGTGGCAGACGCGGTACGCCGCGCCGGCTGGAACAAGGAGATCGGCGTGATCGTGTTGACCGGCGCGGGCACGCGTGCCTTCGGCGTCGGTGGCGATTCGAAAAACAAGAAATGGGAGCGGGCCGGACGCGGAACCATCGGCGTGCCGGTGGAAGAAGTGCATGCCGCCATCCGCGACGTGCCGAAGCCGGTCATCGCCAAGGTGCGCGGCTATGCGATCGGCGGCGGCAACGTGTTGTGCACGCTGTGCGATCTCACGATTGCCGGCGAGGGCGCCATCTTCGGCCAAATCGGCCCCAAGATGGGCTCGGTCGATCCCGGTTTCGGCACGGCCCTGCTCGCGCGCAGCATCGGCGAGAAGAAGGCGCGCGAGATGTGGTACCTATGCCGGCGCTATAGCGCGCGCGAGGCCATGGCCATGGGGCTGGTCAATGCAGTCGTGCCCGACGCGGAGCTGGATGCCGAGGTCGATCGCTGGTGCGCGGAAATCCTGGGACACAGCCCCACGGCGATCGCGATTGCCAAGCGCTCGTTCAATGCCGATACCGAGCATATCCGCGGTATCTCCAACCTGGGCTTCGAAGCGGTCGCCCTCTATTTCCACACCGACGAGTGCAAGGAAACGAACGCCGCCTTTCGCGAAAAGCGCAAACCGCGCTTGCGCGGGCGCAAGGACTGACGCAAGTTTGAGGTCTTGCATGGGGTTCGGGGTCAGGTCGTGCACGTTTCACGTCCCCCGGGCAACGTGGGGGGGCTGACCCTCGGTGATCGGTGGAACGTGGAAGACCTGCCCCCCATGTCAGGCTTGGAGGCCTGCCCGCCCGGTCAAGCGCTTGCCGAGCGCACGAGGTCGGCGGCGCGATGCAGCACATCGGGCTTGTCCGAGCCGCCGAAGCTTTTCAGGCGCGCGAACAGCCGCGTGCGCTCGTCCTCCTGGGCGTAGTCGAGCAGCCCGGTGAACTTGTCGCGCATGTCGCTCCAGCCGATCGGATTGCCGGGATGGCCCTTCGCCACTGAAACCTCGGCTTCGACCGGATCGCCCGGGCCCAGGTCGGCTTGCACGCGTGCGGAAGCGAAGCCGTAGCGGGAATGCGCGCTGACTTGCACCTTGCCGGCGGTCGCGGCGACCGCGGGATCGAGCCGCAGCGGCTCGCGGAAGTCGGTGGCGGAAAGCGTGTGTCCGTGCAGCGCGAGGGCGATGCAATACTTGAGATCGAACTTGCCCTCGAGCCCTGTGGTGGGTGCGCCGCTCTTTTCGCCCGTCACCTGTTTCGCCAAGGCACCGACCTCGACCTTGATCTCGCGCGCGCTCGGAGCGTTCGGGTGCGCGGCGCGGACCGCCTTCGCCGCGTCGATCGCGGGGTGGGTGAGATGGCACGCCGCATACGGCTTGAAGCTGTTGTTCAGAATCTCCCAGCCGGAGAAATCCGCCGGCCGGATGGTGCCGGCACGATCCTGGATGAGCGCGCTGTCCAGGCCGGCGCCGGGATCGAGCAGACCTTCCGCCGCACGGAATCCCTTGGCGGCGAGCTGAGCGGCGATGACGCCATCCATCGCCGCTTTGCCGGCATGAAATGGTTTCGCCATGGTGCCGAAGGACGCCGTCAGCCCGCTCGCCTGGGTCGCGGCCGCACCCAAGGCGTGCACGGCCGCAGCGGCATCCAGGCGCAGCAGTACCGAGGCAGCGGCGGCTGCGCCGATGCGCCCGAACACACCGGTGCTGTGCCAGCCGCGCGCGGTCACCAGCTCGCCCAGGTCGTAGCCCGCGCGGGCGGCCGTCTCGAAGCCCGTGATGTAGGCGGCGAGCATCGCCTGCTCGCTCGCGCCGAGCGCCTCGCCAACCGCAAGCGTGGCGGCCCACACCGGGG
This sequence comes from Burkholderiales bacterium, assembly GCA_020848435.1. Classification (GTDB taxonomy): domain Bacteria; phylum Pseudomonadota; class Gammaproteobacteria; order Burkholderiales; family WYBJ01; genus WYBJ01. The sequence goes on along the minus strand of JADLAC010000051.1, from coordinate 164,745 downwards.
CGCTGATGTGGGTGATGCCCTTGACATAGGTGTCGTCGAAGTCGAGACAATGGGCGAGGGTGCCGTTACACAACGCCGCGATCGGCGCGGCGGCGCTTCCGCCCAGCAGCACGGTGGAGCGCCCGGCGCTTTGCCAGGTCTTGGCCGTGTCGTGCACGACGTGCGCCGCGGGCTCCTGGATTGCGCCGAGCGCAACCCCAAGCCAATCGGCGAGGCACAGCCGTGCGGTATCCAGGACTTCGGGCGGCAGCTCGCGGCTGCCCATGGAAGCGACGAACTCGGCGATGGCGCGCGTGTTGGTGGCTGGAGAGGTCATCGAGGGCTCCTTGTGATGTGCGTGAGGGCGGCAGCGTTTCGGGCTCACGGGCGCGGCGCCAGGCCGCGGAAGGCTTCGAAGCCGGTCAAGTCGCGGCCGTGGATGAGCGCGAGGATCTCGTTGGTGCCGTCGGGAATCGCGATCATGCGCATGTCCCGATAGAGCGCTTCCACCTTGGCCTCGGTCGAAAGCCCCATGGCACCGAAGACGTTCATCGCCTGCCACAGCGCTTCCTGGCAGGCGTTCTGGGCATAGCGCTTGGCCATCGCGGCCACGCCTTCGGTTGCGGCTCCCAGATCGATCATCGCCAGGGCGTGGTAGCACAGCAGGCGACTGGTGGTGATCGCCGTGGCGATGTCGGAAAGGTTCTTCTGCACGAGCTGGTGCGCGGCGATCGGCTTGCCGAACTGCTTGCGGACCCTGGCATAGTCGAGCGCCATGTCGAATGCCCGTTGCGCAAGGTGCACGGCGAACAGCCCGAACAGCGGCCGGTTGACCGCCCAGCTCGTCTTCAGCACTTCGGTGCCGCCAGCCGATGAAGCCACCACGTTACGCGCTTCCACCGGGCAGTCCTGGAATACCGCCTCGCCGAGCAGCCCTTGCTTGAGGCCGATGGTATCGATTTCGCGCGCGTCGAAATTCGAGCGCTCGCGCTCGACGACCACCTTGATCACCTTGCCGTTCGATTCGCCCTCGCGGGCATCGAGGCAGGTCACCAGGATCGCGTCGCACGCGCTCACGTTCGTGATCCACATCTTGCGGCCGTTGAGCAGCAGCCGATCGCCCCTGCGCGTGAGACGCGTGCGTACCCCGCGCGGATCGGAACCCGTGTCCGGCTCGGTCGAGCCGGTGCAGAACAAGCGCCTGCCGGCGATGAAGTCGGGCAGCAGCCGCGCGCGCTGCTCGTCGTTGCCGTCGGCATGCAGGCGCGTGGTGGATGCCTCGTGCCCGATCAAGGAGACGCCGATCTGCGGCGGCAACTGCTCCATCATGATGCCGTAATCGAGCATCTTGAGCCCCGTTCCGCCGGCCGATTCGGGCAAGCGCGCGCCGGTCACGCCCAACTCGGCGAGGCAGGCGAGCGCATGCAGGAACGCCCGCTTCGGGAGGCTATGCTCGGCCGGGTGATCGGCGAGCAGCGGTTCGATCTCGCGCGCGACCAGGCGCCGCATCGCGTCGCGCATCAACTCCTGTTCGGGTGTCAGTGCGAAATCCAAAGGCTCGAGCTCCGTATCGCGTCGATTCGCCGGCCGTAGCCGTGACTGGGCGTCGCGCCGGCAGCGCTGTCTCGAGCGTGCGGCGAGTGATTTCCCCGGCCGTGCCCGCGGTGCAGGTGGCGCGACGTCCTTGAGGCAGATCGGCGTTGAGATTAGCATACGAGCGATCATTATTCGAAGCTCGAAGCGAGCGTCGTAACGAAGGACGGCACGCTCCGCTGCGAGCGAGGAAGCTCGCCGTGTCGATCGAGCCTGCCGCCGGCAACGCCCGAGCGCGCGGTCGCTCGCCCGCTCTTCGCCGTCGAGCCGGAATCGATTCCACTGTGCACGTCCAGGAGATACGCGTGAACGAAGATCTGTATCAGAAGGGCCAGCAACTGCGCCGGCGCGTACTCGGCGACAAGTACGTCGACGCAGCCGCGAACAACACGACCGAATTCAATCGGCCGTTCCAGGAGCTGATCGCCGAGTACGTGTGGGGCACGCTATGGAGCCGTCCCGGCTTGGATCACCGCACGCGCGCGTTGATCAATCTCGGCATGCTGACCGCCATGGGCCGCACCGAGGAGGTGAAGATCTATTTGCGCGCGGCGGCCAACGTCGGCGTCACGCCGGAGGACGTGCGCGAAGTCTTCATGCAAGCCGCGGTGTACTGCGGCATCCCGGCGGCAATCGACAGTTTCCGCGTGGCCGAAGCGGTGTTCGCCGAGCAGCAGAGCGCGTCATGACGCGCGTCCTCGATGCGGCGCTCGCCATCGGCATTGCTGCCGCCGCTGGCGCGGCGGCGCACGCCCAATCGTATCCGGCGAAGCCGATCCGTTTCCTGGTCGGATTCGCCGCCGGCGGGGCCACCGACGTGAGCGCGCGCATGCTGGCGCAGCGCCTCACCGAATCCCTCGGCCAAGCGGTGATCGTGGAGAATCGAGCCGGCTCCGGCGGCCTGATCGCGACCGAAGCCGTATCGAGGGCGCCCGCGGACGGCTACACCTTGCTCATGATGCCGGCGGCGGACGCGGTGCAGCCTGCGCTCAGGCGCAAGCTGCCCTACAACCTCGAGCGCGATTTCACCCCGGTGGGACGGGTCGTGACCGGCCCCTGGGTCGTCGTCGTGCATCCCAACGTCCCGGCGCGCACCATCCGCGACCTGGTCGGGCTGGCGAAACGCAGCCCGGGCAAGCTCAACTATGCCACTTCGGGGATCGGCAGCTCGGCGCATATCGCCAACGAGCTGTTCAATTCCCTGGCCGGCGTAAAGACCGTGCACGTGCCCTACAAGGGGGTGTCCGAAGGCGTCACCGCGACCGCCGCCGGACAGACCGACATGATCTTCGCCAGCATCACCGCCGCGAAGCCGCTGCTCGACGCGGCCAAGGTGCGCCCGCTCGCGATCAGCACCATCAAGCGCACGCGGCTCATGCCCTCGATGCCGACGGTGGACGAATCCGGCGTGCCGGGCTACGACCGCTCGGGCTGGTACGGCGTGCTGGCCCCGGCCGGGGTGGCGCGCGAAGTCGTCACCAAGCTCAACGCCGCCATCGCTGCCGTGGTCAACACCCCGGCGATGACGGAAGCATTCAACAACCAGGGTCTCGAGCCGGGTGTCATGGGGCCGGAGGAATTCGGCGCCTTCATTCGGCGCGAGGTCGCACAGAACATCAAGGTCGTGAAGGACGCGGGCATACAAGTGGAATAGCATGCACTGAGCGCGACGCTTGCCCGCGAAGGCGCTCGCCGTCGCGAGCATCTCGCTTGACGCCATTGGACGAGGAGGAGACACCATGAAAGCGCTGTCGCTAGCCGCTGCATCGATGGTCTTCCTGGGGGCAGGCCAGCACCTCGCGGCACAAGGCTTCCCCACCAAGCCGGTCACCATCGTCGTCCCGTTCTCCGCCGGCGGGCCGACCGATACGCTGGCGCGCATCCTGTCCGAGCCGTTGCGCGCGAGCCTCGGCCAGCCCATCCTGGTCGACAACACCACCGGTGCGGGCGGCAGCATCGGTGTCGGCAAGGTGGCCCGCTCGGCGCCTGACGGTCATACGATCAGCATCGGCCACTGGGGCACCCACGTCGTCAACGGCGCGTACTACACCAATCTTCCGTTCAATCTCCTGACGGATCTCGAGCCCGTCGCGTGGCTCGCGAGCAACCCGCAGCTCATCGTCTCGAAGAACGCCGTGCCGGCCGCGACGCTCAAGGAGCTGATCGCGTGGATCGGCGCGAATCCGAACAAGATCCTCATGGCCACGGGCGGTGTCGGCGGTGCATCGCACATCGCCGCGCTCTACTTCCAGAGCAAGATCGGCGCCAAGTTCGAGTACGTGGCGTACCGGGGCGCGGCGCCGGTCTGGCCGGCGCTGCTGGGTGGCCAGGTCGACATGTTCGTCACCCAGGTGTCGAGCGCGGTCATGCACGTGCGCGCCGGCAAGGTGCGTGCCTACGCGGTAACCGCCCAGAACCGGCAGGCAGCGGCACCGGAGATCCCGACCGTGGACGAAGCCGGCCTGCCGGGTCTGCATACCTCCGTGTGGCACGGCTTGTGGGTGCCGAAGGCAACGCCGCGGGCAACGATCGCGAAGCTCAACGGCGCCGTCGTGGATGCGCTGGCGATTCCGGCCGTACAAAAGCGTTTCGTCGACCTCGGCCAGGAGATTCCGGCGCGCGACCAGCAGACGCCGGAGGCATTGGGTGCGCACCACAAGGCCGAGATCGAGAAATGGTGGCCGCTCATCAAGGAGGCCGGGATCAAGGCGGAGTGAGCCAGGGCGAAATCGAGATATGGTGGCCGCTCATCAAGGAGGTCGGAATCAAGGCGGAGTGAGCCACCCTGGGCGCTCGCATCGGCCACGGATGGAGCCCGGCGGGTTTTCCACCGCGCCGCGTCGCACCGTCGTTGTCGCCATCTCGGCCTGCGCCACACGCGCGGCCATTACGCGTATTGCGCGATCAGCGTCTTCAGGCGCTCGAAGTTGGACGGTTCCATGGCGAGCCGCCCGCGGTGGATCTGGCGATCGATCTCGGCGACAGCGGCATTGCACGGGGTCGGGATGCCGCGCGCCTTGCCCTCGCGCGCGACCAGGCCGCTGATGAATTCGAGCTCGGTGCGGCGGCCCTTCAGATTGTCGTGAACCACCGCGGTGCGCGAATTCTGTCCCACGTGGCCAAGCAGGGTTTTCATCGCCGTCACCAGCACTTCGTCGCTCGCGCCGGCGAATTCGTCGGCGAGCAGGCCGAAAATGGGCTCCATGCGGTAGCCGAGCGCGGCGCCGACGGCGAGCGATTCGCGCCCCAGCCTGACCGAGATCTCGAACATCCCCGGCAGCTTCGCGGCTTCCCAGTTCTTCAATCCGAGGAGGCCGAACGGACCCATGGTCATGGTGTTGGCGATGAGCTTGGTCCACTTGGTGCCGTAGATGTTGCTCGTGACGGTGACCTTGCCGACGTTGCGGAACAACGCCTCCAGAGCGTAGACGCGTTTGCTGAGCTTGCCGTCGAGCTCGCCCAATCCGAACCAAGTGCCCGTACGCGCCGTGTTTCGCTGCACGATGCCGGGCGTGAAAATCTCGGCCGACAATTCGACGCAACAGCCGACCACGCGGCCGCGGCCGATGATCGCGGCGATGGCGTCGTCGTTCATGCTGTTCTGCGTGCCGACGAACCAGCCTTCCGGGGCGAGATACGGCTCGATCAGTTGCGCCAGCCAGCGGGTGTCGTACGACTTGACCGCCATCAGGACGATATCGAAGCACGGATCGACGCTCGCGAGCTCGCACAGGTGCAGCGCTTTGACCGCCGTGCGCACTTCCCGGTCGGGCATGACGACGCGAACCCCGCGCGAGCGCAGCGCATCGACTTGCGCGGGCCACTGGTCGATCAGGGTGACGTCGTACCCGGCCTCGGTCAGGTCGGCGCCGATACTGCTGCCGATGGCGCCGGCACCGAGTATCGCGATACGCTCGTTCATTTCAGTCCTCGTGATGACGCGGCCGATTCTATAACTTGCTGCGCGCAGGCGGCGAAGGCAGTAAGCTTGGCACCCGGCGCGACGCCGCCTGCGGAGGAGATGTGAGCCAGCGAAGCTCGTTGACATTTGGACCAGGGTCGGACCAGAGTCGGAGCGGGGTCGGACCAGGGTCGGCGATTGCGCGCGCTTGTCGGCCCGTGCTGCCGATCGCTCTGGCGCTTGGGTTTGCGAGCGCCGTGAGTGTCGAAGCGGCGCAAGCGGCAGAAGGCTATCCGAGCCGGCCGATCCGCCTGGTGGTGCCGTTCGCACCGGGCGGGGGCACCGACATCATCGCGCGCCTGATCGGCCAGAGCCTCGGTGAGGCCTGGGGCCAGAGCGTGGTGGTCGACAATCGCACCGGCGCAGGCGGCGTGATCGGCGTTGCGCTGGTGGCGAAGAGCAATCCCGACGGCTACACCATGCTGCTCGCGAGCAACGGTCCGCTCACTTATCTGCCGGCGCTGTCGAGCAAGCTGCCCTACGATCCGGAGAAGGAGCTCGCCCCGATATCGCTCGTCGCCGGCCAGCCCTTCGTCATCATGGCCTCGCATGCGAGCGGCATCCAATCCATCAAGGATCTCGTCGCCATGGCGAAGAGCCAGCCGGGCAAGCTCGTGTATTCGAGCGGCGGCGCGGGCGGCGCATCGCACCTGGGCATGGAGCTGCTGAAGATGCTCGGTGGCATTTCGATGCTGCACATCGCCTACAAGGGCACGGCGCCGGGGCTGACCGCGGTCGCGAGCGGCGAGGTGCAAATCGGCATGGGCGGCATATCGAGCGTGATCCCGCTGGTGAAGGGCGGCCGCGCCAAGGCGCTGGCCGTCACCAGCGCCAAGCGCAACGTGGCTTTGCCGGAAGTGCCGAGCGTGCACGAAGCCGGCGTGACCGGATACGAGTTCGACGTCTGGTACGGCGTGCTCTTTCCTGCCGGCACGCCGCGCGCGATCGCCGAGCGTGCCAGTGGCGAGATCGCGCGCCTCGCCAAGCAGCCGGGCGTGCGCGATCGTTTCGCCGCAGGCGGCATGGACGCGATGAGCAACACGCCGGAGGAATTCACGGCCCAGATCCGGCGCGAGGCGGCGAAATGGCGAAAAGTCGTGACCGCGGCGAACATCAGGATCGATTGAACCGGCGCCGCACGGAACCGATCGCGGCGTGGCGCATCGGCCGCCGGAGCGGTAGCCGCGCCGCCGCGTCGCGTTGTCCGCACGTACCGAGCGCTTCCGAGGAGACGCAATGATCATCGACACGCATGCACACGCCTTGGACGAGGCGTTCCTCGACGGGTTGTGCCGCAAGAGCGCGTACGGTCTATCTGCCGAGCGCCGCGCCGACGGCCGTTTCTGGATCCGGCGCGGCGACTCGCCGGCGCACTCGCTGGACGAGAACCTGTTCGATGTGCCCAAGCGCGTTGCCAGCCTGGCGCGGCGCGACGTGAGCCTGCAATTGATCGGGCCGCCGCCGGGATTCGTGGCCTGGCCCGGCGGCGCGGCGAACGCCGAGTACGCGCGTGCCTTGAACGAGCATGGTGCACGTATCGCTGCCGCGGGCGCCGGCCGGCTCGAGCTCATGGCCACGCTCGCCATGGCTGAGCCGGCGGCCTGCGCGTACGAGCTCGAACGCGCGGTCGATCGCTACGGCTGTCGCTCCGCGCTGCTGCCGAGCACCGCGGGGGGACGGCCGATCGATGGGCCCGAATTCGCGGAATTGTTCGCCGCCGCCGAGCGCCTCGGCATCCTGCTTTTCATGCACCCGGTGTCGGCTGAAGCGCCGTCGCGCTTTCCCTTGTACGGCATGCAAGTGCTGGTGCAGTGGCCGTTCGAGACGACGCTTGCCGTGACGCGCATGATCTTTGAAGGCGTATTCGATCGTCATCCCGGCTTGCAGCTCCTGCTCGCGCACGGCGGCGGCAACCTGATCTACCTGCGCGGCCGGCTCGACTCGGCTTACGAGGCGCAAGGCTGGGAAGCCGATCCCTACTATCGCCAGCACGTATCCAAGGCGCCGGGCGCGTATTTCCAGCAGATCTATTTCGATACCTGCTCGCTTTCCCCGGAATCGGTCGATTTCACCATCCAGATCGCGGGCGCGCAACGGGTGATGTTCGGCACCGACTACCCGTTCGACATCGGCGATGCGGAGGCGCAGCGCGCGTTGCCCGCATTGACGCGGCTGCCGCAGGCGAGCCGCGACAAGATCTACCGCGACAATGCGCTGCACGTCCTGACGGCCGCTGCGAGCAAACGCGCGAGCGACGCGTCCCGCAGCCGATGAGCGCCAAGAGCGTAATTACCGAGAGCCGGGTCGCGCCGCCGGTGGCGGGGTTTCCGGTTGCCGTGCGCGCCGGGGCATTGTTGTTCGTCTCGGGCCGGGTCGGGCTGGATGCATCCACCGGCTTCCCGCTGAGCGGCTACGCCGCCTTGGGACGCAAGCCCGTGCCCGCGCTCGGTCTGCTCGCGCCCGATAGCTGGGAAGAAGCCTTCGTCGCCCAGGCGGTGCGTATCTACGAGGATCTCGCGATCCTGCTGGCCGAGCAGGGCGCCGCGCCCGCCGACCTCCTGTTCTATAGCATCTACATGCGCCGGATGCGCGACTTCCCGGTGCTCGCGCGTGCTCGGGCGGCCCTGTTCGCGGGCGGTGTCGCGCCGCCCAGCACCGCGTCCCAGGTTCCGGGCCTGCTCTATCCCGATGCGCTGGTGTATTTCGATCCGGTTGCGCTCGTGCCAGCGCCGAATGTGAAGAAGGAAGTGCTGTCCTCCAGGCACGTCGTGCAGGGCCCGCTGTCGAATTACGAGCTCGCGTCGCGCTGCGCGGATTTCACCTTCTATGCCGGCGTGGTCGGTGCGCATCCGCAGAATGGCCTCATCGTGTACGGTCCGGACCAGCTCGACGATCCGCGCTGGCTGCGCCCTGGCGGCAGCTTGGCCGAACGCATGCTGCTCGAGCCGCTCTCGGCGCAGACCTACACGATCTACCGCCTGCTGCACGACATGCTCGCTGAGCACGGCACCGATGCGCGCCAGGTCTTGCGCCACAACGTCTACCTGCGCGCGATGTCCGCGCTGCCCGAGCTGGAACGGCAAGGCCGCAGCTTCTATCCGCAGCATGCACCGCCGGCGACGCTGATCGGGGTCGATAGCCTGGCTCGGCGCGATTTTCTGCTCGAGATCGAGGCCATCACGTACTGCGGCGGCGCGCTCGAAACGGCGGCGCCTTCGCCGCGGGTCGCGCGCCTCGGCTACGGCGCTGCGGCCCGGCGCGGCGGCGAGCTCATCGTCACCTCGGCTTTGGTGGGCTACGACGGCGCGCGCGCCCGCATGCTGGCGCGGATCGAGGATCTGCCCCCCGAGCAAGCGCGTGCCGTGTGCGCGGCGCTGAGCGGCTTGACGCTCGAGCGCGCCTCGCAGTGCGCAGCCGCTGCCCAGACCCGCGAGATCCTGAATCAGTTGGACGCCCTGCTCGGCTCGCTCGGCTCGGCGCTGCGAAAGCTCGTGAAGATCACGCTATACGTGCGCGAGATGCAGGACTTCCCGTTCGTGCAGCGCGTGCTCCTGTCCGCGCTCGGCGATGATCCGCCGGCGATCAGCGTCGTTGCCGTGGCCGATCTGCCCTTGCGCGCGGCGCGGGTCCAGCTCGAGGCGATGGCACTGGCATGATACACACGCTCGCCGCGACACTGCCCGGCCTCGGGGGTATGCTTGCGCCGGGATGCTCCAAGGTTACCGAGACGAACCGCACCGGCACTCGGGAGGATGAGATGGAGAAGCGCCGCATCGTGCTCGCCGACATCGAGCAGTTCTATGCCGGGAGCTTGCACAAGGATATTCCCGAGTACCGGCCGATAAAGATCGCCCATGCCATCGTCACGACCGGCGGCAGCACTTTGCGCATGTCGGGCTACCCGGCGATCGGCCCCGATGGCATCATCGGCAAAGGCGACATGCGCGTGCAGACGCTGCAAGCACTGGAGTACGTCAAGCGCACCGTGGAAGCCGGCGGCGCGCGCTGGGACGACATCGTGCACATGACGTTTTTCTTCACCGACCGCGAGCGATTCCATCGCGAGGCGGTACCGGCGCGGGTCGAGTTCTTCGGCAAGCATTCGAAGCGCGGTGCACTGCCGTGCATCACTTCGATCGGCGTGAGCGCGCTCATGCACCCCGACATGCTGATCGAAGTCGAGGCGACGGCGGTGTGGGAGCCCAAGCGCACGCGTGCACTCAAATCGCCGGCGAAGCGCGCCCGGCCGGCCGCCCGGGCCCGGCCGGCGCGCCCCGGCGCCCGACGCCGCTAGCGTCGATTTACGTATTCGCGAAGGAGCCCTGTGATGAAGCGCATGCGAGCCCTCATCCATCGCAGCACGGCCGCGACGCTGGTGGTCGCGTGCGCCGCTACCTCGGCATGGCCGCAAGCCAGGGGCGGCGACCCGGCGCAGGGCTATCCCAACAAGCCCATCCGCTGGATCATCGATTTCGGCGCAGGCGGCCTGTCCGATACGCTCGCGCGCACCGTCGCGCAGAAGCTGACGGAAGCCTGGTCGCAGCCTATCGTCAACGACGCGCGACCCGGCGCCAACGGCACCATTGCCTACGACCTCGGATCCAAGGCTCCGCCAGACGGCTACACGCTGATCTTCCTGTCGACGCCGTTCTCGATCAACGTCAGCATTTACACCAAGCTGCCGTACGATACGCGCAAGGATTTCGCCGCGATCAGCCTGATCGCGCTCTATCCGAACATCCTGGTGGCGAACCTGAAGCTGCCGGCGAAGAGCGTGTCGGAGCTGATTGCGTATGCCAAGGCCAAGCCGGGCGGTCCCACCTGGGCGACAGTGGGTGTGGGTAGCTCCCCCTTTCTCGCGACCGACCTTTTTCGGCGCCAAGCCGGTTTCGACGGCATACACGTTCCCTACAACGCGAGCCCGGTCGCATTGACCGACCTGATGGGCGGGCGCATCGAGTTCATGTTCGTGAACATGCCAACCGCCATTCCGCTCATCCAGAGCGGCAAGATCCGCGCGCTCGGCATCGCCTCGCCAAGCCGCAGCAACCTGCTCCCCGACCTGCCTACGATCGCGGAATCGGGTGTGGCCGGCTTCCAGTCGGTCGGCTATACCGGGGCGGCGGTACCCGCGAAGACGCCGCGGGCGATCATCGACAAGCTCAACGCGGAGATGGTGCGCGCATTGAAGATGCCGGACGTGCAGGAGCGTATCAAGAGCCTGGGCGGCGAGCCGCGCTGGAGCACGCCGCGGGAGTTCACGCAGTTTCTCGAGGACGAGATTGCCCGCTGGGCGCCGGTCGCGCGCGCGACCGGGGTCAAGCTGGAACGCTGAGCAACGCGCCGCCCTAGCGGCGGCATCATCATCATCACCGGGACAGCTCGAGCCTCGCTGCCGGCGGCTATGCCGGCGAGCGTGGACATCGATTTTCACAGGAGGACACATGGCAGCGCAGATTCAAACCATCAGAGCGATGCGCATTCCCGGCACGGACATCCACCATGCGCCGGCGGTGAAGGCGGGTCCTTGGGTGTTCTTGAATGGCATCGAAGCCCTTGACTACGCAAGCGGCCTGCATCCCGATGTCGTGGGCAAGCCGGGCATGCCGCATCACGGCCTGCCGCGCAACCGGCGCGAAGGCGACTTCATCTGTGCCCGTTTCAAGGAGCTGCTGGCGGCGGCCGGAACCGACTTCGCCAACACCGTCCGGCTCGATCAGTACTATCCCACCTGGAAGGCAGTCGATCCATATCACCTCGCCCGCCATGCGGCGTTCGGCAGCTATATCCCGCCCAGCACTTCGGTCATCATGCCGAGCCTGCTGGCGAGCGGTGCCGACATTACCGCGTCGGTGCTCGCCGTGATGCCCGGCTCGGGCCTCGAACCCAAGCGCGTGCCCACGCCGACGGTGACGTCACCGGTGTGGTCGGGGTTCGTGCCGGCGGTGCGCGCGGGCGATTTCGTGTTCGTGGCCGGGCAGATGGCGCGCGGCGCGGACGGCAATCCCGATCCGCGGGCGCACGTCGCAGCGCACAGCCGCTGGGGCGGCTACGAGATTCGGCGCCAGACCGAGTACCTGATCCAACAGAAGTTCGTCCCGGCGCTGCAGGCCGCCGGGTCCTCGCTCGCCAATGCCGTGAAGGCGCAGATCTACCTGCGCCACGTCGAGGACACGGCCCATTGCCTGGATGTCTGGAACGCTCACTTTGGCACGCGCCAATGCGCGCTCAGCGTCGTGCCGACAGCCGATTTCGGCCTGGTGCCGGGCAACATAGAGATCAACCTGGTCGCGCTGACCGATGCGGGCAAGACCAGCAAGCAGGTCATCGACGAAGGCATTGCCGCGGAGATGAGCTTCGGCGCCGCCGCGGTGCGCGCGGGCGATCTGCTGTTCTGCTCCGGGCTCATGGCGCTCGACGCGGGCGGTCCGATAGCGGCCATTGCCAAGGGCGCGGGCTTGCCGCACTTCGGCGCCGCGGCGCGCGGCCAGATGGAGTACATCGTGCGCGCGCTGGAGACCCTCTGCCGCGCGGGCGGCACGTCCCTGGACAATGTCGTGCGCATCCACCAGTTCCACACCGACCTCGCGCAGTTCTATCCGATGCATCGGGCGTGGCAGGAGGCGTTGGGCGGCGCGCCGGTGCCTTTCACCGCGGTCCAGGTGCCGGCACCGTTGCCCGTGCCGGCGTGCAGCGTCATCGTCGATCCTTGGGTCTACGCGCCGAATTGACCCAGGGTCGGACCGGGGTCGCGGTCGGGTCTAGAAAGGAGAACGGATCATGGATGCCGATACCGCGCGCATGCTCACCCGCTACAACGCCTGGGCAAATCAGCGCATGTTCGATGCCGTGGCGCGGCTGCCGCAAGGCGAGGCAGTCAAGCCGCGCGCGAGCCTCTTTCGCAACATGGTGCATACGCTCAATCACAACTACGTGATCGATCGCATCTGGCAGGCGCATCTCGAGGGCCGCGAGCACGGCTACGATGCGAGGAATACCGCCGACCATCCGCCGCTCGACGAGCTGTGGCGCTTGCAGCAGGCGGTGGATGGCTGGTACGTCGACTGGAGCGATCGGCTCAGCGCGGGCGAGCTGCGAGAGCCGATACGCTTCACCCTGATCGGTGGCAATCGCGGTGAAATGACGCGCGCCGAGATCCTGCTGCATATCCTCGGTCACCGCCATTATCACCGCGGCTTCGTCTGCGACATAATGTTCGCCGTGCCGGCGCGCCCGCCGACGATGGACTTGCCGGTGTACTTGCGGGAGCGCAACGAGGCGTCCGCACAGGGCAGCGGTAGCGGCAGCAGTGCCAGTAGTAGTAGTAGCAGCAGCAGCAGTACCGGCAGGGGTTGACGTGCGCTGAAGGCCAGCGCGCCGCCCGCGCGGCGTCGCGGTCTGGCTAGACGATGCGCTCGAGCGGAAGCTGGAACAGGCGGATATGGTCGGCGCGGCGCTTGATCTCGGCGTTGGTCGCCTGGATCTCGCCGATCAACGCCGTGAGCGGGGCATCGTCTTCGAACGCGATCATGAACACGCCGTTCAAGCTCGCGAAAGTGCCGGTGCCGAGGTGCGGCTCGGTTTCATGGCCCTTGCCGATCACCCGTTCCCAGCGCGTGTAGTAGTCGATCTGGCAGCGTGCCAGGAGGTCCATCACCCGCCTGGTGTAGTGTTCGTTGTGGACGATGAACGCGAGTTTCATGCCGCCTGCTCCTTGCATTGTGCATGGGGGGATCATTGCAAACGCGCGCGGCGCTCATTGGACGCGGATGTCGCGCAGGATCCGGCTCAGCTTGTCGATCTCCGCTTGGATATGCGCGGCGAAATCATCGGGCTCGTCGGCGATGACGACGTAGCCAAGATCGGTGAGTGCCTTGTTGATCTCCGGGGTGCGCAACGCGTTCAACGCCGCGCCGCGGATCGCGGCGATCACTTCCTGCGCCGTTTTCGCCGGCGCGGCGAGCCCGTACCAATTGCCGGCCTGGTAGCCGGGATACCCCATCTCGGCCACCGTGGGGTAATCGGAGAGCACCGGCACCCGCTTGCTGCTGGTCACCGCGAGCGCGCGCAGGCGCGCCTGGCGTATGTTCGGCAGCGCGGTCGCCATCGGTGCGAAGTACACCGAGACTTCGCCTGCCAGCACGGCGGTGATGGCTTCGCCGCCGGATCGGTAGGGTACGTGCAGCAAGTTCACCCCGGCCTGGTGCTTGAAGAGCTCGCCGGCAACGAAGGTCGGTGTGCCGACACCGCCGGAGCAGTAGGCGATGTCGCCCGGCCTTGCCTTCGCGAGCTTGACGAACTCGGGCAGCGTTTTCGCCGGCACCGAAGGATGCAGCACGACCACCGAAGGCGACGATGCGATCTGCATGACCGGCGCGAAGTCCCGCCGCAAGTCGTAGCCCAGGTTCTTGTACATGATGGCGTTGGCGGCGTGGCCCATGTTTACCAGCAGCAGGGCATAGCCGTCGGCCGGCGCGCGCGCCGCCAGCTCCGCGCCGATATTGCCCGCGGCCCCGGCGCGATTGTCGACGATGACCTGCTGGCCGAGTGCCTGCGTGAGACCGCGGGCGATGAGCCGGCCGATGGTGTCCGAGCCGCTGCCGGCGGAGAACGAGACGATCAGCCGGACCGGCTTGGCCGGATAGGTTTGAGTCGCCGCGTGTGCGGCGCTGCCGGCAACGAGCGCGAAGCCGATGGCACCCAGCACGCGCGCGCGGCGCGGCGCGGCGTCACGTCCGGCTGCCATCTTCGGGCGAGGGTGCACTGCTTGCTCTGCGTCACTCAAAGCTCTGCGTCCTGCCGGGCAGTGTGCGCGTCCGCACGTATCGGGCACCCCGATTATGCCTTGCCCGCGCGGCCGCGTCGCGACGCGGCGGAGCGCTGTCATGGCGCGAGAGCGCAGCGGCCAGTGTCCCGCTACAATCGCACTGGCCTGGCCTGACGGCGCGCCAGTGGTCAGTGCGTACGTGGGCAACGCGGCAGCGGCCATCGCGCCGCGTCGGGCGTGACCGGCCAAGGCCGGCACTCATCGCAGGGAGAGGCAGCATGGGCGAGCGCGTCGGGGTCGTCGGCGTCGGTTTGATGGGGTCGGCTTTTTCCCATCATCTGCTGCAAAGCGGATTCGAGGTGCGCGGCTACGATCCGGACCCGCAGCGCATGGCCGAGCTGCGCGAGCGCGGCGGTGTCGCGGTCGATTGCCCGGCCGCGGCAGCCGAGGGCGCGCGTTGGCTGCTCCTGTCGCTGCCCTCCAGCGACGTGGTGCGCGAGGTGGTGCTCGGCGAACGTGGCGTTCTACAGGGCGCCGCGCCCGGGCTCATCGTCGCCGATGCCACCACGTCGCGCCCGCAAGATTCGGAGCGCATCGGCACCGAGCTGGCACAGCACGCGATCAGATTCCTCGATGCTGCGGTCAGCGGCACCAGCGCGATGGCATGGAAGAAAGACCTGGTGGTGATCGCGGGCGGAACGCAGGCCGACTTCGAGGCCTGTCGAGCATTGTTCGATGCGATCGGCCGAGCGTGCTATCGGATGGGTCCGGTGGGCTCGGGTGCGCTCGCCAAGCTCGTCATCAACCTGGTCCTGTTCGGCAATCGGCTGGCATTGGCCGAGGGCCTGGTGCTCGGGGTGAAGGCCGGCATGGACGGCCCGAGCCTCTTGTCCGTGTTGCAGGACGCCGCGTGCAGCTCCAAGACCATGATCGACAAGGGCCCGAAGATGCTCGCGGGCGATTACGCTGCCGAAGGCCAGGTGAAGACCTCGCTCAAGGACGCTCGGCTCGCGCTCGAGCAAGGCATGCGCGTGGGCGCTCCGATGCTGGTCGGCGCGTTGTGGTCGCAGCTCCAGCAGGCAGGCTACGAGCAAGGTTTGGCCGAGCACGACAGCGTCGCTTTCATTGAAGTGTTGCGCCAGCTCGCTGGCCTGCCGCGGCGAGTGTGATTCAATACGGCGTGTCCGCGGCACGCGCGATAGCGGGTAGCCGCTGCACGAATAACCAGCGGAGGTAATGATGCTTGCACCGGCTTCGATCGGATATTCGGCCGCCACGCCAATGGCGCCAAGAAAGGCTGCGTGGCGCCTGCATGCGCACGGGCGCGGTGACTACGCCGGCGGCGTCGACGCCGCTGCGCGCTCGGCCGCGGTGCTCGGCGCCTGCGCGCTGCTCGCCTGCGCCGATGCGTACGCGCAGGCGGGTTATCCCGTGAAGCCGGTACGCTTCATCAATCCGGTCGCCGCAGGCGGCAACCAGGAGATCGTCGCGCGTGCGGTGGCCGAACAGTTGAGCAAGGCGCTCGGCCAGCAGTTCATCGTGGAAAGCCGGCCTGGCGCGAGCGCCATCGTCGGCACGCGCCTCGTCAAGGCCGCGGCGCCCGACGGCTACACATTCTTGGCGGTGTCCAATACCTTCGCCCGCGTGCCTGCGATCGTCGCGGCGGCGGGCTACGATCCGCTCAAGGATTTCTTGCCTGTTTCGCTCATGGCCGACATCCCGATGGTGCTGTCGGTCAATCCCGCGCTGCCGGCGCGGACCGTCAAGGAGCTGATCGCGCTCGCCAAGCAACGTCCGGGCGAGCTGCTGTATGCCTCCGCGGGCAGCGGATCGACCGGGCACGTGGCCGCCGAGATGTTCAGCCGGCAGGCGGCGATCAAGATGCTGCACGTGCCGTACAAGGGCAATGCGCCGGCCATCATCGACCTGGTCGGCGGCCAGGTGATGATTATGTTCGACCAGATCAGCACGTCGTTCCCGCACATCCGCGCCGGCAAGCTGCGCGCCCTCGGCGTGACCAGCAGGACGCGCTCGCCGCTGTTTCCCGATCTGCCGACGATCGAGGAGGCGGGCTTGCGCGGTTTCGAAGATACGACCTTCAACGGCCTGGCCGCGCCCGCGGGCACGCCGCAGGAGCTGCGCGAGCGGCTGCGCCAGGAGATGGTGAAAGCGGTCGCGGTGCCCGAAGCACGCAACCGCTTTCTCGAGCGCGGCATCGAGCTCAAGGCGAGCGCCTCGCTGGACGAGTTCGGGGCGTTCCTGCGCAAGCAGGTCACGGAGTTCGCACAGCTCGCGAAAGAAGCGGGCATTCAATCCAACTGACGATCGGAACGGAAAACACACATGAGCACATCGCGCCTTCGCTGGGGCATCATCGGTCTGGGCTGGGTCAGCACGGATCTCGTTTGTCCGGGCATGAAGAAGAGTCCGGGGTCCGAGATTGCCGCCTGCCTGGGCAGCTCAGCGGAGAAAGGCCAAGCCTTCGCACAGCGTTTCGGCGTGCCGCGGGTCCACGCCACGCTCTCCGACATGATGCAGGATGCGGACGTGGATGCGGTCTACGTCGCCACGCCCAACGCGTTGCACAAGGATGCCGTGCTCGCGGCGGCGCGCGCCGGCAAGCACGTGCTGTGCGAGAAGCCTTTCGCCATGAGCGTTGCCGATGCGCGCGCAATGGTGCAAGCCTGCCGCGGCGCCGGCATCGTGTTGCGCATCGCGCACCAGTTGCGCATGGAGCAGGCCGTGAACCGCGCGCGCGACATCGTGCGTTCGGGCGCGCTCGGGCGCGTCGCGGCCATCTCGATCGAGCGCTCCTCGGCCATGCCCCCGCGCACGACCTGGCGCAAGGACGTGCGCCAAAGCGGCGTGGTGTTCGATGTCGGCGTCCACCTGATCGACCAGATCCATTGGATAACGGGACAGCGCTTCGCCGAGGTGAGCGCATTCACGCATCCCGACCGCACCCTCGGATCACCGGACGATCAGATCACGATCCTCGGCCGCCTCGCCGACGACGGCCACGCGCTGATCCGCGCCACGCGCGAGATCGCAAGCCCGGAGAACAACCTCGTCATCGAGGGCACCCAGGCCACGCTGGTGACCTCCGCGTTACGTTTCGCCGACGAGCACGTGCTGCGCATTCGCGACGCCAAGGGCACGCGCGAAGAGCGCTTCGCCGCCAGCCCCAACTACGACCTGGAGATCCCCGCGTTCGAAAGCGACGTCAAGGGCAAGCCGAGCGGTCTGCCCACGGGCGAAGAGAGCGTGCACGTCGTCGCGACCACGCGGGCCGTGCTCGCCTCGGTCGAGGAGCGGCGCATCATCACCGTCGACGAATAAGGTAGCTCGCGCCACGTGCAGGACAAAGCGCCGCTGCGGTCGCAATAGCTATCTCAAAGCCGGGGTGCGCGTGGCGGACGCTACCAGCCCCGTGCAGGCGGGCATGCGGGTGCTTTCGCGAGCGGCCGGTAAACGCGCGCCCGAGCGCCGCTCAATAGTGCGACTTGAAAGCGATGCCTTCGCGCTTGGCCAGCTCGTCGATATCGATGTACGAGCGCCGGGTCGCCTTGTCGACCGTGAACTGCATCTTGCGGTTGGTTTCGGTCGTGGCGCGAATGTCGAGCAGTTCGAGCCCCTCCTTGACTTCCCATTCGTGCGCTCCGGCGATGCCGGGCGGGGCGTAGATGATCGAGCCCGGCCCGACCTCGTATTGCCTGCCGTTGATGTCGCGCACGCTCGCGTGGCCGGAGATCACGTAGTAGCAAGCTTCGATCGGATGCCAGTGCAGTTGCTCGTAGGTGCCCGGCACGTAGCTCGCGCGTCCCAGGCGTACGCGGTCGGTCGCGACCACCTCGGGGCATCCGACCAGGCGCTTGTAGGTCTGGCCCTGCGTCACTCCGGGCGCGCCCGGATAGTCCGCCTCGTCGATCACACGCAACGTCGAAGTCACTTCCATGGCCAGGCCTCCCGTGCGCCGGTGACACCGGCGAGATGTTGTGAATGCGAAGCGTGGGGGGATTGTCGTCAGCCGCGGCAGCGCGGTCAACCGCGCAAGCGGCTAGCGCAGGCGCGGGACGTCGCCTGGGGTGAGGCGTGCCGCGGTGCGCAGCGAATCGCGATCGAGCGGCTGGTGCGACAACAGCTTGGCGTCCTCGCGCAGCACGCAGCCGAGCGCCACCGCGAACGCCACCAGGTGGATGAAAACCAGCAGCAGACGAGCGATGGCGAACGCTTGCATGGCAGCTGCGCGACACATACAGCCTCGCGCGCTCGATCCATCCCTCGCGTCGGACGCGTTGCAGCGTCAGGCGCGCGCTGACGAGGCTGTCGTTGTGCGATACTGGCCGTGCCTAGCGAAAGCGTGGGCGACGTGCGGGAGGAGAAAATGTGCGTTGCACGGCCGTACCGAATGCGTTGTCCGGCATTCAAGCCCGGCCGATGGCATGCGGCGCAGTTTGCGTTCGGAACGACAGACCAGGCACCGCAGTGAGGGCGTATCGATGGCCGACAAGACGCGAATCGTAATGGGCACGGCGACCCCCGGCGGCGGCTTTCCGGCCTACGGCGATCCGTATGCGCGAATCCTCAACGAGATGGACGACACCCTCGCCATCGAGACGCGCAATACCAAGGGCAGCAACGAGAACATCGTCGCGCTCGACGAGGGCCGGCTCGACCTTGGCCTCGTAACCGGCGAAGTGACCTACGAAGCGGTCAACGCGCTCGGGCGGCCCAAGGCCGAGCGCATCCGCATCATCAACGCCACCTATTCCCAAGCCGGTATGTTCATGGTGCTGGCGGACAGTCCCTATCGCCGCATTGCCGACCTGGCCGGTAAGCGCATCGTGTGGGGCGCCGCCAGCTCGGGTTTCATCGTGCTCGCGCGCTATGTCATGGATGGGCTGGGCTACGATTTCAAGCAGGACTTCGATCCGGTCCTGCTGGAGAAAGCCGGCGACGGTCCGCCGCAGGTGATCGCGGGCAGTGCCGCGGCGATGTGGGGCGGCGGCGTGGGCTGGCCGCCGTTCCTCGCCATCGCGCGCGATCCGCGCGCTGCGCGCTTCATCGCGCCCAGCTCCGAGGAGATCGCGCGCATCCAGGCACGACATAGCTTCCTCAAGCAGACGACCATGCCCGAGCGCAGCTATCCGGGCCAGGCGAGCGCGATTGCATCGGTCGGATCGTGGCCGTTCGTGCTCGCGCGCGCGTCACTCCCCGACGAGGTGGCCTACCGGCTCGCGCGCGCGCTGCACCGCGCGCAGGCGAGCTTCGCCCAGCGCCTGGAGCAGGCACGCGAATCGACGTTGGAGAACACGCTCGCGGCGGCGCTCCGGCGCGATCTCATCCATCCCGGCGTCTTGCGTTACATGCGAGAGATCGGTCTGGCCGCGTAGCGCCCGCCTCGCGGCGAAGGTGATTGCATTCTCGGAGGAATCTCATGCTGCGCGCGGTCATGGCCTTGGCACTGCTGTTTTCGCCGGTGGCGGTTTCTGCCGACACCTATCCCGGCCGTCCGATCCGGCTCGTCATTCCGTTTCCGGCGGGGGGCAACGTCGACGTGTTCGGACGGGTGCTGTTTCGCGTCGTCGAGCAGGATCTCGGCCATCCGATCGTCATCGACAACCGCGGCGGTGCCAACGGCATTCTCGGCTCGGACATCGTGGCGAAGAGCGCGCCGGACGGCTATACCTTGCTCGCCACCTCGTTCGGCTTCGCGGTCAATCCCAACGTCGTCAAGAAGATGCCGTTCGACGTCGAGCGTGATTTCGTGCCGGTCACGAACTACGCGCTGGGCACGGGTTACCTGCTGGTGGCGCATATCGCCTTTCCGGCGAAGTCGGTGAAAGAGTTGGTGGCGCTGGCGAAGACACGCACCGTGCGCTACAGCACGGCGGGCGTAGGCAACGGGCAACATCTCGCCGGAGCGCTGTTGGCCTCCATGGTGGGCACGGACATGATTCACGTGCCGTACAAGGGCGGTGCACCGGCGATGACCGCGGCCTTGTCGGGCGAGGTCGATCTGCACTATCCGGCCGCCGCGGTCGGCATTCCGCACGTGAAGGCAGGACGGGTGCGCGCGCTCGGCTTCACCGGCGGCAAACGCCTGAGCTCGCTGCCCGAGGTGCCGACGATCGCCGAGGCGGGGCTCACGGGCTACTACGCCGATGCGGGCTGGCACGCCGTGTTCGCGCCAGCCAGGACGCCGCTGCCGATCGCCACCCGCTTTCAGGAAGCCGTGCACAAGGCGTTGCAGCAGCCCCAGGTGCGCGACCACTTCCTGAGCAACGGTTACGAGCCGCAGGGCCTGCCGCCGGCAGAGTGGGCCAAGGTCTTTCGCGCCGACCTGAAGCGTTACGCCGAGATCTGCCGCATGGCCAAGATCGAGCCGCAGTAGCGCGGCGGCCCGCATACGCTCGGGCCACGCAGCCGCGGCGTGCCGTGCGCCACGCACCGGCACGCGACGCCGAATCGCGCGCTGCCGATTGCCATCTTGCCGCGCAGCGCGGCGGTCTCCTCGAGGCCACGATAGAATCGATCGTCAATCGTCGAGGAGCTGCACCGATGGATTTCACGTTGCCCGAAGAGCTACGCATGCTGCGCGATACCGTGGCGCGCTTCGTCAAGGAGGAGATGATCCCGCTCGAGAAGGAAGTGATCCGGCGCGAAGCCGAGCGCGGGCTCACCGATGCGCCGTTGATCGCGCCCGATGTCGAACGGGCGCTGGCGCGCAAGGCGAAGGACATCGGGCTCTACGGCATCGACGTGCCGGAAGAATACGGTGGCCAGAACCTGGGCATGTTGGCCAAGGCGGTCGTGATCGAGGAAATGAAATACAGCATCACGCCGTTCATCCTGCCGCCCGACAGTCCGAACCTGTGGATGTTGCGCGAGACCTGCAAGGGCGGCCAGATCGAGAAATACCTGTTGCCCTACGCCTGCGGAGAGAAGAAAAGCGCGATCGCGATCACCGAGCCCGGCGCGGGCTCCGACCCGGCCGACATGAAAACCCGCGCCGAATACAAGAACGGCAAATGGACCATCAACGGCCAGAAGATTTTCATCAGCGGCGCGCGCAAGGCCGATTTCATCATCGTCATGGCGCTGACCGATCCGGCCAAGGGATCACGCGGCGGCATCACTGCTTTCCTGGTCGACCAGGGCACGCCGGGCATGTCGATCCCGTCGGTATTCAACACGCTGGGCGAGCACGCGCCGTACGCGGTGTATTTCGACAACGTCGAGGTGTCGGAGGACCAGGTGCTCGGCACGGTCGGCAACGGTTTCGCGCCGATGCAGAACCGGCTGGGCGTGCGGCGCATGGAAATCGCGTGTCGGGCGATGGGCTATGCCCGGCGCTGTCTCGATCTCATGATCCCGCAGGCGAACGAGCGCAAGACCTTCGGCGCGCCGCTCGCCGATCGCCAGGCGGTGCAATGGTTCATCGCCGATAGCTGGCAGGAGATGGAAATGGTGCGCTGGATCACCTGGCGGCTCGCCTGGAAGATGGACCAGGGCGAGAAGAACTGGCGCCGCGATGCGGCCATGGTGAAGCTCCAGGGCAGCGAGATGATCGCGCGCGTGGCCGACCGGGCGATGCAGATGTTCGGCGGCATGGGCATGAGTAAGGATATGCCCATCGAATACATCTACCGCGCTTGCCGTCCCTTCCGCATCTACGAAGGTCCGAGCGAGATTCACCGCTGGTTCATCGCTCGCGATCTGCTGCGTAACGGTCTGCCGGCGGATTGATGAACCGGCACCGCGCGCTCGCCGGGGCGCACTGCGGCTGGCGAGTATGGGCATGCGATCGGGTATCGGCGCCTCGCCGGGTCGAGGCGGCGAATCGGCCGATCCGGCGGCAGGCAGCGAAGGAGGGCACGACGTGATGGCGAGAAGACTGAAGATCGCGCTGCTGTGCGGCGCGTTGTGGGTCGCCTTCGCGGGCGGCCTCGGCGCGCAGCCGTATCCCGCCCGGCCCGTCCGGCTGCTGTTGCCGTTTCCGCCCGGCTCGCCGAGCGACATCATCGGCCGTGCCGTGGGCCAGAAGCTCGCCGAGAGCCTCGGGGTCGGCGTCGTACCCGACAACCGTGTCGGCGCGGGCGGCAACATCGGCCTGGAGCTGACTGCCAAGGCGCCGGCCGATGGTTACACGCTGGTGGTCACGAACCCCACGATCGCGCTCAGCCCTTCGCTGTATGCGAAGCTGCACTACGACGCCGAGCGCGACCTGGCGCCGATTTCGCGCCTCGCGTCGGTAGACAACGTCTTTCTCGTCCATCGCTCGGTGCCGGTAAGAAACCTCAAGGAGTTCGTCGCGCTCGCGCGCAAGCATCCCGGCAAACTCAACTACGGCTCGGGCGGCGCCGGCACCACCAACCATCTTGCCAACGAGTTGCTGAAGCTCATCGCGAACATCGACCTCGTGCACGTGCCGTACAAAGGCGCGACCATAGCGGCGACCGCCCTGGTGTCGGGCGAAGTCGACGAGGTCATCGTGTCGATTCCGTCATCGCTCGGCTTGATTCGATCCGGCAAGGTCAAGGCGCTCGCGGTGCTCGCGGACAAGCGCTCGGCGCCGCTGCCCGAGGTCCCGACCGCGCGCGAGGCCGGGCTCGACGGCTTCACCATGGCGATCTGGTGGGCGCTGTACGCACCGGCGGGCTTGCCGCGAGACATCCTGACGAAGCTCAATCGCGACACGGTGCGCGGCCTCGAGAGCCCAGAGTTTCGCGCCAAGCTCGCCGCCATCGGCTTCGAGGCGTGGCCGAGCTCGCCGGAAGAGCTGGCGGCGTTCGTACGCTCCGAGACCAGCCGTTATGCGAAGATCGTGAAAAGCGCGGGGATCACGGCGCAATGACGATGCGGGCCGCGGCGCTTCTCTGCCCGGCCGCAGGGGCGCTCGTGCGTGCAGCCGTGGCCGGGGTACGGCGGATGCATCGGCGACCCCATCGTAGACGGAGTCGATATGAACGAGCGCAGGCGGTCAGGACCAGGTCGTGCCGATGGGATTACTCGATGGTGGGAGTCGAAATGAGCGCAATGGCCAGCCTGTCGCGATCAATCGTACGCACACTGCTGCTCGCAACCGCGCTGTGGGCGAGCCCAGCGCCGTGTGCCGACTCCGGCGCAGCCATGCTCGTACCCGGCGCAGCGCTGCGCGCGCCGCATGTCGAAGTCACGGCCGATGCGGATCTCGAAGTGCCGCCCGACCGCGCCTTGCTCGATCTCGGGGTGTCGACCCGCGCGGATACGGCAGCGGCCGCGGCCAAGCAGAACAGCGCGCGCATGGAAGCCGTATTGGCGGCGGTACGCAAGGCGCTTGGCGCCAAGGCGCGGCTGAGCATCGGCAGCTACCACCTGAGCCCGGTCTATGGGCCCACGCCGCGCGACGGGGAGCCGGCGCGGGTCGTCGCCTACCAGGCCATCAACATCGTCAAGCTCGAAACCGCCGAATTGACGCGACTGGGCGAAGTGATCGACATTGCGATTGCCGCCGGAGCGAACCAGGTGCAGCGCGTGGCGTTCACCCTGGCCGATCCCGATGCCGCGCGGAGCCGCGCTTTGCGCGACGCCGTCGTCAAAGCGCAACAGAAGGCCGCCACCATCGCCGCGGCGCTCAACGTCAAGCTCGGCCAAGTCGCCTCGGTCGTCGAGCAGGATATGCCGCCGGTGCGGCCGTTCGTGCGCGAGGCCGCGATGGCGCGTGCCGATGTCACGGCCTCGACGCCGATCGAAGCCGGGCCGGTGACGGTGCGCGCGCGAGTGGTGATGACGGTGCAGATCGAGCGCTGAGCAACCGGCGCATCCGCTGGCCGCGGCGTCAACGCCCGAGAGTGACGGTGATGAGCCCGACGCACAACAGCCCGATGCCGATCGATTCGATCCGCGTCAGGCGCTCGCGGAAAAAGCGGCGCGAGATGACGTAGGCGAAGAGCAATTCGACCAGCGCCAGCGTGCGAACGTGGGCGATCGGCTCGATCGCCATCGCCACGAACCAGCCGGCCGACGCAACCGCGCCCACGAAGCCCACGAGCAGCGAGGCGCGCCACGCCCGCACGACGCGCACGATGGTTCCGGCGTCGCGGCTCGCGAGCCAACCGCCCAGCACGAGCGTCTGAATCACTTGTGCCACCACCAGGCCATAAGCGGCTGTCATCGGGAAGGGCGTTCCTTCCAGCGCCAGTGACGCGCCGCGATAGCCGACGGAGGCGAAGCTGAAGCAGGTGCCGCACGCCAGCCCGAACAGCGCGACGCGGGTCGTCCAGCCGCCGAGCAGGGCTTTGAGCGGATGCTTGCGCTCGATGGGCGACATGAGCAGCACGCCGAGGGTGCCGAAGAACACGGCGAGCAAGGCCGCCGGGCGCAACGGGTCGGCGAGGAAGATGAAGCCGAAGAAAGCGACCTGGATCGCCTCGGTCTTGGAATACGCGACTCCGAGTGTGAAGTTGCGCTCGCGCATCACCTGCAACAGCAGCGCGGTGCCGCCGATCTGGCCGATCGCGCCGAGCACAATCCAGCCGGCGAAGCGCCAGTTCGGGTCGGGCAGTGCGAAGCCGCCGAGCCGCTGAACCAGCACCAACCACAGCACCGCGAACGGAATGCCGTACAGGAATCGCACCAGCGTGGCACCCAGCGTGCCCAGCGATGCCGTGAGATTGCGCTGGGTCGCATTGCGTATGGTCTGGGCGAACGCCGCGAACAACGTGACGGGGATCCAGAGGTGCTCATGCGGAATCAATGCGACTTGCTCGGATGAATGCGTGGCTGGCCGGGTGCGGGGCCGCGCTAGAATAGCGGCTAAATCGCGGCGTGTCGCGCACAGGAGAGGACATATGACACCCGGCAAACGCGGCGCGCTCGCCAGGCTCGCGGCGGCTACGGTGGCGGCGGCATCGATCGCGGTCACGGCGGCAACGCAAGCGGCCGAAGCTTTTCCGAGCAAGCCGATTCGCATGCTGGTGGGATTCGCGGCCGGAGGTGCGAACGATCTCGTCGCGCGTGCGGTCGCCACGCGCTTGAGCACGCGGCTGGGTCGCACCGTGGTCGTGGAGAATCGCCCTGGCGCGGGCGGCAACGTCGCCACCGAAGTCGTCGCGCGCGCGGCGCCCGACGGTTATACCTTGCTGCTCGGCTCGGTGTCCTCGATCGCCATGGGGCCGGCCCTGTACCGATCCGTGCCGTACGATCCGATCAAGGATTTCGCGCCGGTCACGCAGGCCGTGACCGTGCCGACGCTGCTCGCCGCGCATCCGTCGCTGCCGGCGCGCTCGCTCGCCGACTTCGTCGCGCTCGCGCGCCGCTCGCCCGGCAAGATCGATGTCGCGTGCCCCGGGTTCGGCAGCATCGCTCACCTCGCCGGCGAGCTGCTCAAGCGCACCGCCGGGGTCGATTTCGTGCTGGTGCCGTACAAGGGCGGGGCGCCGGCGCTCGCGGACGTGATGGGCGGGCAGGTCGGCGCCATCATGTCGGTAATCTCGACGCCGGCCCCGCACGTGCAGTCGGGGAAGCTCGCTGGACTCGCGGTCACCGGCAGGAAGCGAGCCTCGATCCTGCCCGGCGTACCAACGGTGGCCGAAGCCGGCTTTCCGGGCTACCAGGCCGACGGTTGGCTCGGCTTTCTCTTTCCGCACGGCACGCCGGCGGACATCGTCGCTCGCATGCAGCGCGAGATCAACACGGTCATGGCGCTAGCCGAAGTGCACGCGCAGCTCGAAAGCGTCGGCATGACGATCGACACCACCGACACCCCCGAGGAATTTCAAGCGATCGTCCGCGCCGATGTCGCGAAGTGGAAGAAGGTGGTGCAGGACGCTCGCATCGAGCTCAAATGACGGGTGCAAATCGGCCGTGGTCCGACCCCGGTCCCTCCCCGGTCCCTCCGTGGTGCAAATCGACCTTGGTGCGACCTTGGTCAGTCTCTCCAAGTGACCCTCGTCCGTACCAGGGCTAGCCCATGTGCAGGCCGCCGTTGAGCGAGAAGTCGGCGCCGGTGGCGAAGCCAGAGTCGTCGGACGCGAGCCAGGCCACGATCGAGCCGATTTCCTCCGGCGTGCCGAGACGCTTCACCGGAATGGTGGCGACGATCTTTTCCAGCACGTCGGGGCGGATGGACCGGACCATTTCGGTGCCGATATACCCCGGCGAAACGGTGTTTACCGTCACGCCCTTGGTGGCGACCTCCTGCGCGAGCGCCATGGTGAAGCCGTGGATGCCTGCCTTCGCCGTCGAGTAATTGGTTTGCCCGAACTGCCCCTTCTGGCCGTTCACCGACGAGATGTTGATGATGCGTCCCCAGCCGCGGTCCAGCATGTCATCGATCACCTGCTTGGTGACGTTGAACAGGCTGTTGAGGTTGGTATTGATGACGCCATCCCAGTCGGCGCGCGTCATCTTGCGGAACAGGCCGTCGCGGGTGATGCCGGCGTTGTTCACCAGCACGTCGACCGGCCCGTGCTCGGCTCTAACGGCCTTGAATGCTTCGACGGTGGAGTCCCATTCGGCGACGTTGCCCATCGAAACATGGAAGCTGTAGCCGGCCGCCTTCTGCTGATCGAGCCATTTTCGAGAATCGCGCGTCGGACCGCAGCCGGCGACAACCTTGAAGCCTTCCTTGTGCAGCCGCTGGCAGATCGCGGTGCCGATGCCGCCCATGCCGCCCGTGACGTATGCCAGGCGTTGTGCCATGACGTCCTCCATCGAAGGTTGGGGATGTGACCGGGTACATTATCCCAGTGTCCGCGCATTGCCGGAACAGCCGGCGGCAGCGCCCGGCAGAGGATCGGTTGCTGTGCGATGTGGCATAAGCAGAATACTTTCGCACGCTGGTCCCGTTCTTGGTTTCGACCCACGCATTGTCGTTGCGCGAACGTCCATCGTTCGCTCTCTGCCGGCTCGACGTGACGCGGCGGCGGAGCTCGGCGAGGGCGAGCGTCAGCGACTGCAATCGACCACGACGGTGCCCCGCTTGGTGCCCGCTTCGACGGCTCGATGCGCCTGCGCGCAGTCGCTTAGCGGATGCAACGACGAAACGCTGTGGATCATTGCGCCGCGGTGCAGCCAGGCGACGATATCTTCCTGTGCCCGCCGGCGCGCGGCGAGTGGCGCGCTATTGAGCAGGACCGCGTGCAGCGAGAGGTTGCGACGCATGGCTTCGGCAGCGGGGAAGGTCGGGGTGACATTGCCGCCGGTCGCGTAGTAGGCGATCGACCCGTTCGATGCGAGCACCGGCCACCACGCTGGCAGGTTGCCGCCGAAGTCGACATCGACCACGTGATCGATCCCCTGGGGCGAGAACGCGCGCACGCGCTCCGCGACATCCTCGGTTCGATAGTCGATCACGAGGTCTGCGCCGCCCGCGCGCGCGTGCGCGGCCTTGTCCGCGGAGCTGACGGTGGCGATGACGCGAGCGCCGAAGTGCCTGGCCCACTGCAGCGCATAGTGACCGACCGCGCCGGCGCCGCCGGTGACGAGCACGGTGCGCCCGGCCAGCTCGCCGCCCAGGGTAACGCAACGATGCGCGGTCATGCAGGGGATGCCGAGGCACGCGCCCTGTGCGAACGGCGTATCGGCGGCAAGCTCGGCGACGAGATCGGCGTCGAGCGCGATGTATTGCGCCGCGGTGCCGTGCAAGCGCCCGCCGCGCTGGCCGTTGTAGAGCCAGACTCGGCGCCCGAGCCAGCGCGCATCGACGCCGCGGCCGATCTCGTCGACCACGCCGGCGCCGTCGCTGTGCGGAATGACGAGCGGGCCCTCCATGGCATAGCGCGTTCCCGCGCGCCGGTAGATATCGGCCGGATTGACGCCCGAGGCATGCAGGCGCACGCGCACTTCGCCCGCCGCGGCATGCGGCGCCGGCTGCTCGCCATACTGGAGGACGTCGTCAGCCGGCCCTTGGCGTGTATACCAGACTGCCTTCATTGCGCCGCCAGCCGCGAAAGCACCACCGTGCAGCGCCGCTTGCCGATATGGCCGTTGCCCTCCATGCGCTCGCCCTCCATGCGCCCGGCAAACTGGATCGCATCCTCGTTCACGACGATGCGCTGGGTGCGCGGCAGCGCCGTACCGACGAGATCGAAGCTGCCTTCCTCGGACACTTTGCCGTAAGCACGGAAGTAACCGGGCAAGCCGA
This sequence comes from Burkholderiales bacterium, assembly GCA_020848435.1. Taxonomy (GTDB): domain Bacteria; phylum Pseudomonadota; class Gammaproteobacteria; order Burkholderiales; family WYBJ01; genus WYBJ01. Next base: position 136,317 of record JADLAC010000051.1, on the reverse strand, counting down.
CCTGGCCCGCCTCCACCTTGATTTCCCGGAACTGGATCTGAGCGGGCAAGCGCAGCGTCGAGGCGGGCTGCTCGGCGGAGGCTTCGCAGGTCCAGTCCGTGCTCCAGCGGCCGTCGAGCGGACTCGCGGCGGCGGCCAGGGTGACTCGCTCGGTGTTCGCCGGAATGCCGGCGCGTTGCGATCGTGCCAGGCGCTGCTGCGCCTCCGTCGCGGCGCGCGCGGCCGCGGCAGCACGCGCGGCCGCGACCTCGGCCTCGGCCTTCAAGCGTACGGCGGCAGCCTGTTCGGCGGCCGCGCGGGCGATCGCCGCGTCCGCCTCCGTCTTCAGGCGCACGGCTTCGGCCCGGGCACGGCGCGCCTCCTGCGCTCGTGCATCGGCTTCTTCGTGCTCGCTCAATCTTGCCCGCGCAGCGAGCAGCCCTTCGAGGCGCGCCCGCGCCAGTGCGGCGAAGGTGCCCTTCGGATATCGGTCAAGGTAGGCGCGCAGCTCGGCGGGATCGCTCGTCTGCTTGACGCTATCCCAGTACGCCTGCTCGTCCGACACTACCGGCGCCGCGGTGGGCATGGCGCTGTGCGGCGGGTCCTCGCCCTCGGTGAGGCGCGCGATCCCCCACCAGAGCGCGAGCAATGCGGCCACGGCGCCCACCGTGCTTGCGATCGCGCGCGCCGAAACGCGTCCGGGAGATTGGGGCGTGGTTTGCATCCCGGCGACGTCCGGAATCACCTGGTAGGCGCGAACGGGACGCGGGATGTTCTTGAGATAGTGGGTGCCGAGGTCCTGGAATCGGCTCGGCAACTTGCCGGCGACATGATCGCGCACGCTCGCCGAGATGCAGATGCCGCCCGGCAGCGCGAGGTTCTCCAGCCGAACCGCGACGTTGACGCCGTCGCCGAGAATATTGTCGCCGTCGACGACCACGTCGCCGAGATTGACGCCGATGCGAAACAACATGGGATTCGCGATGCCCTCGGCGGCATTGCGGGCGAGCAGCGCACGCTGGATCTCGATCGCCGCGCGCACCGCTTGCACCGGGCTCGGGAATTCGGCCAGGACGCTGTCGCCGGCGGTGCTCACGATGCGCCCCCCGTGCGTGCCGATGGTGTCGTCGATCACCGCCCGATGGCCGGCGAGGATGCGTAGCGTACGTTCCTCGTCTTGCGCCACCAGGCCACTGAAGTTGGCTGCGTCGGCGGCGAGTATCGCGGCCAGGCGCCGCGTCACGGTGACCAGTTGTGGGTCCAACGTTCGGGTTGCGTGAGTCGGCTATGCATCGCGCCGATCACGCGCGCGGAGCAGGCGAAGCCCGATGATGCCGCGAATTCGCGCTGGAGCGCAACGCCGGCGAGGAGCTGGCGTTCTAAGGTGGGCAAGACGACTTCGGGGATATCGAAGCTGTCTTCCAGTCGGAATTGTTTGCCCATCCAGCTAAGAAGGGACGAGGTTTGCCCTGAAAGTTCCTATTCCCCTGCATCGTTGAGCAGGAACGCGATCCAACGCAGGCCTGGTCAGATCGACGCACGAGAGCTCGACCTGGCGCTGGAATCGGCTCTGAAGCTCGATGCTTGCGTCCGAAGATCCGCGGCGCTGGGCCAATCGCGAAACTTCTCTTCGAGGAAGTCAACGAAAGCACGGACTTTGGCTGAAAGTTGGCGCCGGCTCGGATAAACGACCCACAGCTCGGGGTCAATGGACTCGTATTGGGTTAGGAGGTGTACGAGGCGGCCCGACTCGAGATCGTCGCCGAGGATGAAAAACGGCCCGCGTGCAATACCGACGCCGGCCAGCGCTGCAAGCCGCAGCGTGCTCGCGTCGCTCGATCGCAGGTTACCCTCCACTTTGACGCGCTCCTCTCTGCCAGCGCGCCGGAAACCCCACTCGACGACCTCGCCGGAGTAGGCATATAAGAGGCAGTTGTGGCTCGCCAAGTCGGTCGGGCGGCGCGGGGCGCCGAACCGATTGAGATAGCTCGGCGCGGCGTATACCGCGCGCTGCAAGTGGAGGATGGGCTTGGCGACGATCGAACGGACATGCGGTCGCGTGATCTGCAGCGCCAAGTCATAGCCTTCTTCCACGATATCGACCGAGCGCTCGGTGAGGTGAACGTGGAGCGCGAGCTTCGGATAGCGAATGAGGAACTCGGATAGAACCGGCGCGATTCGTTGCATCCAGAACAGCGTCGTCGAGCTCACCCGCAGCACGCCTTGCGGCTCGACCGTGCCGCGATTCACGAGCTGGGTCGTGTCGTCCAGTTCGGCGAGCAACCGAGTGAAGCGCTCCAGGCATATCTCGCCCACATCGGTGAGCCGCACGTTCCGGGTGGTGCGCTGAAACAGCCGCCCGCCCAGCCGTTCTTCCAGGCTCGCCACATGCCGAGTTACCGCGGCATTCGAAAGGTCGAGGCGCTCGGCTGCGCGAGCAAAGCTGCGCGCTTCGGCGACCGCCACGAAGGTTCTGAGCGACTGCAAGAAATCCATAGTTGCGCGACTAGAAATAGAGATTTCCGATTCGCGGACTTTATCACGGGGTAGGGAACAATTAGAGTCGGCAGGCATGGCGACGCGACACGGCTGATGTCTTGGCCGGATTTCAACGAGTGCAGCGCCCCCCTGAGCTCGTGTGGCGAGGCGCTGATCACGAGTACAACCAGTAGCCTCGAAAGGGAGACGGACATGACATCGAACGCGTTCGACCTGCTCGTGGTCGGCCACGGCATTGCGGGTTTATCCGCGGCCCTGAGCGCCATGCAGAACGGCGCCAAAGTCGCCGTGCTCGAGCGGGCGCCGGTTGAAGAGGCAGGCGGTTGCACGCGCTACACCGAGGCCTACCTCCGCCTCAAGAGCGAGGACGAGCTCTCCGACGACTTCGAGGGCGTGCTGGCCGACGCAGGAAGCGCGAACCCGGACCCGGCGCTAGTGGCGGCGATGATGCGACCGGCCGGCGAGTGGCCTGGGATTCTTCGCACCATGAGCGTGACCGATCCGGAATTCATTTCGACCTTCGCCGGCAAGGCGATCCCGACCATTAAGTGGCTGAAGACGTTCGGCATTCGCTTTATCCCTGCGCGCCTTCCGCACATCACGGGGCGCGAGCACCCGGGCCTCGTCGTCCCGGTCGGCGGTGGCTACGCCATGATGGAGGCGCTCGTGAACGCCGGGCGCGCCGGCGGCGTCGCGTTCTACTATGAGACCGCGGTGAGACGACTCCTGCAGGACGAGGCCGGAGCCGTGGTGGGCGTGCACGCGGTCGCCCGGCAGAACCGACCGGTTGAATTTCGCGCCAAGGCCGTGGTGCTTGCGAGCGGCGGCTTCGAGGGCAATCCGCAGATGCTCCAGCGCTACGTCGGCAAGGGGGCGATCAACATTCGCCCCGTGGCGCGTGGCTGCTATTACAACCAGGGCGACGGCATCCGCATGGCGTGCGCGATCGGCGCAGCCCAGAGCGGGGACTACGGCTACTACCACGCCGTTCCGGTGGACAGCCGTTCCGGCAGAACGGAAGCGAAGGTGCTCATTTTCCCCTTCGGCATCGTCGTGAACAACTTGGGCAAGCGCTTTACGGACGAAGGCGTGGGCACCGAGTACCGCACCTTCGACGCCATGTGCCACGCCATCCAGGCGCAGCCCAACGGTACCGGCTACGCGATCGTCGACGCGAAAATCAACGACATCCCGGAGTTCACGAAGGCGATCCTCTCCGACCGGCCGCCCATCGAGGCCGCGAGCCTCGCCGAGATGGCGCAGAAGCTCGCTATACCAGCGGCCGCCCTCGAGGAGACGGTACGGGCGTTCAACGGCGCGTGCCGGCCGGGGCGCTTCATCGAGATGCGCGCAGATGGCCTCGCCACCGCCGGGATCGAGCCGAAGAAGTCCAACTGGGCGCGGCCAATCGATCGCGCGCCCTTCCTCTGCTACCCGCTGATCCCGGCCAGCATTATTACTATGGGCGGCATCAAGACGAACGCGAACGCACAAGTGCTGAATGCCGAGGGCGACTGCATCCCGGGGCTCTATGCCGCCGGCGCGGTGGTCGGAATATTTTACCGGCATTACCCTGCTGCAACCTCGGTGCTGCGCGGCGCAGTCTTCGGTTGCATTGCAGGAGCTCACGCTGCCGCGAAGTTCGAGGCTGAGCGCTGCGAGGCTCGGACAACGACGACGGCATAATCGAAAGGCGAGGCAAACGATGCGATCGTTCCAATACCAGCTTTCTCAGGCTTCGGCCCCAAGAGGTCATTGCGCCGAAGCTGCGCGCACTAAGGGAGGCACCATGAGTCTCGAAAACAAGGGAAGGAGGAGAGCGCTGGCCAGCCTCGCGCTGCGCGCGATAATGGCTGCAATGCTGTGCCCCTTCGCCAGCGCGGCATGGTCTCAGGACTACCCGACCAAGCCGGTCAGGATCATCGTTCCGTGGCCGGCCGGCGGCATTACCGATTCCGCGGGCCGCATGCTCGCGAGCCAGCTACAGACGCGGCTATCGAATCCGGTCGTGGTGGAGAACAAGCCCGGCGCCACCGCGATGATCGGCGCGACTTTCGTCGCGAAGGCTCCCGCGGACGGCTACACGCTGCTCGTCGCGAGCTCCGAAACGCATGGTATCAACCCGCACACCTTCAGCAAGCTCTCCTACGATCCGGCCAAGGATTTCGTCGCTATCGCAGCGTTCGCCATCAACCCGTTCAGTGTCGTGGCGCGTGGCGACTTCCCGGCGGCATCCCTGAGGGAGATGGTCCAGGTCGTGCAGGCCAATCCCGGCAGGTACTCGTATTCGTCCGCAGGGCTCGGCAGCGCATCGCAACTGGGGATGGAAATCGTCAAGCTGCGCTTGGGCCTCAACCTGCTGCACGTTCCATTTCAAGGCGAAGCGCCGGCTGTTACTGCGCTGATGGGTGGGCAGACCGATCTGCAGATGCTCCCGGCCGGACGCGCTGCAACGTTGCGCATGGGAGGCAAGGTCAAGGTGTACGCAGTTACGACGCCCGAACGGTATTTCGGCATGACGGACGTGCCGACGCTAAGCGAGTCGGGCTTCGACAAACTGGCGATCGCCAACTGGTTCGGTGTGGTCGCACCGGCGAAGACCCCGACCGCGATCGTGCAGCGTCTGTATGCGGAAGTGCAGGCGGTGATGAAGTCGGACGAGGCGCGGGCTGCGCTGCGCGGCCTGGGCCTCGACGTTCACCCATCCGTCACGCTACAGGAATTCCAGCAGTTCGTCGCCGCCGAGCCGGCGCGCTGGGGAGAGGTCATCGCTCAGGCCAATATCAAGCTCGAAAAGCGCTAGCGCGATGCGCGTTTGCCTTCTCGGATCGGCTGGCAATACCAGAGGGGGAATCCGATGGCCGAAGGCACTATAGGCTGGCGGCTGCATATTGGGCTGATCTTCCCTACCCCAGTGCCGCCGCGGCTAGTCCGAGAGTTCTATGAGGTGGTCCCCGACGGGGTCGACCTCACGACCGTTTCGCTGACCGTGAGACACCTCGGCGACGATGATATTGGCGACGCCGCCGCGGGCATCGAGCAGGCGTGCAAGCAGTTGGCGGCGTTCGATGTCGACTTGATCTATCTTCTGGGCATTCCGCCGATTGTGCTGCAGGGGCCTGGCTTTCATCGCACGCTCGACGACCGCATGGCGCAGGCCTCCGGCTTGCCCTGCATCTCGGATGCCACCGGCGTGCTCGATGCGATGCGCTACTTCGAGCTGAAAACGCTGGCGCTTGCGACGCCGTTCGAGCCCGTCATCAACGAGCGCATCAAGGCGTACCTGAAGTCCGAGGGCATCGACGTGATCGCGATGAACGGCCTGGGGATGCGCCGCAACGCCGACATTCGTAAGTTGCCGATCTCCGTCGAGTACGATCTTGCGCGCAAGACCTTTCTGGAGTCTGCGCAGCGGCCCGATGGCATCTACATCGCGTGCGGGTCATGGGGCAGCATCCACAATGTAGCTTTGCTCGAGCAAGAGCTCGGCACGAAGGTGGTGTCCTGGATGAATGCGTTCATATGGTGTCCGATGCGCCGGCGTGGCGTGCGCGCCACAATCGAGGGCTTCGGCAGCCTGCTGCGCTCGCTCGCCTGACTCGGCGGGTCCCGCGACTGCATCGGAGTCAAGTCGAACCAGCACTCGCGACGTTGCGTCCTTCCAGCGTCAGGTCGAACATGTGGTCCTTGGCAGGACTGCGCGTGCCTAGCCCTCCCCGCGCCGAGGGCCGTGCCCCGCACGTGCTGGCGATCTTCGGAGGCTTGTGTCGCAAAAGAGCCAGTTAGAGACATCAAGTTGACGGAAGACTGAGTATGAATGCAAGTGCCATCAGAAATGTGGTTGTGGTGGGAAATGGCCCCATGGGGATCGGCATCGCACAGACTTTCGCGCAAGCAGGCATCGGGGTATCGCTGGTTGGCAGGAGCGAATCGAGCTTGAAAAAGGCATCACAAAAGATCCGGGACAACCTGGACCTGTTTGTCGAAATGAAAATTCTGGCTGAACAAGACTGCGGCAGAACGTTACAGCTCATCCGCACCACTGTGGATCTGGAGTCAGCGTGTCGTGGAGCGCAATACGTTACGGAAGTTATCCCGGAAGTCATGGAGGCGAAGCAAGAGCTTTTCCGTCAAATTGACTCATGGTGTCAAGAAGAAGTGATACTGGCGTCGTGCACATCGACCTTGAGCATCGAACAGATAGGCTCTGTCACCAGCAGGCCGGATCGAGTCATAGGAACGCATTGGGTCAAACCCGCCCATATCATCCAACTCGTAGAGGTCGTGCTCGGCCCGAAGACGTCCACCGAGACGGCATCGACAACCAGGACTTTGCTGGAACGAATTGGAAAAGTCACCGCAGTATGCAAGGAGAATCCCGGTCACATCCAAAATGCCATGCAATATGCGCTTAGCAAAGTTGCATTCGACCTGCTGGAAAGGGGGATAGCGAGCGCCGAGGATATCGACACAGTCGCCAAGCATGGCTTTGGGTTTCGGATGGCATGTTTGGGCCCGATAGAGCGACTGAATTTGGGGTCACTCGAGGGATTCAAGAACAACTGGGAGTCGATCGACCTGCAGAACGGGAGCCTGGGCCCGTTTCCGGCATTCTTGCAGGAAATGATCGATCAGGGCCGCACCGGCCTGAAGGAGTACTCGCAGGAGGAGGCGAGGTTTCAGACCAAGGAGAGGGACCGGCAACTCATCAAGAGCCTTAAGGCGCTGGCACGGATCCGATGAAGGAGCTCGTATGCGCCGGCAAGAGTGAACATCATCGTTCGGCGACAAGCCGGAGATCGCGACCGTCTCTCATAGCACGCAAACTCGCCATCGTCAGGCGCGGCGGAATGCTCAGTTACTACGATGGCGCTGCGGTGTGCGTCTGTCGTTCGAGAAAGCGAGCTCTATCGCGGAGGCCTATTCCCCACTGTTCGCCGCAGTCGAGGTCGAGCAGCGCGGCCAGGTGGCGGCGCGAAGCTCCATTATCCGCACGCTGCGCGCGCACCCTCAGGATTCAGCCGCTCGTTACGCTCGACTCTCTGATGACCTTGCGCCACTTGGTCATTTCCGACTCGATGTGCCTGGCGTACTCCGCGGGCTCGCTGGCCACCGGTTCCGCGCCGTCCATCGCCATCAGGTTGGTGGTCTCGGGCCGCTGCAACGCGACCGCGATGTCGCGCCGCAGACGATCGATGATGGGCTTGGGGGTGCCCTTGGGCGCGAGTACGCCGTAGGATTGGGTAGCCTCGTACCCCGGAACGCCGGCCTCGCTCAGTGGAGGGAGCTCCGGTATCGCTTTCAGGCGGGTGCGGCCGCTCACCGCCAAGCCGCGCAGCTTGCCGCTCTTCATATGCGGCATGGTAAGCCCGAGCCCGGCGAACATGAACTGGATCTGGCCTGCGAGCAGATCTGGCACAGCCGAGGCATTGCCCTTGTACGGTACGTGAATGATATCCATGCCTGCCGTCGACTTCAGCAGCTCGGCGGCGAGATGAGGAAAGCCTCCGCTCCCGGACGAGCCGAACTTGACCATCCCCGGTCGCGCCTTGGCGAACGAAATGAGCTCGCGCACGTTAGATGCGGGAACGCCGGCATGCATGACCAGGAGCAGCGGCAGCGACACCGCTTGCGTAATCGGAGCGAAGTCGCGCAGAGGATCGTACGGGCTCTGCTGCATCAGGGGGTAGAGCAGAAAGCTCGCGCTTGCCATCAACAGGGTGTACCCGTCCGGGGCGGAGCGTGCCGTCAGCACCGCACCGATGCTTCCAGTCGCGCCGGGCCGGTTGTCGACGATCACGCTCTGCTTGAAGCTGTCGCTCAGGCTGGTGCCGATGACGCGTGCCAGGGCGTCGACGCCTCCTCCGGGAGCCAGCGGCACAATGAGCCGTACGGGCTTGGTCGGATACTGTGCGAACGCAGCCGAAAGCGAGAGCCACAACGCAACGCTCGTTGCGGATTGGAGCAACCGCATGCTACTTCCTCCTGAGCGAGTTAGCACTGCGCACGCGCCCGTCTGGCTCTCCGCGAGCTGCGCCAGTCCGCGCGTGCCCGCGCCTTGGATTTGCCGCAGGCTTCAAGCACGATTCGATGCGGCGGACGTCTTCATGAGCCCGTGCAGATCGCGGTAGCTCCTGATGGCGCTGACCAGGTCGTACTTCTGCACGAACTCCAGATCGGTCCGGGCGCGTGATACGTCGAATGCGCGGTCCTTGACCAGGCCGCTGCCGAGGTAGTTCTTCCCTGCGCCGATCGCGATCGCCGCGTTCGGGAAGACCGTCTTGACGGCGTCGGCGAACGTCCGCAGCGTAATGGACTGTCCGGAGGCGATGTTGTAGACGTCGTAACGCAGCTGCGGCCTGACGAGCGCGCTCACGATCGCCTGGGCGATATCCGCTGCATAGATGATGTCGTCCAGCTGGTCGCCGCCGTGGTCTATCCTGGTTGGGCGGCCTTCGATGGCGTTTTCGACCAGCAAGGCATGGATTGCTTGGCTGCCGTGGTGCCTGAGCTTGCCCGGGCCGTACATGGTGGACGAGCGTATGGCCGCGAATCGAAAGCCGTAGCGCCTCGCGAAGTAGCGGCCGATCTCTTCCGCCGCCACCTTGGTGATCCGGGAGATGTGCACCGGCCGGATCGGATAGTCCTCGCGCAGAACCACCTGCGTCGTTTCCTGCTCGTCGCGCCATACGTCGTAGATCGATCCGGAGCTCACGAAGACGACGCGCCGAGCGCCGCTCGCGCCGACGGCGTTCATGACGATGGCCGTGCCGACGTCGTTGACCTTGATCGCATCGATCGGAGACGCCTCGGACAAGGCCATGGTGAGAGCCGCGCCGTGCACCACGCCGTCGAACTTCTGCGATCTGAAAATGCCGTCGACGCGCTCGGCGTCCTGGATGTCGCACGCGACGAAGTCGAACCGACCGACGCAATCGGGCAGGAGCGAGAAGTCGGGATTGCGGCTCAGTACGACGGGCCGGATGCCGCGCTCGACGAGCAGCCTCGTGACCCAGGAGCCTATGACCCCCAATCCGCCGGTGACGCATACGTGCATATCGTCTTCCTCGGGTCACCGAGCGACGCAATCACAGCTTGAGGAGCGTCGCGGTGTTCTTGTAGAGCACCTTCTCCATGTGCGCGTCGTGCACGCCGAGCGTCTTGAACTTGTCGAAGTACCCGACGATGGGCGTCAGCGGGCAGGCGCTGGAGTACAGGAACCGGTCGGAGAGATAGGAATTGATCGCCGATACGTACTGGTCACCTCCCGGAAACAGCATGGAAACGTCTGCGGAGATGTAGACGTTCGGGCGCCGATACGCCACGTGCAGGACCTGCGTGACCCAGGGCCAGCCGCCGTGGATGACGACGATCTTCATCTCCGGAAAGTCGACGGCGACGTTCTCCAGATGCACCGGATCGGTATAGCTCACGTTCGGGCCGGCGTTTCCCCCGACCATCAGGAACAGCGGTATGCCCAAGTCCGCGCACTTGGAGTAGACGGGGTACAGGCGCCGGTCGTCCGCGTACATGGGATCCTTGTGCGTCCCGGGCTCGATGACGATGGCCTTGAAGCCGTACTCGTTGATGCAGCGGTCCACGTCGTCCAGTGCCTGACGCCTGTCGGTCGCGTCGATCGAGCCGATGCCTATCATCCGCCTGGGGTGCTGCTTCACGATGGCGTAGACCTCGTCGTTCTCGATCCATCCCCACTTCAGGTCGATGCCGCGTTTGAGGCCCGACACGCAAGCCAGGTAGTCGCCGATGCTGTCCATCTCCTGGAAGAAGAGATCCATCGAGTCGTGCATCATGGACGGCGCCAGCTCGAGCCCCTTGGCCTTGGCCATCTCCGCGCTTCTCGCCTTGTTCGCGTACATCGCCATCTTCAGAAACGTTCCGATCGGCGGCCGACAACGGATATCGATCACTTTAGCCATGATGTCCCCTGGTCTTCTGCTGCGGGTTGCCTGAGAAAGCCGCGGCTGCGCGCGATGCGCGTGCAGTTCGGGGCCGGTTGCTTACGCGAATGAAGAAGCGACCGCGCGTGTCAGTAGACATCCCCCCGTTCGTACTGCCACGGCCAGGTGTAATTGGCGCGCAGGGTCTTCGCCGCGTGTATCGGCCAGTAGGGGTCGGCCAGCATGGCGCGGCCGAGGAAGATGAGGTCGGCATCGCCGCGCGCCAGGATGAGCTCGGCCATGTCCGCGCTATGGATCAGGCCGACTGCGCCGGTCGGGATGCCGGCCTGGTTGCGCACGGCGGCCGCGAAAGGCACTTGATAGCCCGGGTAGATAGTCAGCTTCTGCATTGGACTCAACGCGGCGCTCGAGCAGTCGATCAAATCCACCTGTCTGCCGGCCTTGAGTATCCGCGACAGCTCGACGCTCGACTCCAGATCCCAGCCGCCGTCGATCCAGTCCGTCGCGGATATGCGGACGAACAAGGGCAGCTCGCTCGGCCATTCGGAGCGCGTTGCGTCGACGGCTTCGAGCGCGAAGCGGATGCGGTTCTCGAACGAGCCGCCGTAGTTGTCCTTGCGCTGGTTGGATATGGGCGAAAGAAACTGATGGATCAGGTAGCCGTGCGCCGCGTGGAGCTCCAGTACCTGGAAACCCGCTTCTCGCGCTCGTCGTGCCGACTCGGAAAAGGCCTGCAGCACCTCCCGGATGGTCGCCTGGTCCATTTCGACGGGCATGAGGTGGCCGTCGCCGTATGGAATCGCAGAGGGTGCGATGACTTCCCACCCCCCTTCGTTGCGCGTGAGGGGTTTGCCCCCATCGCACGCGCGTCCGGTGGAGCCCTTGCGGCCGGCGTGCCCCAGCTGTATCCCGGCCAGCGCGCCTTGTTCCTTGATGAACTTGGTGATGCGCCTGAACTCCGCAACCTGCTCGTCGTTCCACAAGCCCAGGCAGTAGGGCGTGATCCGTCCGCGTGGCTCGACGTGGGTGACCTCGGTGAACACCAGCCCGGCGCCGCCGACGGCGCGCGAGGCGAGATGCTGGAAGTGCCAGTCGTTGGGTACGCCGTCGGTCGCGGAGTACTGGCACATGGGCGAGACCACGATGCGGTTTCTGGCGGTAATCGACCTGAAAGCGATGGGGCGGAAGATGTGCGGATTGGGGTCGCGCTGTAGCACCTTCCGGGCGTTCTCTCCGCGGGTCAGGAACGGATTCGTTTGCTGCGTGCTATCCATGTAGAGAGCCTAAGAGGTGGAAATCCGGCGCCGGCGGACATGCCACGCTGCCGCGCGGTGTGCCGTACCCGAACCGCGTCGGTGGTCGCGGCGTACGAGCGGAAAGTGAGCCTCCTGCGTTGCAGCGGCGTAGTGTAGATGCGGCGGAGCGATCGATAACCACCGCGAAGTGGAGAGGACTCTAGCGCGCAGGGCAAAGATGGCCGCGAGGCGGGCCGCTATACTCCGATGCGACAAACGGGGAGACGAGAAGGTCTGATGCTCAGATCGGGGACATCGGCGTACGCACGCACATAGGCGTCGCGGCCGTCGATTCCCGGCAGGCGATCGAGCACGATGCCCGAAGCGCAAGCGCAGCTCGGGCCGGAGGAGGGTCATGCGCGTACGCAAAATCTGTTCAGCAGCACTTCCCGCGCTCGTCCTGGTCACGCTGTCGTGCGGGAGCGCGGCCCAGGAGCAGGCAGGCGCGGACAAGTATCCGTCCAAACCCATACGCTGGATCGTACCGTCGTCGGCAGGCGGCGGCAACGATGCGCTGGCGCGCCTGATCGGCGCGCGAATGACGCAGAACTGGGGGCAGCAGGTGATCGTGGATCTTCGCCCCGGTGCGAGCGGGATCATCGGCTCGGAGATCGCGGCGAGGTCGCCGGCGGACGGGTACACCTTGCTCATCGTGGCGAGCGGCTACGTTCTGAACCCGCTCCTCAAGGCGAAGCTGCCATACGATACGTTAAACGACTTTCAGCGCATCACGGTGATCGCCTATTCGCCGAACGTCCTGGTGGTGCACCCCTCCATGCCGATACGTTCAGTCGCCGAGCTGGTCGCGTTCGCCAAGAAAAGACCGAGCGTCGTGAACTACGCCTCGTCCGGCGCAGGAACGATCGGCTCCCTGGCCGCGGCGATGCTGACGAAGATGAGCGGCACGAAGATGGTGGAAGTGCCGTACAAAGGCGCGGGGGATTCGGGCAGGGCCGTCGTCGCCGGGGAGGTGCACATCAACCTGAACGCACCCAGCGTGTTGGTGCCGTTCATCAAGTCTGGAAGGCTGCGCGGATTGGGCGTCACTTCTCCCAAGCGCATGAAAATCATTCCAGACGTGCCCGCGATCTCGGAGACGCTCTCCGGCTACGAGCTGCAGAATTTCTTCGGTCTGCTGATGCCGGCCAAGACACCGCCTGCGATCGTCGAAAAGCTGCACGGCGAGATGGTCCGCATCCTTTCGTTGGCCGACGTCCGCGCGATCCTGGAGGAGCAGGGGTTCATTCCGGGCGGGAACACGCCCGAGGAGTTCACCGCCTATGTCCGCAACACGAGCGTTCAATGGGGACGTCTGCTCCAGGACACAGGGATCAAGCCGCAGTGACGCACGCGCCAGAGGTCATGGAACATGCGATTGACCGTTGCTGAAGCGAATCAGCTGGCCGTACGCACGTTGATGCGCCACGGCATGTCCGAGCCGCATGCCGCGATGGTGGCCGACCATCTCGTGGATACCGCGCTGTGCGGCGATCAGTTCTCGAGCCTGCCACGGCTGCTGGCAATCGTGGAGGAGCTGCACAAGCGCCCGCCGCCGCAGCCCATCCGCGTCATGAGGAAGACCGACAACTCCGCGCTGATCGACGGCGGGGACAACATCGCCTACGTCGTGTCGATGGTGGCGATGGACACCGCGCTGGAGATCTGCAGCCGTACCGGCATTGCCATCGTCTGCGCGAACAACACGTGGTACGGCGGGCGCCTGGCCTATTACGTGGAGTACGCGGCCAACAAGGGTTACGTCGCGGTGCATGCGAACAACGCCGTCGCGCGCGTCGCACCGTTCGGCGGCATCGACCGCATACTCGGAACGAACCCGCTCGCCATCGCGTTCCCGGGTGCCGACGAGCCTTTCGTGCTGGACATCGGCACGTCGGCGACCGCCTCGGGCGACGTCGTCCTCTCCAAGGCGAAGGGGGAGCCATTGCCTCCCGGGGTCGCCCTCGATGCGCAAGGCTCTCCCACCGTCGATCCCGATGCCGCGCTGGCAGGAGCGTTTCTCGCTTGGGGCGGACATCGGGGCAGCGGCCTCGCGCTCGCCATCCAGCTCCTCGGCATTCTCGCCGGCAGCGAGGTGGCGATCAAGGAGATCAGGAACTACGGCATGTTCTTCCTGCTCTTCGATCCGCAGCTGTTCATGCCGACCGACGAATTTCACGCCCGTCTGGCGCAGCTGCGAAGCGTCGTGCATGCCAGCCGCCCGGCGGCTGGCGTCGCCCGCGTACGCCTTCCGGGGGAAGGAAGCGCGGAGAAACGGCGGCGAGCGCGGACCGCGGACGTGGTCGAGCTGGACGAGCGCATCTATGCGCGGATCGTACAACTGAGCAAGTAAGGCATGCGCCAGAGCGATTGCGCTCCTCGCATCCCATCGAGCCAAGCAAGCAGCCAAGGAGAGAGTCGTGATCATCGATTCCAGATGCCGTCCGCCGACCAAGGAATTTCAAGCCGCATTCAGGAACCGCAACCCCGTGTCTAACTTGTTCCAGCTTGCGTCCGGGGTCGAGCCGCCCTCGTTCAACCAGGATTCCGTCGAGCTGATGTTCAAGGAAATGGACCAGATGGGCATCGACAAAGGCGTCGCGGTCGGGCGCATCCGCCCCAAGTTCGAAGTGACCAACGGCAGCATCGCCGAGGTCGTGAATCAGTACCCGGACCGGTTGTTCGGCATCGCGGGCATCGATGTGTGGGGGCAGTACCACGAGCCGATGGCGGAGACGGACAAGGCGATACGCACGCTCAAGCTGAGCGGCATATGCATCGAGCCTGGCGGCAATCAGCGGGCGATGCACTACGACGACCCACGGCTGTTTCCCTTGTACGCGAAATGTGACGAGCTGAAGGTGCCGGTGTTCCTCACCACCGCCTTCAAGCAGGGACCGGTGCTCAACTACACGCATCCGGAAAGGCTGGAACCGGTCGCCAACTACTTTCCCAAGCTCAAGATCGTGGCCGCGCACGGATGCTATCCGTACGTGATGGAGATGATAGGCGTTGCACTGCGATGCCCGAACGTCTATTTCTCGTCCGATCTCTATACCTACTGGCCCGGCGGCGAGGCGTACATCGACGCGGCAGGCCAGCGTCTTTCGGATCAGTTCCTGTTCGCGAGCGCCTATCCGTTGTCGCCGTTCGACGAGGCCGTCGAGAAGCTCAAGAAGTATCGGCTCAAGAGCGCCGTCATGGAGAAGATCTGCCGGCGGAACATCGAGCGGGTTCTGGGAGTGGCCTGAGCTCGGGACCGCGGGACGGCAAGCGCAGCCGTGGCTGCTGTGGTAGACCGAGATCGCGCGTCGATTTCGCGCCGGCTGGCCGAGTTCGCCGTGCGCTTGAGCCTGGAGGAGATTCCGGGCGAGGTGCGAAAGCGCGCAAAGCTGCTGCTGCTCGATGCGGTCGGTGCCGCGTTCGCGTCCACCCGATTCGACTTCGCGCGGAAAGCGCTCGCGGCGCTCGGTGCCATGGGCGACGGAAAGTCGACGGTCATCGGCATGTCCGCCGCGCTGGGGCTGCGCGACGCGGCGCTGCTGAACGGCATCCTCACGCACGGGCTGGACTATGACGACACGTATCTGCCCGGCTCTGTTCATCTCACCGCGAGCTGCATGCCTGCCGTGCTGGCGATGGCCGAGCAGCGCGCGTCGAGCGGGCGCGAAGCGCTGGTGGCCTGCGTGGTCGGTCTCGAGACCGGGGCCCGGCTCGGCTTGGCGGGACGCGGAGGCTTTCTCCGATCCGGGTTCCAGGCCACCGGCTTGTTGGGCACGTTCTCCGCTGCGCTGATCGCCGGGCGCCTGCTGGGGCTGGGCCTCGCCCAGCTCGAGATGGCGCAGGGCCTCGCGCTTAGCCTGGCCAGTGGGAACATGCAGCCGGTGCTGGAAGGCGTATGGGCGAAGCGTCTCCATCCGGGCTGGGCGGCGTCGTCCGGGATCACGGCGGCATTCCTGGCATCCGAAGGGTATACCGGGCCTGCGCAGACCTACGAAGGCCGGTTCGGCTTGTTCCCGTCCTTCGTGCGGGAGCGGCCGGCCGCATCCGATCTGCTGGCCGTTACCCGGGAACTCGGGGTGCGTTGGAGCTTTCCGGAGGCGTCGATCAAGCTCTTTCCGGCTTGTCATCAGTCGCACGCCGCGATGAACGCGGCGCTGTGGTTGCACCGGGTGGAAACGTTCGGCGTGGACGATATCGCAACCATCCACGCGCTCGTTCCGGAAGTGGCAGTTCCACTGATCTGCGAGCCGGCCGCGGCAAAGCGGCGGCCGGGCAGCAGCTACGCCGCGCAGTTCAGCCTGCCGTATGCGTTGGCCTGCTGCCTTGCGCGCGGGCGCTTCGGTCTCGCCGAACTGGAGGATGGGTCGTACACGGATGCCGGCCTGCTGGAGCTCGCGGACAAGGTGACCTATGCCGTCGATCCGAACGCGACGTTTCCGAAATCCAGATCCGGGGAGGTCGTGCTGCGGATGAAGAACGGGTCGTCGATCTCACGGCGCGAGGAGATCTGGCCCGAGCAGGCGGCCTCGCAGGACGAGGTCGTGGAGAAATTCACTCGAAACGCGGATCTCGTGATTGCATCGGATCGAGCGAAACGTATCCGCGAAATGATCTTGAACCTCGACGAGGTCCCAGACATCCGTGCGCTCGTCGAGCAGCTGGCTTGACGGTGCGAAGGAATTGCCGGTCGGCCGTCGGGCGAAACGCAGCGTGTCCTCGGACCACGCCGCCGCTACGCTATCGGATTCTTACCAGCGCAGCTACTTCAAGTACGCGTCGCTTCAGATCAAGGCGATCGACGAGGGATCGATGTCGAACAAGTTGGAGGAGGGCATGACCGGTATGCTGCATGCTGATCTGCATTCCTTGGCAGCTACGGGGAAGCTTTCGCTCGCGCGACCGCCGGGGCGGACCGATGTCGATTGCCGAACAAGTCAAGCAGAAAATCCACGAACGCCCGCGACTTGGCCGAAAGTCCCCGCCCGTGCGGATACACGGCGTACAGAGCCGTATCGAAATCGGTCGGACGGACGTCGTAGTCGCTCAGGACACCTAGCAGCTTGCCGCTCTTGAACGCCCCTTCCAACATCCACTCCTGCGACAGGATAATGCCCAGTCCGCGCAGTGCCGCGGCTCGAAGTACCGAGCCGCTGGAGGTTTGCAGGTTGCCCGTGACGGGAACCTCGATCTTTTCCGCGCCCCGCGTGAAACGCCACGTGTTGCCATAGTGATTGCCCGTGAATAGCAAGCAGTTGTGACGCACGAGATCCCCTGGCCGCTTGGGCGTTCCGAAACGACGAAAATACTCCGGGCTGCCGCAGACGATGCGCCGGCTTGGGCTCAGACGGCGGGCGATCATGCTCGAATCCTCCAGGTGACCGAGCCATACGGCAACATCGATGCCATTCGCGACCAGGTCGATACGCTCGTCGCCAAGTATCACTTCAATCGAGAGCTCGGGATAGCGCTGCAGGAACAGCGGCAATTCCGGAACGATGACAGCATCCGCCACCGAAGTGCGCAGATAGACGCGCAGTGAACCCTTGACCGCACTTTGGAACGATGCGACGTCGCGTTTGGCACGATCCAGATCCTGCAGGATCGCCTTCGCGCGGTCGAAGAAGACGCGACCTGCCTCGGTCAACCCCTGCTGGCGGGTCGTCTTGTTCAGCAGGCGCGCGCCCAGGTGGTTTTCCAGTGCCTTGACTCGACGCGCGATCGAGCTGATGGACGAGTCGGTTTCGCGCGCAGCGGCGGAAAAGCTTCCCTGTTCCACGACGTGAACGAAGACGCGCATGCCTGACAACTCGTCCATTTCAGCACTCGTTATTGATAATCCAGTTCGAGTCCAGGAGATCGACTTCCGTGGCCGGAACCGGGGAACTGCCAATGGGCATCAGGCCGAGCTGGCGCACGGGAAGCAATGCGCCTAGAAGGTACCAGACATTCGCATGGGGCATTGGGGGGCTTCAGCAATCGTACGCCGAGTCCCTGGGACTCGGCCGGGCGGCTTTGCCGTGCCATTGCAGAAGGACCGTCGCCGCGGTATCCGGAAGCTTGGCCCGCACCTGTGCGCTAGACTTCGCCATGGTGGCTCCTTTCTTGGTTTGCCCCCCCTTCATGCCACATGCAAGGGAAAGGACCCGCCACCTCAGGCTTTCAGCGCAACATCGATCGGGACAATGCTCACTGCCTGATCCTTGTGTAACAGGGAGGCGCGCATCGATATGTTGAGAATGCTCAGTTGTCGATTCCGTCCGAATGGAATGCGTGCAGCATCGAGCGTACGCAATACCAGAGAAGTTGCATCGCCGGTGTATGAGAAGCTTATCTATAGCCTGGTGACCGCAACGTTTCTTGTCGCAGGGAACGGCACAGCCCAGACCCCTGGGCCTGCCGACCACTTCCCATCCAAGCCGATTCGCATCATCGCGGCGGGATCTGCCGGCGGCGGCAACGACTCACTGAGTCGCATACTGGGGGCTAAGATGACAGAGAATTGGGGCCAACCGGTAATCACCGAGATACGTGCCGGAGCGAGTGGAATAGTGGGCTCAGAATTCACGGCCAGAGCGGCGCCGGATGGTTACACGCTGTTGGTCATCGCTAGTGGCTATGCGCTCAACCCGTACATCTATTCGCGTTTGCCATACGACACCATGAGGGATTTCGAGCGCGTGTCACTTATCGCGAACGCGCCCAATGTCCTAGTCGTGCATCCCTCGGTACCCTTGCATTCTGTCAAAGAGTTGATTGCGTTCACCAAGGCGAAGCCGGGCGTAGTGAATTTTGCCTCTTCGGGCAAGGGAACGGTCAGCTTCCTGTCGGCCGCAATGTTCATGGGTATGACCGGGACAAGAATGGTCGAGGTGCCTTACAAAGGGGCCGGGGATTCAGCCAGGGCAATCATTTCGGGCCAAGTGCACCTGATATTTACGGGACCCAGTGCCATTGTCTCGTTTATCAAAGCAGGCCGGTTGCGAGCGCTGGGGGTAACGGCACCGCAGCGCATTGGCATCCTTCCGGAAGTCCCGACTATTGCCGAAGCCCTTCCGGGGTATGAGGTCCAGAATTTCTTTGGTTTGCTTGCCCCTGCCAAGACGCCCTCGCACATCGTTAACAAATTGAGCGCCGAAGTGGCCCGCATCGTGAAATTGCCGGAGGTTCGCCTGATCCTTGAGGAGCAAGGTTTCATACCCGTGGGTAATCGGCCCGAGGAATTCACGACGTACATGCGAGCCAAGATTGCGGATTGGACCAAGGTACTGAGTGATTTGGGGGTCAAGCCGGAGTGATCCTGAACGCCAGCGATGCGTTGGTCGATGCCGTGGATACACCCGCGCATGCTCGGGCCGGCTGAAGTGGGGCCGAGAAGAACATGTTCAATGAATAGACTGCCGCGGCAAACTTTCGAAAGGGCAACTCAGCCGTGAAGACAATTATCGATGTCCGATTCCGGCCACCCATTGGGAGCTTCCTGAGAATGTCCATGTTTGCAGACAAGGACAGAACCGACCGCATGGGAAGTTACATGAAGCTGAAAGTACCGGCGTCGAGGGTGACCGAGTCGATAGACACGATGAACCGGGAAATGAATGCCATAGGTAGATACATAGCATGCATTTCGGGATTGAAGCGCTGGCGGGGCACAGGTGATCAAATCGCGAACGAAGAAGTTCACCAGATCGTTCAGCAGTCTCCCAATCGGTTCGTGGGCATCGGTGCAATCGATGCGAGTGACAGGCGCGAGGCCCTGGCGGGGGTCGATCGCTGCATAAGGGAATTCGGTTTCAAGGCGATCGTCATGGAGCCGGGAAATCACCAGGAGCGAATGTACGCCGACGATCGGCGGTTATACCCGGTCTATTCCAAGTGTGCGGACTTGAAGATACCGGTCTTTCTCGTAATTGGAGGAAACGGAGGGCCCGACGTCAGCTACTCAGATCCTGTTCACATAGAACAGGTGGCAATCGATATCCCTGAACTGCAGATCGTCGTTGTGCATGCGGCTTGGCCGTGGGTTTCGCAGATGATTCGCGTCATGCTGCGCAGGCCGAACGTCTTCATCGCGCCTGATATGTATATTGCATATCCAGGCAGTGAGATGTTTATCCAGGCGATAAATGCCAACCTGGTGGACCAGTACCTGTACTCTACAGCCTACCCGTTTGCTCCCGTTGGCGCTTTTTATGAGAAGTTCAAGGGCTTAGGCATCAGGGAAGATCTGATGGATAACGTCATGTTCAAGAATGCAGAAAAACTGCTCAAACTCGATTCGGCGATTTGGTCTGAGTGAAGCCCCAGCGGAGTTGAACAGCCGCTCGCCGCAGGATCCGCACCGAGGCGCGCGCGCGCGATGTCAGCCGACGCGGTGCGCAATTGCGACATCAACACAGCGCGAACTATCTTCTAGGTCCCGCAACTCCGCCACATGCATGGGCGTTTCGCTGTTTTTGTGCGATTATGGCGGCCACATTTTCGATCTTCCATCCAGCTAGCCACCCAAGAGCGCTATGACATCCCAACGACTGTTCGCCGGCGTCCTACTTGGGCTCGCGCTGTTCGCGGCCGCCGCTGCGCACGCACAACGATCGTACCCGCAGCGGCCGATCCGTCTGGTCGTGCCCTTCGCCCCCGGCGGCGGTACCGACATCTCCGGGCGAACGATCGCCGCGAAACTGTCCGGGCGGCTGAACCAACACGTCATCGTCGACAATCGACCCGGGGCAGGCGGCAACATCGGGATAGAGCTCGTCGCCAAGGCAGTTCCCGATGGCTATACGCTGCTGATCGTATCGAGCGGCTATGGCGCGAATCCGAGCCTCTACAAGCTCTCGTACGATCCTGTCACGGGCTTCGAACCGATCACTCAGATAAGCCAGCAACCGTTTCTCGTGGTCACCAATTCCACCGTACCGTTCCGGTCGGCCAAGGAGATGATTGCTTACGCCAAGACGAACCCCGGCAAGCTGAACTACTCCTCCGCCGGCATCGGCGGCAGCCAGCATCTCGCCGTGGAGCTCTTCAAGGCCAGGGCAGGGGTCGACCTCGTGCACGTGCCCTATCGCGGGGGCGCCTCCAACCTGGCGGATCTGGTGTCCAACCAGGTGCAGCTCGATTTCGGCACCATCATCTCCACGCTGCCGCTGGCGAGAAGCGGTCAGCTACGTGCGCTCGCGGTGACAACGTCCGTGCGGTCTCCGGCGGTGCCAGACGTACCGACGCTCGCCGAAAGCGGCGTGCCAGGCTACTCGGTCAGCGGCTGGAACGCGATCCTGGCACCCGCGGGCACGCCGCGCGAGGTGGTCGAGGTGCTCAATCGTGAAATCGTGGCGCTGCTGCAGTTGCCCGACGTGAAAGAGCGCTACGCGACCGACGGCAGCATGGTCGTGGCCGGGACGCCGCAACAACTCGCGCAGCACATCCGACAGGAAGTCGCGAAGTGGGCTAAGCTCATCAAGGAGCGCAATATCCGGCTGGAGAGCTCCGCGCGCTGAGCTTGCGGAGTTCGATCGGCGCGGCTCCAAGACATTCGCCGCAGGGAGACACGATGAAGCTGTGCAGCTACGATGCCCAAGGCGTGACGCGCGTTGGCCTGGTGGTAGGCGACGACCGCCTTGCGGATGTGACTGTCGCTTACGCCGCATACCTAGACGATCAAGGCGACACGCATGCCTATGCCCTGGCGGATGTGCTGTTGCCACCCTCGATGCTCGCGATCATCGAGGGCGGGGCGTCCTCGCGCGAGGCATTGAAGCGGGTTGCAGATTACGTAAAGGCCCATTCGGACCGATCGGGGCCCCGTGGCGAGCCTATTTTTCGCGCGTTGAAGGATGTGCACCTGAGGGCACCCGTGCCGCGACCCCCCAAGATCCTCGGCCCGAACTGGAATCACAAGACCGACCAGGCGCGCATCATCCGGCCGCCCGGCGAGCCGCATCCGTTCTACTCGATCAAGATGAGCAGCTCGGTCACAGGGCCGTTCGATCCCATTGAGATCCCGGACATCGGAGGGGTCATCTCCGAGGTCGAGGCAGCCGTCATCATCGGCAAGAAGGGCAAGCATATTCCAGCGGATAAGGCTGCCGAGTACATCTTCGGCTGCACCGTCGCCAACGACCTCACCGCCCTCGACATGCGCGACAAGCTGTCGTGGGTGATGGTGAAGCCGCCCACCGGCGGTGAATTGAAGCGGATCACGACCGCGGCGCGCTACAAGTGCCTCGACACCTTCTGCCCCATGGGGCCTTGGCTGGTAACCACGGATGAGGTGGACATTCACAACTGCCGGATGCAGGCGCGCGTCGACGGTGAGCTCGATCAGATCGGCTCGACCGCCGACATGGTGTTCAACTTCTATCAACTCATCGCGTATTTCTCGGCGGCGCACACGCTCGAGCCGGGAGATGTGATCCTGAGCGCGACCCCGGCTCTGGCGCCTGAGCGCAAGAATGCCGGCCTCGGCAAGATCGATCTCGCCGATAACAAGCGGGTGCTCGAATCCGAGATCGAGGGCATCGGCGTCATTCGCAATCCCATCAAGTACCTCTGAGGCATCACGCGGCGCCGGTTTTCGACGAAGGGCGTATGGCGCTGTAACACGCCTGTGGCCGACGCTGGCGCCAGTTCTCGGCGGCCGCTCGCTGGCGAGGGGAAGCGGTGGGTGGTGGTCTACCATCTTTGACGCTGGCGCCAGTTCTCGGCGGCCGCTCGCTGGCGCGAGCGCGCGAAGATGGCATCATGCGCTTTCGATTCCGAACGGAACCCCATTGGCTCATCATCAGGCGGGCCACGGCCCGCCGCTCATTTCCTCTTGCGCATCATTCCTTCGAAAGAGAAATCGCATGGGCATCACAGAACAACTCGCCCGCATGGCGTTGGAGACTGCGGCAGAGCGCTTCGCCGGTCCGATCATGGCATCCGCGCGGCTGCGCATCCTCGATACCATCGGCATTGCAATCGCCGGCTCGCGCGAGCACTCCACGCGAATTGCGCTGGAGGCGGTCCGCCACCAGGGCGGCAACGGCCATGCCTCGGTGATCGCACACCCGGACCGTACCGCGTCGCCGCTGGCGGGCTTCGTTAACGGGGTGGCCGCGCACTCGCAGGAGTACGACGATTTCACCAAGGGCGTGACGCACGTGAGTGTGGTCATGGTGCCGGGCGTGCTCGCGATCGCGGAGGAGCTCGGCGCGAGCGGCAAGGACATGCTGGCCGGCTTCATCGTGGGCTTCGAGGTCGATGCTCGCCTGGCGCGCGGCATGCGCCCCGCGCTGTTCGATCGCGGCTGGCATCCCAACGGCATCGTCGGCGCGATGGGTGTGGCCGCCGCGGCGGCGCGCATGATGGGGCTCGATACCTGGCAAACGCGCATGGCGTTGGGGATCGCGGCCTCCGAGGCCCAGGGCTTGCGCAAGAACGTGGGCTCCATGGGCAAGGCCTTCCATATCGGCCATGGTATTCGCAACGGCATCTTCGCCGCGCAGCTCGCGAGCCGCGGCTTCGAAGTCGATCCGGACATCGTGGAGTCCGGCGATTCGAGCGTGGGCGGTCACGAGCGCTTCGGCTTGGCGGCGACTTTCTGCGGGTCCGGCGACTACACGCTTGCGCGCGCAACCGAGAATATCGGTGAACAGTGGGAGCTCGGCCGCGATACCACGATCGTGTGCTTCCATCCCGGGTCGACCGCGCCGGCGGCCTCGATCGACGCGGTGCTCGATCTGACCCTCGCCCACGACTTGCGGCCCGAGCAGGTGGAACGCATCGAGCTCGAATGCACCACCCAGGCGCAGACCAATGCCTGCTATACCGAGGCCGCCGATCCCTATCGCGCCCGCTACTGCCTGCCGTGGAGCATCGCGGTGGCGCTGATCGATCGCTGCTCGGGCCTGGCGCAGTACACGCAGGAGCGCATCGATCGCGGCGATGTCCAGGCGCTCATGGGTCGGATCGACGTTCGGGTGCCGGCGGATCTCGCGCACCATCGCGGGCAATGGGAGCACGCTGTGAACTGGGGCGAGATGCGCATCGCGGTGCATCTGAAGGACGGCCGGGTGTTGCGCCATGCGAGATCGCACGCGCGCGGCTGGTCCGAGGAGCCGGCGACCTGGGACGACATCGCGCAGAAATACACCGGCTGTTGCGAGGGGATATTCGGCCCGGGCCAGCGCGACGAAACCCTCGCCATGATCCGGGAGATCGAGGCGCTGCCGAACATTCGCGAGCTGATGGCGGCGTTGCGCGCGCGGCGCTGAGCGCTGCGTTGACTTAACGCAATCGATCGGTTGCCCTCGCTGGTACGCCGTGGAAGCGCTAGGCTAATATACGCGCCGCGACAGGAACGCACCGGTGACCGCCCGGGTGGGTCATCCGGCGCGCACGAACCCTACGGACTCTGGCACGCTACATGATCCCTGAGCTCGGGCATTTCGCCCTCATTCTCGCCACCGTGGTCGCGCTGCTCCAGGCGACGCTGCCGTTCGCGGGTGTGGCGCGCGGCGACGCCGCCCTGATGTCCACGGCGCGGGTCGCGGCTTGCGTGCAGGCAGTATTGATCGCGTTCGCGTTCGGTTGCCTCGCCGCCGCTTTTCTCGGCAACGATTTCTCGGTCGATTACGTCGCATCGAACTCCAACAGCAAGCTGCCCGCGATCTATCGCTTTACCGCCGTGTGGGGCGGCCACGAAGGCTCGATGTTGCTGTGGATGCTGATGCTCGGCGGCTGGTCGGCGGCCGTCGCGGTGTTCTCGCGCCACTTGCCGCTCGCGATGGTGGCGCGCATTCTCGGCGTACTGGGCATGGTGAGCATCGGCTTTCATCTTTTCTTGCTGCTCACGTCGAACCCCTTCGAGCGTCTCATCCCGATGCCGCCCGACGGCCGCGACCTCAATCCGCTGCTACAAGACCCGGGGATGATCATCCATCCGCCGCTGCTCTACATGGGCTACGTCGGATTCTCGATCGCGTTCGCGTTCGCCATCGCGGCCTTGATGGGCGGCAAGCTCGACGCCACCTGGGCACGCTGGTCGCGGCCATGGACGGTGGTCGCATGGCTGTTCCTCACCCTGGGGATCGCGCTCGGCAGCGCTTGGGCCTACTACGAGCTCGGCTGGGGCGGCTGGTGGTTCTGGGATCCGGTCGAGAACGCCTCCTTCATGCCGTGGCTGGTCGGCACGGCGCTCATCCACTCGCTCGCCGTCACTGAGAAACGCGGCGCCTTCAGGGCGTGGACGGTATTGCTCGCCATCCTGGCGTTCTCGATGAGCTTGCTCGGCACGTTCCTGGTCCGCTCCGGTGTCCTCACCTCGGTGCACGCCTTCGCGACCGATCCGCGCCGGGGCGTCTTCATTCTCGCTTTTCTGGTGGTCGTGATCGGCGGCTCGCTCAGCCTGTTCGCGGCCCGCGCCCCCAAGGTGGGTGCGGGCGGATCGTTCGAACCGGTGTCGCGCGAATCGATGCTGCTCGGGAACAATATCCTGCTTATGGTGGCCGCCGCATCGGTGCTGCTCGGCACCCTCTATCCGCTGTTGCTCGACGCGCTCGGCCTGGGAAAGATTTCGGTGGGCCCGCCCTATTTCGAGAGCGTGTTCGTGCCGCTCATGACGCCGGTGGTCTTCCTCATGGGCGTCGGGGCGATGGCACGTTGGAAGAAAGCCGCCATTGGCGATCTCGCCCGGCGATTGCGCTGGGCGATCGCGGTGAGCGTGGTGAGCGCAGCGCTGGTCCCGTTTGCGATGGGCGCCTGGTCGGTGATGGTCGCGCTCGGCATGCTGCTCGCCGCCTGGGCATTCACGAGCACGGCTGCGAATCTGATCGAGCGCATACGGCCGCGGGGCGAGCAAACCAAGGGCTGGGGGGCGCGCATGCGCGAGCTGCCCGCGTCGTACATCGGGATGCTGCTCGCGCACGCAGGCGTGGGCGTGTTCATCGTCGGGGTCACCATGGTGAACGGCTACGAAAGCGAGAAGGACGTGCGCATGCAGGTGGGCGACGCGGTCGCGCTCGGCGGCCACACCTTCCGCTTCGCGGGCGTGAGCGATGTCCAGGGTCCGAACTACGTGGCCGCGCGCGGGCGCATCGAGGTTCGGGCCGATGGCAGCGAATCGGTCAAGGTGCTGGAGCCCGAGAAACGCATCTATACCGTGCAGCGGCAGCCGATGACCGAGGCGGCCATCGACAGCGGCTTGTTCGGCGATCTCTACGTCGCCCTCGGCGAGCAAGTGGGCGAGGCGGCGTGGACGCTACGCCTGCACATCAAGCCTTTTGTCGATTGGATCTGGGGCGGCTGCACCCTGATGGCCCTAGGCGGCCTGATCGCCATCTGCGACCGGCGCTATCGGCGCTTCAAGCGCGCGCTGCCTGATCTCGAGCCGAAGCTTGCCCCGCATCCGACTCCCTCGCCCGCTGCCGGCGCCGCGCGGAGCGCCTCGGGATGACGCATCCTGTTCGCGCGTTGCTTGCGCTGGTCGCTTTGCTCGTATGCGTACGCGCACTGGCGGCGGACATGGCGCCGCCAGCGAGCGACCCCGAGCTGGAAGCGCGCGTGCAGCGCGTGGCCGAGGAGTTGCGCTGCCTGGTGTGCCAGAACCAGACCATCGCCGATTCCAATGCCGAGCTGGCGCAGGACTTGCGCGGCCAGGTGCGAACGATGCTCGCCCGCGGCGCCTCCGAGCAGGAGGTGCGCGAGTTCATGGTCGCGCGCTACGGCGATTTCGTGCTCTACCGGCCGCCCATGAAAGCCACGACGCTGGTGCTGTGGGTGGGGCCGTTCGTATTGTTGCTCGGCGGCGCGTGGATACTGCGGCGCGTCGTCGTGGCGCGGCGCCGCAGCGCGCAAGCGCAGGACTTGAGCGCCGAAGATGCCGCCCGCGTGCGTGAGCTCGTCGGCACGCGTACCGAGCCGCACGCCCGATGATCACGTTCTGGATCGTTGCCGGCGCGATGATGCTGGCCGTGGTCGCGCTGCTCGCCGTGCCGCTCGCGCGGCGCGCCACGCACGCGAGCGGGGTGGATCAGGATCGATCCAATATCGCGCTGTTTCAGGATCAGCTCGCCGAGCTCGAACGCGATCGCGATCAAGGGATCGTTTCGCCGGAGCAATTCGTGCAGGCACGCATCGAGCTGAGCCAGCGGCTGCTCGCCGATGTACCGGCGCATGGCACGGCCGAAGCGGCGCGGCCCGCGGCCGCATCGGGCGCTTGGCGTTACGCTGCAATTGCATGCGTACCGGTGGTCGCGATCCTCGCCTATCTGGTTCTCGGCACGCCGGATGCGATCGACCCGCGGGTGGCGAAAGGCCTCGGCGGCGGACCCGATCACGCGCAGAACATGCAGAACTTGGGCGAGCTGGCCGAGCGTCTGGCGGCGCGGCTCGCGGCCAAACCCGACGATGCAGAAGCCTGGGTGCTGCTGGCGCGTTCGTACCAGATGCTGGGCCGTGCGCCCGAAGCGGTGAAAGCGTTCGCGCACGCCATCGAGCTCGTGCCCGATTCGGCGCAGCTCTATGCCGATTATGCGGATATGCAAGTGGCGAGCGCCGGCGGTGAATGGACCCCGGGGGCGCTCGCCGCGATCAAGCAGGCCTTGACGCTCGATCCCAAACATCCGAAGACGCTGTGGCTCGCCGGGAGCGAAGCCCATGCGCGCAGGGACTTCGCCACTGCGCTGCGCTACTGGGAAACGCTGCTGCCGGCGGTCGAGCCCGGCTCGGAGGTCGAGCGCATCATCCGGGGCAACATCGCCGAAGCGCGCGCACTCATCGCGGGCGCTCCGCCACCCGCGCCTGCGGCAACCGAACGCGCTCCGAAGGCGACAGCCGAGGCAGCGGCCGTAGCGGGGGCGCTCAGCGGCACCGTCGCGCTCGATCCGAAATTCGCCGCGCAGGTCAAACCCACCGACACGGTTTTCGTGTTCGCGCGCGCGGCGGAAGGACCCAAGATGCCGCTTGCCATACGCCGCATCAGCGTGCAGGAGCTGCCGTACCGGTTTTCACTCGACGATAGCACCGCTATGAGCGCCGGCATGACGATCTCCAAATTCGATCGTGTCGTCGTGGGCGCACGCGTATCGCGTGGCGGCGATGCCGCGCCCAGACCCGGCGACCTCGAAGGCTTCAGCGCGCCGGTCAAGCCGGGCACCGGCGGTATCGAGGTGCGGATCGATGCCCGCATCGACTGACATCGCGGCGCAGGGTTTGAGCGCGCGCGCTGTGGGTTGCGAGCGCGGCGGCAGGGCGCTGTTCGAGTCGATCGACCTCGCGGTTTCGCCGGGCGCGGCGCTCTTCCTGGTCGGCCCGAACGGCAGCGGCAAGACGACGCTATTGCGTGCGCTGGCCGGATTGACCGAACCGGCGGCGGGCGAGGTGCGCTGGAATGGCCGCGACGCGGCGCTGCGTAGCGCTGTCTGGCGCATGCAACTGACCTACGCCGGCCACAAGCCCGGGCACAAGGACGAGCTGAGCGTCGCGGAAAACCTCGAGCTCGCCTGCGATCTCGACGGCGGCCAGGTTGGCGCGGCCGAGCGCGCGCAGGCCCTGCAGCGCGTGGGCCTCGCACGACGCGCGGCGTTGCAGGTGAAGCGCTTGTCGCAGGGACAGAAGCAGCGCTTGACGCTGGCGCGCTTGAGCTTGTCGCGGCGCAAGCTATGGCTCCTCGATGAACCGACGGCCGCCCTCGACAGCGATGCGCGCGTCTTGCTCGGCGACATTCTGCGCGCTCACCTCGCGCGCGGCGGTGTCGCGCTCGTGGCCACGCACGACCGGATCGATCTGCCGGCTGGGCAAACCGCGGAGTTGCGCCTGGGTGGCGCATGAGCGAGGCGGGCGCATGGGCAGGCTTTGCATGGGGACTGCGGCGCGACTTGAAGCTCAGCGCGCGCTCGAGCGCCGAGGTGCTGGTCGTGCTCGGCTTTTTTCTCATCGTCGCGACGCTCTTTCCGCTCAGCGTCGGCCCCGACCCGCGCATCCTGCACCGCATCGGCGCCGGTATCATCTGGGTGTGTGCGGCGCTCGCCTGCCTGCTGTCCTTGCACCGGATGTTCACGCTCGACTACGTCGACGGCTCGCTGGAGCAGATGCTGCTCGGCCACATGCCTTTTCCCAGCATCGTGGCCGGCAAGATCGGCGCCCATTGGCTGACCACGGGCTGTCCGCTCATCGTCTGCGCGCCTCTGGTGGGCGTGCAATTCGGCTTGAGCTTCGGTGAGATCGGCGTGCTGCTCGTGACGTTGCTGCTGGGAACGCCCGTGCTCAGCCTGATCGGTGGCATCATGGCCGCGCTCACCCTGGGGCTGCGCGGCGGTGGCGCGCTGCTCGCGTTGCTGTTGTTGCCGCTGTACATTCCGCTGCTCGTCTTCGGCGTCGGCGCGGTGGAGGCGTATGCCGCGGGCCTGGGGATGGAAGGCCATCTCTCGGTGCTGGGCGCGGAGCTGATCCTCGCCCTGGTCGGATCGCCGCTCGCGACCGCCGCCGCCGTTCGAACCGCGATCGACTGAACATCATGCGCTGGCTTTATCGTTACGCATCGCCCGCGACCTTCTACCCCGTGGCCGGCGCGCTCGCCCCCTGGTTCTTCGTCGCTGCCGCGCTGCTTGGGGCGGCCGGTCTGTATATCGGTCTGATCGCCGCGCCCACGGATTTCCAGCAAGGCGACGCCTACCGCATCATCTACATACACGTGCCGGCGGCGTGGATGTCGATGTTCATATACGTCGTGATGGCCGCCTACGGCGTGCTGTTCTTGAGCCTCAACACGCGCTTGTCGGCGATGATGATGTCGGCGCTCGCGCCGACCGGCGCCATGTTCACGTTTCTCGCCTTGTGGACCGGGGCGCTGTGGGGGCGCCCGACCTGGGGTGCGTACTGGGTGTGGGATGCACGCCTCACCTCTGAGCTGATCCTGCTCTTTCTCTATCTCGGCTTCATGGCGCTGCAGGCGGCGATCGAGGATCCCCGCCGTGCCGACCGGGCGGCGGCGCTGCTCGCGATCGTCGGCGTGGTCAACGTGCCCATCATCTATTTCTCCGTGCAGTGGTGGAACACTTTGCATCAAGGGGCGTCTGTTAGTCTGACGGCCTCGCCGAAGATGGCGCGGATCATGCTGACCGGCATGCTAATCATGAGCCTGGCGGCGTGGCTGTATGCCATCGGTGCTTCGCTGCTGCGCGTGCGGGCGATCATCCTGGAACGCGAAGCGGGCGCCGAATGGCTGCAAGGGCACGTGGACGGGAAAGCGCGATGATGGAATGGCTGGCGATGGGCGGTTACGGCGGCTACGTGTGGGGCGCCTATGGCGTTGCCGTCATCGCCATAGGCGCCGAGTGCATCGCGCTGGTACGGCGCAGGCGGCGCGCGTTCGCGCGGGCGCGCGCGGAAGCGGAGGTGAATCATGGAGATTAGGGCGCGGCACCGGCGTTTCGCCTGGATCGCCGCCGGCATAGTCGCGCTCGGGGTCGCGGCGGCACTGGTATTGAACGCGTTTCGCAGCAACCTGGTCTTCTTCTACACCCCGAGCCAGGTGTTCGCCGAGGAGGCGCCGAAGAACCGCAGTTTCCGCATCGGCGGGCTGGTCGAGCCCGGCAGCTTGGCGCGCGCGAGCGGCAGCGTCGAAGTGCGCTTTCGCGTGACCGACAACGCGCGCACCGTACCGGTCATCTACCACGGCATCCTGCCCGATCTGTTCAAGGAGGGTAAGGGCGTGGTGGCGCAGGGCGCGCTCGGCGCCGACGGCATATTCGTCGCCTCGCAGGTGCTCGCCAAGCACGACGAGAACTACATGCCGCCGGAAGCCGAGGAGGCGCTGCGCAAGGCCGGGCACCCGGTCAAGCCGCGCGAAGAGTTCGTCGACAAGGCGCGCGCGAGCGTGCAGAAGTAGGGAGCCGGAGATGTCGGCGAAGGCGCTGCGCTACCTCGCTCCACTGGCGATCTTTCTCGCCATCGCGTTCTTCCTCTGGCGCGGCCTGGCGCTCAATCCGCGCGAAGTGCCTTCGCCGCTGATCGGCAAGCAAGTGCCGGCCTTTACCGTGCCGCTGCTCGACGACAGCGCGAAGACGCTTTCGGACGCGGACCTGCGCGGCAAGGTCTACCTGCTGAACGTGTGGGGCTCGTGGTGCGTGTCCTG
The DNA here is from genome assembly GCA_020848435.1 of Burkholderiales bacterium. Lineage (GTDB taxonomy): Bacteria > Pseudomonadota > Gammaproteobacteria > Burkholderiales > WYBJ01 > WYBJ01. The sequence goes on along the minus strand of JADLAC010000051.1, from coordinate 105,511 downwards.
CCGCGAGGAGCATCCGGTCCTGGTGGAGCTGGCGAAGAAGGGCACGATCCCGCTCTACGGGCTCAACTGGAAGGACAAGCACGAGGATGCGAGCGCCTGGCTCGCGCGCTATGGCGATCCCTACATCGCCAGCGGCGTCGATCGCGACGGCAAAGTCGCGATCGACTTCGGCGTCTACGGTGCGCCCGAAACCTACCTGGTCGATCGCGAAGGTATCATCCGTTTCAAGCAGACCGGACCGCTCACCTGGCAGATCATCGAGCAAAAGATCATGCCGCTGGTGGCGAAGATGTGACCGGCGCTGCGCGCGTGAAGGCGAAGCGTTTCGGCGCATCGCGCAGGTGCGCGCGGCGTTGAGAGCCGCGGAGCTGAAGCCGCGGAGCGAGAGTCCCGGAGCTGAGCTTCGGCGCGAGAGTCGCGAAGCTGAGCCGCCCGCAACACCGGGCGAGCAAGGAGGAGTCATGACAGCCCATGCCCGCCATCGCGCTCGAATGCATCCGGCAGGCCGAAGGGCCGGCGCGATTGTGATCGCAGCCACGTGTGCGGCGACGCCGGCGGCGGTGGCGGCAGAGACCTATCCCGGCCGGCCGGTCCGGCTCATCGTGCCGTATGCGCCGGGGGGCAATGCGGACATCGTCGGGCGTATCGTCGCCGACGGTTTGGGCGCGCGACTGCGCCAGCAGGTCGTGGTCGACAATCGACCCGGCGGCGCCAGCATCATCGGCACCGGGCTCGCGGCCAAGGCGCCGGCCGACGGTTATACGCTGCTGCTCGTCGCCAGCACCTTCGCGGTCAATCCGAGTCTCGCCGCCAAGCTGCCCTACGACACACTGAAGGACCTCACGCCGATCTCGCTGGTCGGACAAACGCCTCAGGTCTTGCTGATCACGCCGGCGCTGCCGGCGAGCAATCTGAAGGATCTCATCGCGCTGGCGAAGGCGAAGCCGAACGCGCTCAATTACGGCTCCACCGGCGTCGGCTCGACGGCCAACATGGCCGGCGCTCTGCTCAATCTCATGGCCGGGATTGCGCTCGTGCACGTCCCCTACAAGGGCACGGCACAAAGCCTCACCGACGTGATCGCGGGACACTTGCACGTCGCGATTCCCAGCCTCACGGCGTCGATCCCTCACATTCGCGCGGGCAAGTTGAAAGCCCTGGGGCTCACCGGCACGAAACGCTCGAGCCAATTACCCGAGGTGCCTACGATCGCCGAGGCGGGCGTGCCGGGTTATCAGGCCGTCATCTGGAACGGCGTGTTGTCTCCGGCCGGGACGCCGAAGGCCGTCCTGGAGCGCGTCAGCCGCGAGCTGGCGGCGGCGATGCGTTCGCCCGAAGCGTCGAGCCGCTATGGCGCGCTCGGCGCCGAAACCATCGGCAGCACGCCCGAAGAGTTCGCCAGGTTCCTGCGTGCGGAGATCGAGCAGTATGCGCGCGTCATCCAGGCGGGCGGGCTGAAGGCCGAACTGGCGCGCTGAGTGCGGGAAAAACCGGACAGACCACGTTATCCTGCTGTTTTTGAGGGCGCGTTCAACAAGCACTGCGTGTTCCTTCGTGCCCAATGCATCGTTCGTTGAGCTTAGCGTGCCTGCGTTGCGCCTGGGGATCGTTCCCAGTAGGCTCTGGCTTTTCGTGCACCGGCCGAAACCGAAGCCTCGGCAACGCGGCGGCCAGCCGGCGCGCCAACCCGGGAGGCGAGTCATGCTACGACATGCGGCACGCTCGATAGCCGCGGCTTGTGCGGCCGCGGCGGTGTTTGCGCCAGTGGCTTCGGCACAGAAATATCCGGAGAAGCCGATCCGGCTCATCGTCCCGTTTCCGCCCGGGGGCAATATCGACATCACGGCGCGCACCATCTCGCCGGGCTTGTCGGAGATGTTGGGCGTCGCGCTGGTGGTGGAGAACCGCGGCGGTGCCTCGGGCACCATCGGCGTCGATCTCACCGCGAAAGCGCCCCCCGACGGCTACACGCTGGTGGTCGGCTCGACCGGCACGATCACCGGCGCGCCCAGCCTTTATCCGAAGCTGCCGTACAATCCGGTGCGGGACCTGGCCGCGATATCGATGGTGAACGACGTGCCGCTCGTCATCGTCGTGCATCCGGCATTGCGCGCGCGCAACATGAAGGAGCTGATCGCGCTGGCGAAGCAGCAGCCCGGACGCATGACCATGGGCTCGCCGGGTGCAGGCTCCACCAATCATCTCGCGGGCGAAGTCTTCCAACTCGCCACCGGCGCGCAATTCACCCACGTGCCGTACAAAGGCAGCGGCCCGGCGCTGGTCGACCTCATGGGTGGCCAGATCGATCTGATCTTCGACCAGCTCACGGCCTCGATCGGCTATATCCGCTCAGGCAAGCTGCGCGCGATCGGGATCACGCAGACCACGCGCTCGAGCCAGGTGCCGGACATTCCAACTCTGTTGGAGCAGGGCTGCAAGGGATGCGAGGCGAATACCTTCACCGGATTGTTCGCACCGGGCGCCACGCCGAAGGCGATCATCGATCGGCTCGCGGATGTGACCGCCAAGGTCATTGCTTCCAAGGCGGTCCAGGATCGATTCACGAGCATGGGCGCGGAGCCCAAATCCAACACGCCCGAGGAATTCACGCAGTTCGTGCGTAACGACATCGCGCGCTGGGCCAAGGTGATCAAGGAGGCAGGCATCAAGCTGGAATGACATCGACGCGCGCTGCGGCATGCGCTGCGTCGCGGCGGCGGGCGCCATCGACCTCGCTCGGGGCCGAATCGAGCGCGGGGCGTTCAGCATCCAACGCTTCGCGCCGTGCGAGATCGTTCAACTGGCGCAGTCGATAAGGCGCGACCTCGTGATCATCCAGAAAGCGCGGCGACGCGGTGCGAGCTCGTGATCATCCGGAACGTTCGCCTCGCTCCTGCCGCGTGCACGTTCAACCCACGACCCCGATGTTCCAGGGCACGAACTCGTGGTCGCCCAGACCGAGCGCTTCGCTCTTGCTGCGCTCGCCCGAGCAGATGCGCAGCGTGTGCCGGAAGATTTTCTCGCCCATGCTCTGCACGCTCGCCGTGCCGTCCAGGATTTCGCCGCAATTGATGTCCATGTCTTCGGTGAGCTTGCGATACATGGGCGTGTTGGTGGCGAGCTTCACCGAAGGCACCGGCTTCGCGCCGAAACACGAGCCGCGCCCGGTGGTGAACAGGATGACGTTGGCACCGCCGGCTATCTGGCCGGTCGCCGAGCACGGGTCGAAGCCCGGCGTATCCATGAAGACGAAGCCCTTCCTGGTCACCGGCTCGGCGTAGCGATAGACCTCCATGAGCGGACCGGTGCCGCCTTTCATCGAGGAGCCCAGCGATTTTTCCAGGATGTTGGCGAGCCCGCCGTGCTGGTTGCCCGGGCTGACGGCGCCGTTGATCTGGGTATCGCGACCCACGGTATAAACATCCTTCCACCAGCGAATGCGCTCGATCAGCTTTTCGCCCACTGCGCGCGAGCAGGCGCGGCGCGTCAAGGTGTGCTCGACGCCGTAGATTTCGGGCGTCTCGGACAGGATCGCCGTGCCGCCGTGGCGAACGAGCAAGTCCATCGCCGCGCCGAGCGCCGGGTTGGCCGTGATCGAAGAGAAGCCATCCGAGCCGCCGCATTGCAGGCCGACGCTGATATGGCTTGCGGGCACGCTGCGGCGGGTGCCCCGATTGGCTTGCGGCAACATCTCCTTCACGGCCGCGATCCCCGCCTCGATGGTCTTGCGCGTGCCGCCGCTGTCCTGCATGACGAAAGTGCGCAAGCGCTCGTTCGGATTGAGATCCGGATGGGCCTTGAGCAGGCCGCTGATCTGGTTGCGCTCGCACCCCAGGCCAATCACGAGCGCCGCGCCGAGGTTCGCGTGCAGCGCATACCCCGCGATCGTGCGCCGCAGCAGATCCATCGGCTCGCCAGTCATCTCCATGCCGCAGCCGAGGCCGTGGGCGAAGGCGACCACCCCATCGATGTTCGGATAGTCGGCAAGCCGCTCGGGCGTGAACCATGCCGCGATCTTGTGGACCACGGTCGCCGAACAATTCACCGTCGACAGAATGCCGACGTAATTGCGCGTCGCCACTTGGCCGTTTTCCCGGACGATGCCGAGGAAGCTCGCGCGCTCATGCTCGGGTAAGAGCTCGACCGGAACGTAATCCTGCGCATAGGCGTAATCGCGGTCGAACTCGCGAAACTCCGTGTTGTGCGAATGCACCAGGCTGCCGGCCGCGATGTCGGCGGCTGCGAAGCCGATGACGACGTTGTATTTGCGAATCGGCTCGCCGCGCACGATGTTGCGCGCCGCGACCTTGAAGCCCGCGCTCACCTGGCTGCGGCAGACCAAGCCTTGCGGATCGAGCTTGGCGCCGATGGCGAGATCGGAGCGCGCCACCACGACGTTGTCGTTCTCATGCAGCCGTATGGTCATGCCGGCGGTCGGTTTCTCGCGAATTTCGATCAAGGCCATGGCGGCTCCCGAATGGTGGGTTGGTGGCGCGGCTCCTCGCGGCGGTCCCGCACGGCATTATCGCGCGGGCCTCGAAACCGCGCCAAGGCGGGCTCCAGCCGCGACCCGGCTTGATGTGCGTCAAGGTATCGATGCGGCGCGCGGCTAGCATGGGTGCTCGCGCGGCGCCGTTGGGCGCGAGGCGCCGGGTATGGCAGTGAGGAACGAGATCATGAAAATCTGGTGGCAGAGCAGCAGCCCGATTCACCGTCTGCACGATTACCGCAACGCCTTGGGCGCGCAATTGGAGGCGGTCAAGCGTGCCGATACCGAGATACGCATCAGCGGAGTGGACAACGGCTCGATGGACCTGCACTTCAATGCCGTGGTCGCGCTGAACAACTTCGGTCCGGGTGGGGTGCTGAACAAGATCCTCCAAGCCGCCGACGCGGGCTACGATGCGGTCGCGATCGGCTGCTTCCTCGATCCGGCGATGCAGGAAGCGCGCGAGCTGGTATCGATCCCGGTGTTGGGGCTGGGCGAGACATCGATGCTCACGGCATGCATGTTCGGGCAGCGCTTTTCCGGCATCGCGTTCCACGAAAAGCAGTCGCAGTATTACGATCGGCGAGCGTTCGAGTACGGCTTGAGCTCTCGGCACATTCCCTTCGGTAACCTGGGGATGGATTTCACCCGCGTGCAGGACGGGTTCGCGCGACCCGGCGAAATGACCGAACGCTTCATGACCGAAGCAACGCGCTTGTCGCGCCTGGGCGCGGAGGTGATCCTGGCCGCGTGCGCCACGGTGAATGCGATCATCTCGCGCGAACGCATTCGCGAAGTCGAAGGCACGCTGATCCTGGATTCGAATGCCGTGTTGTTGAAGAGCGCCGAGTCGATGGCCGAGCTTCATCGCAGCATCGGCCTCGAGAGTAGCCGGCGCTTGCTCTACAAGGGGCCCGAGGGCGGGGCGCTCGCCGAATGGCGGAAGATCTACGGCCTGAAGCCGGCCGCGGCTGAGCCCGCCAAGGCGGCGGGGTCGCTTGCGGCGTGAGCAGCATGCGAGGGCCGATATGCGTGCGAGTTACCCGGTGATGTTATAGCCGATCGCCTCCAGCGCGCTCTCGATCGACTGAATGACCCGATTCGACGTGGCCCGGTCGACTTCGCCGTCATGCAGGGTCACGACCACCACGCGGGTCGAGGAGCGATCGATCGGGGTGAATTCAGCGCGGATCTCGCGCCCCTCGAGCGAGGATCGGATGACGACCTTGTTTTCCGCCTCGTACAAATAGGCAAGCTCGGTATCCATGTCGCGCAGCGCCTGCAAAGCCGTGTCGCGCACGTCGGCGAGCGGCGCCGGCAGTGTCGTCAGCCAGCGTCCGCGCACCGGAGTATGGCGCGCTTCATTCGGCCGGTGCCTCGGCGAGCGCATCCAGTCGTCCGGAATCAATCGGGCGTGCAAATCTCGCCCGGGGATGTGCGTGGTCGGCGATTTCATGCTGTTCCTCGTTCGCGCGGCGCGCGGTGTGCAGTCCTTCATTGCATCCTGGGTTTTGCAAGGCCCATGCCCGCGATCCGGCCGGACCGGGGCGCGCGCTGTGGCGCGCACGGCGAGGTCCCGGTAACATCGTCGCATGCGTTGATCTATCGGTCGCGGCGCATGCGGCCGGACAGCGGTTACCCGCAGAGCGCGTAAAGGAGGATTGCCATTGCGGCCGATTCGAACGGCGCTGTTCGCTCCGGGCAACAAGGAGCGCGTGATGGGCAAGGCGCTGGAAAGCGGCGCCGATGCCGTCATTCTGGACCTGGAGGACTCGGTGGCGCTTGCGGCCAAGGCCGAGGCGCGCGGCCTTGTCGCCCGCGCGATCGATGCTGCCGCGGCGAATCCCGCTCGAAGCGTGGCGCTCATGGTGCGGGTCAACGCGTACTGCACGGGGCTGCTGGCCGACGATCTGATGGCGGTCGTTCGCCCGGGGCTCGATGCGATCCTGCTGCCCAAGGCGGAAAGTGTCGATGAGATCGTCGGTACTGCGTCGTTGCTCGACCGCGACGAGGCGACCCATGCGATGCGACCCGGTTGCGTGCGGATTGTGCCGATGATCGAGAGCGCGCTCGGGGTAGTGCGCTGTTTCGACATGTTGACGGCATCGGGACGCATCGCGGGCGCGTGTATCGGCACCGCCCGCGACGGCGATTTGCAGACCGATCTCGGCTGCGCCTGGTCGGTGGAGGGCACAGAGCTTTTGTACGCGCGCTCCAAGGTGCTGCTCGATACGCGTGCCGCGGGCAGTCATTTGCAGCCCCTCGACGGCGTTTTCAGCGACCTCGACGACGAGACCGCCCTCGTCGCCGATTCCCGGCTCTCGGCGCGCCTGGGCTACACGGGGCGCACCGTGATCCATCCGAAGCAGATCGAGCCGGTGCGCCGGGCCTATGCGGTCTCTGCGGACGAGGTGCAGTACTATCAGCTCGTGGTCGCCGAATTCGAGGCCGCGGAAAAGAACGGCGTGGCCGCGATCACGGTAAAGGGCAAGCTGGTTGACTATGCGATGTATCAACGCGCCAAGCGCGTGCTCGCATTGGCCGAGCTGGACCGGCGATAGCATGGATTTTTCGTTTACCGCCGAACAGGACGAGCTGAGGGCGCACGTCAACGAGCTGCTCGATGCCGTTTGCCCGCCGCCGTACGCCGAGCGCTGCGACAAGGAGGCGCGAGCGCCGCGCGAAGCCTACCAGGCGCTTGCCGAACACGGCTGGTTCGGTCTCATCATTCCCGAGCAATACGGCGGCGCGGGCGCGTCGCCCATCGAGCTCGCGATCCTGCTGGAGGAAGCCGGACGCCATTTCGAAGAGCTCGCCATGTGGCTCTTCCGTACCCTGACCTACGGCGGTTACGCCGTCGTGCGCCACGGCACCCAGGCACAAAAGGACGCCATCCTGCCGCGCGTGTTGAAAGGCGAGCTGTCGTTCTGCCTCGGTCTCACCGAGCCGCACTCGGGCTCGGACGCGGCTGCCTTGTCGACGCGCGCGCAGCGGCTAGCCGATGGCTACAGCATCAGCGGGCAGAAGGTCTTCACCTCGGGCATGGACATCAGCGATTACTGCCTGCTGGTGACGCGCACCACCGAGGGACCGAAGAAGCAGCAGGGGATCACCAACTTTCTGGTCGACACGCGCTTGCCCGGAATCGAAGTGCGCAAGATCGAAACCCTCGGCCAGCGCGCCATCGCCACCACGCAAGTGTTCTATTCCGACGTGCGGGTTCCGTGCGAGGCCGTTTTGGGCGAGGTCGATCACGGTTGGGAAGCGGTCGATGCGTACCTGTGGTACGAGCGGCTGTGCCTGTCGGCGGCGCGCACCGGCGCGGCGATCGCGGCCTTCGACATCGCCTTGCAGTACGCGAAGGAGCGCGAACAGTTCGGCCGTCCCATCGGCAAGTTCCAGGCGATCTCGCACAAGCTGGCCGACATGAAAGTCATGCTCGACGTATCGCGCGTGCTGGTCTACCGCTTCGCCTGGCTGATGGCGAACGGCAAGGCGACGCGTCACGACGCGGCCGTGCTCAAGCTCTACACGGGCGAGACCTACAAGAGCGTCTCCGACCTGGGCTTGCAGATTCTCGGCGGCTACGGCTACTGCATGGAGTACCCGATGCAGCGCTTCTTCCGCGACTCGCGGCTGGCCGTGATCGGCGGCGGGACCTCGGAGATTCAACGCAACATCATCGCCCGCGGCTTGGGACTGTGAGGATCCCCCAGTGATCGTCGTCTTGCATCGTGTCGAAACCTGTCGGTCGGAGCACTAGTGGCATACGCGCTCGATGGGGTTCGAATCCTGGAGCTCGGCCAGATCATCGCCGGCACCTACGGCGGACAGGTGCTGTCGGATCTCGGCGCCGAAGTGATCAAGGTCGAATCGCCCGAGGGCGATCTCGGCCGCAACCCCTCGGTTGCCCCCTACAAGGGGCTGAGCGGACTGTTCCTCACGCTCAATCGCAACAAGCAAAGCATCGTGCTCAACCTCAAGACCGAGGCGGGGCGCGATCTGCTGTATCGGCTGGTGAGGATCTCGGATGTCGTCATCGACAACTTTCGCGCCGGCGTGCTGGAGCGCCTGAAGATCGACTATCCGGCATTGAGCGCGATCAATCCGCGCATCATTCAATGCTCGGTCACCGGCTTCGGCACCGGTGCGTATCGCGACTATCCGGCGCTCGATCTCATCATCCAAGCCATCAGCGGCCACATGGCGATCACCGGCGAGGCGGACAGGCCGCCGGCGCGCATCGGCATACCCTTGGCAGATATGAGCGGGGGCATCTTCGCGTGCAAGGGCATCCTCGCCGCCCTCTACGCCCGCGAGCGCAGCGGCCGCGGCCAGCGCATCGAGCTGTCCATGTTCGATTGCATGCTGAACCTGCTCGGCTACATCGGCACCATGTGGTTGAGCAACGGCGAGCTGCCCAGGCCGCCCGGCTCGGGTCACGACTACACCGTGCCCTGGCAGGCGTTCAAGGCGAAGGACGGCTACCTCGTCGTGGCGACGCGCGAGGACGCCTTCTGGCGTACGCTTTGCACGGTCATCGGACGGTCCGAGTTGGGGACCGACCCGCGCTACGCCAGCAACGCCGAGCGTTGTCGCCATCGCCAAGTCCTGGTGCCGGAGTTGGAACGGATTTTCGCGGCGCGCACCGTGGCCGAATGGATGGCGCTGATGCGCGCGGCGCGCGTGCCGGCCGCACCTGTGAACCACCTCGACGGCGCATTCTCCGAGCCGCCCGTGGCCGAGGACGAGATGGTCCTGGAGTATGACCACCCGCAGGCCGGTCGGGTCAGAGTGCCCGGCAATCCGATCAAGATGTCGGAGGCCCCCGGCAGCATCTCCAAGCCGGCGCCGCAACTCGGCGAGCACACCGAGCGGGTGCTGCGCGAGCTGTTGGGTCTCGCCCCCGAACGCATCGCCGAGCTGCGCCGGGAGGGCGCGGTCGCATGACAGGGCGCGGCACGCGGAATTTCGCAGCCGGCTTGCGCAGCGCGGGGGCTTGCCTGATCGCCGGCGTCGTCGCGAGCGGCTGCGCGCAAACGCCCCCGGCACCTCAGGGCGGCGGCGGTCCGCCGATCAACCTGTCGGGCTATTCGCCGCAGTTCCGCGGCGGTTTCATGGACGGGTGCGATACGGCCCGCGGCTCTGGCCGGCGCGACGAGAAGCGCTACGCCGAGGACGCGCAATACGCACAAGGCTGGCAGGACGGGCGGGCGATCTGCGCCAAGCGCTGAGGCAGCGACAGGACCGTGATCAGAAGAAGTCGTTCTTGGCCACGGCGCGCGTGAGCGCCATGAGGCCGAGCTGCAGTTGGGTGCGCGCGACGTCAATCCAGCGCTTGTCGTAATCGAGGTTTTCCTGCTCGAGGTAGGCGACCAGATCGCGGCATTGCTTGCCTAGATGCTTGACCATGTTCATGTCGCCGATCTGCGCGGCGTTGAGCGGCTTGTGGCCGGTGATCAGGCTTTCCTCTTTCTGCATGCCGACTCCTTTTCTGGTGCTTGTGCGAGCTGGGGCGCATCCTAGCCCAGCCTCCCCGGAGCCGCTCGTCGAGTCGACCCGCGCAAATGCTATCACGGTCGCACCGGCGCGGCGCAAGTCGGCTCAGGCAGATGCGCTGGCCGGCCCACAGTGGCGCAGCAGGCGCTCGACCAGTTCCGCGGGGAATACGCCATGGCGCGCCGCGTACAGGGCAAGATTGTCCCGAACGCACGCGGCCGGATCGGCATGCGCGCTGCCCAGCGTGCTGGCTGGTGCGAGCCCCTCGAGCGTGAGCTGCTGCAGGTGCTCGGCATCGAGCTCGATCCGCTTCACTTCGCTACGCAGGTTCGCGCTCAGTGCGGGCTCGACCCCGCCGAGCGGCGTCTTGAGCGCTCGGCGCACGCTGCGCAACGGGCGCACGACTGCATCGCGCCAAGGCTTTGCAAGCGCTTCGATGCGATCGAGCGCGGGGCCATCCAGCCGCCGGCCGCGGCGGCCGAGAAACAGCACGTAAAGCAGCACATTGACATCGACCCCGTGAGCGTCTTGCAGTCGCAGACAGGCCTCCGCGACGCCGGGCGCGGCATAGAACGCGAGGGAGAATTCCCACAAGGGCGACGGGTTCATGGCAAGCCCACCTTACGGGAGCCAGGCCCTAACCCGCGCGCTTTGCCGCCGCTGTCGCCGGTATGGCGCTCTCCGGCTCCTGCCAGCGCTTGACGATGCGCGGGTCGATGCCGAACAAGTCCAGCGCGCGTCCCACCGTCTGGGTGACGATGTCGTCGACCGAGCGCGGCCGATGATAGAACCCTGGCACCGGGGGCATGACGATGGCGCCGTTGCGCGTCGCCTGCGCCATGAGCTCGATGTGGCCCGCGTGCAGCGGGGTCTCGCGGAACAGCAGCACCACGCGCCGGCGTTCCTTCAGGCAGACGTCGGCGGCGCGCACCACCAGCTCGTCGTCGAAGCAGTGGGCGACGCCGCTCAGCGTCTTGACCGAGCACGGCGCGATCAACATGCCCTCGGTGCGAAACGATCCGCTGGAGATTGCCGCACCGATGTCCTTGTGGCTGTAGAGCGTGTCGCCGAGCGCGCGTACCTGCTCGATCGAGCGGTCGGTTTCTTCGGCGATGGTGCGCGCGGCCGACGGCGAAAGAATGAGGTGGGTCTCGATCCCGCCGAGCGCGCGCAGAATCTCCAGTGCGCGTATGCCGTAGATGACACCGGAGGCACCGGTCACGGCGACGATCAATCGTTTCATTCCACTGTCCTATCGCGTCCGGGTAAGCGTGCGGCGCTCGATCTATCGTTGCGGCGACGCCGTCCCGGCACAGTGCCCACCGAGTTGGCCGAGTCCGAGGTTCGCCGCTGAATTGCCTGCCGGCAGAAGCGCGCTTCGAATCGCGCGCCGCATTTCGGATTCAGGATGCTAGGAGCCTGTCCATCGTGCGAGAATCCTATCAGAATCGACTCAACGAGGGAGCGCCACGCGATGAATTCCAGCCGCGCAGCACGCCGCGAGCGCGGATCGTGTCATCGATCGAATGTCCGCCCGCGGCTCGCGCGCTGTCGCCGCCACGAGCCTCGAATCGCCTGATGCTGCCTTATCGCCTGCTTGCTCCGGTCCTGCACAGGATCGATCCCGAGCGCGCCCATCGTGCCGCGCTCGGCGCGCTCAAGCTCGGCATCGCCGGGCGCGCGCGCGGCCCGGACGATCCGCGTCTTGCTTGCACGCTATGGGGCCTCGGCTTCGCCAACCCGATCGGTCTGGCGGCAGGTTTCGACAAGGATGCGGAGGTGTTCGAGCACATGCTCGCCCTGGGCTTCGGCTTCGTCGAGGCGGGTAGCGTCACGCCGCGCCCGCAACCGGGCAATCCGCGCCCGCGGCTGTTCCGGCTGACTGAGGATGGCGCCGTCATCAACCGCTTCGGCTTCAACAGCCGCGGGCTCGATGGTTTCGTGGCACGGTTGCGCGCTCGCGCGGGCGGCGGCATCGTCGGCGCGAACGTTGGCAAGAACAAGGATACTGAGGACGCGGCGGCCGATTACGTTCAAGGCATCATGGCGGTGTGTCCTTATGCCGACTACCTGGTGTGCAACGTCTCCTCGCCGAACACGCCGGGACTGCGCGGATTGCAGGCACGCGGAGCGATCTCGGCGCTGCTCGCGCGTGTGCTCGAGGCTCGTGCCCGCAGCGCCCCCGATCCCGATCATCCGCCGCCGCTGCTCGCCAAGGTGGGGCCGGACCTCACCGAGGAGCAGGTTTGTGACATCGCCGAAGTGGTGCTCGGCTGCGGCGTGGACGGGCTGATCGTCGGCAATACGACCGTGAGCCGGCCGTCCGGCCTGCGCAGCCGCCACCGTGAAGAAGCGGGCGGGCTGTCGGGCCGGCCGCTGCTGCCGCTGGCCAATGCCTGCCTCGCCGCCATGTATCGCTATACCCGCGGCAGGATTCCGATCATCGGCTGCGGCGGGGTGGCCAGCGGCGCCGATGCTTACGCGAAAATCCGCGCCGGCGCGTCCTTGGTGCAGGTTTACTCCGCCCTGGTATTCCATGGCCCGCAGCTCGTTCAGGCCATCAAGCGCGACCTGGCGCGCTTGCTCGCGGCCGATGGGTTCGAGAACGTGGCTCAAGCCGTCGGGGTCGACCAAGCCCTCGGCGCTGCCTCGACCTCGCCTGCCGCGACCGGCGCCCAAGGCGATCGCTGACCCGCTACGGCCGGCCGTTCAACCGGGGCTATCCGGGTCCGGCGAGCTTGCGTCGCGTGCGCCGGCCCGCGTATCGCGCGACGGAATCCGGTACAGCCAGATGCCGAGCACGACGCCGCACGCGGCCAGCGTCGCTTGCAGCCACGGCGGCTCGACCGCCAGGACGATCGACGCGGTCAATGTGAGCGCCATGGCGGCGATCGCCGCGAGCTTGATCCGATAGGGGATGCTGCGATGCTCGCGCCATTCGAGGATGGTCGGACCGAATGCGCGCGTATTGAGCAGCCAGTTGTAGAAGCGATTGGACGCGCGCGCGAAACATGCCGCGGCCAGCAGCATGAAGGGGGTGGTCGGCAACAACGGGATGAACACGCCCGCGATGCCGATCGCGAAGGCGATCAATCCGAGCGCGACGAAGAGCACCCGCACGCTCGGACTGCGGTGCTTACTCACGTGGTGGCTGTAGTCGGTTCTCGCCATGGCGACCGCGAGGATGACGGCCTGCGCGGTTCGGGTCAATCGCGTTCGGCGGCACGGCCAGGCGCGTCCGGGTCGGGCGATCGCATCGCTCGCGGCGTGCTCAGTGGTCAATCGCGCTCGACCGCACGGCCGGGCGCCTCGCCGACGCTATTCCCGTCCGCGCGGCTGCCAGCGGTGGCCGGTACGCCGCGCTTGCTTGTCCTCGCACGCATCCCCGAACGCACGCACGGCGGCAAATGGCGCCGAATCGGGTTTCGCGCGCTGCGGCGAAGTTCCCCATCCGGACGCCCTATCGCGGCACCCTGGCGATCGGCGCGGATTCGGTCCGGGAACGCTGCGCTTCCCTCCGCGGCGCGAAATGAGTAGCCTTACGAACTTCGCAACGGCCATCTCGCTGGAGGCAGGATCCCGCCGGATGACTGTTGCATTGCAGGCCGCCTTTGACCCGAGCGGAGGATATATGGGTGTCACGATCGAGCAGTTCGCGAGCGATTGCAGCAGGATTCTGAACGCGGAGCCCGGACCGGCCGGGCGGCAGAAAGTGTGTGCGCTGCTGCGCGAGGCGTTGAGCGACGAGCAGTTCGTCGCGGCGACGCTCACCGACGACGTGCCCGAGCGCAAGGTCTTGTACGAGGATCCCAAGCTCGGTTTCTGCATCCTCGCGCACCATTATCGCGGCGCCAAGGAGAGCGCGCCGCACGATCACGGGCCCTACTGGGCGATCTACGGCCAGGGGCGCGGCGAGACCGACATGACCGATTGGGAGCTGGTCGAGGCCGCCTCCGAACAGAAAGCGGGCAAGGTGCGGAAGAAGAAGACCTATCGTCTAGAGCCCGGCATGGCCTACCTGTACAACGAGGGCGATCTGCATTCGCCGAGCCGGGCGGGCAGCACGCGCCTCATTCGGATCGAAGGCAGGAACATGGAAAAGGTAAAGCGGCTGCAATTCGAGCCCGTGCAGTGAGACGATGCGCTGTCGCCTCAGGGCCGCGCCGCGGTCGAGAATCGCAGCGTGACGACGTTGCGGCCATCGTCGCGGTGATAGCCGATGGCGTCGGCCAGGCGGCGGACCAGCAGCACCCCCAGCCCGCCTTGCGGGCGGCGGGCGTTGCCGAGATCGAGATCGGTGCGATGCTCGAGCGGATCGAAGGGCGTTCCGGCGTCGGCATAGGTGATGCTCAATGCTTCCGCCGCCGGAGTAACGCACAGCCACACCGGTGCGTCGCAATCGCCGCCGTAGCCGTGGGTGACGGTGTTGGTGAAGAGCTCCTCGAGCACGAGCTCGATACGCCGCAGCACGGCCGGCTCGACCGCCGCCGCTGCACACGACGCGCGTACGCAGGCGAGCAGCTCGGGTAGCGCGCTCATTCGGGCGCAGAAGCGTCGGGCCTCGGCCATGGCGCTGCTATTAGATCAATCGCACGGGGGAAAGCGCAATGCGGGCAACGGTGCTGGTGTGGACCCTCGCGGCGGCGGGCGCGGCGCCGGTGTACGCGGCGCAGCCCGCCGGGGTGGTGAAGATCGTCAAGGGCAGTGTCGCCGTCGAGCGTGCCCAGGAGAAGCACGCCGCCGTGCCGGGACTGGGCGTGCAGGCGGGCGATCGCGTCGTCACCGGACGCGACGGCCAGGTCGGTATTACCTTGCGCGACAACACGCTGCTCTCGGCAGGCCCCAATTCCACGGTCGTGCTCGACGAGTTCGAATTCGATTCCACCACCCACGCCGGCGTCGTCGATGCATCCGTGCGCCGCGGTACGCTCTCGGTGGTATCGGGCAAGATCGCCAGGCAATCGCCCGAGACCGTGCGCTTCCGTACGCCCAACGCGATGCTCGGCGTACGCGGCACGAGCTTCGTCATCGAGGTAGGCGCCGAGGCACCCTGAATGCATCCGGCGATCCCGATCCTCCTCATGGGTGCGCTTGTCGCGTTGCTGGAAGAGCCACAGCCGCTCCCCGAGACCGCACGCGAGCGCGTGGTCCTGCTGCCGGACGCCGACGGCCGAACAGGCGAAGTGAAGGTGACGGCCGCCGGCGGCGCGGTCACGCTGGCGAAGGCGTACGCCGGCGCCGACGTGTTCGCGAGCGGCAAGGTGCAGGCGCGTGACGATACGCTTGCTTCGATACAGCAGCGCTTCGGTCCAGCGCTCGAGGCGCGGCCACCGCAGCCCGTATCCTTCACGCTGTATTTCGTTTTCGATCAGGACGAGCTTACGCCCGAGTCGCTGGCGCAGTTCGATCGCATCAAGCGCGAGCTGGCAGCGCGCCCGGCGCCCGAAATCGTCGTCATCGGCCACACCGACCGGGTGGGAGCCGTAGCGTACAACGACGCGCTCGCATTGAAGCGGGCCGAAACCGTGCGTACGGCGCTGGTGGCCGCCGGCATCGATGCCGCCCTGATCGAGATCGCCGGGCGGGGCGAGCGCGAGCCGGCTATCGCGACCGGGGACGAAGTGGACGAACCGCGTAATCGACGGGTCGAGATCGTGGTGCGCTGAGTCAGTCGCGTCGCGATCCGAGCCAGCGCAACACCACGAGCGTCAAGTCGTCCGAGGCCGGCGCGCCGGCGACGAAGCGCGTCACATCGGCATGGATGGCGGCAAGCGCGGCCTGTGCGGATGTGTCCGGCGGCAGCCGGGTCAGACAGCGCAACAGGCGCTCCTTGCCGTATTGACCCCCGGCGGGATCCTCTGCTTCGGATACGCCGTCGGTGAAAAGCACCAGCAGGCTGCCGGGTGCGAGCCGATGGCGTTGCTGTGGATAGCGATAGTCCGGCAGCACGCTCAGCGGCGGGCCCGACCCGGAGCGGTCGAGCTGGCATGCAGAGCCCGCGTCGAGGACGAATGGCGTGTCGTGACCCGCTGTCCAGTAGCGCAGCTCGCCTTGGTCGACGTCGAGAACGGCGGCGAACGCCGTGACGAAATGCGACTCGGGATTGTCGCGCGAGATTTCGACATTGGCCTGCGTGAGAAGGCCCTCGCTCGCGCCCGCGGCGCGCAGCGCGATGCTTTTCATCAGCACCTTGGTGATCGCCATGAGCAGGCTCGCCGGAAGGCCCTTGCCCGAGACATCGGCGACGTGCAGGAACAGGTGGCGCGAATCGAGCATGAAGAAGTCGTACAGGTCGCCGCCGACGGCGCGCGCAGGCTCAATGGCCGCGGCCAGCTCGAAGCGCGCCTCGCCCGCGAAGCTCGCTTCGCTGCGCGGCAGGATGCCGAGCTGGATGCGGCGCGCGGCCTCCAGCTCGCCGGCGACCCGGGCGGCGGCCTCGCGGGCCGCGCGCAACGACTGCTGGCTCGCACGCCGGTCGTGATCGGCTTGCGCCAGCGCGGCGGCGATGAGACTCGCGAACACCAGGAACAATGCGATCAGCATGTTCGCCGCATCGACCAGCAGCCCGCTCCAGGCGAAGGCGCCGAAGCCGATGGCGCACACCAGGATGCTCAAAGCCAGCCACAGGAACACCGCCAGGTAGCGGCGCATGACCGGCACGGCCCAGATCAGCACCGCCGCCAGCAGCGCGAAGGCGGCGGCCTCCGCGGCCGGGAGCCACGCGGGGCGCTGGAGATGACGCCCGTCGAAGAAGCTCTCGATGAGCTGCGCATGCGCTTCGACCCCCGGCACGTATTCCCCGAGCGGAGTGGTCTTGTAGTCCACCAGCCCGAGGCCGGTGAGCGCGATGATGACGATCTTGTCCTTGAACCAGTTGGATTGAACGCGATCGCTCAGCACGCCTAGCGCCGACACGTAGCGGTCCGGCGTGGAACGGCTGAAATGAATCCACGCCTCGCCGCTGGGCTGCGCCGGCACGCGTAGCTCGCCCACGCGCAGCGCTGCGACCTCGCCGGCGCGTGTCTCGACCTCGATCGGCGATGCCTCGATCGCCACGCGCACGAGCTCGAGCGAGAACGCCGGCACCATTGCCGCGCCCACGGTGCTCACCAGCGGCACCCGGCGCAGCACGCCGCGTTCGAGATCGACCGAGAGCAGCCCTTGGCCCGACGCCGCTGCCTGAAACGGAGGTAGGCTGACGAGCGCATACGGATAGTGGCGCAGCGCCGCGCCGATCAGCTCGCCCCCGCGGACGAGCGGCCAGGTGCGCAATCCCACGGTGGTGCTCGGCGCAGCCGCATCGAACCCCGCCGCGCCCAGCACGACAGGATGGCGCTTGATCGTTTCCGTGAGCACGCTATCGTTTCGCGGCATGGCCGCGAGCGCATCGACCACCGCCGACGGGGGTTCGTCGAGCCGGCCGAGCAGCGCTTCGGGCGAAGTCTGGTCCGGCTCGGGCATCACGATGTCGATGCCGATCGCGCGCGCGCCGTGCTTGCCGATGCGCTCGATCAGGCGGGCGAGACGGGTGCGAGGCCAAGGCCATTGGCCGAGCGTGCGCAGCGACTCGGCGTCGATCTCCACGATCGTCACTGGTCCCGCCAGGCGTTGCCGCGGCATCGCGCGTTGATACAGATCGAACCAGGCGAGGCCGATGCCTGGAAAGGGCGTGAAATAGGGCAAGGCGATCGGCACGCACAGCAGCGCCAGCAGCAGCAATGCGCCCCAGCGGCCCCTCCCGGAGCGTAGCGCGCGGCTCGCCAGCGCGATCAGGCCAGGCATCAAACGTCGAGCTCGAGCCCGTCGTAAGCCGAGACCACTTCCAGCCGAGCGCCGCTGCGGGTGATTTCCTCGAACCGGCGGGTCTCCTGCAGCACCGCCGCGATGCGCGCGTCATCGTATGCCGGCTCGTGGTGGTACATGCACAAGCGGCGCACCCCGGCCGCCTGGCACAGCTCCACGCCGACGATGTTGCTGGAATGACCCCAGTCGGCCTTGACCGAGATGGCATCGGCCAAGGCGTACATGGCATCGAAGATCACGACGTCGGCGCCGCGAAAGAACTCGATGAAGGCCTGGCGCTCGTCGATATCGTCGACCTTGTGCTCGGAGTCGGTGCTGTAGACCACGCACCTGCCTTGCGCTTCGATGCGATAGCCGTAGGAGTCGCCTTCATGGCGTTGCAGCTTCGGCGTCACGTCGACGCCCGCGATCCGGTAGCGTTTGCCGGGGACGAGCAGGTCGAACTCGATGCGCGCCGCGAGCTGGGAGAAATCCACCGGGAAGCTCGGCGCGGCTTGCTGGCGCCGGAACGCTTGTTCGAGCACGGCATGGCAGCCGTGAATGACGATGCGGTTGCCGGGAATGTACACCGGGGCGAAAAAAGGAAACCCCATGATGTGATCCCAGTGCACGTGGGACATGAACACATGGTAAGTCTGCGCGGCGCCGCCGTGGCGCTCAAGCATCGACTGGCCGAGCGGGCGCGCGCCGCTGCCGAAGTCGAAGATGATCGGCTCGGCGCCCGCCGCCAGCTCGACGCAGGAGGAATGGCCGCCGAACGTGCCGCGGATATCGAAGCTCAATTCCTCGTCGACATAGCGTTCGATCGCCTGCGGCGAATCGAGCGTGCGCCCCGCGGTGCCTGCGAGCGCGGCGACGATCTTGGCGCGGATGGCGGGGGCCGTGAGCGCGATCGGTATCGAGCCGCGCGTGCCCCAGAAGCGAATCTTCATTCGCCGCCGCCCTTGGGCGCGAGCGCGCCCGCCACGTCGTCGTACACCTCGAAGACCAGATTGAAGCGGCTGATCTCGAACACTTCCTTCACCAGCGGCGTCAAGCCGGCGACGACCAGTCGACCCTGCTGGTCATGCGCTTGCCGGGCGGCCATCATGAGCACGCGCAAGCCGACGCTGCTGATGTAGTCGACGCCTTGCATGTCGAGCACCACGGGCGCCGCGCCGGCGCGGGCCTGCTCGAGATGGGGTTGCAGGGCCGCCTGGAATGCATCGGCCGTGGCATGGTCGATGCGTCCCGCGGGCCGAAGCACGAGGGCGCCGTCTTGCGACGTGGGGTTGAGATCCATACGGGGAAGGGGACGTTGTCGTGGGCCAGGCCTCGGCCGCCTCGGGCATGAGCTCGACTTTCACCTAAGCGTCACGGCTTTCATCCGTGAACCTGCGGATATCGGGCTCGAAATCGGCGCAGAGGCGCTCGCCGTGCGCGCTAGCGGCTGCGAACGACGCTGCTCAGTCGATCGAGCGTTTCGATGGTGCTCGCGAGCAACGCATCGAAGATCGCCTGCGCGGGCGCGGTCGCGGTGACCAGCGCGGCGATCTGTCCGCCCGGGTTGCTGCGCAGGTCCCAGCGCTCGACCTGCGCGGCCGCCTCGTTGAAGTCGTCCATCAGGATCTTCTGATACGGCATCGGCAGCGGTTGCAGGCCCGACTTGTTCCAAGCATCGATCACCTCGTTCTTGTAGGCGCGCATCGTCTTGCCGGTGTAGACGCGCGAGATGGCGAAATCCTCCGAGCCGCCGCGGACGATTTCGTTCTTGGAGCGCTCGGGGATCTGACACTCGTCGGCGACCAGAAACGCCGTGCCGACCCAGGCGCCGATCGCACCGAGCGCGAGCGCGGCGGCTACCCCGCGGCCGTCCGCGATGCCGCCCCCGGCGACCACCGGGATCGGATCCACCGCATCCACGACCTGCGGAATCAGCGCGAAGTTCGCGATGCTGCCCGTGTGTCCGCCCGCTTCGTAACCCTGGCTGACCACGATGTCCACGCCGGCTTTGACCTGGCGCTGCGCGTTACGCAGATTGCCGGCGAGCCCCATCACCCTGACGCCGCGCGCGCGCGCCATCGGCACCACCCAGGACGGATCGCCCAGCCCGGCGGCGAATACCTGCACGTCTTCGCTCAGCACTACCGCGACTTGTTGCTCGTGCAGCGTCTTGCCCCCTTTGCCCGTGGCGGCCGAGACCACCATGTCGTTTTCCACCACGGCGTCGGGCAGAGCGTATTGCTGCATGAGCCGGCGCATGAAGGCATGATGCTCGGGAAACTTCTGTTGCAGCTCGGCGCGCACCGCCGAGCGCGTCGGCGGCGCCTCGGCGAGCTTCGCCGGCAACAGCAGATCGACGCCGATCGGCTTGTTCGTGAGCTTGCGGACGTGGCGGATGACCGCGCGCAATTCCTCCGGCGGCAGACCCGAGCCGCCGATCACGCCCAGGCCGCCCGCCGCCGACACCGCGGCCACCAGCTCGGCCGGTGTCGCCTTGCCGCGCGAGCCCATCCCGGCCAGCACGATGGGGTATTCGATGCCGAGCAACTCGCAGAGCGGCGTGCGCAGAACGGGGCGGCCCATGATCGTCGTCCTTTCGGAGCAGCACTAATATGGCGCTCGTTATACCACGCACAGGTATGTTCGATTCGTCAGGCCGTTCGCGCGACGAGGCGAGATTCGAGTCGAGCTGCATCGACTGCGCTACAATTGGTAGTGGTCCCTCGCGGCCGGCGCACGAGCCATGGTGTTCCACCCTTCGCTGCGCGTCCTCCGCGGCTTCTCCTTGGGCATGCCGATGGCCAATCGCAAGATCGTCTACAACGAAGCTTCCTTCCGTGCCTTGAAGGGGTTGGAGCCCGTGCGCCAGAACCCCGGGATGTACACCCACGTGGTGCATCCCTTGCACATCGTGCAGGAGGCGATCGACAACGCCGTCGACGAGGCGCTGGCGGGGTTCGGCCGGCGCGTCAGCGTGACCGTGTTCCGCGATGGCTCGGTCGAAGTCGCCGACGAAGGCCGCGGCATTCCCGTCGGCATCCATCCCGACGAAGGCAAGCACGTGGTCGAGATGGCCTTCACCATGCTGCACGCCGGGGGCAAGTTCGACAAGGAAGGCGGCGAGGCAGCGTACGTGATCGCCGGCGGATTGCACGGGGTCGGTGTCGCCGTGACCAACGCCCTGTCCAAGCGCCTGGAAGTCACCGTGTTTCGCGACGGTGCCCAGCACGCGATGGCGTTCGAGAACGGCGCCGTGGCGCAGCCGCTGAAGAGCACCAAGGGCAAGGCGTTCGAACGGCGCACCGGCACCATCGTGCGGGCGTGGCCGGACCCGAAGTATTTCGACAGTCCGACCATCCCGCTGGCCGAGCTGGAGCACCTGGTTCGTTCCAAGGCGTACTTGCTGCCGGGGCTGACGACGCTGTTGCGGATCGAAACCCGCGACGGCTTCGACGACAAGACCTGGACGTTCAAAGGTGGCATGGCCCAGTACTTCGATGCCGTGCTCGGCGGTCGCGAGCTGGCGGCGCCGCTGTTCAGCGGCGAGCGCTTCTTCGAGGAAGATCCCAACGTGCAATCGGCCGAGATCATGCCCGGCGAAGGCGCCGCCTGGGCGCTCGGCTTCGTCGGCGACGGCGATACCTTCACTGAAAGTCACGTCAACCTGATCCCGACGCGTTCGGGCGGCAGCCACGAGCTGGGCTTTCGCAACGGCATCTTCGATGCTTTGCGCGCGTTCATGGACACGCGCGGCATCACGCCCAAGGGCGTGAAGCTGGTGGCCGAAGACATGTGGTCGCGTGCCTGCTTCACGCTCTCCGCGCGCATCGTGCGCACCCAGTTCCACGGCCAGACCAAGGAGAAGCTCACCACCAAGCACGCGGTGCGCCTGCTCGAGCTATGCGTGCGCGATGCCTTCGAGCTGTGGCTCAACGCACATCCCGAGGACGGCAAGCGCATCGCGGAGCTGGCCGTCGAACAGGCGCTCAACCGCCTGCGCAAGGGGCAGAAATACGAGCGCAAGAAATCCTCCGGCGTGGCCACCTTGCCCGGCAAGCTGGTCGATTGCGCCTCGGGCGATACCTCGCGCAACGAGCTGTTCATGGTCGAAGGCGATTCGGCCGGGGGCTCGGCCAAGGAGGCGCGCGACAAGGACACACAGGCCGTGTTGCCCTTGCGCGGCAAGGTCCTCAACACCATGAGCAAGGATGCGCGCACGGTGCTCGCAAACAAGGAGCTGCAGGCGATCGCGACCGCGATCGGGGTCGATCCGCACGGGCTCGACGATCACCCGGACTTGTCCGGCCTGCGCTACGGCCGGATCGTGGTGATGACCGACGCGGACGTCGACGGCGGCCACATCCAGGCCCTGCTGCTCACCTTCTTCTTCATGCACTGCCCCAAGCTGGTGGAAGCGGGCCGGGTCTACGTGGCGCAGCCGCCGCTGTTCAAGATCGAGGTGCCCGCGCAAGGCAAGGGCAAGCCGTCGCGGCGGGTCTACTGCCTCGATGACGAAGAGCTCGACGATGCGCTGGCGCTGCTGCGCAAGGAAGGCGTGAAGGACGATGCGTGGGAGATATCGCGCTTCAAGGGGCTCGGCGAGATGAGCCCCGAGCAGCTCTGGGACACGACCATGAACCCGGATACGCGCCGGCTGGTGCAGATGCGCCTGGATCGCGCGCAGATCCAGAAGGTGCGCTCGACCTTCGAGCTGCTGATGGATGCGGGTGAAGCCGAGGGGCGGCGCAACTGGATGCGCAGCCATTGGAAGAGCGTCGAAGCCGATGTGTGAGCTTGAGCTTCAGGTGATGCATGGATGACACCCTGACCCGGGACTTGTTCGAAGACGACAGCGACGAGAACGCCGCGCCGATCGAGTCGCACGCCTCGCAAGCGTATCTGAGCTATGCCGTCAGCACGGTGAAGGCGCGCGCGCTGCCCGAAGTGGCCGATGGTCTCAAGCCCGTGCAGCGGCGCATCCTGTACGCGATCAGCGCGGCCGGCGCCGGCGGTTTCACCAAGTGCGCGCGCTACGTCGGCGAAGTGCTCGGCAAGTATCACCCGCACGGCGACGCATCGACCTACGAGGCGATGGTGCACCTGGCGCAGCCCTTCAGCATGCGCTATCCCCTGATCGAGGGCCAGGGCAACTTCGGCAGCCGCGACGGCGATTCCGCGGCGGCCTACCGCTATACCGAAGCGCGGCTGGCGCGCTACGCGGAGCTGATGCTCGCCGAGCTCGACGAGGGCACGGTGGACTTCCAGAAGAACTACGACGGCAAGTTCGACGAGCCGGTGCTGCTGCCCGCGCGTCTGCCCTTCGGCCTGCTCAACGGCTCGTTCGGCATCCCGGTCGGGTTTTCCACCCGCATACCGTCGCACAACTTGCGCGAAGTCGCGCAGGCCGCCGTGGCCGTCATCCGTGATCCCAAGATCGGCGTGGACGACATCCTCGCCCTCATGCCGGGGCCGGATTTTCCCGGCGGAGGCCAGATCATTTCCCGCCCCGAGGAGATCCGCGCCGCCTACGAGACGGGGCGCGGCTCGATCACCATGCGCGCGCGCTGGAGCGTGGAGAACCTGGCGCGCGGCCAATGGCAGATCGTGATCACCGAGCTGCCGCACACCACCTCGGCGCGCCAGGTGCAGGAAGAGATCCAGGCGCTGGTCGAGCCGCGGCCCGCGACCGGGCGCAAGGACGTGAGCCCGGAGCAGAAGCGCACGCGCCAGTTCATCCTCGACCTGGTCGAAGCGGTGCGCGACGAATCCGACCGCAAGTCGAAGCTGCGCCTGGTGATCGAGCCGCGCTCCTCGCGCCAGAGCGTGGACGACACCATCAATGCCTTGCTCGTACACACCAGCCTCGAGACCAAGATCCCGATCAACATGACCTGGATCGGCCTGGACGGCTTGCCCGATCAGAAGGGCATCGTCGCGATCCTGCACGAATGGACGCAGTTTCGCATCGCCACGGTGCGCCGGCGCAGCGAGTTCCGGCTGCGCAAGTGCGTGGAGCGCCTGCACATCGTCGAAGGACGCATCCTGGCCTTCGCCCATATCGACGACATCATCAAGGTCATCCGCGCCTCCGAGGACGTCGCCTCCGCGCGCGCCGCATTGATGGCGCGCTGGAAGTTCACCGAGCGCCAGGCGCAGGACATCTGCGACCTGCGCCTGGGCCAGCTCACCCGCCTCGACGGCATCAAGCTCAACGAGGAGCGCGGGCGCCTGCAGGACGAGCGCGACGAATACAACCGCATCCTGGGCTCGGATCGCGCATTGCGCGCGCTTGTGGTCAAGGAGCTGGGCGAGGATGAGAGAAAGTACGGCGACGAGCGCCGCACGGCCATCGAGTCGGCGCTGCGCGCGACCATCGAGCACTCGGTGGTCGAGGAGCCGGTGACCGTGATCTTGTCGCGGCGGGGCTGGATACGCGCTCGCAACGGCCACGGCCTCGACATGAGCGGCATTTCGTTCAAGGATGGCGACGAGCGCTTTCTCGAGATCGAGTGCAAGACCACCGACCAGGCGGTGCTGCTGGGTCAATCGGGGAAGACCTACACCTTGGCGGTGGCGAGCTTGCCGAGCGGGCGCGGCGAGGGCGTGCCCGTCAATACCCTGATCGCCTCGGACCGGGACGCCATTCGCTGGATCGGCTGCGCGCCGGAGCAGACCCTTTACCTGCTTTCCACCAGCGCGGGCAACGGCTTCATTTGCAAGCTGGGCGACATGGTGACGCGCATCCGTGCCGGCAAGGAGTTCATGAGCGTCCCGCAGGGAGCGGACGTGCGTCCCGCGCTCGAGCTATGGCCCGCCGATGCCGCTCCCAGGACCGCGGCCGATGCGCTGGTCGCGGTCTTATCGTCCGACGGCCGGCTGCTGCTGTTTCCCCTTGCCGATGTACCCACGCGCGGCAACGGCGGCTTGGGCGTGCAACTGATCGCGCTTCCGCCCGCGGTGAGGCTGCAATCGATCGCGGTGAGCCATGCGCGCGCGCTCGTGATCGGCGGCGAGCGCCGCGGCAAGGCGGTCGAAGAGACTTTGCAGGACGATGCGCTCGCGCAACACATCGGCAAGCGTGCGCAGCGCGGCAGACTGGTGGGTGTGCGCTACCAGGTCACGCGCGTGCGCGGCATCGTGTAGGCGCTTGGCGGACCTGATTGCGCGCGAGGCGTCGTGGGCGCAAGCGCAAGGGAAGGGGCGCTGGCGTCAGGCGAGGATGTTGTGGAGCTGCTCCTGGCGCAGCAGCGCGTAGACGAAATCTTCCAGCTCCGGACCGAGCGCATCGCGCGCGGAGACCATTCCGATGGGCTTGCCCTGGTCCACGACGGGGACATGGCGAAACCCGCCCGCGTGCATCATGTGCAAGGCATGGGGGAAGGGTTCGTCGGGATGCACGGTTTGCGGATTGGGCGTCATCACTTCGGCCAGCGTCGTACGGCGCGCATCGCGATTGGCCGCGACGACGCGGTAGAGCCCGTCGCGCTCGGTGAAGATACCGACCAGGCGCTCGCCTTCGAGCACCAGCATCGCGCCCACGCCGCGCGCCTTCATCATGCGCGCCGCGTCGCTCACGCTGGTCTGGGCCGATGCGGTGACGATATCCTGCTCTTCGACGATCGTGCGGATGGTACGCTGCATTGCCTGTCTCCCTGCCGTTCGCGCGCATGGCCGCCGAGGCGAAGCCTGGGAGCATCATGACGCGTCGCTCTTTGCGCGAGCCTCGGTCGATGCTACGCGCGGCGCCTGCTCCAGTCAAACGCGCGCTCGCTCCGACCGCGGTACACTTTGCGCAAAGAGCTCACCTGAGGGCGCCCTCGTGCCGGCCATCGATATCACAGTGAATCGCTCGTCCGAGGCCCTCGCCGCGTTGGTGCAACGCATCTTGGAGGCGAGGCGCGAAGCCATCAGCCGCGAGCTGTGCGCGATCCCACCGCCGATACCCGGATGCGACGTGAACTTCAATCGCTTGCTGGAAGAGCGCGCGCAGGTGATCGACGAGCTGCAGCGGCTGCGCCGAGTCCAGCTCGACGGTTGTCCGCGCGCGGCGCTGCGCGAGATCTGCCGCGCGTCGGCGTGCCTCGACCAGGCGGCCAAGACGCGCGTCGACGAGCTACTGGGACGCGACGACGCCGGATGAACGACACGGCGGCGAAACCGCGGCGTCGCTGCGCCAGCAGCGAAGAACCGACCCTCGTCCGACCCTGTTCCGTTTCTTACAAGGTCGGGCTCTTGATCTCGCCGCCGAGGGCGACCAGCCCCCACGGCGGCAGTTGCGCATCCAGGCTGAAGCTGAAGTGCCCCGCGGCTGCACGCGCGTCGCGGAACATGCGTTGCAGGGGGAAGTGGTCGTAGATGCCGTTGGCGCCGGCCATTTCGTGCAGGGCATCGATCGCTTCGACGCACAGCCGGGCGCCCAGCGCGCAATTGCGCTTGTAGCGCAGCCGCGTCTCGATGTCCAGCTCGCCGCCTGCCGAATAGATCGCCTGCGCCTCGGCGACGTCGTTGCGCATGACCAGCGCCGCGGCATCGATCTTCGCGCCGGCGGCGGCGACTCTCAGTTGCACGGTTTGAAAATCCCGCATGCGGGTGCCCGTATAGCTGGTGCTGCGCGCTTTCACCAGCGCGATCGCGGTCTCGAGCGCGTTGCGCGCATTGCCCACCATGCAGGCGCCGATGCAGTGTCCGCCGAGCGCGCTGGTCGGAATCCGATACTGTGGATTGCGGTGTAGGTCGAGTCCCGGCCAGGCGTGTCCGGGCCGCGCCACGTGCATCGACAACACGCGATGCTCGGGCACGAATACATCCTTACAGCGCACGGTCTTGCTGCCGGTGGCGCGCATGCCGAGGACATGCCAGTCGTCGACGACCTCGTATCGCGAGCGGTGGACGAGGCAGTACACCCAATCGACCGGCTTGTCGTCCGCGCGCACGATGCAAGCGAGCATGCTCCAGTCGCAATGGTCGGTCCCGGAGGAGAAATTCCATTCGCCGTCGATGCTGAGGCCGCCCTCGGCGCGGCGCCCTCGTCCTTGCTGATAGGCGATGCCCGATGCGATGCCGGCGTCGGGATTCGCTCCCCAGACTTCCTGCTGCGCTCGCGGGTGCCACCACGCCAGGTTGCGATGATGCGAGGCGAGGTTGGCGACCACCCAGCCGGTGGAGATGTCGCCGCGCGAGAGTGTCTCCGGGATATCGAAGAACGCGGCGAAATCGAGCTCCATGCCGCCCCAGACCTTCGGCTGCAAGTAACGCAGCAGCCCCATGCGGTTGAGCGCATCCATGACCGGCGCGGTGAGCTTGCGATCGTGCTCGCAGTGCGCGGCCTGCTCGCGCAACAGCGGCACGAGCTCGAGCGCGCGGGCGATCGCCTGCTGGTAGCTTACCCCCGCGAAACCGGGCGCAGCTGCGCTGCTATCCATGTCGCGTTCTCCGCGTAGTGCCGGGTTGCGCCGTCAAGCGGGTTTGCGCGCCCGGAAAAGGTAGCGATTGAGGCTGAAAAAATACTCGCCCCGCCGCGCCAGCGCGCGCACGTCGTCCTCCCAGGCACGCGCGTCCTCGGTCGCAACCCCGCCCTTGTCGGCGATATAGCGTGCGACCTCGGGGAGCTGGCTGCCGCTATAGCTCGCTTCGCCCGGGTCCAGCTCCACGATGGGTATCGCCGTGGCGAGCTCGATCTCGAGCCCGGCGCGGCGCAATGCCGCTGGAAAAGTGCGGGCGACCCGGGCGTTGACATAGCGTCGCATCCAGACTTCCATCACGGCCTGCATGCGCTCGCGGCTGCCCGAGTGCCATACCACCGAATCCCAGTCGGTATCGACCACGACCGCGCGAGCGCCCGGGCGCAGCACGCGTGCGAGCTCGCCGATGGCGCGATCGAGATCCGCGACGAACAGGTAGACCTGCACCGCGACCGCGGCATCCAGGCTCGCATCCTCGCACGGCAGCGCGACCGCATCCGCGTGCCGGATTTCGGCCCAGCCGAATTCGCGGCAGCGCCCGCGCGCGACTTCCAGCATCGAGTCGCTGGTGTCGATGGCGAGCACGCGCCCCTGCGGCCCGACCTCGCGCGCCATCTCGTATGCGAGATAGCCGGGGCCGCAGCCGATATCGAGCGCTCTTTCGCCCGGTTCGAGCGCGAGCGCTTCCAGGATGCGCCGGCGCTGCTCCACCATCACGGGTATGGCATATTGAAGATCGAGCCGGCGCGCGCCGGCCTCGCCGAAGAGATGGGCTGTGCTCATTGCAGGGGAACCTTATAGCAGCAATTCGATGAGGTGCGGGCCATGCGCGGCCAGCGCGTGCTTGAGCTGGGCGGCGAGCTGGTCGAGTGTCGCCGCACGGCTCGCTTCGACCCCGTAACCGCGCGCGAGCGAGACCCAATCGGGGTCGGGCCGATCGAGCGTCAGCATGTCGCGGCCACGGGGGCCGGGCGTGCCCGCGCCCACGTTGGTCAATTCGCCCTGGAGGATACGATAAGCGCGGTTGGCGAAGATCAGCACGGTGACGTCCAGGCTCTCGCGCGCCATGGTCCACAGTGCCTGCTGGGTATACATCGCGCTGCCATCGCCTTCGAGCGCGAATACCTTCCGCTCCGGCGCCGCCAAAGCCGCGCCCACCGCGGCGGGCAAGCCCCAGCCGATGGAGCCGCCCATGATGCTCAGCCAGTCGTGGGGCGCTGCGCTGCGCGTCAAGCTGCCGAAATTGCGTCCGGTCGTGACACCTTCATCGATGATGATGGCATTGTTGGGGATGAGCGCGGCGACCACCGCGCCGATGCCCTCGACCGTGGGCGTGCCGCTGGGGAGCGGCGGCGGCGCATGGGGGGATACGCCCGCCGGCGCGATGCTACCGGCGCCCAACGCGTCCGCGAGGCCCTCGAGCGCGTGGGCGAGATCGCAACCCACGTCGGCCACCTCCGTCACCGTGCATCCCGGCGCTGTCAGCACGCTCGGCTTGCCGGGATAGGCGAAGAACGACACCGGCGTTTTCGCGCCCACCAGCACGAGCTCGCGCGTGTCGGCGAGCATGGCGAGCGCCTGATCGACCGAAAACGGCAAGCGCGGCGCGTACACGCGCCCGGCACCGCTTTCCATGCGCGCGTTGTTGAACTCGGAAAATATGCGGCAACCGGTGCGCGCGGAAATCCGCCCCGCGGCTTCGAGCGCCCGCCCGCGCAATGCCGCACCGCCCAACAACAAGGCCGCTGCCGCGCCCGCCCCGAGCGCCTTGGCGCCAGCGCGAATGGCGGCGGCATCGACTCGACGCCGGGGCGCGGGCGCGCGTGCGAGCCGAGGCGCATCCGCTTCACCCCACGCCGTGTCTGCCGGCAGGATCAAGGTCGCGACACATCCCGGCGCCGCGCGCGCGGCCTCCACCGCGGCTGCGCCGTCGGCGGCGACGCTGCGTGCATCGCGCGAAGTCTTCACCCAATGCGATACGGGCCGGGCGATGCCTTCGATATCGGCGGTGAGCGGCGCGTCGTGCTCGATGTGGTAGCCGGCATGCTCGCCGACGATGTTGACGATGCCCGAGCGGGCTTTCTTGGCGTTGTGCAGGTTGGCGAGCCCGTTGCCGAGCCCGGGGCCGAGATGGAGCAGGGTGGAGGCCGGTTTCTCGGCGATGCGGTAATAAGCATCGGCGGCACCGGTCACCACGCCTTCGAACAGGCCCAGCACGCACCGAATGCCCTCCACGCGGTCGAGCGCGGCGACGAAGTGCATTTCGGAAGTGCCGGGGTTGGCGAAGCAGACGTTCACGTCCGAGCCGATCAGCGTGCGTACCAGGCTCTCGGCGCCATTCATCGGCTTGATCTCGCGCTCTCGTTCGTGGACGGTCCCCTGCGCGCGATCATAGCGCAATCCGGCGGCGGGACCGGGGTCGGACCAGGGTCGCGGATCGGGGTCAGCGCAGGGTCGTGTGGCGGCTAGCCCATGAGCCCCTTGTAGCGTATGCGGTGCGGATTGTCCGCATCGTCGCCGAGGCGCTTTCGCCGCTCGGCGAGGTAGTCGGCGTAATTGCCCTCGAACCAGACCACGCGGCTGTCGCCCTCGAAGGCGAGGATGTGCGTGGCGATGCGGTCGAGGAACCAGCGATCGTGCGAAATGACCACGGCGCAGCCGGGAAAATCGAGCAGCGCTTCCTCCAGCGCCCGCAGCGTTTCCACGTCCAGGTCGTTGGTCGGCTCGTCCAGGAGCAGCACGTTGCCGCCGCTCTTGAGCAGCTTGGCGAGATGCACGCGATTGCGCTCGCCGCCCGAGAGATCCCCGACCGGCTTCTGCTGATCGGCGCCGCGGAAGTTGAAGCGCGCGACATAACCGCGGCTCGAGGTCTGGTAGTTGCCGACCTGGATGGTGTCGAGCCCGTCGGAGATTTCTGCCCAGACCGTCTTGTCGCCCCGCAAGTGATCGCGGCTCTGGTCGACATAAGCGAGTCTTACGCTCTCGCCGATGCGCAATTCACCGCCATCGGGTCTTTCCTGGCCGACCAGCATCCGGAACAGCGTCGTCTTGCCGGCGCCGTTCGGCCCGATCACGCCGACGATGCCGCCGGGCGGGAGCGTGAAGTCGAGCCCGTCGATGAGCAGCTTATCGCCGAACGCCTTGCGCAGCCCGCGCGCCTCGATCACCAGATCGCCCAGGCGCGGACCGGGCGGGATGTAGATCTCGTTGGTTTCGTTGCGCGCCTGGTACTCGGCCGACGCCAGCTCGTCGAAGCGCGCGAGGCGGGCCTTGTTCTTGGCCTGCCGCGCCTTGGGATTGGCCCGCACCCATTCGAGCTCCTGTTTCATCGCCTTGATCCGGGCGGCTTCCTGCTTCGCCTCGATCTCCAGGCGCTGCTCTTTCTGCTCCAGCCAGGAGGAATAGTTGCCCTCCCAGGGAATGCCATGGCCGCGGTCGAGCTCGAGTATCCAGCCGGCCACGTTGTCGAGGAAGTAGCGATCATGAGTGACGGCGATCACGGTGCCCGGATAGCGCTCCAGGTACTGCTCCAGCCATTGCACCGACAGGGCGTCGAGGTGATTGGTCGGCTCGTCGAGCAGCAGCATGTCGGGCTCGGACAGCAGCAAGCGGCACAAGGCCACGCGCCGGCGCTCGCCTCCGGAGAGCGTGCTCACCGCCGCATCCCAAGGCGGCAGTCGCAGCGCGTCGGCCGCGATCTCGAGCCTGCGCTCGATCTCCCAGCCCTGAGTGGCATCGAGCTTCGATTGCAGCTCGCCTTGTTCTTCGAGCAGGCGGTTCATCGCGTCGTCGTCCAGCGGCTGAGCGAACTGCTCGCTGATCGCGTTGAAACGCTGGATGAGCGCGAGGGTCTCGCCCACGCCTTGCTCGACGTTGCCGCGCACGTCGCGCGTTTCGTCCAGATGCGGCTCTTGCGGCAGGAAGCCGATGCGCATGGCGGGCATCGGGATGGCTTCGCCGTCGAAATCCCGGTCGATCCCGGCCATGATCTTGAGCAGCGTCGACTTGCCGGAACCGTTGAGGCCCAGCACGCCGATCTTGGCTCCGGGAAAGAAGGACAAGGAGATGTCCTTGAGGATGACGCGTTTCGGCGGCACGGTCTTGCTGACGCGCCGCATCGTGTAGACGTACTGAGCCATGCGTTGTGCCTTCGATGTCGAACCCACAATTGTACCGGTTCGCTCGCGAGAACCGGGCCGAACGCGGGCTGGCAAACGCACGGGCGTTCGAGCCAATGCAGCGTTGACGCCCGCGGTCCGCCTATGGTTGACTCGCGCTGGCATTGCCGCCGGCCGAGGCGGCGATACCGACCGGACAAAGGGAGGCGGACGATGGCGAGTGTGACGAAGAAAAGCGCTGGCGCGCGGCCGATGCGGGCGCGCAACATGACCTTCTGCTCCTTGGCGGGCAGCGCAGGGACGGTGAGCCTGGGGGTGCGCACCGAGCGTGGCATTCTGGATGTGGCCAAGGCGTCGCGGCTCTTTCGCATCAAGGCGCCGGCCGATATCCACGCCGTGATCGAAGGTGCGGATTGCGCTCCGCTCGCAAGGCTGGTGCAAAAGGCGCTTTTCGACCCGCGCGGCAAGAGCGTCCTCGTTGCCGAAAGCCGCGCCCGCCATGCGCCTGTCGTCCCCCGGCCGGAGAAGATCCTGTGCGTGGGCCTGAACTACCGCAAGCATGCGGAAGAGGCCGGCATGCCGATACCGCCGGTGCCCATTCTCTTCAGCAAGTTCAGCAACGCGCTCGCCGGCCATGGCGCGAAGATCAAGCTGCTGCCGCCCGACCTCGCCTCTCAGTTCGACTACGAAGTCGAGCTGGTGATCGTCATCGGGCGCAAGGCCGTGAACGTGAGCGAAGCCGACGCGCTCAAGTACGTCTTCGGCTACTGTAACGGCAACGATCTGTCGACCCGCGACTTGCAGTTGCGCACCAGCCAGTGGATGCTGGGCAAGATGCAGGACGGCTTCGCGCCGATCGGACCGTGGCTCGTCACCGCCGACCAGGTTCCCGATCCGAATTCACTGCACGTCGAGACGCGGGTGAACGGCGAATTACGCCAATCGGAGAACACCTCCGACATGATCTACGGCTGTGCGCATATCGTCAGCTATTGCTCGCGCTATCTCACCCTGAGGCCTGGCGACATCATCTTCACCGGCACGCCGTCGGGCGTGATCCTGGGCTACCCGCAGGAAAAGCGCGTGTGGCTCAAGCCTGGAGACAAGGTCACCACCACGATAGACAAGCTGGGCACCTTGGAAGTGACGCTCGCTGCTCCGAGCAGCCGCTGAGGCGAGCGCTCGGTCCTCGTCGCCGCCTTGAAGCGGCAATGGGGCGAGGCTGCGCATGCGCAAGCTGGTCCGCGGCAGGCCGTCAGGGACTCGCGCGCCTTGCGCCGATCGAGGCCGCCTCAACGCCGGCGCGAGCCGCCGCGCCCGCGCGGTTGAGCTTCGTTTACGCGCATCGGGCGTCCCATCAGCTCCTTGCCGTTCAAGCCCGAAATCGCGGCCATGGAATGGGCGCGACCGGGCATTTCGACGAACGCAAACCCCTTCGAGGCGCCAGAAAAGAGCTCGCGCATGACCTGCACGCTGCCGACTTGTCCGAAGGCCTTGAAGGCTTCGGTCAACTCGGTCTCGCTCACCTCCGGAGCCAGGTTGCCGACGTAGATGTTCATGCGCGCTTCTCCGTGTACCGGGCCTGATGGCTACAGCTCGTTTATCGATGGTATCGCTGTGCGCAGCAGCGCGGGCACGGCAGCGGGCTTGCGCTGTGGTCGAGCGACACGAACCGCCACGGCGGGGCGTGGCGTGAAGCGCGGCTCGCCGTGTCCCTCGTGCGTGCGTCCGCGCGGTGTTCGGGTCGCATCCACCGGCGCTGCGGCGTGCCGCGATCCGCGCCGATCGCCGCCCCGGCGTGCCGGCGACTGCTGTCCGGGCACTTCCCGCGGTTGGCTCGCCGGCCGCAGCGGTGTCGCCGGCCGCTGTCGTGCGGGTGCCGGCTGCCGCGCTGGGATCGGCGTAGCCGCGCAAGCGAGCGGGGCGATGCCGCTGTCCTGCGGGATTCGCCGTCCCAGCAGCCTTTCGATGGCGGCGAGCTGGGGGCGCTCGTCGGGCGCGACCAGGGAGATCGCTTCGCCGCTCCTGCCGGCGCGCCCTGTGCGGCCGATGCGGTGAACATAGTCCTCGGGCACATGCGGCAGCTCGAAATTGACCACCTGCGGCAGCGCGTCGATATCGAGCCCACGGGCAGCGATGTCGGTTGCGACCAGAATGCGTACGCTGCCTTGCTTGAAATCTGCCAGTGCCTTCAACCGCTGCGGCTGGCTCTTGTTGCCGTGGATTGCCGTGGCCCCGATGCCATCGCGCGTAAGCTGTTCGGCGAGGCGGTTGGCGCCGTGCTTGGTGCGCGTGAAGACCAAGACCTGGTTCCAGCCACCGCTTCGCACCAGCTGCGCGAGCACATCGCGCTTGCGCTCCTGCGGGACCTGGTGGACACGTTGGCTGACGAGCTCGGCATCGGCATTGCGCCGTGCGACTTCGATCTCGACCGGCGCGCGCAGCACGCCGCTCGCGAGCCGGCGAATCTCCTCGGAGAAGGTGGCCGAGAACAGCAGATTCTGGCGCGCGCAGGGAAGCAGGGCGAGGATCTTGCGGATGTCGCGGATGAAGCCCATGTCGAGCATGCGATCGGCTTCGTCGAGCACCAGGATTTCGACCTTGCCCAAGTCCACCGTCCTTTGGTGGACGTGATCGAGCAGCCGGCCCGGCGTGGCCACGAGAATATCGACGCCTTTGCGCAAGGTTTCGATCTGGGGATTCATGCCGACGCCGCCATAGATCACGCAGGAGCGGATCGGCAGGTGGCGGCCATAGGTGCGCACGCTTTGCTCCACCTGGGCCGCCAATTCACGCGTCGGGGTGAGGACCAGCGCGCGCACCGGATGGCGTGCCGGCGAGGTCCTGGTGTCGGCTTTGCCGGCGAGCCGCTGCAACATCGGCAGCGTGAAGCCGGCGGTCTTGCCCGTGCCGGTCTGGGCGCCGGCGAGCACGTCATGACCCGCGAGAATGGGCCCAATGGCGCGTTCTTGTATGGGCGTGGGCTGGGTATAGCCCTGCTCGGTGATCGCGCGCAGCAGGGACGGCGCGAGGCCGAGGGTCTCGAAAGTGCAGCTCAATGAGTTCTCCTGAATCGGCCTGCTGGGGCAATGCCCTCAGAACCGGTTCAGGCAGACGAGTCCATGGAAAGGGACGTTCGGGGGAGTCGGTGAACAACCGCGAAAGTGCTGTGCCGCTGACCGGATGATGCGACACCAAGCTTGGGGCGCACTATACACACATCGCCGGCGCTCGGCCAGCCGAATAGAAGCCGATAGTGCGCGCTGCCCGGCATTTTGGGTCGCGCAAACCGGATTGTGAGGGCGCTCTGCCTCTGCTATCTTCGAGCTGCGGCATGTGGCCGTTCTCTCGAGAAAGGAGGTGATCCGATGTCTAGTCGATTGCTCAGCATCGCTGCCGCCGTCGTTTTCGGCATGGCGAGCAGCGCCGCGTTGGCTTGCACCGGCGCAAAGGCGAAGTCGGCCGACGGATCACAGCAGCAAAGCGTTTCCGCCGCCACCAAGGCGAAAGGAAGCTGAGCCTGCACCTTCGACGACTTCGCCGCCGTGCGAGGCTCAAGCCCCAGCCGGCGCGAGAACAGGCAGTCGAATTCCTGCAGTACCTGAAGCCGCGGCCGTGCCGCGGCTTTTTTCTTGTGCGCCCGGCAGGGCGCCTGCGGGAAGCGCTGCGCCGGCCGCGATGCGGCGCCCGGGCGCGCTACAGCTCGATCTTCGCGTTCTTGATGATCTGCGCGAAACGTTCCGACTCCGAGCGCACGAAGCGGGCGAACTCGGCCGGCGAGCGGCCGTCGGGCTCGAAGCCGCCGCCGGTGAAGAACTTCGCGACCTCGGGCGTGGCGACCGCCTTGGCGGCCTCTGACTGGAGTTTCTCCACGATCGCCTTGGGCGTTCCGGCCGGCGCGAACCAGCCCACCCACGTGCCCTGGATGACGCAGTCCTCGACACCGGATTCCTTCATCGTCGGCAGGCTCGGAAACTCGCGCGAGCGCGTCATGCCGGTGAAGGCGACCAGGCGCAGCTTGCCGGATTGCAGGAACGGGAAAACCGTTGCCGGCGACAGCAGCATCAGGTCGACTTCGCCCGCGGCGATTGCCGTCAGCGCGGGCGCGCTGCCCTTGTACGGCACGTGCAGCATCGGCATGTTGGTCTTGAGCGCGACGATCTCGGAGGCGACATGGATCGCGTTGCCGACCCCTGGCGTACCGTAGGTGAACGGCTTGTCCGATTTCTTCGAGGCCGCGATCAGCTCCTTCACGGAGGAGGCCGGCAGCGACTGCCGCGCGACCAGCACGTAGCCTTGCCCGATCCCGAGCGTGGTGATCGGCACGAAGCTTTTCAGCGTGTCGTAGGGCAGGTTCTTGCGCAGCAGTCCGTTCAGCACGAGCGAGGGCGACACGTTGAGGATGGTATAGCCGTCCGCTGTAGCGCGCGCCACTTCGGCCGAGCCGATCGCGCTGTTCGCACCCGGGCGATTGTCGACCACGAAGCGCATGTTCGACTGCTTCGAGATCTGCGCGGCGACCGCTCGGCCGAGCACGTCCATCGTGCCGCCGGCGTCGAACGGAACGACCATGCGTATCGGCTTGTGCGGGTACTCCTGCGCCGCCGCAGGGCCGCCGAAGCTTGCCCAGAGCGCGAGCGCGGCCACGAGTCTGCGAACGGTCATATGCGTCTCCTCGTCATGCAACGCATCCGAGCGCTGCGAATCCCGTGAACATCGCGGATGCGATCTCCATGCAAAGGGCCTGATGCTTCCCGTCGATCCATGCGGCACATCATGCGGCCGCGGACTCGCGCCGGTGGCGCGACGTACGCGTCGCGATCGCTTCCCAGATCGCCTTCTGCGTCATGGGTAGAGCGCGTAGCGACGCGCCGATCGGCGCAAGCGCATCGTTGACCGCGCTCACGAGCGCCGCCGGCGAGCCGAGATAGCCCGACTCGCCGGAGCCTTTCTGGCCGAACGTGGTGAGCGGCGAAGGCGTGCAGTGGTCGACGATCTCGACCTGCGGAATCTCCTGCGCGCTCGGGATCAGGTAATCCATGAACGTGCCCGCCAGCAGCTGACCCTCGTCCGAATAGGCGAACTTCTCGAACAGCGCGGCGCCGATGCCGTGCGCGATGCCGCCGTAGGTCATGCCGTGCACGACCTGCGGATTGATCTTCACGCCGCAGTCGTGACCGCAGACGTAGCGCCGGATCGTGGGCCTGCCCACCAGCGGATCGATTTCGACCAGTACCACGTGCGCTTCGAACGAGTAGCAAGGATACATCTGCACGCGCCCGTCCGCGCCCGGCAGGGTGCCACCGGTCGGCACTTCCCACACGAACTGCGCCTGCAAGCCGGGCTCCCTGCCGGGCGGCATCCGGTGGAACTTGCGGTGCGCGATCTCGACCAGCTCGGCCCACGCCAGGCGCTTGCCCGGATCGCCGGCGGCGATCACGTCGCCTTGCTCGTAGCGCAGGGCCTGTGCGGGAAGGCCGAGGTTGTGCGCGGCGATCTCGATCAGCGTCTGCCGGATCTTGCGTGCAGCGCCCGCCGCCGCCCCGCCCAGCATGATGGCCATGCGGCTGCCGACGGGGCTGTTCGAGGGCAGTGCGCACAGGGAATCGGCGCGCGCGACGCGAATGGAATCGGGATCGCGCTCGAGCACTTCGCCGATTACGGTTGCCACCAGGGTCTCGTGCGCCTGGCCGCTGCTCGAGGTGTTCATGACACCGGTGATCGAGCCAGACAGGTCGACGCGCACGAGGCACGAATCCATCCACGTCGTCGTCTCGTTCTTCGGATTGAACAGCGGCTCGAACGCGGAGTTGCCGCCGCTCGGTTCGAGACAGGTCGCGATGCCGATGCCGGCCAAGCCGCCGCGGCGGCGTATGAGGTCGCGCTTGACCAGCAGCTCGCCGATGTCCGCCGCCGCAAGCGCCTTGTCGAGCACCGCGTGGTAGTCGCCCGAGTCGTAGCTGCTGCCGCTGGGGATGCGATACGGGAACTCGTCCTTGCGGATGAAGTTGATCCGCCGCAGCTGCGCGCGGTCCATCTTCAGCACCGCCGCGACCCGGTCCATCGCGGCTTCGATCGCGACGTTGGTCGGCGCTTGGCCGAAGCCACGCACCGCTTCCTGCGGTGTCTTGTTGGTCATGACCGATATCGGCTCGTATTCGACGCTGCCGATCCGGTAGGGCCCGACGATCGCGCCGACCGGCTTGCCGAGCTGGAGGGGCGAGCGGCCCGCGTACGCGCCCACGTCGTCGAGCGCGCGGATGCGCAGCGACTTCACGACGCCGTCGGCATTGAACGCGACCGCCACGTCGAACGAGCGATCGGGTCCGTGCATGTCGCCGCCGCGCATGTTCTCGAGCCGGTCTTCGACCAGCCGCACGGGACAGTCGAGCTTGCGCGCGAGATAGGCGGCGAGAACGGTGTGCTTGATGCCGCGTTTCACGCCGAAGCTGCCGCCGACGTCGACGTCGTAATGGACGCGCACGGCGTTGCCCGGCAAGCGCAGCGCCTGCGCGACCTGGTCCGGGAACTTCGGCATCTGGATGGAGGCCCAGATATCGAGGAGCCGGGTCGCCGCGTTCCACTGCGCGACCACGGCGAAGGTCTCGATCGGCACGGTCGCACTGCGCCCCCAATCGACGCGCAGCTCCGCCCGATGATCCGCGGCCGCGAAATCGCGCTCGACCTCGCCCCATACGAACTTGCGCCGGTACAGCACGTTGCTGCCATGCTCGGGGTGCACGAGGGGCGCGGCGCCGCGCGCGGAAAGCTCGGGATCGACCACGAAGGGCAGCGGCTCGTACTCGACTTCCACCAGCTCGGCCGCGTCCTCGGCGAGGTGGCGGCTGTCGGCGACCACCGCCGCCACCCACTCCCCGGCGTAGCGCGCCACGCCGTTCGCGAGCGCGTAGCGCTTCACGTTGGGCGCATCGACACCGATCAAGAACGCATTGGTGCCGGCACAAAGCTCCTCGCCCGTGAGCACATAGCGGCAGCCGGGCACGGCCAGCGCCGCGCCGGTGCGGATCGATTTCACGCGTGCATGAGCGTAGGGACTCGCCACCAGCGCGACGTGCTTGGTGCCGGGGATGCTCACGTCAGCCGCGAAGCGGGCGCGCCCGGTGACGAAGCGCGGGTTCTCCTTTGGTGCGCGCTGTCTGCCGATGTAGCGGAACAGACGGGCGTCGCGCTCCGATGGATTGGCGTCCATGGCTTGTCCTATTGCGCGTTTGCGCCGCTGACGCGGGAGCGATCGCGCGCAACGCTGAGCACGCGCGTCACCAGCACGCGCGCGAGGTGCCGG
Organism: Burkholderiales bacterium; assembly: GCA_020848435.1. Lineage (GTDB taxonomy): Bacteria > Pseudomonadota > Gammaproteobacteria > Burkholderiales > WYBJ01 > WYBJ01. The sequence goes on along the minus strand of JADLAC010000051.1, from coordinate 66,856 downwards.
CGGTAGGCTGCGCTCGCGTGCAGGTCCTCGCCCGGCTCGATCTCGCCGGCTGCGGTATTCGCCGCCGCCTCGATGTCCTGCGCCGCGAGCGCACTGCCCACGAGCCTTGCGGCGAGATCGGGAAACGCGCGCGGGACCGCGTCGACCCCGCCCAGGCCGAATGCCGCCCGCGTGCAGCGCCCGTCCTCACCCGTTTGCACCTGCGCCGCCGCCGCGACCATGGCGAAATCGCCGTGTCGCGCGCTCACTTCGTCGAATGCGCAGCCGACACGCTGCTCGCCCCACAACGGCCAATGCACTTCGGTGAGGCACTCGTCGGTCTCGGCCGCTGTTTGCATGGGAGCGACGAAGAAATCCGCGCCGGCCACGGTGCGCGTGCTGCCCTTCTTGCGCAAGACGATCCGCGCATCGAGCACGCAGGCTGCGAGCGGCAGCTCCGCCGAGGGGTCCGCATGCGCGAGCGAACCCCCGATGGTGCCGCGGTTGCGGGTCTGGATGTGTCCGACCCAGGCGAGCGCGGCCCGCAACATGGGCACGCGCGCGGCGAGGCGCTGGTCCTGCTTCACACTTTGCTGGCGCGCGCAGGCGCCGAGCACGGCGTGATCGCCGTGCTCGCTGCTCGTCGTCAGCTCGGCGATGCGGTTGATGTCGATGAGCAGCGCGGGCCGCGCAAGCCGCATCGCCATCATGGGCACGAGGCTTTGGCCGCCCGCAATGAGCTTGGCGTCGAAGCCGTGCTCGGCGAGCGCCGCACAGGCCTGCTCCACCGATTCGGCGCGCTGGTATTCGAATGCGGCTGCCTTCATGTCGGTCCCGGCGCGTGTGTCACGATAACGGGGGAGGACGCCGCCGCGGCGACCGGGGAGACACTCGTTTTCGACACGGCGGGCGCGTTGAGCGCCGCGTGCACGCGCTGGCGCGCCGCGGTCAGTGTCCGCGAGCCGTCGAGTGGCACTAACGGCTCCTGCCATCGAGCCGCGCAACGGCGAGCTTGATCGAATCGACGATCTGCTGGTAGCCCGTGCAGCGGCACAGATTGCCGCCGATCGCGTCGCGGATCTGCGCATCGGTGGGATCGGGCGTGGTGTCGAGCAGCCCCTGCGCGGCGATCAGCATGCCCGGGGTGCAATAGCCGCATTGCAGGCCGTGCCCATCGCAAAACGCTTGCTGCAGAACGGAGAGCTTGCCGGCGTCCTGTTCGAGGCCCTCGACCGTGGTTACGCGGCTGCCGTCGGCCTGGACGGCGAACATGCAGCACGAGCGCACCGGCTCGCCATCGAGCATGACCGAGCAGGCGCCGCAGACGCCATGCTCGCAACCGACGTGGGTCCCGGTCAGGCCGAGCTCATCGCGCAGCAGATCGACCAGGGTCAACCGCGCCGGTACTTCGGCCTGCCGCTCGACACCATTGACTTCGATCGTGACGCGATACCGCCGCTCGCTCATGCGGGAAGCTCCCATGGAGGCTCGCGCGCGAGGTCGCGCCGCGCGGGCTCGGAGCGTCATGTTAGGAAGGCAGGTGAGAAGGCGCCCTACCGCCCAGTACGGCGACCTACCCGAGAGTCCGATTTTTTTTGCGCACGAGCCGCGGCTCACGCGGCGAGGACGACCGAGCGGCGGTACTGGCTGGGCGGAATGCCCAGATTGCGGCGGAAGAAGCGGGTGAAGTGGTGCGGCTCGGAAAAGCCGAGCTCGCCGGCCACGTCGTTGATCGACGCGCCGTCATGGCCGAGCTTGGCGAACGCGCTTTCCATGCGCAGGGTGTTCAGATACAGGATGGGCGAAACCCCCGTGCAGTCACGGAAGCGCGCGAAGAAATGCTGGCGCGACATGTTGTGCAAGCGCGCCAGCTCCTCGCACGTGATCGCCGCGTGCAGATGGCTCGCGATGTAGCGCGTCGCGCGCGCGATGCGGGCATCGAAGCCGGCCTTCATGCGCAGCCGGTGCATCTCGATCAGACTGCGCCGCACCGCGAAGTGGTGCGTGAGCTCGAGCATGAGATCGCCGAGCGCCGCGCCCACGCCGGCGGCGCTCTCGGCAGCCAGCATTTCGCCGATCAGCCGATCGGCGAGCGTGCGCACGGTCGCGGGCAGGTCCACGCAGGGCTCGGGAAAGAAGCCCGGAAGCCCGGCTGCGCCGAGGGCCGAATCGTGCGCCGCGAGCCACTGGGGCTCGACGCACAGCACCAGTACTACCGAGCGGCCGAGCAGCGGCTGGTGGACCTTGGAATGCGGCCCCCAGGCGTTGATGAGGACCATCCTGTCGTCCGACAACTGGACAGCGCGCTCGCCGACGCGATATTCGGTATCGGCGCCGCCCGCTTTGATCATGACGTGGCACTGGGGATGCGCGTGGGTTGCCAGATCGGTATCGGAATCGAGCAGCGCGGCGCGCCCGAAAGCGCCCTGATAGAGCTTCAGCGCACTGGTCATAGCGTCGTCGACGGTGCCGGCACCAGAACGCAGGTAACGTGATCAGTCCGCGGTCGCAGCGCGCATCTTCTGTTGACCATGTCTTCTCCCTGGTTATCGATGCGCCCGAGCCGCGGGCGCCTGCGCGACGCCATCATACCCGTGGCCGGCAGGCACCCGCGCCGGGCTCGCCAGCCTGCCCGAGCCGCGTTGCGGCAGCTTCGGCAGCGCGAAGCCTTGCTGGTGACACACGCGGGTGATGACGACCAGCTTCCACCATGCGCCCGCGAGCACGGCGGCAACCCCCGCCAGCGCTGCGAGCGCCGCTGCGATCGGGCCTGCCGCAAGCGCCAGCGCGAACAGCACCGCCGGCGCCGCGTGGCCGAGCGCGTGCAGCGGACGCGACAGGGCGCCCAGATCGCGGCGCGACAGCGGTCCGATGCCGTTGGCTCTGGCACTCGCGCGATAGCGCCACCAGAGCACGGCGTTCAAGGCTGCGAGGGCGATTCCCGCGCCTGCCACCGGCGCCACGGACCCCGCGACACCGGCGCCGAGGGCGATCGCGAGAAGCCCCGTGCCCTCGAGCAGCCCGGTCGCGGCGAGCAGCCACGGCATGAGCGGCGCGCGCCACGCCGGAATGCCTTTCGATGCGTAGACGATGCGCGCCTGGCACAGCAGGAAGCCCGCGGCGGCAAGCGCGGCGAGAGCGGCCACGGTCGCGCTCGGCCACAGGAAGCTCGCAGCGACCGCCGGATAGAATACCGCCACGCACCAGGTCTCGCGGGTCATCCACGAGCTCTGAGGGCGCAGCAGCACGCGCAAGAAACGCGCTTTGCGGCCGATCTTCAGGAACACGAAGAATAGGCCCAGCGCCATGATCGCCGCCGCGGCGACATGCAGACCGCGCAAGGCACTTGGCTCGAGCGCGCCGCCGAGGTATGCGAGCCACGCGACCACGGCCAGACCGGAAGACATGCCGCCCAGGATGAAATTCATCGCCGCGCGATAGTCCCAGAATCCCTGGCGCGCACCCACCAGCGGATTGGCCAGATCCGACAGCCGCTCGTCGTCGCGGTCGGCCGCATCGGCGTCGCGCCCCGGCATGCTGTTCGGGACCTCGTAGAGATACTTGATCTGCGGGTTGGTGCCGAGCTCGGCGTGCATCTGGAAGCTGCGCTGGGTCGCGGTCAGGCGCGAGACTTCGCTCGCCGGATCGGCGAAATCGCCGAAGCGTATCGCCTGGGTGATGCACGCGACGGCGCACGCGGGTGTGACTTGCGGATCGACCCCGGGGGTGAGGCCGCTCGCCGCGGCCTGATCGACGCGCTCCACGCAGAACGTGCACTTGTTGGCCACGCCGCGGCGCTCGGCGTGCGCGGTCTTGCGCTCCTGCACCGTCTGCTCGCCGTAATAGCCCGGCTGCTCGTGCACGATCGTGCGCGCCTGGTACGGACACGCCACCGCGCAGGAGGCGCAACCGATGCACGTGTCGTAATCCATGGTCACCAGGCCATCCTCGCGCTGGCGCGTGGCGCCGGTCGGGCACACGGGCACGCACGGCGGCTCGGCGCAGTGCTGGCAGCCGGTGACGAGGAACAGGCGCTGCACGTCGGGGAAGCTGCCCTGTTCGACGTCGAGCACGCGGCGCCACTGTACCCCGGGCGGGGTGTCGTTCGTGCTCTTGCAGGCGATGGTGCACGTCTGGCAGCCGACGCAGCGGTTCAAGTCGACCACCATGCCGTAACGCGCCATTACGCCGCCCCGCGCGCAGCCTTCTCGGCCGCGGTCGCCTTGCGCAGCTTCACCCGCATGATGTCCGCGCCGCTGCCGGTCGCGTCGGTGAGCGAGAGCGCGAGGTCGGTGACGGAATTGAGACTGCCGAGCCCGAAATCCTTCGCCACGGGGGTCGCCCAATGATCGAATTGGCCGATCAGCAGCACCGTGTCGGGGCGTATGCCTTCGCGCAAGGTCGCGCGCCCGCGCGTGCTGCCGCTCGCCGATTCGAGCACCACCGCATCGCCGTCGGCGATGCCGAGCGCGCGCGCGGTGGCGCGGTTGATGATGATCCCGTCGTGGCCCGCGACGTTCAGCGCCACTTCGCGAATGAGCGGCAGGCCCACGTTCGCACCCCACGAGTATTGCATGCTGCGCGAGGTCAACGCCCAGAGCGGAAACTCGGCGGGATCGCGGCCCAGCTCGCGCGCGTACCCGGTCCAGATGTCCGGAAACTTGAAGTATGCGGGCAGCGCCTCGTATTCCTTCAACTGGGCGTCCCACCAGGCGATGCCCGTTTCGTGCAGCCGCCGCTCGAGCTGTTCGCCGTGACGGCGGATGCGTTCCTGGTAGGGCATCTCGAAACGCAGCCCCGCCTCCTTCATGCTGGGGTAGAGGTACCAGTCGAGCTGCGGGAACGGCCGGATCATGAACCCATGCTCGGACCACCAGTCGATGTCGTGCGTGTGCTCGCCGCCGGAAGTCTCGAAGCTCGCCGCTTTCGCCACCGCATCCCACACTTCACGTGCCGAGTGCGCGATGTTCGGATCGAGGGTGAAATCGTAGCCCTCGCCGCTGAGCGCGATGCCGGCGGCACCGCGATTGATGGCGGCGTTGTAGTCGGTGAGCAGCCCGGTGCGCTGCGCCAGCGCAGTGGCGATGTCGCTCATGTCGCGACATTCGCCGACCGGCGCGACGGCCGGCTGGCGCAGCGCCCAGCCCTGGTGGCGCCACATCTGCTCGGCCGAGCCGGTGCCGCCGATGCGCGAAAGCTGGTAGCTCTCGATGTCGTTCGCATCCGGCAGGATGACATCGGCCATCCAGTTAGACTCGTCGATCGTGTAGCCGAACGCGAGCGTGAAGGGGAATTCGGCGATCCGCTTGGCGACTTCGGGCGCGTTCCACGACGAGATCGCGGGATTGGTACGGTAGCAGATCCACATGTCCGGCACGCTCTGGCGCGGCCATGGCTTCGGCGCCTTGTGCTGGAACAGCCACGGCAGGTGCGCGGGACCGAGCGCGGCCGACCAGGGTGAATTGGCCGCGAGCGGCACGAGCGTCTTGTAGCCGTTGCGGATGTGCGGCTGCGACTGCCATTCGCTCTTGGCAGTGGAGTTGAACGGATAGTCGAGAAAGCCGTCGCCGCCGTGGCGCACGCTCTTGAGCCGATTGTCGGCGGGCCGGTTGATGCGCACCTTGGTGCCGATCGTGCTGCCGGGCACTTCGAGCGCGCCGACCAGGCACGCGAGCATGGTGCGGCCCCACATCGCCTGGTAGCCGCCCCAGCCGTTGTTCACGCCCTTGCCGAGCATGAGGCCGACCGGCCGATGCGGCAGCACCTTGCCCTCGATTTCGATCGTTGCGCCCACGCGCGCATGGGCGACGAACTCGTCGGCGATGCGGCGGATGGTCTGTGCCGGGACATCGCATTGCGCGGCGGCCCATTCGGGGGTATACGGCGCGATGTGCTCGCGCAGCAGCGCGAACGCAGGGCGCGCTTGCGCTCCCGCGTGCTCCCAGCGCTCGGCGTCGGGACCTTCTTCGTAGCCGCTCACCGGGTAGCGGCCTTCGAGCGCGGCATCGGCGCTCGGGTCGTCGTACGGTTTGGCCGCGCTCGCCGCGAGATCCCAGACGAGCGGCTTGCCCGTGGCCGCATCGCGCACGAAGTAGCCGTGCGGGCCGACGAGATACGGCGAGTTGGTATCGTTCTTGAGGAAGGGCAGGTCGCAGTGCGCGCGCCAGTCGCGCTCGTGCAGGATGCAATGGATCAGCGCGTACAGGAAAGCGGCGTCGGTCTTGGGCAGGATCGGCACCCATTCGGCGGAAAGCGCGCCGGTGACCGACATGTGCGGCTCGACCTGGACCCGCTTCATTCCCCGTGCGCGCGCATCGGCTTGCCGCCAGACGCCCGAAACGCCGCCCGAGGCCTCGTGGTTGCTGCCGAAATTGATGATGTAGTCGCAGTAGGGAGAATCGACCACCACGGTGAAGGCGCGGTGCCACAGCTCGCCGTAGAGGTGTTCGGAATGGAAGCACTTGGTCCCCTGGCCCGAGCCGTAGCCCTGGTCGAGCACGCGCCAGGCAGCGAGGAAAGCCGGGAACGTGCCCATGTAACGGGTCGGCGTGCCGCCGCCGCCGAAGCTCACCGCGACGCGCGGATAACCCGCATCGTCCTTCAGGCCCTTAGCGCGGATCTCGTTCAGCTTGCCCGCGACGATGTCGAGCGCCTCGTCCCACGAGATCGGCACGAACCCGGGATCGTGCTCGCGGCCTTTGCGCGGGTTCGTGCGCTTGAGCGGGCGCGTGATGCGGTTCGGGTTGTAGGTCTTCTGCACCAGGCCGTAGGCCTTCACGCAGACGCGCCCGCCGGCCGGATGCACGCCCTCCAGATCGAAATTGGGCTCGATGCGCAGCGCGACGCCGTCTTGCACCTGCACCTTGAACAGATCGGGACCGCAGACGCACTGGTTGCAGTAGATCGGGACCCTGCGGATACCTCCCCGCGCGTGTTCCTTGGACTCCATCCCCGAACCGCTCGGAGCCTACGTCGCCTCGTTCAACTGCGCGAGCTTCGCCGCTTTCGCCTCGAGCCGCGCCTTCTGCTTGGCGAGGTCGACCACGAAGCGCGTGTGCTGCGCGCGCCCTACGACGTCGAGCGCATCGCGGACTTCGGCCTCGAAATTGACGCGGCGCCCCTCGACGGCCGTGACGGTGGCGGTGATCTCTACCCACATGTTGCGCAGGGTCGGGCCGAGATGGTCGATCTCGACCCGCGCGCCGACCGAGTTCTCTTCGGGGGTCAGGAACTCGCCGAGGAAATCCTTGCAGAAGATCTCCACGTCGCGCACCATGGCGGGGGTTCCGTAAACGCGCAGCGCCTCGCCCATGAAGCCGATCGTGCGCTCGGTGTCCACCACGATCCGCGTCTTGCGCGTCATGCCGACTGTAAGGCCGTCTTTCATCTGGCGTGTTCCCTTCGATTTGCGATCAAGCGACCCCGCTACATGCAGCGGGTGCGCATTGCGAGCCGAAACGGCCGATGATGCCAACCAGCACCCGGCCGAGATCGACCGCCGGCAGGCGACAAAATCCGCAGCGATTCTCTTATACTAAGATACTCGCGGCGGCATTCGAGCGCGCGCCCAGCTTCTCAGGCGAAATTTCCAGACTCCGGGGTAGATCGTCGGATCGGACGGTAGTGCGCTGCCCGAACGCGACCGGGCATGATCGGCGCCGTCCCATGAAAGTCGCGAAGAATTTTTTGCGCTCGCATTCGTACCGCAGTGGGCGCCGATTCAGACTCTGGCCCACTGGTCGCGCGGGCCTTTGAGGGCAGGGCGAGCGGGACGCACGCTACGGGGAAGGACATGGACAATGCAAGCTCCGCGCAGCCGGGCGCGGAAGCGCGCGGCGCGCACACCCCGCCCGCCACGCTGCGCGCGTGGCTCGACCGGCTCGCGGCGGCGGAGCGCCTTGCGGTCATTCAACCGCAACGCTCGCTCCATTTCGAGCTCGCGGCGATCGCCGCGCGCCTGGATGGCATCAAAGCAACGCTGTTCCCCGCGCCCGGCGGCCATGCCATCCCCGTGGTATCGGGAATCGTCTCGCAGCGGGCCTGGATCGCCGATGCGCTCGGCATCGGGCCCGAGGGCGTGCTCAAGAAATTCCAGGATGCCGTTGCCCGGCCGCTGCCGTGCGCGCTCGTGCGGCACGCGCCGGTGCAGGAGGTCGTGCATCGCGAAGGCATCGATCTCGGCACGCTCCTGCCCGCGCCGGTGCACAACGAGCACGACGGCGGCGCCTACATCACGGCCGGGCTGCTCATCAGCGCGAACCCGAAGAGCGGCCGCCAGAACGTTTCGATCAATCGCTGCCAGTTGAAAGGCGGCAACCGCCTGGGCGTGTCGGTGTCGTCGCGCGACACCGGCAGCTTTCTCGCGGCCGCCGAAGCCGCGGGTCGAGCGCTGCCGATCGCGATCGTGATCGGGGTCGATCCGGCGACGCTGGTGGCATCGCAGGCGATCGTCGCCATGGACCAGGACGAGCTGGAAGTGGCAGGCGCGCTGCACGGCAAACCCCTGCCGGTCGTGAAGTGCCTGGGCAACGATCTGCACGTGCCGGCCGAGGCCGAGATCGTGCTGGAAGGCCGGATCCTCCCCGGCGTGCGCGAGGCGGAGGGCCCGTTCGGCGAGTTCACGCAGTACTACGGTCCGCGCGGCGAGCGCTTCGTGATCGAAATCGATGCGGCCACGCACCGGCGCTCGCCGATCTTCCACACCATCATCGGCGGCGGCACCGAGCACGTGCTGCTGGGCGCGGTCACGCGCGAAGCGAGCTTTCTCGCGACCATGCAACGCATTTTCCCGAACGTCCTGAATGTGCACCTGCCGCGCGGCGGCGTCGGGCGCTATCACCTGTACGTGCAGATGAAGAAGACGCACGAGGGCAGCGCCAAGAACGTGATCTTCAGCGCGTTCGCGATGCACCACGACGTGAAGCAGGTGATCGTGGTGGACGAGGACATCGACATCTTCGATCCGACCGAGGTCGAGTGGGCGGTCGCTACGCGTTTTCAGGCCGATCGCGACCTGGTGCTGGTCGACAACTGCCGCGCCTCGCGCCTCGATCCGACCTCGCGCAGGGGCGTGGGCGCCAAGCTCGGGCTCGATGCGACCAAGCCGCTGGACGCCGCACCCGACACGTTCCTGCGCATCAGAGTGCCGGGCATGGATGCCGTGGACCCCGCGGTGGTGAGCGCCGGGATCGCCCCGCGCGACTGGCGCTCGGCGCTTGCGTGAGCGCGGCTGCGTGCTGAAGCTGCCGCGACTGCTGCGCACGACCGCCGAGAGCTACGGCGCGCGTATCGCCATCCGCGATGCCGCGGGTAATCGCACCTGGCGCGAGTACCTCGGGCGCATTCAACGCAGCGCGGGAATGCTGCGCGCGCTCGGCCTCCAGCCGGGCGAGCGCTTCGCGACCCTGAGCCGTAATTGCGTTTGGCACGGCGAGCTGCTGCTCGCCGGCTACTGGGCCGGCGCGGTGCCCGTGCCGCTCAATTTCAGGCTCGCGCCGCCCGAGATCGCCGCCATGCTCGACGATGCCGCGTGCCGCGTGCTGTTCGTCGACGAGGTCTTCCTGCCGATGCTCGATGCGCCGCAGCTCGCGGCGTGGAAAAGCCGCGCGATCGCGATCGGCGAGGCGAGCAGCGGGGGCGCGCTGGCGAACGTGGATGCGCTGTTCGCCGAGTCCCGTGCGATCGACGCGTACGAGCCGCGCGAAGACGACGATGCGCTGCTGCTGTACACCGGCGGCACGACCGGCCGCGGCAAGGGCGTGCGGCTCACGCACCGCAACATCGTCGCCAACGCGTTGCAGCTCGCGCGCGTGATGGCGCCCGACGAGAACGACGTCTATCTGCACGTCTCGCCCATGTTCCATTCCACCGATCTCAAGGCGACGGTGGTGACCATGTTCGGCGGCGGCCATGTCTATCTGCGCGAGTTCTCCCCGGCGCTGGTGCTCGACGCGATCGAGCGCTACGGCGTCACCATCGCGAGCCTGGTGCCGACGATGATCGTGCGCCTGCTGCAGGAGGGCAAGCTCGAGCGCTACGACGTGCGCAAGCTGCGCCTGATCAGCTACGGCACCGCGCCGATGGATGAACAGTGGCTGAGACAGGCGATGCGCGCCTTTCCGCAGGCGGGTTTTCACCAGTGCTACGGGCTCACCGAGACCTCGCCCTATGTCGCGATTCTCGACGAGCAGGCGCACCGGCGCGCCCTCGACGAGCGCGCGGAGCTTCTGCGCGCCGCGGGTAGAGCGCTGCCGGGAACGACGCTGCGCATCGTCGGCGACGACGGACTCGAGGTAGCACCGGGCGAGTGCGGCGAAATCGTGGTCGCCGGCCCGCAGGTGTCGAAGGGCTATCTCAACCGTCCCGACGAGCAAGCGGCGGCGTTTCGGCATTGCTGGTTCCATACCGGCGATATCGGCCGGCTGGACGAGGAAGGCTTCCTGCATGTGCTCGACCGCAAGAAGGAAATGGTGAAGACTGGCGGCGAAAACGTCTACACGCGCGAAGTCGAGAGCGTGCTGCTCACGCACGGCGACATCGCCGAAGTCGCGGTCGTCGGCGTACCCGATGCACAATACGGCGAAGCGCTGCTCGCCGTGGTGGTGCCGGCGCATCCGCGTCATGCCCAGCCCGAGGACATCGTCGCCTTCTGCCGCGCTCGCCTTGGCAGCTACAAGATCCCGCGCCGCTACATGTTCGTCGCGCAGCTCCCGCGCACGCCGCTCGGCAAGGTGAAGAAGCACGAGCTGCGCAGCGCCTACCTGGAGAACACCTGATGGCACAGCAGAGCATCCCCCGCAGCGGCGGGCAGTTGGTCGCGGACCAGTTGCGCATCCACGGCATCGACACGGCGTTCTGCGTGCCGGGCGAGAGCTTTCTGCCGATTCTCGACGGCTTGTACGCGCAGCGCGAGTCGATCAGGACCATCGTCTGTAGGCAGGAAGGCGGCGCCACCCACATGGCGGAAGCATACGCCAAGCTGACCGGCAAGCCGGGCGTTTGCCTGGTCACGCGTGGCCCGGGGGCGACCAATGCATCCATCGGCGTGCATACCGCGCGCCAGGATTCGACGCCGTTGGTGCTGCTGGTCGGGCAGGTCGAGACGGGCATCCTCGGGCGCGAGGCATGGCAGGAGATCGACATCGCACGCATGTTCACGCCCTTCGCCAAGTGGAGCGTACAGGTCGATGCCGTCGAGCGCATTCCGGAGATCCTGCACCGCGCGTTTCACGTCGCGGCCTCGGGCCGTTGCGGCCCGGTTGTGGTCGCGCTGCCCGAGGACGTGCTGTACGCGACCACGGATGCCGACGATGCGGCGCCGTACGCCGGCGTTCAGGCAACACCCGGTGGCGCTCATCTGGCGCGGCTTCGCGCCATGCTCGCTGCGGCGGCGCGCCCGTTCGTCATCCTCGGCGGCGGCGGCTGGAGCACGGCCGCGTGCGCCGACATCGAGGCGTTCGTCAGCGCGTTCGATCTGCCGGTCGGCAGCGCGTTCCGGCGCCAGGATCTGATCGACAACCGCCACCCGAACTACGCCGGCGACCTCGGCATCGGCATCAACCCGAAGCTCGCGCAACGCATCCGCGAGGCCGACCTGCTGCTGGCGATCGGGCCGCGCCTGGGCGAGACCACCACGTCGGGCTACACGTTGATCGACGTGCCGCGTCCGCGGCAGAAGCTCGTGCACGTGCACGCCGATGTCGATGAGCTCGGGCGCGTGTACCAGGCCGACCTCATGATCGCCGCGGGGCCCGCGGAGTTCGCGGCGGCCGCGCGCGCGTTGCAGCCGCCCGCATCCTGCGCGTGGCGCGAGTGGACACGCGCTACACACGCCGCCTATGTCGAGACGCTGCGGCCGGCGGAGATGCCCGGGCCCGTGAACCTGGGCGAAGTCGTCTCGTACTTGCGCGATCGCCTGCCCGCCGATGCGATCGTCACCAACGGCGCGGGCAATTACTCGGGCTGGGTGCACCGCTTCTACCAGTATCGAGGCTTTCGCACCCAGGTCGCGCCGACCAGCGGGACAATGGGTTACGGCCTGCCCGCGGCCTGCGCGGCAGCGCTCGCGTATCCGGGGCGCACGGTCGTGTGCTTCGCCGGCGACGGCTGCTTCCAGATGAGCAGCCAGGAGCTCGCCACCGCGCGCCAGTATGGGCTGCCCATCATCGTGATCGTGGTGAACAACGGCATCTACGGCAGCATCCGCATGCACCAGGAGATGCACTATCCCGAGCGCGTGCACGCGACGAGCCTGGAGAACCCCGATTTTCCCGCGCTCGCCGCGGCCTACGGCTTGCTTGGCCTGCGGGTCGAGCGCACCGAGGATTTCCCCGCCGCATTCGAGCGCGCGCTGGCGTCCGCCAGCGGCGCGCTGATCGAGGTCGTCATCGATCCGGATGCAATTACCACGCGCACGACGCTCACCGCGCTCAGACGCGCGGCGCTGGAGAAGGCGGGCGCGCGCTAGCGGCAGTGGGTGCGAACGAGAAGGAATCGAACATGACGCGCGAATCAGCGGTATCGAAAGCCACGGCGTATTACGACCAGGGCCGCCTCATCGCGGACCTCGAACGGCGCGTCGCCATCCGCTCGGAAAGCCAGGTCGCATCGAGCCGGGCGCATCTGGCCGAGTATCTGGTGGCGGAGATCGCGCCGGCGCTCGAGCGCATGGGGTTCAAGTCCGAAGTCATGGACAATCCGCAGCAGGGGGGCGGCCCGATCCTGTTCGCCGAGCGCATCGAGGACGAACGCGCGCCCACCATGCTGACCTACGGTCACGGCGACGTGATTCGCGGCCTCGAAGAGCAGTGGCGCACGGGGCTGAACCCATGGCTGCTCGTCAACGAGGGCGATCGTTACTACGGCCGGGGCAGCGCCGACAACAAGGGCCAGCACTCGGTGAACATGGCCGCGCTGGCGGCGGTGCTGGCGGCGCGCGGGCGGTTGGGATTCAACGTCAAGCTCTTGATGGAAACGAGCGAAGAGCTGGGCTCGCCCGGCTTGCGCGCATTCTGCGAGCGCGAGCGCGAGCGGCTGCGCGCCGATGTCTTCATCGCTTCCGATGGCCCGCGCTTGAGCGCCAATCGGCCGACGCTGTTCCTCGGCTCGCGCGGTGCTTTGAACATCACCTTGAGCGTACGCTTGCGTGAGGGCGCGAATCACTCCGGCAATTGGGGCGGACTGCTCGCCAACCCCGGCGTGGTGCTCGCACACGCGCTCGCGAGCATCGTGTCGCGCGAGGGCAAGGTGCTAGCGCGCGAGCTGTTGCCGCCGCCGATCTCGCCCTCGGTGCGCGCCGCGCTCGCCGACTGTCCGGTCGAGCCGATCGAAGGCGAGCCGCAGGTAGACGATTGGTGGGGCGAGCCCGGCTTCAGCCGCGCGGAGAAAGTGTTCGGCTGGAATACGTTCGAAGTGCTCGCATTTCGCACCGGCAATCCCGACAATCCCGTCAACGCCATTCCGGGGCACGCGGTGGCGCACTGCCAAGTCCGATTCGTGGCAGGGACCGATGCCGAGACGCTGTTGCCGGCGCTGCGCCGTCATCTGGATGCGCACGGCTTCCAGCGGGTCGAGCTCGAGCTGTCGCGCAAGAGCTTCATGGCTGCGACGCGGCTCGATCCCGACGATCCGTGGGTACGCTGGGCGGCGCGCTCGATCGTGCGCACCACCGGCGCGAAGCCCGCCGTGCTGCCGAACGTCGGCGGCTCGTTGCCGAACGAATGCTTTGCCGAGGTGCTGGGCCTACCGACGCTCTGGGTGCCGCACTCATACGCAGGATGCAGCCAGCATGCACCCGACGAACATGTGCTGGGGCCGATCCTGCGCGAAGGCATGCAGATCATGGCGGGCTTGTTCTGGGATCTCGGCGAAGCGGATATACCGGCTCGGCCAGCGGGCCAAGCTGCATAAGGACGAGCGATGGCTGCCGCCGACAATATCGTTGAAGTCGAGGACGTCCGCTTCGCCTTCCCTGGCCGGGAGCTGTTTCGCGGCGTGTCGCTCGCCATCCCGCGCGGCAAGGTGGTCGGCATCATGGGGGCGAGCGGATCGGGCAAGACGACGCTGCTGCGCATGATCGGCGGCCAACTGCGGCCCGACTCCGGCTTGATTCGCATCGACGGTGAAACCATCAATCGTCTCGGCCGCGCCGATCTGTATCGCGTGCGGCGCAAGATCGGCATGCAATTCCAGCAAGGCGGGCTGTTCACCGATCTTTCGGTGTTCGAGAACGTGGCCTTCCAGATGCGCGAGAAGACGCGGCTGCCGGAAAGCATGATTCGCGATATCGTGCTGATGAAGCTCAACGCCGTGGGCTTGCGCGGCGCCGCCGCGCTCATGCCCTCCGAGCTGTCGGGGGGCATGGCGCGGCGCGTCGGCTTGTCGCGCGCAATCGCGATGGACCCGTGCCTCATCATGTACGACGAGCCGTTCTCCGGGCTCGATCCGATTTCGTGCAATGTCATCGGCAATCTCATTCGCCAGCTCAACGACTCGCTGGGACTCACCTCCGTGGTCGTCTCCTACGATGCCAAGGAGGCCCTGGAGATCATCGACTACGTGTATTTCATCGCCGACGGCAAGGTGGTCGCGCACGGCCCGACGGCGGAGATCCGGCGTTCGAACGACCCCTTCGTCTATCAGTTCATCCGCGGCGAGCCCGACGGTCCGGTCGCCTTCCATATGCAGGGCGGCTCGTACGCTGCCGAACTCGGACTGCGCTGACCTTAAGCGTTCGGCCGCTGCCGGCGGCGGGTACCGCGTTTGCGTCGAGCACGGGATTGATTTTCCCCCGTCCGGCCCAATCTCGGCAGACATGAACCCACGATACGTCCGATCCTGGATGTGGTCCGAAGCCGTGCGCATGCTCGACGCCGCGGAGCGCATCAACCAGCAGTTCTTTCGCCTGCAAGACCAGCAGCACAGTGCGGGCGTGTGGGAGCCTCCGGTCGACATCTACGAGACCGAGCAGACCTGGAACGTGGTGGTGGCGCTGCCCGGCGTGCCCTCGGATCGCATCCGCTACCGCCTCGACGGCGACTGCCTGGACATCGCCGCCGAGCGCTCGATTCCCAACGAGTGCTCGCAAGGGGCGATTCGACGTAAGGAAGTGCCGCACGGGCGCTTCGTTCGGCGGCTGCGCTTTCGCCTGCCGCCGCAGGAAATCTCCCACGCAAGATTGCAGGACGGCTGCCTGTTGCTGGTTCTGCGCAAGCCGAATACGTGAGCGAGGTGCTGATGGATACGCGACCCGAACTGCCCGAGGTTCACGCCGACGCCGCCGACGCGGCCCGGCTCGGCGCGACCCAGCCCGGCTCGCCCGCGGCGGCGCGCGAGGGCAAGGCCGTGCCCGAAGATGCGTTGATCATCGTGCCGTCGCGCAACGTCGTGCTTTTTCCCAGCGTGGTCTTTCCGCTCACCATCGGTCGCCCCGGCTCGATCGCCGCCGCGCAGGAGGCGCTGCGCACGGAGCGGCCGATCGGCGTGCTGTTGCAGCGCCAGCCCGATGTCGATGTCCCCGGCCCGGAAAATCTGCATTGGGTCGGCACCATCGGCAACATCATGCGCTACGTGACGAGCGAGGATGGCGTTCACCACATGGTATGCCAGGGCACGAAACGCTTTCGTGTCCTGCAGTTCCTCGAAGGCTATCCGTTCCTCGTCGCCCGCGTGGCGCCCGTCGAGACGCCTGAAACCGAAGGCAGCGAAATCGAGGCGCGCATGCTGAGCTTGAAGGCGCGCGCCGCCGAGATGCTCCAGCTCCTGCCGCAGGTTCCCGCCGAGCTGATCGCTGCGGTCCAGGCCGTACCGACCGCGAACCAGCTCTGCGACATGATCGCGAGCTTCGTCGACCTGCGCGTGGCCGAAAAGCAGGAGGTGTTGGAGACCTTCGACATTAAGGAGCGTCTCGACAAGGTTGCCAAGCTGCTGGCCGGGCGGCTCGAGATTCTGAAGCTGTCGCGCCAGATCAACGAGCAGACGCAGGAGACCCTCGGCGAGCAGCAGCGCAAGCACGTCCTGCGCGAGCAGATGCGCACCATCCAGAAGGAGCTGGGGGAAACCGACGAGCGTGCGGCCGAGATCGAGGAGCTGGAAAAGCTGATCGCCGAAGCGCAGATGCCCGAGGAAGTCGATAAGCAGGCGCGCAAGGAATTGAAGCGCCTGGAGCGCACGCCCGAAGGTGCCGGCGAGTACTCGATGATACGCACCTATCTCGATTGGCTGGTCGAGCTGCCTTGGAACAAGCGCAGCGAAGGCGCGATCGATCTGGCGGCGGCGCGGCGGGTGCTCGACGAGGACCATTTCGGCCTCGACAAGATCAAGCGGCGCATTCTCGAGTTCCTGGCCGTGCGCAAGCTCAATCCGGAAGGCAAGAGCCCGATCCTATGCTTCGTCGGTCCGCCCGGCGTGGGCAAGACCTCGCTCGGCCAGAGTATCGCGAAGGCCACGGGGCGCAAGTTCGCTCGGGTAAGCTTGGGCGGCACCCACGACGAGGCCGAGATTCGTGGCCATCGCCGTACCTATATTGGCGCGCTGCCGGGCAACATCATTCAGGCGATCCGCAAGGCGGGCACCAATGACTGCGTGTTGATGCTTGACGAAATGGACAAGCTCGGCGCGGGCGGCTTCCACGGCGATCCGTCCTCGGCGCTGCTGGAAGTGCTCGATCCGGAGCAGAACGCGACCTTCCGCGACAACTACCTCGCGGTGCCGTTCGACCTCTCACGCGTCATGTTCATCGGCACGGCGAACATGCTCGACACCATTCCGGGGCCGCTGCGCGATCGGATGGAGATCATCCAGCTTCCCGGCTATACCCAGGAGGAGAAGCTGCAAATCGCGCGGCGCTACCTGGTCGCTCGGCAAATGGCGGCGAACGGGCTGAAGCCCGAGCAGGTCGAGATGGGCGACGAGACGCTGCGCTCCATCATCAACGACTACACCCGCGAAGCGGGCGTGCGCAATCTCGAGCGCGAGATCGGCTCGGCGCTGCGCCATGTCGCCATGCGTATCGCTGAAGGCGTGGCGACCAGCATGCGCATCAGCCCAGAGCAGCTCGAGGAAATCCTCGGTCCGCGCCGCTTCGAAAGCGAGGTGGCGCTGCGAACGAGCGTCGCCGGCGTGGCGACGGGGCTCGCCTGGACGCCCGTGGGCGGCGACATCCTGTTCATCGAGGCGACCCGCGTCCCCGGCGGGGGCAAGTTGATTCTGACCGGTCAGCTCGGCGAGGTCATGAAGGAAAGCGGCCAGGCGGCGATGAGCCTGATCAAGTCGCGCGCGCTCGCGCTCGGCGTCGATCCCGCGGTGTTCGAAAAAAGCGACGTGCACGTGCACGTGCCGGCCGGGGCCACGCCGAAGGACGGACCGAGCGCCGGGGTGGCGATGTTCCTCGCCCTCGCATCCCTCGTGACCGGCCGCGTGGTGCGCAGCGATACCGCAATGACGGGCGAAATCAGCCTGCGTGGCCTGGTGCTGCCGATCGGCGGCGTGAAGGAGAAGGTGCTCGCGGCGTTACGCGCGGGAATCACGCGCGTCATGCTGCCGGCGCGCAACCGCAAGGACCTACACGATGTGCCGCAGGAAGCGCGCGAACGGGTCGAGTTCGTGTGGATGGAGACGGTCGACGACGCGATCCGCGCCGCCATCGGCGAGCCGTCGGCCTCCGCCGCAAGCTGATACCTGCGCGGCACCCGGCGCCCCAGGGTGGCACGCTTGGCGCCGGCGCGCCCGCGGTCGCAGGAGCGCGCAAGCTTCCGGGCGGCGTGGGCGCGGCGATCGGCGCACGCGTCCATGCGCGGCGTCGCTCGTTCCATGGTCCGGACGATCTGCCACTGCGAGGCGATCGACGGGCCACGATGGCACGAAGCGCTCGATTGCCGTATCGCGTGCTAAGGTCGGTGTCGAACCCGGCTCGCGTGTTCCGACAGCCGAGGCACGGCAGTTGCTCACGCCCCAACGCCGGTTCTCCTAACGGGCGCGCGCAAAGCGCGTCATCGGACTGACCGGCGCCTGATCTTTACTTCGCCGCAGGAGGCGCCTATGACAAGTACGAAAACCATCGCATCCGCCGCAGCAGTCCTGTTCGCACTGGCGCTGAGCGCGTGCGAGAAAGAAACGACGGTCGTTCCCGTGCCGTCGACGCCAGGTCCCGCCGGTCCGCCGGGACCGCAGGGTTCGCCAGGATCACCAGGAACGCCAGGTCCCGCCGGTGCACCCGGGCCGCAAGGCGAGCAGGGCAAGAAGGGCGATTCGGGCGGCACGACCGTGATCGTTCCGCCGCCCGCTCCGGAGCCCGAGAAGAAGTAGGCGCGGGTACGGTCCGTGCGCAGGCGATCGCCGAGCATCGGCCGAAGGGTTGGCCGGTGGCTTGGCGCGCGTGCGCTCCGCAGCCGCTCTCAGAGCTTCGGCTCGGGGGGATGGCTGTAGGTCTTTTCGTGCACGCTCTGGCAGGCGATGCAGCGCGCGGCGCCGGGATAGGCGCGCAGGCGCTCCACTGGAATGTCGTCGGCGCAATCGGCGCACGAGCCGTAGCTGCCATCGGCCATGCGCTGGAGCGCTGCGTCGAGCTCGCGCAATTCGCGCAGGTCGCGATTGGTCTCGGCATTGTCGGTATCGGCCACGAGCGAGGCCAACGCCTGGTCACCAGAATCGGGTGCTTCGCCGGCGATCGAATCGAAGCTGTCGTCGCGCGAGCGCGCGAGGCCCGTGCGGATTTCTCCGGCCAGCTCGTCGCGGCGTGCGTCGATGACTGCTCGCAGCTCGTCGCGTTCGGAATCGGTCAATGGCATGACGCCTCCCTCGGAATGAATGCAAGCATGAGTGGACTCGCCGAGTCATGCGCCGAACCATGCCGCGAATCCGATGGGGAACACACTAAGTGCACACGGCTTGAAACAGCTTGACGGAAGTCAACGGCATGTGCCGATAGCATGTCCATCGGCGGTCTGACAGCGGCATGGGGGGGCGAGTTCTTCGCTCAGGATGTTTCGAGGTCGACGATGATGTTGCCGCAAGCATCGACGCGCGCCGTCGCTCGCGGCGGCACCAGCAGCGTCGAGGAGGATTCTTCGATGATGGCCGGGCCGCTCAGGCGGGTCCCGAGCGGCAAGGCGTTGCGGTCGTAGACGGGCGCCGACCGGGTCTCGGTTGCGAAGCGCGCGACGCGATGCGTGCGAGGCCGCGCTGCGGCGCCGCTGGCCGCGATGCCGAGCGCGAGCTCGCCCCCTCCGGCGGCGGCACTGAGCGCTACCCGTATGTTGATGAGCTCGATCTCGGCGACCGGCGGACGGCGGCCGAATACCGTCTCGTAGGCGCTCTCGAACGCCGCGCGGAGCGGCGCCGCGCTCGCAGGGGTGTACGGTCCGGGCGGCAACACGGTCACCACTTCGTAGCCCTGGCCGGCGAAACGCATGTCGGCGAGGCGCTGTACGGCCGGCTTGGCAGCGGCCGACAAGGTCGCGGTGACGACGCGCCCGGCGTCGTCTTCCAAGGCGCGGTAGGCGGCTTCCAGCGCCTGCCAATCGAGCTCCGACAGGCGCTTGGCGAGGGTCTGGCTGCGATCGATGCGCGCGGGTGCGACCAGCAGCCCCAGCGCCGAGGCCACGCCGGCGGCGGGCGGGCAGATGAGGCGCCGGATTCCCAGGCGGCGCGCGACCTCGCAGCCGTGTACCGGTCCGCCGCCGCCGGTGACGAGCAGCGCGAACTTGCGGGCGTCATGGCCGCGCTCGGCGATGTGCACGCGCGCGGCCGCGGCCATCGACTCGTTCACGACCGAGTGGATGCCCCACGCCAGCTGGCCGCTATCGAGCCCGGTGGCGGGCGCGAGTGTGTCGATCGAGGCGCGCGCGTCCTCGGTGCTGAGGACCATCGTGCCGCCGGCGAAGCGCTCGCCATCGTAGTGGCCGAGCAAGAGGTTGGCGTCGGTCACGGTCGGTTCGCTGCCGCCGAGCCGGTAGCACGCGGGACCGGGGTTCGCGCCGGCGCTGCGCGGTCCGACCTTCAGCAAGCCGAGCGCATTCACCGTTGCGATGCTGCCCCCGCCGGCGCCGATCTCGATCAGCTCGATGGTGGAGATGTTGACCGGCAGGCCGCTGCCTTCCATGAAACGCTGTTCGCGGCTCGCTTCGAATCGATAGGCGATGAGCGGTTCGCCGTGCTCCACGACCGCAAGCTTCGCCGTGGTCCCGCCCATGTCCAGCGCCAGCATGTCTTGGACGCCGGAGCGCCGGCCGAAAAATGCGGCGGCGAGAGCCCCCGCCGCCGGACCCGATTCCAGTAGCTGGATGGGCACCCGCTTCGCCTCGGCGACGTGGGTGAGACCGCCATTTGACAGCATCATGAAAAGCGGCGCGCCGATGCCGATCTGCTCGAGCTTGTGCGAGAGCCGGTCAAGATAGCGTTCGGCCAGCGGCTTGATGTAAGCGTTGCAGACCGTCGTCGACGTGCGCTCGTACTCGCGAATCTGGGCCGATATGTCGCTCGAAATCGATACGTGCAGCGCGGGAAACTCGCGCGCCAGGGCGGCGCGTGCCAGCCGTTCGTGCGCCGGGTTGGCATACGAGTGCAGGAATACGATTGCGACCGATTCGACGCCCGCCGCGACCAGCTCGCGTGCGCGCGCGAGCAAGCCGGCCTCGTCGAGCGGGGTTTCGATCGTGCCGTCGGCGAGCATGCGCTCATCCACCTCGAGCCGCAGCCGACGCTGCATCAGCGGGCGCGGCAGCTCGATGAACAGGTCGTACAACTCGTACTTGTGCTCGCGCCGCAGCTCGAGGGTGTCGCGAAAGCCCGCGGTCGTGATGAGCCCCGTCGGCGCCCCGCGGCGCTCGATGAGCGCGTTGGTGAACAGCGTGGTCGCGTGCACGACGCGTTTGACCGCCGCGTAGTCCAGCCGGGCATCGCTGAACAGCCGTTCCACGCCGTCGATGACGCCCTCGGAGGGATCGTCGGGCGTGGTCAATACCTTGTGGCTATGGAAGCGGGCGCTGTCGTGTTCGTAGGCGACGAGGTCGGTGAAGGTGCCGCCGATGTCTATGCCGAGCGAGAGGTCCTGGGTCATCGTGTGCGTGTGCGTTGAAAGTCCGAGTTCAGGCGAGACGGGCGACATAGCCGTCGAGCGTGTCGTCGGCTATCGCGCCGGCGGGTCGCTCGACTGCCGGACCGAAGCCGCCGCCGCCCGGAGTTCGCAGCTCGATCCGATCGCCGGGCTCGACCAGGTGCTGGCGCTTCGGATCGACCGGGGCGCCGTTGATCAGCACCGCGCCGGGCGCGCCGGCTTCCCCGCCGGCGATGCCGGGCGCAGCGGCTTCCGGGCGCGTGCGCTCGGCGAGAAACGAAACCACCAGCGGCCCGGCCGCGCGCGATTCGATGAGGATCTCCTGGCCGTTGCCGCCGCGATGACGGCCGCTGCCGCCGGTCCCGGTGCGCAAGCGGCGGTGGACGAATTTCAAAGGCGCCAACTGCTCGACCATCTCTACCGGCGTGGACGAAATATTGCTCGGCCAGGACAGCACCGAGTAGCCGTCGCGGCGCGCGCTGGCACCGTAGCCGCCGTTCATGAAGAACATGCCAGCGAGGCTCTTGCCATCGGCGCGCGTGCCGGCGTAATTGACGCACCACAGCGGCGAGCCGACGCCGGCGACCACGCGCTCGGGCAGGGCGCGCGACAGCGCGAGCAGCACCATCATCGGCAGGAAATGCCCGACGACGGCGCGCGCGCCACCGGCCGCGGGCGGACGCGAATTGAGTATGCAACCTGCGGGTGCGACGATCCGGATCGGGCGCAACGCCCCTTCGTTGTTCGGCACTTCCGGGCACAGTGCCGCCTTCACGCCATAGGCGGTGTAGGCGTAGGTGTAGCACATGGCGACATTGATGGCGCGCGCGACCTGGGGGTCGGTGCCGGTGAAGTCGATCGCGATCTCGTCGCCGCAGACGTTGAGCTCGAGTTTCAACCGGATCGGTTGATCGAACCCGTCGGTGACGACTTCCTGCGCGTACTTGCCGTCCGGGACGGCGGCGATCGCAGCGCGCATCGCCTGCTCGGAGCGGCCCTGGATTTCCTGCGCGAGCTCGGTGAGCGTCGCCAGGCCATGCTCGTGCATCAATGCGAGCACCTGCCGCTCCATCAAGTCGAGCGCGCCGAACTGGGCGAAGAGATCGCCCACGACTTGGTCCGGAACGCGCACGTTTTTCTTCAGGATGCGCAGGAAGGTGTCGTCGAGAACGCCCCCGCGCACCACCTTGAGCGGCGGAATCTGCAGTCCTTCCTCGAACACCTCGCGCGAATCGGCCGAGCGTATGCGCCCGCCGATGTCGGGCGCGTGCGCGACCGAGCCGGCGAATCCGACCAGCGTGGTGTCCAGAAAGATCGGCTTGGCCACGGTGACGTCGGGAAGGTGGCCCGTGCCGAGCCAGATGTCATTGGTAGCGATGATGTCGCCGGGGCAGAGCGTGTCGGCCGGGTACTCGGCGAGGAACTCCCTGATCGTGCGCGGTACGGTGCCGATGAAGGAGGGGATCGAATCGGTGGCCTGCACCAGCGAATAACCGCGCGCATCGGTCAATACGCAGGCGAAGTCGTTCGATTCCCGCACGACGGTGGAGAACGACGTGCGCACCAGCGCCGCCGCCGCCTCGTCGACGATCGAAATCAGACGCGTCCACAGCACTTCCAGGATGACCGGATCGAAGCGCTCGCTCGTTGCCACGCCGCTTACCCCTGTTCGGATCGCTATCGCCGGCACGCGCCAGCTCGGGCTTCGATTGTAGCGCAGCCGTCGTGACGGCCAGGCCGCGCGCTTGGGCAGGGGCTATCATCGCGCATACCAGCCGCGGACAACGAGCACTCGGGAGCTGCGCAGATGGCCGATGAGATCAAGTACGTCGCGTCGCATACCGCGCCCCTGTATGCGCAGGCGAGCGGCACCCGGCGCCGGATCGAGCTGCTTTGGGGCGATCGGATGTTCGTTCTGGAGCGTAGCGCGCCACGCTGGCGGGTGCGCTCGCGCGGCCTGGAGGGCTACATCGATCCCAAGGCCGCCGGCGACACGTCGCTGCTGGAAGTCTATTTCATCGACGTCGGCCAGGGCGACGGGATCCTGATCCGTTTCCCCGACGACCGCCACATCATGATCGATGGCGGCTACAACCGGGCCAAGCAGCAGACCGGCAAGAACGCGGCCGATTTCGTCGACTGGAAGTTCGTCAAGGACTATGGTCGCGACGCCATCGTGCTCGATGCGATGATCAGCTCGCATTGCGATGCCGACCATTACGGCGGGCTGTGGGACCTGCTCGACGCGGCGCAGCGCAGCGAGCTCGATGCCCGCACGGTGCAAGCGCGGCAGTTCTACCACGCCGGCGTATCGTGGTGGAACGATGGCGGCAAGCGCGGCTTGGGGCCGGCCCGGGACGGCCGCTTGCTGCGTTTGCTCGAGGGGCGCACGGCTTTGCGCAACGCGCTCAAGGCCGATGCCAGCCCGCAATTGCAAGGCGAATGGGCGAGCTTTCTGCGTTGTGTGCTGGCCGCGGGCTGCGGGGTTCGCCGGCTGAGCCAGCGTGCCGGCTACGTGCCTGGGTTCGAGCCGCGAGCGGACACGGCTTCGCTGCGCGTTCTCGGACCGGTCGAGCCGGAGAAGGGCAGGTTGTTCGACCTGGGCGGCGACGCCGAGAACACCAATGGCAACAGCATGGTGCTGCGACTCGATTACGGCCGCGCTCGAATCCTGCTCAGCGGCGATCTCAACCGCAAGGCGCAGCAGCGCCTGCTGGCAGCCTACACCGGCAATCGGCTGGAATTCGCGGCGGATGTCGCCAAGGGCTGTCATCACGGCAGCGACGATGTGTCGTACGAATTCCTCGCCGCCTTGAAACCCTCCGCGACCATCATCAGCTCGGGCGACAGCGAGCAGCACGCGCATCCGCGTCCGGCCATCGTGAGCGCGAGCGCCGTCACGGGCAACGTCAGCGTCGACGGCGACGAATTACGCACCCCGCTCGTCTATTCGACCGAGATCTCGCGCAGCTTTCGCGTCGGCCGCATCGATGCGCTGACGCTCTCCGGCAGCGTGCTCGACGAGGCTGCGCTCGTCGCCGCCAACGCCCGCGTGGGCTACAAGGAAGTCAATGCGGGGGATCTGCGCGCGGCCGGCGGCACGCGCCGCATGGCCGGTTCGTATGTCGTCACGGGGGTCGTCTACGGCCTGGTGAACGTGCGCACCGACGGCAATCAAATCCTTTGTGCGACCCTGAACGAAAAGAACCGGACCTGGGACTGGGCGCGGTTCGATTCGCGCTTCTGACCGCTGCCGGGTTGCCGGTCTATTCGATCAGCCACTGGTGGCCGCACTTGCGGCATTGCACCCGTAGCCACGGCGGCGCCAGCGCACTCGCGGCGTCGGATCCGCCCGCGCTCAAGATCGACAGCCGGCCGTACTCGGCGCATCGCTCGCACGTGGAATGCTCCGCGATGTGCTCCGCGCGATCCAGCAGCTGCTTGTAACGCTTCAATGCCGTCACCCCGATCAACCCGGCGCAGGCGATGAGCGCCAGAGTCGTGACGGCTTTCCAACCGCCGCTGCGCAAGCTGAGATCCTCCAGGCAAGCCGCGGCCAGGATCATGCACAGAAAGCAGGTGACGAACCAGGCATGACCTTCGATCAACTGGCGCTGGTACCAGCGCCTGAAGCCGAGCTTGCGGATGCCATCGGCGGGCGACATGGCGTTTCACTTGACGAGCGCGAGGTCGAGGTCGGACGGCACTGGACCGTCGGCGTCGGCGGCGACGGCGTGCGGCGCCGCGGTGGACAAACGATCGCGATCGACCTTGCCGGCCTGGCTCAGCTCCTGCGCAATGGCGGCGCCGCGGCGTTGCGCCAGGGCCATCAGCTCCTCGTCGGTCACGGCTTGCGCCGCGATCAATTGCTGTGACATCGCCCGCGCCAGCCGGATCGACGCCAGCAATGCCGGGTTCACAGGCGGCTTGGCGCCTTCCGCCGGCGCGGCCGGCGGCGGCTTGGCGAGGTTCGAGCGCAACTCGCGTGCGGCCGGCGCACCGAAGCGCTCGGCGAACAAGCTTTCGAGCGACCTCTGGATGCGATCGTTGGCGAAATCGAGCGGACCGGGCGATTCGCCCGGCTCGAGCTTGATGCCGGCGCCGCTGAGCACCGAGCGGCGGGCCGCAATCGACTGCAGCGCGGGCCGATCGGCTGCCGGCGAGTACGCGGGCTTCACCTCAAGCGCGAGCTGGGGGCGCTTTTGCAGCGCTTCGGCCACGGTGCGAAGCTTCTGCCGTTGCGGCGGCCGCAGGCGGTCCATGCCGGGATCGAACTCGATGGCGTCGAGCTTTTCGCCGTCGCTGCCGGCGCCGAACAGGCTGGCGAGGGCGCGAAACGGCGCGGTGACGATGCGCGTCAGCAGGTTGCCGACCGCTTTCCACACCAGCGCGGCGACGCTGAACTGCGGATCGTCGAGGTTGCCCGTCACCGGCAGGCCGATATCGATGCGGCCGTTTTCGTCCTTGAGCAGCGCGATGGCCAACTCTAGCGGCAGATCGAGCGCGGACGGGCTTTCGACGCGCTCGCCCAGCTCGAGCTTGTCGACGACGATCTTGTTTTCGCCGATCAGCGCGCTGTTCTTCACTCGGTAGTGCAAGTCCATCGACAGGCTGCCCGAGGCGATGCGATAGCCGGCGAACTTGGCCGCGTAGGGCGTCAAGGCCGTCATCTCGATGTTGCGGAAGTCCAGCGTCACATCGGTGAAGGAGCGCGGGCTGAAGAGATTGAGCGCGCCTTGGATCTGCACCGAGCCGAATTCGTCTACGCGCGCTTCGAGCTCGACGCGGGCGCGGGTCGCGCGCGAGGTCGAAACGCCGGTGATTACGCCTTGCAGCTCGTGCATGCGGGTGCTGAATTGCGGCCGCAGGCTCAAGTCGGCGAATTCGAGCACCGAGTTGTCGATGCGGATGCGCGCAAGCGAAATGGGGAAGCCATCGCCGGCGGCGTCATCGGCCGGCGTTCCTGGCGCGGGCGGGGGGCCGGCCGCAGCTTTCGGCCGCAGCACCTTGCCGATGTTGATGCTCTGGTCGGCCTCGATCACGAGCTTGGTCGCGAGAGCGTCGATGCGCAAGTCGGGGATGTCCAGCCCGTCGGGCTCCAAGGTCAGCTTCATTTGCGAGGCTCGCAGCGAGCCCACCGAAAGAAAAGGTTGGGCCGGCTCGGTTTCCTCGACCAGGAGCTTGGCGAGCCCCAGCTCGCCTTCGAACACCACGTCGGCGCCCGCTTCCTTCGCTTTGCCGTAACGCAAGCGGCCATCCACGGAGGCGAGCGCGGAGACCAGGCGCAGCCGCGCGTGCTGTGCGAGAAGATGCCGTGCCGGTAACAGCGACAGATCGGCGGCTTTGACCTTCAAGTCCGCGGCAAGGGTATGCGGGTCGACGCTGCCCGCCAGCGCGAATTCGCCGCCGTCCTTGATCCGGCCGCGCAGCGTCACTGTCGCTGGTGTGCCACGCACTGTGCCGGCATTGCGAATCTGCGCGGCTGCGTCCTGCAGCACGATGCTTATCGCCGGTTCGTGGCGTTGATCGCTGAAGTCGACGCCGAGCTCGCGCAGCTCGATCGATTTTGCAGCCACGTTCCACGGCGGCGTGACGGGCGCGGGCGCGGTCTTCGGTTTTCCACCCGCCGCTGCCGGCAGGCCGAACAGCGCGAGCAACGCATCCCAGCTCGACTTGCCGTCGCCGCTGATCGATGCCGCTGCGTTACCTCCGATGAGAAGCAGCGAATCGAGGCTCGCTGTGCGCTCGAGGCTGGAGAGCATCCCGCCGCTTGCTTCGACGCGCGCCAAGCGGGCGAGCGGCGTGCCGCTTGCCGGATCGCGCAACACGAGCGACTCGATGCCGAGCTTCAGCCCTTCGCCACGCACCTCGGGCACGGCCGCGTTGGCGACCACGATAGCGCTCGCGCTCGCCTGAACTCTTTCCAGCGCCGCAAACGCCTTGGCCGTTTGCGTGTGCGCCGCAAGCCCCGTCCATTCGAGGCTCGGTGCCTGGATGTCGATGCGCACCGGCGCGGACTGGGCGTTCACGCTCAGCGCGACCGAATGGGCGCCGAATGATGCTCCCGCGTGCCGCAACGCGCGGCTGCCCTGTGTGATCGAGGCTGCGGCGGAGCTGATCTTCAGCGCGCTCGCGGCGACCTCGCTCGCCGCGGCGCCGAGCTGCACATCGATGCGCGGCGAGCCGAGCTGAAGCTGTTCGAAGGTTGCGCGTTCGTCGGCACGCGCCAAGCGCAGCGCGGCGGCCGCAAACGCAACGTCGGCGAGCGAGCCCTGCAATGCAGCGGCGCCCAGCGCCATGCTGCCCGACAGCGCCAAGCGCGCTCGCTCGAGCGTGACGTCCAACGCTGAATCGGCACGCCGATCAGTGAGCTTGAGAGCGATCTCGCTGGCAGCGAGATCGCCCAACTGCACCCGCCACGGGGCCGCCGCAGGCGGCGCTACGCCAGCGCCGGTCGCTGGCTCGGAAGGCGTCGCGGCAACAGGCGCCGCGCTCGCCGTGGGCGCCGTAGCCATCGGCCGCAGCGCCAGCGCCGCCCAGTTGCCCTTGCCCGCGGCGTCGATTTCGAGCCCGGCGCTCGCGCCGCTGAGCGTCACGCGCGTGAGGGTCAAGGTGCGCTGGGTCGAATCGAGCCCGAAATCGACGGCCAGGCGCTGCACATTCGCGAGCGGCATCGCGGCGCCGCGCGGCGTGACCGCGAAGTCGGCCAAACTGAGCTTGCCGGTGTCGATGCGCAAGCGCGCTTCGCCCTTGGCGTACGCAGCCGTGTAGCCGAAGGCGACGTCGAGCTCGCCGCCGGCGCCTTGCAGCGCGACCCGGTTCCCGAGCAGTCGTGCCAGGGTGGCGACCTTCCAGCCCTGGAGCGCGAGCGTGCCGGTGGTGGAGAACGGAGCGAGCGCGACGTCGCCTTCCCATTGGATGGTCTCGCCTTCCGTGGTACGCGCCGCGAGCTTGTAGGGAAAACGCTGTTGCGGCAGCGTGCTCACTGCCGTCAGCTCGATCTTGATCGGCGCGAGGCGCAGGCGCGCATGTTCCCCCGCCTGCAAGTCCGCCAGCTCGATGCGCGCGTCGCTGATGCTGATGTGACCGACTTCCAGCCGCGGCAAGGCGCTTTCGGGCTGTGGCGGCGGCTTGCGCAAACGCTCGAACAGGGCGGTGAAATTCGAGCTGCCGTCGGGACGCAACTCGGCGTGCAGGAGCGGCGCGGTGAGGCTGATCTCGCTGAAAGCGAAGCTGCGGCGTAAGACGCTGCGCGCCTCGAAATCGGCGAACAGCGCCTTGCAGCCGAGCAGCGCGGCGCCCGAGGGCTCGCGCAACTCGATCTCGGTCGCAGCCGCGGTCAGCGTGAAGGGATTGATGCGGATGTCGCCGATGGCGAGCTTGTGCCCCAGGTCCTGCTCGACGTACTGAACGAGCTGATGTTTGAGCACCGCCGGCAGGACGAGAAAACCGATCAGCGCATAGAGCGCCAGCGAGGCGCCGAGCGCGATGGCCAGCGTGCGCAGGCGCTTGCCGTTCACAGTGTCAACCGGCATGCGATGGGCGAACGAAGCCGATACCTCTCGCGATCAGGATGCGCCGGGCGTGCGTACGGAGTGGCCGGATGCTTTGCTTGGACCATCTCCAGCCGGCGCGGCTTATGCCGGGGGTTGCGTGCGGGGCAGCCTGCTCGCATGGACGTGACCACCTGGGATGCAAGTTGCGGCAGCCGCATTATCGGCGAAAAGCCGTGCGCCACCAATGCGCGCTGCCTGCACGCGAAGTCGCTTGCGCACGACGCTGCGCGCGGCGGGCAGAGCGGAGGGAACGCATCCTCTCGCCACGCAGTCAGCGCCGCTCGGCGAGGTCTGCAAGAACTGAGAGCGGGGCCAGCGCGAGCATGCTACCGATGCGCCGTTGCGATTCGAACGCGCCGGGCGCAAGGCGAATCCGCCAGCGCGTGGCGCAGGCGGGTCGCCGCGGGACCTCCGTCAGACGCTTGCGGCCTGACGCGGGAATTCGACCAGCGCTTCGCCGGCCGCGACCTTCTGCTCACGTTGGTTGCGCACTTCGATGCTCAGCGTCACCCAGCGCGATCCGGCGGTCACCTGCTTCGCCATGATGGTGGCGTGCGGCTGGATCGTGTCTCCCGGCTT
The DNA here is from genome assembly GCA_020848435.1 of Burkholderiales bacterium. Classification (GTDB taxonomy): domain Bacteria; phylum Pseudomonadota; class Gammaproteobacteria; order Burkholderiales; family WYBJ01; genus WYBJ01. The sequence continues at coordinate 37,690 of JADLAC010000051.1, read as the reverse complement.
GACGGGCGAAACCCAGCGGGTTTCCAACCGGCGATGGACCGCCGCGGCGGAGTATGCCCAATCGGTCAGCATGCGCGTGATGAGGCCGAAATTGGTCATGCCGTGCATGATGACGCCGCCGAAATGCGTCCGCCCGAAGCTGCCGCGCATGTAGTCGTCGTCGAGGTGCAGCGGGTTGTAATCGAGCGATGCGTCGCAGAAGGCGCGGATGGTGTCGCGCGACACCTGGAACGGCTCGCCCTGGATCGCATCGCCCGCGCTGAGCTGGTCGAAAAGGTCGGTCACGCTGATCTCCTCATTGCGGGCGGATGGTCCAGCCGCGGCCGGAGCAGATCACGGCTCCGTGCTGGTTGAAGAAGACGTTATCGTGGACGACGAACAGGCGCTGCTTCTTGATGAACTTGTCGAGCGCGCGCGCCTGGAGCGTGATCGTGTCGCCGGGACGTGCCGGCACGTTGTAGCTCCACGACTGGCCAGCGTTGATGGTCCCGGGGCTGCGCATCCAGTCGTCGGCGGGGGTGCAGGAAAACATGAGCAGGATGTGAATCGAGGGCGGCGCGACGAGACCGCCGTAAGCGCTCTTGCGCGCGTATTCCTCGTCGAAATACAGCGGATGCAGATCGCCCACCGAGCGGCAGTAGCGTTGGATCGCCTCCAGCGTGAGCACGTAAGGCATGGTCTTGCGCGGCTCGCCGGGGACGATGTCGTCCCATTTCTTGCGCAGCTGCGCGTCCTTCCAGAAATCGGTTTCGAAGCTCGCATCCATGGCTCATTCCCGGGGCGTCAGATTGGCGATGTCCGCTGGGCGGACATAATGCGTCCACTCGACGAACATTAGAGCGTGCGGCGCTCGGGGCTGTCAACCGCTGCCGCTTTACTGGGCGCACCACGTAAGCTCTGGCATCGGTTGCCGCGGGCAGCGATTGACAGCGGCGTGGCCGGCGGCGTAACGTCAGCCTGTCTGACGGACGCGATGGTTCGCTAGACGGGCAATGGCAGAAGGGGAGGATGCGCATGAAAGGCCGCCACGGTGTCCGGACATTGCTGGCGTCGTGCGCGCTGGGGCTTGCCTGCTCTGCCGCCGTGGCGCAGGGCTATCCGTCCAAGCCGATACGCCTGCTGGTGGGTTATCCGCCCGGCGGCAGCAACGATACCCTGGCGCGCATCGCGGCACCGCGGCTCGCCGAACGGCTGGGCCGTCCCGTGGTGGTGGAAAACAGACCCGGCGCCGACTCGATGATCGCCACGGAATATGTCGCGCGCGCAGCGCCCGACGGCTACACGTTCCTGGTATCCGCGATGGTGTTCAACCCCGAGCTGTACGGGCGCCTGCCGTACGATCCGCTGAAGGACTTCACCCCCATCACCATGCTGGTCGCGGACCCGCTCGTGCTGGCGGCGCATCCCTCGTTGCCGGCGGCATCGATGAAGGACTTGCTCGCGCTGGCGAAGGCCAAGCCCGGTGCGCTCGCATACGCTTCGGGCTCGCCGCCGATGTACGTGGCCACCGAGCTGTTCAAGAAGAAAGCCGGAGTGGATATCGTGCACGTTCCCTACAAGGGCAGCGGCCCCTCGATCATCGCTGCCGTTGCCGGGGAAGTGCCGCTGGTCGTGGTGACCGTCACGCCGGCGCTCGCGCAATTGCGCGCCGGAAAGCTGCGCGCGCTTGCCGTCACCAGCAAGAAGCGCACGGTCCAGCTCCCCGCGACGGCGAGCCTGGCCGAGGCGGGCGTCGACTTTCAGTGGCTCGCCTGGATAGGCATGTTCGGCCCGGCGCGCCTGCCGGCCGCGGTGGTCGACAGGCTCTATGGCGAGCTCGCCGCGATTCTCAAGTCCGAGAGTGTGAGAAGCCAGTACGCAGCGCTCGGCTACGATCTGGGTGAGGCGACCGGGGTGGGCATGCCGCCGGCGGAGTTCGCGCCGTATTTCGCCCAGAGTCTCGGCAGATGGACCGATGCGGTGAAGGACCTTCGCCGCGACGGTGCGACGTAAGGAGCCTAGCGTGGCCTACTACAAAGACATCAGGGAGTATCTCGCGACGCTCGAGCGGCACGGCAAGCTGCGCCGCGTTGCGCGCTCGATCAACAAAGACACCGAGCTCGTGCCGCTCGTCAGTCTGCAATTCCGCGGCTTGCCCGAGAGCGAGCGGACCGCTTTTTCGTTCGAGAACGTCACCGACGCGAAGGGCAGGCAGTACGCCGGCAGCGTCGTGCTGGGCGCATTGGGCGGCAGTGAAGAGATCTATGCGCTCGGGCTGAAGCTGCCGCGCGAAGAGATCCTCGAGCTGCGGGCGCGTACCGAGTGCAACCCGATCGAGCCGAAGCTGGTGGATCATGGCCCGGTCCACGACGAGGTGCATGTCGGCGCGAGCCTGCTGGAGCATGGCGGCCTCGACGAATTCCCGGTGCCCATTTCCACACCCGGCTGGGATCCGAGTCCCGCGTTCACCGGACCCTGCTGGGTGACCAAGGATCCGGACAGCGGTATTCGCAACGTCGGCATCTACCGCATGTTGTTGAAGTCTCCGGCCAAGACCGGACTCGACTTCTGTACTCCGGGGCGCGGCATCGCGGTGCACTGGAACAAGGCGCGCGAAAGAGGCCAGCCGCTCGAGGCGGCGATCGTGATCGGCGGTCCGCCGTCGGTCGGCTACTGCGCCGCGGTCGATTACCCGATCGATACCGACGAGCTCGCCATGGCAGGGGCGCTCGCCGGTGAGCCGCTCGAGGTCGTCAAGTGCAAGACGGTGGACCTGGAAGTGCCGGCGCATGCGGAAATCGTCATCGAAGGCGTGATCGACACCTCGGAGCTCGAGAACGAGGGGCCGTTCGGCGAGGCTATCGGCTACATGTCGCTCACGCAGCCGCGACCGTATTTCACGGTGACTTGCATCACCCATCGCAAACGCCCGGTGCTGCTCAGCTTCATCAGCCAGTTCCAGCCCAGCGAGAGCAGCAAGATCCGCTGCCTGGGCAACGCCGCCAGCACGTACAAGCACTTGCGCTACGCCCTCGGCTTCGAGCGCGTCACGAAGTTCTCCATCGTCGAGATGTCCAACGCGATGCAGTACGCCGTGGTGCAGGTGACGCAAGGCACATCGAGCGAGGAGGTCAACAGGATCTTCGACGCGATACTCAAGCATCGACCCGACGGCAAGATCGTGGTCGCGGTGAACGACGACATCGACGTCGACGATTTCGATTCCATCGTCTGGGCGTTCTCGACCCGATATCAGCCGCATCGCGACACGCGCATCGTCACCCGCCCATCGAACCGCCTGACCGATGTTTCGCTCGCGCCCATGGATGTGCTGGAGCGTGCACGCGAGCAACACGTCCCGGAGCTGCCCACCCAGTCGTATCTGTTGATGGACGCGACCGTCAAGTGGCCGCTGCCCCCGGTTTCGCTGCCCAAGAGGGAATTCATGGACCGCGCCGCGGAGATCTGGAAGGAGCTGGGCTTTCCGCAACTGAAGCTGAGGGAGCCGTACTACGGCCGCAACCTCGGCTACTGGCATGCGGAGGACGAGCAGAAGGCCGCGTGGGCCCTGCAGGGCGACTATCAGCGCACTGGCGAGCTGCAGTCGAAGCAGAAGTTTCCGGGTGGGCCGCATTTCTGCGCCTGGGCGAAGCGCGATTGAGCCGGTGCGCTCCCGGAATCGGGCGCTTGCTGCCGCGTTGCTGTGGCGCGTGCGGCGTGTTGGGCAGCCGATAACCACGGGGCGGAAATCAGCATCCTCGGCAGAGCCCAGCAGGCCCCTCCCGGTCGAGGATCGAAGCGCGGCGCAAGGAACATCGCAATGGCGACACCGGAAAGCGAAGACTTCGTGCGCGCGTTCGCACGCGGGCTGAAGGTCATCGAGGCGATGGGACAGGGTTCGCCGCGCAAGACCACGGCCGAGATCGCCGCGGCCGCGGTGCTGCCGCGCAGCGTCGCCCGGCGGCTCCTGATGACCTTGTGCGAGCAGGGCTACGCCCAGACCGACGGCAAGCTCTTCTGGCTCACGCCGCGGGTGCTCGCGCTCGGCTTGCTGTACCTCGATTCGCTGCCGTTCTGGCGCTATGCGCAGCCGGCGCTCGAGGAGCTGCGCAGCGAAGTCCACGAATCGTGCTCGATGGCCGTGCTGGACAGCACCGATATCGTTTACGTGCTGCGCATTCCGTCGCGCCGCATTCTCGCCACGGGTCTTTCCGTGGGCAGCCGCCTGCCCGCGCACGTCGTATCGCTCGGTCACGTTCTGCTCGCATTCCTGGAGCCCGCCGCCCTCGAACGCTACCTGAAGAGCGCCGAGCTCAGGCCGTATACGCCGCGATCGATCTCGAAGGCGGCAGCCTTGCGCAGGACGCTGCAAGACGTTCGCGCCAAGGGCTATGCCTGGGTCGACGGCCAGTTGGACGCCGCCATTGCGGGAATCGCCGTGCCGGTACGAGACGGTACGGGCAACGTCGTCGCGGCGATCAACGTGAGCCTCATTGCCGGGAGTTACGACGAGGACTCCGCGCGCCTGCGCTTCCTGGTGCCGCTGCGACAGGTCGCCGAGCGTATCCGCAGCGCGATCCCACGGCAGGGGCGCGTCCTCGGCGCGGCCGGCCGCGGTTGAACAAGCACACGATCGCGGCCATAATGCCTTCACGGAGCGGGCAAAGATGTTCGCTGAGCGGTTAGGCGTCGCCGGGCGTTGCCAATATCATTGATCCAGGGTGGGAGACATGGTCGGAGATCTGCGGGATTTCATAGACAAGGCTCACAGCATCGGTGAGTGCAAGACCCTCAAGGGCGCCCACTGGAACGTCGAGATCGGGCGCATCGCGGAGCTCGCGCTGGCGTTGCCCGATTCGCCGTTTCTCGTCTTCGACGAGATCCAGGATTACCCGCGCGGCTACCGCGTCGCCGCGAATCCATTCACTTCCACGCGCCGCGTAGCGCTGGCGCTGGGGTTGCCGCTCGAGCTGAAAGGCCTCGACCTGATTCGCGCATGGAAAGAGAAGGCCGCGACGATCGAGCTGGTCGCTCCGGTTCAGGTGCGCTCCGGCCCGGTAAAGGAGAACGTGCTCACCGGCGACAAAGTCGATGTGCTGAGATTTCCCACCCCGCTGTGGCATGAACATGACGGCGGCCGCTATATCGGCACGGGCTGCATGGTGGTGCAGAAGGACCCGGACAGCGGTTGGGTGAACCTCGGTACCTACCGCTCCCAGATCATCGACGCCAAGACCGTTACTTTTCACGCCGTCCCCGGCCACCATGGCGGGATCATCGCCAAGAAGTACTGGGACCGCGGTCTGAGCTGCCCCACCGCGATCGTCTGTGGCCAGGGTCCTCAGCTCTACCTCTCCTCGGTCGCCGCCGTGCCGGTCGGCGTAAGCGAATACGACTGGGCGGGCGGTCTGATGGGGCGGCCGGTGGAGACGCTGCGCGGCGAGACCGTGGATCTGCCCATCCCCGCGGATGCCGAGATCGTGCTGGAAGGCGAGATGCCGCCGCCGGAGCGGGAGAACGGCATGGAAGGGCCATTCGGCGAGTGGGAGGGATATTACACCGGCGGCCGCACGCCCCACCCGATCTTGAAAGTGAAGGCGATCCTGCACCGGAACAACCCGATCCTGCTCGGCGTGCCGATGTCAGTCGGGACGCACGATGACAATCTCACGACCGGCCTCGATCTCTCGGCGCAGTTGTGGGCTGAATTCGACCGGCAGATACCGGGCGTGCAGGGTGTGTCGTTCGTGAACGAAGCCCGCCGGCGCACGATGGTCGTGGTCTCGCTCAAGCAGATGTACCCCGGCCACGTGAAGCAGGCGGCGCTGATTGCCGCCGGCACCTACAAGGGGGCCACGCACGTCGGCCGCTTCATCATCGTCGTCGATGACGATATCGACCCCACCAACATGTCCCAGGTGCTGTGGGCGATGGGCACGCGCTGCGATCCGAAGAGCCAGATCGACATCCTGAGCAACCGGCTGTCGATGGCTTCGGACCCGCGGCTCGAACCAGAAAAGCGCAAGGCCGGCGACTACACCTGCTCGACCGCCGTCATCGACGCGTGCCGCCCGTGGAGCTGGATCAAGCAGTTCCCGCAGTCGACCAAGAGCTCGCCCGAAGCGCTCGACGCCGTGCGCAAGAAATGGGGCGAAGCCCTGTTCAGACGCTGACTCGAAGCCGAGCGCGCCGGACTTCTTTTTTTTGCGGACGAGGAGAACCGAAAGCCGTGACAGCAGCGAACCGCGTGTTCCCCCTGGTGGCAGCCTGCTTCGCGGGCGCTAGCGGCCTGACGGCCCACGCGCAAGCATTTCCCGCCAAGACCGTGCGCATCATCGTGCCGTTTCCGGCTGGGGGCACCACCGACATGCTCGCGCGCGGCCTCGCTCAACAGATCCAGTCGCGCTGGAGCAGCGTCATCGTCGAGAACAAGGCCGGCGCGAGCGGGGTGATCGGCTCGGAGCAGATCGCGCGCGCCGCGGGCGATCCGCACCTCTTGCTGCTTACCGCCACGCATCACGTCATCAATCCGTCGCTGCGCAAGAGCCTGCCGTACGACACCAAGCGCGACTTTACACCGCTCGCGCTGGTGGCGGTCGGGGTGAACGTACTCATCGTGCATCCCGTGTTTCCCGCCAAGAGCGTCGCCGACCTCGTGCGGATCGCCAAAGCGAATCCAGGATCGATCGGCTTTGCGTCCTCGGGGATCGGCGGTGCGAACCATCTGTCGGGCGAGCTGCTCAACATGATGGCGGGCATCGACATGATGCACGTCCCGTACAAGGGTGCGGCGCCCGCATTGACCGATCTCATGGGCGGGCACGTTCCCGTCATGTTCGACGGTCTCGCCGCCGTCAAGCCGCACCTGTCGTCGGGGAAGATTCGCGCGCTCGCGGTGACGACGCTGCAGCGGGTGCCTGCCGCGCCGGAGATTCCGACGGTGCATGAATCCGGCGTCAAGGATTTCGAGGTGCTCTCCTGGTTCGGTCTCTACGGCCCGTCGCAGATTGCCCCCGGCGTACTGGCGCGAATCGACGCCGATCTCGACGCGACGCTCAGCTCGCCCGCGCTGCGGGCGCAGTTCGAGAAGCTCGGCGTATTCCAGAAGCCGATGGACCGTGCCCAGTTCGCGCGCTATGTCGAGGCCGAAATCGAGAAGTGGCGCCGCGTCATCGAGCGGGCGAGAATTCCGAAGGAATAGCAGCCGGAATCGAATGTTGCCAGCGCGGACGAAAGACCCCTGTCGTCCCGATCGCTTCGAACACGCACGCACGGGTGCCGGCCATGATCCCGAGCGTGCATGAGAGCTTGGCGCGGGCGCGCTCCGCGCTCGATTACTGCATGGCCGAGGATCGCTATCGGCTTGCCGAATCGCTCGAGCGCTGGGGCTCGCGGCATGCGGATACGGCCGAGCTCGCGGCCGCGCTCGAACGCATACAGGCGAAGATCGCGCAGTCGCGCTCGCGTCGCAGCGAGCGGCTGGCGCGCCTACCGGCGCCGGCGTATCCGGCCGAGTTGCCGGTCGTGGCGATGCGCGCGCACATCGCCGAGGCCATCGCGCGCCATCAAGTGACCATCGTTTGCGGCGAGACGGGCTCCGGCAAGACCACGCAGCTTCCCAAGATCTGCCTGGAGCTCGCGCGCGGGGTGGCGGGCCTCATCGGTCACACGCAACCGCGACGCATCGCGGCGCGCAGCGTCGCCGCGCGCATTGCGCAGGAGCTGGCATCCCCGTTGGGCGCGATCGTCGGCTACAAGGTCCGATTCCAGGACAGAATCGATGCCCGCGCCTACGTCAAGCTCATGACCGACGGCATCCTGCTCGCGGAAACCCAGGGCGATCGGCTGTTGAGCGCGTACGACACGTTGATCGTCGACGAGGCGCACGAACGCAGCCTCAATATCGACTTCCTGCTCGGCTACTTGCGCCAATTGCTGCCGGCTCGACCCGATCTGAAGCTGATCATCACGTCGGCGACCATCGATGCGGGGCGCTTCTCGCGCCATTTCGGCGCTGCGCCGGTGATCGAAGTGTCGGGCCGCTTGCACCCGGTGGAGATACGCTATCGGCCGCCGCAGCCGGACGCCGCAAGCGACGACGCGGCCGCGCTCACGGGCGCGATTCTGGATGCGGTCGACGAAGCGAGCCGCTGCGGCCCCGGCGATATCCTGGTCTTTCTTCCCGGCGAGCGGGAGATTCGCGAAACGGCGGAAGCTCTGCGCAAGCACCATCCGCCGGACACGGAAATCCTCCCGCTCTATGCCCGGCTGTCGGCGGCGGAGCAGGAACGCGTGTTCGAGCCCGCGCAAGCGCGCCGCATCGTCCTGTCGACCAACGTCGCCGAAACCTCGCTCACCGTTGCGGGCATCCGCTTCGTGGTCGATACCGGGCTCGCGCGCGTCAACCGCTACAGCTACCGCAACAAGGTCGAGCAACTGCTGACGGAAAAGATCGCCCAAGCTTCGGCCAATCAGCGCGCAGGACGCTGTGGCCGGGTCATGAGCGGGATTTGCTTCCGCCTCTACGGCGAGGACGATTTCCGCGCCCGGCCCGCGTTCGCCGACCCGGAGCTGCTGCGCTCGTCGCTTGCCGGGGTCATCTTGCGCATGAAGGCTCTCGACCTGGGCGACGTGGAGCAATTCCCCTTCATCGATGCGCCGCAGCCGCGCATGGTGGGCGACGGCTATCGGCTGTTGAACGAGCTCGGCGCGGTGGACGAGGAGCGCGCGCTGACGCGGCTCGGACGCGAGCTGGCCCGCTTGCCGATCGATCCGCGCATCGGCCGCATGGTGCTCGAAGCCCGCCGGCAGGACTGCCTCACGGAGGTCCTCGTATTGGCCGCCGCGCTCTCGGTGCAGGATCCGCGCGAACGCCCGCTCGACAAGGCGCAAGCGGCGGACGAACGCCACGCGCCATTTCGCGACGAGCGCTCGGATTTCGTGGGGCTGCTGCGCTTGTGGCAATTCTACGGCGAGCTCTTGCGCCACAAGAAGTCCAATCGCAAGCTGGCGCAGGCGTTGCGCGAACACTATCTGTCGCCGGTGCGAATGCGCGAGTGGCGCGAGGTCCACGCTCAGCTCCATGCCTTGCTCGCGGAGACTGGTGCCGGGTTCAACGCGTCCGAGGCGAGCTACGAGCGCGTTCATCGTGCGCTTCTGAGCGGGCTGCTCGGTAATATCGGCTCCAAGAACGAAGACGGCGACTACGACGGCGCGCGCGGTATCCGCTTCGCCATCCATCCCGGCTCGGCGCTGCGCAAGCGCCAGCCGCGCTGGGTGGTCGCCGCGGAGCTGGTGGAAACGACCCGGCTGTTCGCGCGGGTGGCGGCGCAGATCGAACCGGCCTGGGTCGAGCAGGCGGCCGCGCACCTGGTGAAGCGAGCCTGGCTGGAGCCGCGCTGGGACAAGGACCAGGCGCAGGTCATCGCTTGGGAGCAGGTGTCGCTGTTTGGGCTCGTTCTGGTGGCGCGACGGCGCGTGCCCTACGGGCCGATCGATACCGCACATGCGCGCGACATCTTCATCCGGGCGGGTCTGGTGGAGGGCGGCTACCTGTCGCAGGGCGCTTTTCAGCGCCACAACGCGCGGCTGCGGCGCGAGATCGCCGCACTCGAACACAAGTCGCGGCGCCGCGACGTGCTGGTCGACGAGCAGGCCATGTTCCGCTTCTTCGATGCGCGCATTGCGGCCGATGTCTATTCCGGAGAACTTTTCGAGGCGTGGCGCAAGCAGGCGGAGCAACGCGAGCCCCGACTGCTGTTCATGGCGCACGGCGACCTCATGCGGGCAGGCGCGGGCGACGTCAGCGCCGATCGGTTTCCTGACCATATCGAGGTTGCCGGCGAGAAGCTGAGCTTGCGCTATCGGTTCGATCCCGGCCATCCGCTCGATGGCGTGACGGCGATCGTGCCGCTGCATCTGTTGAACCGCATGCAGCCCGAGCCCTTCGAATGGCTGGTGCCGGGCCTGTTGCGCGACAAGATCAACGTGCTGGTGCGCGGCTTGCCCAAGCAGTTGCGGCGCGAGTGCGTGCCGCTGCCGGAAACCGTGACGGCCTGTCTCGAGATCCTGGATGGCGTGCCCCGCTCGCAGCCGTTGCCCGACGCGCTCGGGCAGGCGCTGCGCGAGCTGCGCGGGCTCACCGTGCCGCTCGACGCTTGGAATCCAGAGCAGCTTCCGGCGCATCTGCGGATGAATTTTTCGATCGTCGACGAGCACGCGACGGAGCTCGCCGCGGGCCGCGACCTGGTCGCGCTGCAACGTGCGCACGGCAGCCAGGCCGAAGCGCGCTTCGCGCCCGAATCGCTATGGGAACGCGCGGGCATCCGCGACTGGAACGGCATCGAGCTGCCCGAGAGCGTCGAGTTCTCGCGCGGGAAGCAGCGCTTGACGGGCCATCCGGCCTTGATCGACGAGCAGGACAGCGTGCGCCTGACCCTGCTCGAGACGCCCGACAAAGCGCTGCGAGCGACGCGCGCCGGCGTCTCGCGCCTGGTGCGATTGGCATCGAAGGATCACGTGCGCGCATTGGAGCGCGCGCTGATGCCATCGAAGCCGCTGGCGCTGCAGTATCTGCCTTACGGCAGCGCGCAGGCCCTGCATGAATCCTTGCTGCGGGCGAGCGTCGAGCGGGCGGTATGGACCGACGCCACGCCGGTACGCGATCGCGTGCAGTTCGAGGCGCGTCTGCGGCAGGTGCGCGCCCGGTTACAGGTCGTGGGGCAGGAATACTTGCGCTTGGCCGAGCAGATCCTCGATGAGGTGCTGGCCGTGCGCAAGGCGCTCGATAGTCCGAACGCGCGCGCTTTCAAGCATGCAGCAGGTGATATCAAGCAACAACTCGATGCACTGGTCTTTCCCGGTTTTCTCGCCGCCATCCCATACCCCCGGTTGCAACACTACCCGCGCTATCTTGCCGCGGCGCGCAGGCGCCTGGAAAAGCTGCCGGCGCGTGTGGAGCGCGATCAGCAGCACACCCGCGAGTTGTCGCGCTGGTGGCAACAAGTGCACAGCCGCGTGGAACGCAATCGCAAGGCAGGGCTCGACGAGCCCGAGCTGGACGAATTGCGCTGGCTGCTCGAAGAGCAGCGCGTGTCGCTGTTCGCGCAAGAGCTGCGAACTCCCGTGCCGGTATCGTTCAAGCGCCTCGAAAAGGCCTGGGCGGCGCTGCGCTGAACGCCGGCATGGCCGGCACGCTGCGCCAAGAGGGTCGTACCTGGCATAGCGCCCGCGGCGGTTGCGATCCCCGCCGCTGTTGCGATTCCCGCCGCTTGTTCCCGGCGAGCGAGTTGGATAGCATCGAATCGTAGCGAGCCGCACGGGCGTGCGGCTCGCGTCGCGGAGCGAGCGTTTTGATGGCCATCAATTGGGTAGTGGCGCTCAAGGCCGTGCCCTGGACCGACCTGGTGCAGGCCGCGCCTGCCATCGTCAAGGGGGCGCGCCGGCTGTTTTCGTCGGCGCGCGCGGGCGTAGCGACGGACATTGCGCGCAGCGCGATTCCCGGCACCCAGCATGGGGGCATCGACGCACGTCTGGCCGCGATCGAAGCGGCGCTCGACGCCATGGGGAGCGAGCAGCGGGCATCGGCCGAGCTGATCCGCTCGCTCGCGGAGCAGAACGCTCGCGTCATCGAAACCATGGCGATCATGCGGGCGCGCGCGCGCATTCTGCTCGGGCTGTGCATTGCGCTCAGCGTGGCATTGATCGTGCTCGCGCTGTGGGTGGGAACGCGCTGACACGAAAAGCCGCGGCGCGCGGCGAAGCAGGCGAGCGCAATCCGAGGGAGAGCGATGCATGAGGTGCACGCAACGTGTTGTTCGACGCTCGTTGATCGGGTGGGCGCTCGGCGTCATCGCGCTATCCGGTCAGGCGCAGAGCTACCCGGTGAAGCCCGTACGCCTGGTCATTCCCTTTGCGGCCGGCGGTGGCACCGACCTGGTGGCGCGTGCGATCGCGCAGCGGTTGAGCGAGTCGATCGGCCAACCGGTGATCGCCGAGAACCGTGCGGGCGCGGGCGGCGTCATCGGCGCGGAGCACGTTGCAAAGGCGGCGCCCGACGGCTATACGCTGTTGCTGGGCTCGCCGGGACCGCTCACCATCAACCCGAACTTGCGCTCGAAGGTGCCATACGAGGCATTGAAGGACTTCGCGCCGATCACGCTCGCTACCATCAGTCCGTTCGTCCTGGTGGTACATCCCTCGGTGCCGGCGAAGTCGGTGAAGGATCTGATCGCCATCGCGCGCGCTACCCCGGGCAGGCTCAACTACGGTTCCGCCGGACAAGGCTCGGTGTCGCATCTGGCGGCGGAGCAGCTCAAGGCGTTGGCGAACATCGACCTGGTCAACGTGCCCTACAAGGGCAGCAATCCGGCGCTGACCGATTTGCTCAGCGGGCAGCTCGACCTCATGATCGAAAACCAGCCGGTCGTTCTGCCGCATATCGGTTCGGGCCGGGTCCGCGGCCTGGCGGTGGGCACCGCGTCGCGTTCCGGGCTGCTGCCGCGGCTGCCGACCATGCGCGAGGCCGGCGTAGCCGATTACGAGACGAGCACGGCGTTCGGGGTGCTGGCGCCCGCGCGCACGCCGCAGGCCATCGTGCTGCGCCTCTACGGGGACATCTCCGCGGCGCTCAAGAGCGCGGAGTTGAAGGACCGGCTGGCCAAGCAGGGTCTCGAAGCCGTGGGCAGCACGCCCGAGCGATACGCCGCGCATATGCGCGACGAAAGCGCCCGCTATGCGCGGCTGATCAAACTGGCCGGCATTCGCGTCGAGTAGGCGTCCCGAGGTGTTCGCCGGGAGCGCTGCGCAGCGCCTTCAACGCGCAGGATGCGACGCGCAGATTTGCGGGTAGGTCGCACGGCGCGGCAGAATCTCAGGTCGCCACGTTTCCCTCGGCAGCGCGCCCCAGCGTCGCTCGGGCTAGCCGGTGACGCCGAGTCCGACGCCGCAGGTCACGCCAGTGCCGCCGAGGCCGCAGTAGCCTGCGGGATTCTTGGCGAGGTACTGCTGGTGATATGCCTCGGCATAGTAGAACGGTCCGGCCGGCTCGATCTCGGTGGTGATGGCGCCGTAGCGGGCCTGGGTCAACGCGGCTTGGTAGCGCGCGCGGGACTGTTCCGCGGCCGCGAGTTGTTGCTCGGAATAGGTGTAGATCGCCGAACGATACTGCGTGCCGACGTCGTTGCCCTGGCGCATTCCCTGGGTCGGATCGTGCGCTTCCCAGAAGACCTTCAGCAACTGCTCATAGGGCAGTCGCGCCGGATCGAAGGCCACCAGCACCAGCTCCGTGTGCCCGGTCAAGCCGCTGCACACTTCCTCGTAGGTCGGATTCGGGGTGCCGCCGCCGCCATACCCGACTGCCGTGGAATACACCCCGGGCGTTTCCCAGAACTTGCGCTCGGCGCCCCAAAAGCAGCCCAGGCCGAGCTGCGCCAGCTCGATGCCGGCGGGAAACGGGGGTCGCAGCGGGTTGCCGTTGACATGATGTTTCGCTGGGACGGCCATGGGCTCGCTGCGACCGGGAAGGATCTCGGCCGGGCCGGGCATGCGTGCCTTCTTGCCGAACAGGAACATGGTCGCCGTCTCCAGGGCAGTTTGAAGTGAAGCCGCGCCGTGCGCAATCCATGCGATCCTGGCGCGCCGTGTCGCGGCAAGATCGCGTCGGGCACGCGGCGCACCCGCGCTTGCCTCGTCGCTACGCTCGAGACCGAACGCGAGCGCTGATCACGAACTTACCGGGTGTGCGGCTCGGCAGCAACAGTCGCGTGCTCGCGGGCAATCGTGCCCATGGGTCGCAAGTTGCCGCAAGCGCCATGCCAGGCACACTTCGTCTCGCCGGGCCGCAGGGGAACTGCGAGCGGCCTCCTCCGATCTAGCCCAAGCCCAGCGCGTGCTCAATCTCAGCCGCGACGCGCCGTTATCGCGTTAGAGCAGACGACGGGCTTTGGCAGCGGGAGGCTAAAGTTTTCGGCGCGGCTGCCGAAGATACTCCCCGGGTAGAGGTCTCCTCCTGGCGCTCTACTCGGTGTGGACTTTTCGGGCAGCCTTCGGGGCTGCCCGTTTTTTTTTGCGGCGGATGCGCGCCGCGACGCGGATTCATTCCATGATCACGGCAACACCGCATGCCACGACCCACGCCATGGCGTCACGGCAGACCCAGGCGATGACGGTGTTGTTCGCCGACATCTGCGGCAGCACGCGCCTGTACTGCGCGCTGGGCGATCAGGCAGCTCGGGCTATCGTCACGGCCGGCATCGAGCTCATCGTGGCTGTACTGCCGCAGTTCGGCGGGCGGAGCATCAAGACGCTGGGCGACGAGGTCATGTGCGTCTTCCGCGACCCGAGCGAGGCCGCGTCTGCCGCGATCGAAATGCAGGCCCGTACCGCCGCCGCCCGGCCGGGCGGCAAGCAGCTCGCCCTGCACATCGGATTGCACCACGGGCCGGTGCTGGTGGAGGATGGCGACGTGTTCGGCGACACGGTGAATGCCGCGAGCTATCTGTGCGCCATCGCCACCGCGGGCCAGATTCTGACGACCGAGCCGACCCGCGCGCGGCTCAGCGCGACCGTGCAGCTCTGCACGCGGCCGCTGTTCTTCGCCGTCATCAAGGGCAGCGCCGCCGAGTCCACCATCTACCAGGTCGTCTGGCAATCGGACACCGCGACGCTGACCGACGTCAATCTGCGCCGCCACAATCTCGTGCCGCCCGATGACGGCGCGTTGATCGTCGCCTGCGCCGGCCAGGAAGCAAGGCTCGACCCGCGCTCCCCGACGCTGGTGCTGGGGCGCGACGCGGGCTGCGACATTCGCGTCGCCGACGCCTTTGCGTCGCGCCGGCACGCGCTGCTCACCTTGCGGCGTACCCAGATCTATCTCACCGATCAAAGCACCAACGGCACCTTCGTGCGCAGGGAAAGCGGCGAGCTGGCACACGTCTTTCGCAGCGAGCTGCTGCTCGACGGGGCCGGCGAGATCAGCCTCGGGCGAGCCTTCGACCAGACGCTGCTGCGGCCGATTTCGTTCCGGCGCGATCGGCGCGCGCTCTACCGCGTGTAGACATCGTGCCGAGGCGGACCTTCAGGGCAAAGACCTACCCAGTTGAACCCGTCTTCGCGGGCCGGCAAATGGCTTGCTGGCGCGCTCGCTACGGGCAAAGACCTTGCCCGGTTGAATCCGTCTTCGCGGGGTCGCTGCCGCCGCAGCCCCACTCCAGCCTTCAGGGCAAGACCTTGCCGGGATTCATCAGTCCCCCCGGATCCAGCGCACGCTTGATCCGGTGCATGAGCTCGAGCTCGAGCGGGCTCTTGTAGCGCGCCATCTCGTGCGCCTTGACGAGCCCGATGCCGTGCTCGGCGCTGAAGCTGCCGCCGAGCGTCATGACCAGGGCGTGCACGATCGAGTAGATCTCCTCCTGCCGCGCGATCACGTCCTCGGCGCCGGCGGGCAGCGCCGAGCTGGCATTGAAATGGATGTTGCCATCGCCCAGATGTCCGAAGGCGACGATGCGCAGGTCGGGGAAGCGCGCGCGCAGTGCCTGCGATCCGCGCTCGATCAGCTCGGGGATGCGGCTCACCGGAACCGAAACGTCGTGCCGGACCCACGGCGTCTCGCGGCGGTTCGCTTCCGGAATCTCGTCGCGCATCGCCCATAGCGTCTCGGCCTGGCCTTGCGAGCCGGCGATGACCGCGTCCAGCGCCAAGCCGCTTTCGAGCGCGTCCTGCAGCGTCGATTCCATGATGGCGCGCAAGTCCACCGACGTGAGCGTGTCGCTCATCTCCGCCAGCACGTACCACTCGTAGCGCGCCGACAGCGGATCGGTGAAGCGGGGGATGTGCTTGAACAGGATGTCGAAGCAATTGCGCGAGATCAACTCCAAGCCGGTGAGCCGATCGCCGCACTCGGCGCGGAATCGATCGAGCAGCCCCAGGGCGGCGCTCGGGTTCGGCACGGCGATGAGCGCGGTGGCGCTCGATTTCGGCCGCGGATGGAGCTTGAGCACGGCAGCGGTGATGATGCCGAGCGTGCCTTCGGCGCCGATGAAAAGCTGCTTCAGGTCGTAGCCGGTGTTGTCCTTGCGCAGGCCGCGCAAGCCGTCCCACACCGAGCCGTCGGCCAGCACGACTTCGAGTCCCAGCACCAGGTCGCGGGCATTGCCGTAGCGCAGCACCGCCGTGCCGCCGGCGTTGGTCGAGAGATTGCCGCCGATCTGGCAGCTCCCTTCGGCGCCGAGGCTCAACGCAAACAGCCGATCGGCCGCGGCCGCGGCCTCCTGGATGTTCGCCAGGACGCAGCCGGCTTCGGCCACGAGCGTGTTGTTCTGCTCGTCGAGCGAGCGGATGCGGTTCATGCGTGCCAGCGAGACGACGACCTGGCTCGCGTCGCTCGAAGGCACCGCCCCGGCGCACTGGCCGCTGTTGCCTCCCTGGGGCACGATCGCGGCGCCGGCCTGCGCGCACAACCGTACCGTCGCTGCCACCTCGGCTGTCGACGCCGGCCGGACGACGGCGAGCGGAACACCGCGCGCGCGGCCGCGCCAGTCGACGGCGTAGGCCGCGAGGTCGCCGGACTCGGTGAGGACGGCGGAAGGGCCGAGCGTCGCCTGCAATGCGCGCACCAGCGCCTGCCGGGCCGGATTCGAGGCTACCGCGCTCATCGCCGCCGGCGTCAATCGAGGAGAAAGCGCGTGTTCGCACGCGCGGCGACACCGCGCAGCAAGCCGATCAGGTCATCGGGCAAGGGGATGCCCGAGCGCATGCGCTCGGCGCGGGTTGCGTTCTCCGGATCGCCCGCGACCAGGACCGGCTGCTGTGGATCGGCCCGCTTGGCCCCATGCAGCACGTCGATCACCTGATCCAGGTCGTCCTCGAACTCGCCTTCGTCGCGGAACGCCTTCGGATCGATCGCCAGCAGAAAATGGCCGAGATTGTTCGGGTCGCCCACCTTCTGCGTGCGGTTGCGAATGGGGGAGAACGAGGCACCCGATAACACACCGCCCAGGATGTGCACCATGGTCGCGAGGCCGTAGCCTTTGTGACTGCCGAGATCGCGCGTGCCGCCGAGCGGCGTGATGCCGCCTTGCTTGCTGTTGCCGTAGAGGTAGTCCATCGCCTGTGCCGAATCGGTGACGGTGCGGCCGTTGCCGTCGACGACCCAGCCGGACGGGATCGGCTTGCGGTTGAGCCAGTACACCTTCACCTTGTTGGCGGCCACTGTCGTGGTCGCCATGTCGAGCTCGAAGCTCGGGTTGCGCTTCGCCGGTGCGGCGAATGCGAACGGATTGGTGCCGAGGATCGCCTCCGAGGCGAAGGTCGGCACCATCATCACCCCGCGCGTGGCCGAGGTGACCATGCCGATGCAGCCGCGTTCGGAGGCGATCTTGGAATAACAGCCGGCGGCGCCGAAGTGATTCGAATTGACCACCGAGACCACGCCGACGCCGGTCTTCAGGGCTTTTTCGACCGCGAGATTCATGCCGTAATGCGCGGCCGGATGGCCGATGCTCGCGTCGGCATCGATCAATGCCATGGTCGGCGTTTCGCGCTTGGTCTTGAACACCGGGCGCATGTTGACTTGCCTCAGCTCGCGCTGCTTCTCGTAGCCCGGCAGCATCGATATGCCGTGCGAGTCCACCCCGCGCAAGTCGGTTTCGGTCATCAGATCGGCCGTGATGGCGGCATGTTCCTCACTCATCCCCCAAGCGAGCAGGATGGCGCGGGTCTGGGTACGAACGATATCGACGGGATAGGCTTTGCTCACGTTGGCTCCGGTCAGGTGGTCGCATACAGGCGCCGGCCGCGTCATCGCCTTTGGGGTCAGGTCTCGCACCTTGCACGCGTCGGCTGCGTCATCGCGCATCGATTCTACACGCCGCGCTTCCTTCGATTCGCCGGGCCTGCTCGGGACAGCGGGCGGCCTCATATGATCTAGCGCAAGCCGATCGCTCGCACCGGGTGCTACCTTGAGTCTCAAGTGGGGAGCAAACGCCTTGGATATCGGATCGGTGGGCGAGATCGTCTGGTCGCGGCTGTCCGACGATGACGCCATGAGCCTCGCGCTCATGGTGGCCGTCATCGCGGCCGTGCTCTATCTGCGCCGGCCCGAAGAGCGGACTTCGTTGCGCAATACGCTGGGGCTGTGCGTGCTGGGCTTTGCCGGCGTGGTCGCCGCCGAGATGCTGGCCGCATTCAGCCTGGGGACCGCGGGCGGAGTCGTGCGCGAGGCCGGCGTGGTACTGGCCGGCCTGGCGATCATCCGCCTCTGGGGTCAGTTCCTGTTCCGCGTGCTGCTGCCGCTGGCGCGCATGACGCCCCCGCGCATTCTCGAAGACCTGGTGGTGATCGTCGCCTACGTTTCCTGGGGTTTGGTGCGGCTGCGCCTGGCCGGGTTGGATCTGAGCGGCATCGTCGCGACCTCAGCGGTGATCACTGCCATCATCGCATTCTCCATCCAGGATACCCTCGGCAACATCCTGGGCGGGCTCGCGCTCGAGCTCGACAGCGCCTTCGGCATCGGCGATTGGATCAAGGTCGACGACTTGGTCGGGCAAGTCGTCGATATCCGCTGGCGCTCGGTATCGATCCAGACGCGCAACTGGGAAACCGTGATCGTGCCGAACAGCCACATGGTGCGCAGCAAGGTGCTGGTGCTGGGCCAGCGGCTCGGCGCGCCGCGCCAGTGGCGGCGCTGGATACGTTTCAGCGTGGCGTATTCGGCCGCGCCGGCACGAGTCATCGCGGCGGTGGAAGCAGCGCTCAAGGCGGCGGCGATTCCACACGTCGCCACCGATCCTGCGCCCAATTGCGTGCTGGTCGATTTCGATGCCGGCTTCGGCCGCTATGCCGTGCGCTATTGGCTGACCGAGATCGCCCAGGACGATCTGACCGATTCCAAGGTGCGCGAGCACGTGCTCGCCGCGTTGCAGCGCTCCGGCATGCGGGTCGCGGTCGCCGAGCACAACGTGCACGTCGTGAGCGAAGACCGGGCGCACGCCAAACAGGTCGCTCAACGCGAGCTGGAGCGACGCATGAAGTCGGTCCGCAGCGTGGAGCTGTTCGCGGAGCTCACTGCCGACGAGGTGCGCACGCTGGCTGCGCGCCTGGAGCCCGTGCCGTTCGTCGCCGGGGACGCGATCACACGCCAGGGCGCGGTCGCCCATTGGCTCTATATCCTCGCCTCGGGCAGCGTGGAAGTGGTGCTGGAGCGGCCGGGTCAGGCGGCACATCGCCTGGCGCAGCTCGAGGCGCCCACGGTGTTCGGCGAGATGGGCCTGTTGACGGGCGAGCCGCGCCACGCCACCGTCACCGCGACCAGCAGCATCGAATGCTACCGGCTGGAGAAAGCCGCATTCGAAGAAGTCCTGCTCAAGCGCCCGGCGCTGGCCGAGCGTATGGCGCGCATTCTGGCGGCGCGCCAGGAGGACTTCGAGCGCGAGGTGAATCATCTCGCCGCGCACGCGCGCAACGCCGAGGGCTCGCGCTTGAGCGACGAGATCCTGGGGAAGATCAAGCGCTTCTTCTCGATTGCGAGCGCGTGAGCATCGATTATCATTGCGCCCAATCCATTCCCGGCAGTGCCATTGAAAACCACGTTTCTCGATTTCGAGCAGCCCATCGCCGACCTGGAAGCCAAGATCGAAGAATTGCGCTTCGTGCAAGACGATTCGGCGGTCGATATCTCGGAAGAGATCAACCGGCTGCGTAAGAAGAGCAATGCCCTCACCAAGGACATCTATGCCAAGCTGAGCGCATGGCAGGTGGCCTTGGTCGCGCGCCACCCGCAGCGTCCGTACACGCTCGACTACCTGCAAGGGGTCTTCGGCGATTTCGAGGAATTGCACGGCGACCGCGGCTTTGCCGATGACAACGCGATCGTCGGCGGCATAGCGCGCTTCAATGGCGAGGCCTGCGTGGTCATCGGCCACCAGAAGGGGCGCGATACCAAGGAGAAGCTGCTGCGCAATTTCGGCATGCCGCGTCCCGAGGGGTACCGCAAGGCGCTGCGGCTCATGCGCCTGGCCGAGAAATTCCGCTTCCCTATCTATACGTTGATCGACACCCCCGGGGCTTATCCCGGTATCGGCGCGGAAGAGCGCGGCCAGTCCGAGGCGATCGGGCGCAACCTGTTCGAAATGGCGCGGCTGCGCGTGCCCGTGATTTGCACCGTCATCGGCGAAGGCGGCTCGGGCGGCGCGCTCGCCATCGCCGTAGGTGACGTCTTGCTCATGCTCCAGTATGCGACCTACTCGGTCATCTCGCCCGAGGGCTGCGCGTCGATCCTGTGGAAGAGCGCCGAGCGCGCCGCCGAAGCCGCCGAGACCCTGGGCATCACCGCCTCGCGCTTGAAGACGCTCGGCTTGATCGACAAGATCGTTCCCGAGCCGCTGGGCGGCGCGCATCGCGATCCCGACCAGGCGTTGCAGAACCTGCGTCGCGCCCTGGTCGAAGCCCGCCGCGATCTCGCCAAGCTGAGCGACGACAAACGCCTGGAGGCCCGCTACCAGCGGTTGATGGCGTATGGCAAGTTCAAGGAAGCGGCCAAGCGCTGAAGGATCGCCGGCTTCGTTCGAGGCAGCCGTCGCCGAGCGGATCGCGCGTTGCGTCGGCCCCGGCGCTCGCCTCACGCTCGCGCTGAGCGGGGGCATCGATTCGATCGTGCTGCTCGAAACGCTGCGCCGGCTCGCCCGGCGCGACGGCTTGCGGCTCGATGCGCTGCACGTCAATCACGGCTTGAGCGCGAACGCCCTGGCATGGGAGCGGTTCTGCGCGGCCTATTGCAGGCGGCGCGGAATCGCTTTCCGGGCCGTGCGGGTCGAGCTGGCGGGGGCCGGCAACGTCGAAGCCCGTGCGCGCGCGGCGCGCTACGCTGCCTTCGCGCAGTGGGGCTCGGAGCTGGTGGCGCTGGCGCACAACCGCGATGACCAGGCGGAAACCGCGCTGCTCAACCTGCTGCGGGGCTCGGGTGTGCGCGGTCTCGCCGCGATGCCGCTCAGTCGCATGCTCGATCCTTCGCCGGGGCGGCGCGCGCAGCGGTTGATCCGTCCGCTCATCGATGTGCCGCGCAGTGCGATCGCCGCCTACGCGCGCGCGCGCAAGCTGCGCTGGATCGAGGACGAAAGCAACAGCGAGCAGCGCTTCAGCCGCAATTTTCTGCGCTTGAAGGTGTTGCCGCTGCTGCAGCGGCGCTTTCCCGAATGCGGCGCCAATATCGCGCGTGCCGCCGCGCATATCGCCCAGGCGGTGGAGACCCTGGACGCTTTGGCGGCGGCCGATTGCGCTGCCGTGACAGCCGGCGAGCGCGTCGACGCGAAGCGCCTGATGGCTCTGGGCGAAGCCCGCGCTGCCAATGCGTTGCGCTACTTTCTTGCGCGTCGCGGCGAGGCGCCGCCCTCCACTTTGCGCACCAGGGAAATCCTGCGCCAGCTCGGAACCGCGCGGCGCGACGCGCAGCCCGAGCTGCGCTTGGAGCGTGGCACGCTGAGGCGTCATCGCGGCTGGATCGAATTCGTCCGCGATGCCACGCCCGCCGAGGCAACGCCGTGCCGCGTCTGGCGCGGCGAGCGGCGGCTCGCGTTCGGTGCGGGCGAGCTGCGAGCGGTGCGAGCGCGAGGCGGCGGTGTGAGCATGGCGCGCCTGCGCGCAGCCGAGGTCACGGTACGCGTGCGGCGCGGTGGCGAGCGCATGCGCCTCGATCCGCAAGGCCCGCGCCGCACCCTCAAGAATCTTCTCCAGGAGGCGGATGTCCCAGCCTGGGAACGAGCCGGGCTGCCACTGGTCTTCTGCGGCGCCGAGCTCGCGTGGGTGCCGCACGTCGGCGTCGCGGCGGAATTTCGTGCGCGCGGCGCCGAGGCGGCGCTTCGATTCGCTTGGCGCGGCCCCGCTGAATCGATCGATTAAGCCTTTTTTTCAATACCTTATCCTGGTATAGTTAGGCATTAAGTTAATTCTGGAGAGGCTTCGATGGCAGTCGAGCGCACGCTTTCGATCATCAAACCCGATGCGGTCGCGAAGAATGCGATCGGCGAGATTTACGCTCGCTTCGAAAAAAACGGACTCAAGATCGTGGCGGCGCGCATGCGCCAGCTTTCGCGCTCGGACGCGGAGGCCTTCTACGCCATCCACCGCGAGCGGCCCTTTTTCAAGGACCTGGTCGAATTCATGGTGTCCGGCCCTATCATGGTCCAGGTGCTCGAAGGCGAGGGCGCGATCGCGAAGAACCGGGACCTGATGGGCGCGACCGACCCCAAGAAAGCCGCCAAGGGCAGCATCCGCGCGGATTTCGCCGACAGCATCGACGCCAATGCAGTGCACGGCTCGGATTCCGCCGAAACCGCGGCGAGTGAAGTTGCCTTCTTCTTTCCCCGCCTGGAGATCCACTCGCGCTGATGCCGAATCTGCTCGACTACGACGCGGCCGGCCTGGAGGCGCTGCTCGCCGGCTGGGGCGAGAAGCCCTTTCGCGCGCGCCAACTGCTGCGCTGGGTGCATCAGCTCGGCGAAAGTGATTTCGCCGCGATGACCGATCTGGCGAAGTCGCTGCGCGCGCGGCTCGCGACCGACGCCGATGTCACGTTGCCGCGGGTGCGCGCCGATTCGCGCTCGGCTGACGGCACGCGCAAGTGGCTGCTCGACGTGGGGGCGGGCAACGCGGTGGAGAGCGTGCTCATCCCCGAGCCCGATCGGCGCACGCTCTGTATTTCGTCACAGGCCGGCTGCGCGCTCGAGTGCGCGTTCTGCGCGACCGGTCGCCAGGGATTCAACCGCAACCTTTCGACCGCCGAGATCATCGGCCAACTGTGGTGGGCCAACCACTGCTTGGCGCGCGAGCAGACTATCGAGACGCACGCCGACCGGCGCATGGTCACCAATGTGGTGATGATGGGCATGGGCGAGCCGCTCGCGAATTTCGACAACGTCGTTGCCGCATTGCGCTTGATGATCGACGAGCGCGCGTATGGGCTGTCGCGCCGCCGCGTGACGGTGAGTACCGCCGGGCTCGTATCGGGCATCGACCGGCTGCGCGACGCGTGCCCGGTCGCGCTCGCCGTTTCCCTGCACGCGCCGAACGACGCCTTGCGCGACCGCCTGGTGCCGATCAACCGCAAGTGGCCGATCGATGCGCTGCTCGCCGCCTGCCTGCGCTATCTCGACCGGGCGCCGCGAGATTTCATCACCTTCGAGTACGTGTTGCTGGAGGATGTGAACGATCGCCCCGAGCACGCCCGCGAGCTGGTGGCGCGGCTGCGCGGGGTACCGTGCAAGGTGAACCTGATCCCGTTCAATCCCTTTGCCGGCTCCGGCTTCGAGCGCTCGCCGCGCGAAGCCGTGGCGCGCTTCCGCGACATCCTCATGCGCGCGTCGCTGCTTACCACCGTGCGGCGCACGCGCGGCGACGAGATCGATGCGGCGTGCGGGCAGCTCGCGGGCCAGGTACAGGATCGGACCCGGCGCAAAGCGCGCCGGGAAGCGGAGGCCACGCCATGAAACGAATCGCCTGGTTGGCGGCGCTGAGCATGCTTGCGGGCTGTGCGCAGTCGCCCGCGATCTCGCCGGCATTGACGCCCCAACAGCCCGCCACGCAGCAAAGCGCCGATGCGCGCACGCGCGCCGACTTGCACACCCAGCTCGGTGCCGCCTATTACGAGGTCAGGAACTTCAGCGTAGCGCTGGAGGAACTGAACGAAGCGCTCAAGTCCGACCCCGGCCATGGCCCCGCGTACAACATGTTGGGACTGGTGTACATGGAATTGCGCGAGGACGCGCTGGCGCAGCGCAGCTTCGAGCGCGCCCTGCAATTGAACGCGCTCGATTCCGACGCCAACAACAATTACGGCTGGTTTCTGTGTCAGCGCAAGCGTTACGACGATGGCATCAAGCACTTCATGGCCGCGCTCAAGAATCCGCTCTACCAGACCCCGGACAAGTCCTACGTCAACGCCGGCGTGTGCTCGCGCGAGCGAGGTGACGATGCGACCGCCTTGCAATACTTCGAGCGCGCGCTCGGCATTCACCCGACGCAGCCGACCGCGCTCTATCAGTTGGCCGACCTCGCGTTTCGGCGCGGCGAAGTGCAGGATGCGAAGAGCTACCTGGTGCGCTTGGGCCGCGGCGGCGCGCCGTTCAGCGCCGAGGCGTTGTGGCTCGCCTTGCGCATCGAGCGGCGTCTGGGCGATCGCGAGGCGGAGGCGAGTTACGGCTTGCAGCTACGCAAGAACTACCCGAGCTCGCGCGAGACCCAGGCACTGCTGAACAGGCAATACGAATGACGCAGCCGCCCGGCGCCGGTGCGGCCGCGGCCGCCACGCCCGGGGCATTGCTGGCCTCGGCGCGCCAGGCGTCGGGCTTGAGCGTCGCCGAAGTCGCCGTGCAGATGCGCATTTCACCGCGACAAGTGCAGGCGATCGAGGCCGACCAGTACGAACAGCTCCCCGGCGCGGTGTTCGTGCGCGGCTTCGTGCGCAATTACGCCCGCCTGCTCAAGCTCGATCCTATCCCATTGCTGCACGCGCTCGAACCCGCGCTCGGCCAGGAGGCGCCTTTGCGTGCGCACGAGATTGCCGGCACGCTGCCGGTGCCCGCGCGCCACGGCCATACGCGGCTGTGGGTCGGCGTTCTTCTGCTGCTGGTGGTCGCCGTACTCGGCGCGGCCGCCTACGAGATGTGGCGCGCGCGTCCGCTGCCATCCGCCGCGCCGGTGACGGGTGTCAAGGAGCCTGCGGCCACGGCGCAGCCGGGGCGACCCGAGATGCAGGCCGAGCAGCGGCGCGCCGAGCCTGTGCCGCTCGCCCCGGAGCGTCTGGCCGATACGCCGGTCAAGCCTCCGGAGGCGGGCGCGCCGGGCGTGACCAACGCTGCGACGGCGTCGGCGCCCGCGCCGGAAGGCGCGACGCCCGCGGGCGCCGCGAGCAGCACGGCGCGGCTCACGATCGAGTTCGTCAAGGACTCCTGGATCGAGATCCGGGATCGCCATGGCGCGATCGTTTTCATGGGCACCGGGGCCGCGGGCACGGCGCGCAGACTGGAAGCCGCGCCGCCGGCGCAGGTCGTGATCGGAAACGCTTCCGGGGTGAGGATCACCTATAATGAGCGCCCCGTCGATGTCGCGGCCCACGCCGCGCGCAATATCGCGCGCTTCACCCTGGAGTGACCTTGATCGATCCGCCGTTCGGTGCAGCCACCAGACGCACGACCCGTCGCGCAATGGTGGGCAGTGTCGCCTTGGGCGGCGCTGCGCCCATCGTCGTGCAATCGATGACCAACACCGATACCGCCGACGTGCAAGCGACGGTAGAGCAGGTGTTCGAGCTGGCGCGCGCCGGCTCCGAGCTGGTGCGCATCACCGTCAATACGCTGGAAGCCGCCCGTGCCGTACCGCGGATTCATGAGCGTCTGCTCGCGCGCGGCTGCACCGTCCCGCTGGTGGGCGATTTCCACTTCAACGGCCACAAGCTGCTCGCGCAGGTGAACGAATGCGCGGCCGCGCTGGCGAAATACCGGATCAATCCCGGCAATGTCGGCCAGGGGCGCAAGCGCGACGAGCAGTTCGCGCAGATGATCGAGACCGCGTGCCGGTACCGCAAGCCGGTGCGTATCGGCGTCAACTGGGGCAGCCTCGATCCCGCGCTTGCGCGCGCCATGATGGATGCCAACGCGCATCTCGCCGCGCCGCGCGACGCTGCGACCGTGATCCGCGAGGCCTTGATCGTGTCCGCGCTCGATAGCGCGCAACGCGCCGAGCAATGGGGGCTGCCTGCTGAAGCCATCGTGCTTTCCGCCAAGGTGAGCAGCGTCCAGGAGCTGGTGACGGTGTACCGCGAGCTGGCGCGCCGCTGCGACTACCCCTTGCACCTCGGGCTCACCGAGGCGGGCATGGGATCGAAGGCGATCGTTGCTTCGACCGCGGCGTTGTCGATCCTGCTGCAGGAGGGCATCGGCGACACGATCCGCATTTCGTTGACTCCGGAACCCGGCGGGGATCGCACCCGCGAGGTCGTAGTCGCCCAGGAGATCTTGCAGACCATGGGTCTGCGCGCGTTCACCCCACTGGTCACCGCGTGTCCCGGCTGCGGGCGCACCAGCAGCAGCTTTTTCCAGGAGCTGGCGCAGCGGATCCAGATCTACTTGCGTACCCAGATGCCGCTGTGGCGCACGCGCTACCCTGGGGTCGAGACCATGCAGGTCGCGGTCATGGGCTGCGTGGTGAACGGTCCCGGCGAGAGCAAGCACGCGCATATCGGCATCAGTCTGCCCGGCTCCGGAGAGAACCCGGTGGCGCCGGTGTACGTCGATGGCGAGAAGACCGTGACCCTGAAAGGCGAGCATATCGCCGAAGAGTTTCAGGCGCTGGTGGAGCAGTATGTGCACAGCCACTACGCCGAGCGTGATCCCGCCAGGGAGCCGGCGGAGGCGCAAAGCAGCGCGTGACCGCTCCTCGTCCGCCCGCGCGGACCTGCGGGGAAGCCGCCGCTGGCTGGCGCGACCGCGTGCCTCGATGCAGCGCGCCGCTGATTCCGATTCCGACTTTCACGTAGCTCCAAGCGACTATGACCACCACGCCCATCTCGGCGGTGAGAGGAATGAACGACGTGCTGCCCGAGGCGGGCGAGGCATGGGATTTCCTCGAGCGCACCGTCCTTCGCTGCCTGCGCCAATACGGCTATCGGCCGATTCGCATGCCGCTGGTCGAGCGTACCGAGTTGTTCGTGCGCTCGATCGGCGAGGTGACCGACATCGTCGAAAAGGAGATGTACACCTTCACCGATCGGCTCAACGGCGACAGCTTGACATTGCGCCCGGAGGGCACGGCGTCGTGCGTGCGGGCCGCGCTCGAGCACAACCTGCTCTACGCCGGGCCCCAGCGGCTGTACTACCTGGGGCCGATGTTTCGCCACGAGCGCCCGCAGAAAGGACGCTACCGCCAGTTCCACCAGGTTGGCGTGGAAGCGCTCGGATTCAGCGGGCCCGACATCGATGCCGAAGTCATCATCATGTGCGCGCGCATGTGGCGCGCCCTCGGGCTCTCCGACGTGAGCCTCGAGCTCAACACCCTGGGCGATCCGCAGGCACGCGCACGCTATCGCGCCCGGCTGGTGGCCTATCTCGAACGCCATTGCAATGCGCTCGACGAGGATTCGAAACGGCGCCTGCACGCCAATCCCCTGCGCGTGCTCGACAGTAAGAACCCGGCGATGCAGGAAATCGTCGAACGCGCGCCGCGCATGGCCGACGATCTCGACGAGCCCTCGCTCGCGCACTTCGAGGCCGTGCAAGCCGCGCTGCGCCGCGCGCAAGTCGGTTTCACCATCAATCCGCGCCTGGTGCGGGGCCTCGATTATTACAACCGTACCGTCTTCGAGTGGCTGACGGGCAAGCTCGGCGCGCAAGCCGCGGTGTGCGCGGGCGGGCGCTACGATGGCTTGGTGGAGCACCTCGGCGGCAAGCCGGCGCCGGCCTGCGGCTTCGCCATGGGGGTCGAGCGGCTCATCGCCTTGTTGGAGGCCGAGCGGGTGACGATTCCGACGCGCGTACCGGACTGCTACGTGGTGCACCAGGGCGACGCGGCCGCCGACTTCGCCTGGCAGGTGTGCGAACGGCTGCGCGAGCAGACGCTGAGCGTCATCCTGCATTGCGGGGGCGGAAGCTTCAAGACGCAACTGCGCAAGGCCGATGCGAGCGGGGCCCGCTACGCCATCGTCATCGGTGAGGACGAGGCGCGCGCAGCCAAGGTCGGTCTCAAGCCCCTGCGCGAGGCGGCCGCGCAGATGCTGGTCGATGTCGACGAAGTCGCCGACCTGGTGGTCGGCGTCCGGCGCCTGTCCGGCGCCCACGACGGCAGCCGATAAACCAATCTTCAGCCGATTCGGGACGCAGCACATGGCCTATTACGATCTGGAAGAGCAAGAACAGCTCGATACACTCAAAGCCTGGTGGAAACAGTGGGGCCTGCTGTGCCTGCTCGGGCTGGCGCTCGCGCTTGCGGCGCTCGCGGCCTATCAGGGCTGGCGCTGGTACCAGGGCCAACAGGCGGCGAAAGCCTCCGAGCTCTATGCCGCGGCCTCGAAGTCCGCTCAAGCCGGCGATTCGAAGCAGGCGCGCGCCACCATCGCGACGCTGGTCGAGCGACACAGCTCGAGCGGTTATGCGGCGCTCGGTTCGCTGGTCGCCGCACGCCTGAGCTTCGAGGCCGGCGATCTGGCTGCGGCCAAGCGGAGCTTGCAGTGGGTGCTGGATCATGGCCGCGACCCGGAGCTGAAGGCAGTCGCGCGCTATCGTCTGGCGAGCGCGTTGTTCGATGAAAAGGCGTTCGATGAGGCCCTGAAGCTGCTCGACGCGAAGCCCGAAGACCCGATGGCCAATCTGTACTTCGATTTGCGCGGCGACATTTTCACGGCCAAGGGCGCGGAAGCCGAAGCCCGCGCCGCCTACCAGACCGCGCTCGAAAAGACCGATGCGGCGAGCCCGTATCGGAATCTCATCCAGATCAAGATCGACGCCTTGGGCCGGACCGGCAAATGAGCCTGCGACTGGCCGCCTTGCCGCTGCTGCTCGCGCTGGCCGGATGCCAGACGATCGGCGGCTACTACGATCACTGGTTCGGCAGCTCCGGGCCGGCGCAGAAGCCGGCCGAGCTGCAATCGTTTACGCCCAGCGCCGAGCCGCGGATCGCCTGGCAGGCAGCGATCGGCAGCGCGGACAAGTTCGCCTTCGCGCCAGCGCTGAACGGTGCGTACGCGTACGCGGCCAACGCAGCCGGCGACATCGTGAAGCTGGAACTGGCGAGCGGCAAGATCGAGTGGCGCACGAATACCGGCGTGCGCCTTTCCGCCGGCCCCGGGACCGACGGTCGTTACGCCGTCGCCGGCACGCCCCGTGGGGAAGTCGTTGCCGTGGACGCCGCCGGGCGCAATGCATGGAAGGCTCAGCTCAGTGGAGAAATCCTGAGCACGCCCGAGATCGACGAGGGCGTCGCGATCGTAAAGAGCGGGGACGGTCGCGTGTACGGCATGTCCGCGCTGGACGGCAAGCGCCGCTGGACCTATCAGCGCAGCCTGCCCGCGCTCATGGTGCGCAGTCCGGCCGGCATCACGGTCATGCAGGGCGGGGTGTTCTCGGGCTTTCCGGGCGGCAAGCTGGTCGCGTTGCTGATCAACAACGGCGCGCTCGCCTGGGAGGCGACCGTATCGAGCCCCCGCGGCTCGACCGAGCTCGAGCGCATGACCGATATCGTGGGCGCGCCGCTAGTCGACGGGCGCGCGGTCTGCGCCATCGCGTACCAGGGAAGGATGGGCTGCTTCGACGCGCTGAAGGGCGCGCAGCTCTGGATCCGGGATCTGTCGGGCATCATGCCGCTTGCGGCCGACAACCGCTATGTCTATGCCACCGACGATCGCAGCAACGTGCACGCGCTCGACAAGACGAGCGGCGCCAGCATCTGGAAGCAGGATAAGCTCGTGGGGCGCATCGTCACCGGAGCCGCGGTGATCGGCAGGTTCATCGCCGTGGGCGACTACCAGGGTTACGTGCATTTCTTGAATCGTGCCGATGGCGCGTTCGCCGCGCGTATCGCCACCGATGGCAGCGCCATCGTGCTACCGCCGGTGGCGACGCGCGACGCGGTGCTGGTGCAGACGCGTAGCGGCGGCCTGTTCAGCATCGTCGTGCGATAGTGTCCTGAGTCCGAAGTTCGCCGCGATACCGCGCGCAACGCGTTTCCCACGCCAAGGGGTCATCGACCATGCTACCGACGATCGTTCTGGTCGGACGCCCGAACGTCGGCAAGTCGACGCTGTTCAATCGCCTGACCCGCTCCCGCTCGGCCATCGTCGCGGATACCCCCGGAGTCACGCGCGATCGCCATTACGGGCGCGGGCGGATGGGCGATCGGCCGTTCCTGGTGGTCGATACGGGGGGCTTCGAGCCCGCCGCCACCGAGGCCATCGTCCTGGCCATGGCGCGGCAGACGCTGCTCGCGGTGACCGAGGCCGATGCCGTCGTCTTTCTGGTGGATGCCCGCGAGGGCCTGAATCCACAGGACCAGGTCGTTGCGCAGCGCCTGCGTGCGAGCGGGAGCCGGGTTTGGTTGGCCGTGAACAAGGCAGAGGGGCTCGATCGAGCCATCGCGGCAGCGGAATTCCACGAGCTGGGGCTCGGTCGACCCTGGCCGATATCGTCCGCGCACGGCGACGGTATCGGCGTCTTGATCGAGGACATCCTCGGTGCGATGCCCGCCGAGCCGCAGGACGCCGGCGAGGACACGGATAAGCAACCCCGGATCGCCGTGGTCGGGCGGCCGAACGCCGGCAAGTCGACCCTCGCCAATGCGCTGCTCGGCCAGGAGCGTCTCATCACCTCGCCCGTCCCGGGCACCACGCGCGACAGCATCACGGTCGAGTTCCAGCATCGCGGGCGCGCGTACCGCCTCATCGATACGGCGGGGTTGCGCCGCCGGGCAAGAATATCGGAAGCGGTGGAGAAGTTCTCGGTCATTCGGGCGCTGCAGTCGATCGAGGAAGCCAACGTCGCCATCCTGGTGATCGATGCGATGGAAGGCGTGAGCGACCAGGACGCCAACATCGCGGGCTATGTGCTCGAAGCTGGGCGCGCGACCGTGGTGGCGGCGAACAAGTGCGATCTGCTCACGGCCAGTGCCCGCGCACGGCTCAAAGCCGAGCTTCAGCGCCGGCTTCATTTCCTTGATTTCGCGCGCTTTCACTTCATCTCGGCGCAAGCGGCGCAGGGCTTGGACGATCTCATGCGCTCGGTCGACGAAGCCTACCGGGCCGCCTTCTTGAAGATGCCCACCCCGCGGCTGACGCGCGTGGTCCGCGATGCCATCGCGGCCAATCCGCCGCCGCGCAAGGGATTGACGCGGCCGCGGCTGCGCTACGCTCATCAAGGCGGCAGCAATCCGCCCATCGTGGTCGCGCACGGCAGCGGAGTAGGCAACTTGCCGCAAAGCTATCGCCGCTACCTCGAGGGACGCGTGCGCGCGGCTTTCAAGCTGCACGGGACGCCGCTACGGATCGAATACCGCCAGGCGGAGAACCCCTACGTCCCCTCGCCGCAGCGGGCCAGGCGCTGAGCGCCGGAGTCGATCCGCCGCTCTGCGCGAACCGAACGCGGCATGACGCTGGGCTAGCGGGCAAGCCGTTTGCAGCCTGCGCATCGAAGCCACGGAACTCACGCCCGAGCATGCGTTCTGAATGGGTTCGCGCGTGTAATCTCGCGCCCGTCTTATGGAATTCGCGGGGAAATTCGCGTACAGTCGCGCCTTGGGGACCGACTAGAATGGAGTCAATATGAGCGGAAAAGGCCAATTACTACAAGACCCATTCCTCAACGCGCTGCGCAAGGAGCATGTGCCCGTCTCGATCTACCTGGTGAACGGCATCAAGTTGCAGGGACAGATCGAATCCTTCGACCAGTACGTCGTGCTGTTGCGCAATACGGTCACCCAGATGGTTTACAAGCACGCCATATCCACGGTCGTCCCGTCGCGTCCGGTCAACCTGCAAGCGGAACACGCACAAGAGAGCTGATGCTGGAGCGTCCGGGTAACGGTCACCGGGCCATTCTCGTTGGCCTCGATTTCGGTGAGGCCGGCCATGCCGAAAGCGTAGAAGAACTGCGCCAGCTCACGAGCAGCGCGGGCGTGGCCGGGCTCGCCACTGTCGGCGGCCGGCGCCAGCGCCCAGACCCCGCGTATTTCGCCGGATCGGGCAAAGTCGCCGAGCTGGAACGCATGGCTGCCGATCTCGATGCCGACGTCGTCATCTTCAACCACGACCTGGCGCCGGCGCAGCAGCGTAATCTCGAGCAGCGGCTGAAGCGACGCGTCATCGACCGCACCAGCCTGATCCTGGATATCTTCGCCCAACGCGCGCGCAGCCACGAAGGCAAGCTGCAAGTCGAGCTTGCGCAGTTGCAACATCTGTCGACGCGCTTGAAGCACGGCTGGACCCACCTCGAGCGCCAGAAGGGTGGCATCGGGCTGCGGGGCCCGGGGGAAACCCAGCTCGAAACCGACCGGCGCTTGATCGGCAATCGCATGAAGTTGCTGCGCGAGAAGCTCGCCAAGCTGCGCGCGCAACGCGACGTCCA
Source organism: Burkholderiales bacterium (assembly GCA_020848435.1). GTDB lineage: Bacteria > Pseudomonadota > Gammaproteobacteria > Burkholderiales > WYBJ01 > WYBJ01. The sequence goes on along the minus strand of JADLAC010000051.1, from coordinate 5,618 downwards.
ACGCCGGGCGCGGCGGCGGGCCGCGGTGACGAACGTCTCCCTGGTGGGCTACACCAACGCCGGCAAATCGACCTTGTTCAACGCCTTGACCCAGGCTTCCGCGTACGCCGCCGACCAATTGTTCGCGACCCTCGATACGACCTCCCGGCGCGTGCACATCGACGGTGGCATCCCGGTCGTCTTGTCGGACACCGTCGGGTTCATTCGCAGGCTGCCGCACACGCTGGTCGCGGCCTTTCGTGCGACCCTGGAAGAGACGGTCCAGGCGGATTTACTGCTGCATGTCGTCGATGCCTCGCACCCGGGGCACGATCAGCAGGCCATCGAGGTGAACAAGGTCCTGCAGGAAATCGGCGCCGGCGCCATCCCGCAGGTGCTGGTGTACAACAAGATCGATCGGCTGGGGATCGAGCCGGAAGTCGGGCGAAACGAGTGTGGTAACATTTCGCGGATTTGGGTCAGCGCCTGCGAGCGCAAAGGGCTCGACCTGGTTCGCACGGCGATTCGGCAGCACGCCCGGCTCGCCGAGAATAGTCCGGCTGCGGCAGCCGCGGCCCATTAAAGAACACCTGCCAAGAATCTTTTCTCATCGCTAGCATGTCGCTCAACGATCCGCAGTGGGGCAAGCGTGGCGGCGACGGTCCGCCCGACCTCGACGAGTTGCTGCGAAATCTCAACGCCAAGCTGAACGGGCTGTTCGGCCGCAGGGGCTCGAGTCAGCCGCCGGCGGGCGGCGAAAGCGGCACGCCGCGGATGGGGGGCGGCGCCTGGCTCTTGGTGGGCCTGATCTTTCTCATCTGGGTGGCGAGCGGTTTCTATATCGTCGATGCGAGCAACCGCGGCGTGGTGCTGCGCTTCGGCAAATACCATGAGACTACCCAGCCGGGCCCGCGCTGGCATCTGCCCTATCCCATCGAGACGGTCGAGATCGTCAACCTGTCGCAGGTGCGCACCGTCGAGGTCGGTTACCGCAACAACGTCAAGAGCAAGGTGCTGAAAGAGTCGCTGATGCTCACCGACGACGAGAACATCATCGATATCCAGTTCGCGGTGCAGTACATCCTGAAGAGTCCCGAGGACTACCTGTTCAACAACCGTGGCACCGATGATGCCGTGCTGCAGGCGGCCGAGACCGCGATTCGCGAAATCGTGGGCAAGAGCAAGATGGACTTCGTGCTCTACGAAGGCCGCGAACAGGTGGCGGCGCAGGCGACCAAGCTCATGCAGGAGATTCTCGACCGCTACAAGACCGGCATCCTGGTGAGCAAGGTGACCATGCAGAACGCGCAGCCGCCCGAGCAGGTGCAAGCCGCGTTCGACGACGCGGTCAAGGCCGGCCAGGATCGGGAGCGCCTCAAGAACGAGGGCCAGGCGTACGCCAACGACGTCATTCCGAAGGCGAAGGGCGCCGCCGCGCGCTTGCTCGAAGAGGCGAACGGCTACCGCCAGCGCGTCGTCGCCAGTTCCGAGGGGGAGGCGGCGCGCTTTTCGCAGGTGCTCGCGGAGTACCAGAAGGCCCCGGTGGTGACGCGCGAACGAATGTACCTAGAGACGATGCAGCAGGTGCTCGAGTCGACCAGCAAGATCATCATCGACCAGAAGGCCGGCGGCAACCTGCTCTACATTCCGCTGGACAAGCTGTTGCAATCGCCGGCGGCGGGCGCGACGGCGGCGCCGAGCAGGCCCGATCCGGCCGCGGAGGCCGGCGCGGCGCAAGTGCAGCGCTCGCGCGAGGCGTTCCGCTCGCGTGAAAGGGAGTCGCGCTGATGCGGCCGAAACTCGGTGCCATCCTGGTCGGGGTGATCGCGCTGGTCGTGATCGCCGGACTGTCGTTGTTCGTGGTCGATCAGCGCCAGAACGCGATCGTGTTCCGGCTCGGCGAAATCGTCGACATCAAGACCCGGCCCGGGTTGTATTTCAAGGTCCCGGTGCTGGACAACGTGCGCTACTTCGATACGCGCATTCTCACCCTCGACACGGCCGAGCCCGAGCGCTTCATCACCTCGGAGAAGAAGAACGTCCTGGTCGACCTGTTCGTCAAGTGGCGCATCGTCGACGTGCGCCAGTACTACATCAGCGTGGGCGGCGACGAGGCGCGGGCGGCGACGCGGCTCGCCCAGACCATCAATTCGAGCTTGCGCGACGAGTTCGGCAATCGCACGGTGCACGACGTGGTATCGGGCGAGCGCGACAAGATCATGGACCTCATGCGCGAGAAGGCGAACGAGGACGCGGGCAAGATCGGCGTCCAGGTGCTCGACGTGCGGCTGAAGCGCGTCGACCTGCCGCAGGAAGTGAGCGAGTCGGTGTACCGGCGCATGGAGGCCGAACGCAAGCGCGTGGCCAACGAGCTGCGCTCGACCGGCTCGGCGGAGTCGGAAAAGATCCGCGCCGATGCCGATCGCCAGCGCGAGGTCATCATCGCGGGCGCCTACAGCGAAGCGCAGCGCGTGAAGGGCGAGGGCGATGCCAAGGCCGCGGCGATCTACGCGCGCGCCTACGAGCAGAATCCGGAGTTCTATTCGTACTACCGCAGCCTGGAAGCCTATCGTGCGAGCCTGCGCAACCGCGGCGACATGCTCGTGCTCGATCCCAGCTCGGAGTTCTTCAAGTACCTGAAGAACCCCGCGCGGACTGGCAAGTAGCGGCGCGGACGTTTCCGTCCAGCCCTCGCAGCGAGCACGAGCGCAAGGCCGGCGATGTCCAAGATGCTGCTAACCGCGTTCGCCCTGGTGCTGGTGATCGAAGGCATATTGCCTTTCCTCATTCCGGCATTGTGGCGCGAGGCGTTTCGCCGCCTGACGGAGATGAGCGACGGGCAGGTGCGCTTCCTCGGCTTGAGCTCCATGGTCGCGGGCGTCCTGCTGCTATACCTGGTGAAATAACGCCCTTGCGATCGCCATCATGAGCACGCGGCCAGCGCTGTGGCGAACGTCCCGGCAGGCGGCACGAGCGCTGCAGCCGCGGTTGCAGGCATGACGCCGCGTTGGGCCTTGCCCGAATACATCGAGGATGCGCTGCCGGGCGAGGCCTTGCGGATCGAACGCCTTCGCCGGCGCATTCTCGATCTGTTCTTCAGGCACGGCTACGAGTTGGTGATTCCGCCGCTCATCGAGTACCTGGAGTCCTTGCTCACCGGTACCGGGAGCGACCTCGATCTATGTACCTTCAAGTTGGTCGACCAATTGAACGGCCGCATGCTCGGGCTGCGAGCGGACATCACGCCCCAGGCGGCGCGGATCGATGCCCATCTGCTCAACCGCAAGGGCATCGCCCGTCTTTGCTACGCCGGAAACGTGGTGCATACGCTGCCCGCGCCGGGGACGCATGCACGCGAATCGATGCAGATCGGCGCGGAGCTCTTCGGCCACCCCGGATTGGAAAGCGATGCAGAAGTGGTGCGCTTGATGCTCGGCGCCTTGGCGGGCGCCGGCATCGAACGAGCGCAAGTCGACTTGGGCCACGTAGGCGTCTTGCGGGCGCTGCTCGCCCGCAGCGGCATGGAGCGCGAGCGCGAGGAAGCGCTGTTTCAGGCGTTGCAGGCGAAAGACTTGCCGGAGCTGCAATCCTTGCTCGGCGGCGTCGACGCGAAGTATCGCGCGGCATTGATGGCGCTGCCACGCCTTTACGGCGAGGAGCGGGTGCTGCGCGATGCCGCCAGGCATCTGCCGGCGCTGCCCGAGATCGGCTCGGCGCTGGGCGCTTTGCGTCGCCTGGCGCGCTGCGCGCGCGATCTCGCGCATGCGATCCGATTCGATCTCGGCGAGTTGCGCGGCTATCGTTACCATAGCGGCGTCGTATTCGCGGCCTATGCGCCGGGCTGGACGGGCGCGGTGGCACGCGGCGGACGCTACGACGAGGTTGGCCGCGCCTTCGGCCGCGCCCGCGCCGCCACGGGCTTCAGCATGGACTTGCGCGAGCTGGCGGCGGCAACCCCGGATGTGGCGCAGCGGCGGATCCTTGCACCGGCGCGCGCGAGCCCCGAGCTCGCCGAGTTCGTCGCGCGGCTGCGCAGGCGCGGCGAGATCGTCGTCACCGAGCTGCGCGGACACGCGGCGCATCGCGGCGAGCTCGGCTGCACCCATGCGATCGCGCGCAGCGGCGGCCGCTGGCGGCTGCGCAAGCTGGCGTGAACGCCACGGCGCAGGTCGCGCGCGGCGGCTTCGCGCAGGTTCGGCTTTATGCGCGCGCGGACAGGCGCCGCGTGCGGGCACGGAATCGATGAGCTGAGGTGTCCCGACATGGGCAAGAACGTGGTGGTGATCGGCACCCAATGGGGTGACGAAGGCAAGGGCAAGATCGTCGATTGGCTGACCGATCGGGCGCAAGGCGTGGTGCGCTTCCAGGGCGGCCACAATGCCGGTCACACCCTGGTGATCGGCGGGCGCAAGACGGTGCTGCACCTGATTCCTTCCGGAATTTTGCGCGGCGGCGTCGCCTGTTACATCGGCAACGGCGTGGTGCTCTCGCCGCCCGATCTGATCGAGGAGATCGACACCTTGGAAGCCGCCGGCGTCGACGTGAGCGCGCGCCTGCGCGTGAGCGAAGCATGCCCGCTGATCCTGCCGCACCACGCTGCGCTCGACCGTGCGCGCGAAGCGGCGAAAGGCGAATTCAAGATCGGCACCACTGGCCGCGGCATCGGTCCGGCCTACGAAGACAAGGTGGCGCGGCGCGCCATTCGCGTGCAGGACTTGCTCGCGCGGGAACGCTTCGCCGCCAAGCTCGGCGAAGTCCTCGACTATCACAATTTCGTGCTGAAGAACTATTTCCGCGTCGACATCGTCGACTTCCAGAAGACCCTCGACGATGCCATGGGCTACGCCGAGCGCATACGCCCGCTGGTGGCGGATGTCCCTCGGATGCTGTATGACGCGAACCGCACCGGCCACAATCTGCTGTTCGAGGGCGCGCAGGGCACGCTGCTCGACGTCGATCATGGCACGTATCCGTTCGTCACCTCGAGCAATTGCCTGGCCGGTGCGGCATCGGCCGGCGCGGGCATCGCGCCGCAGGCGTTGCATTACGTGCTCGGCATCACCAAGGCCTATACCACGCGCGTCGGCTCGGGGCCGTTCCCGACCGAGCTCGAAGACGATGTTGGCCGCCAGCTCGCTCAGCGCGGCAACGAATTCGGCTCGACCACCGGGCGAGCGCGGCGCGTGGGCTGGTTCGATGCCGCCGCGCTGAAGCGATCCATCCAGTTGAACGGCGTGTCGGGCCTGTGCGTGACCAAGCTCGATGTGCTCGACGGCGTCGAAGCGCTACGCCTGGGTGTCGGCTACCGCGTCGATGGCGCGGTCAGCGACATCCTGCCCGTGGGCGCCGAGACGCTCGCGCGCTGCGAGCCTATCTACGAACAGATCGCGGGCTGGGAGCAGACCACCGTCGGGGTGCGCGAATACGCGCAATTGCCGCAGAATGCGCGCCGCTACCTCCAGCGCATCGAGGAGATTTGCGCTGTGCCGGTGGACGTGATCTCCACCGGGCCGGATCGCGACGAGACGATCGTCCTGCGCCATCCGTTCGATTGAACGCGCGCGCTCGTGCGAACAACAAGGCCGCTCGAAGGCGCGCGGGTTGCGGACATCGAGTCGGGATATGGTGCCGAGAAGAGG
>JADLAC010000050.1 GCA_020848435.1 Burkholderiales bacterium | reverse complement strand
CCTGAGTCCGAAATTCGCCGCACAAAAGATGCCGAGAATCGACGCCATACTTTGTCGCGAATCCTCGCCAGGTGTCCAACCTGGCTGCGGTTCGCTTCGCGTCTGGCGCCGATTTCGACACTTTTGCCATTCAGCGTACCGTTGTCGGGCTTGGCCATGTAGCGACGAACCTCGGACTCAGGACACTAGCGTTCTCGTCCACCAGGCTTTGAGTAGCTGCGGACCACCCGCCGATCGAAAACCCCAATGGGAGAGCGCACATGAAAGTCATCGATATGCGGCTGCGGCCCCCGCTCAAGTCGTGGATCTCGACCGCGCAGTTCACCGAAGGGACGGCCTATTACCCGACGCGCGTCGGCTTCCCGCGGCCGAAATCGGTGCGGACGCAAAAGATCGAGGACTTGCTGGCCGAAATGGAGGACGCCGGCTTCACCTGGGGCGTGATCATGGGGCGGCAATCGGCCCCGCCGCATGGGGCGGTACCCAACGAGGAGATCGCGGCGGCGATCGCCGCGCATCCGCACAAGTTCGTAGGCTTCCTCGGCATCGATCTGCGGGACATCGCGCGTGGCGTCGAGGAAATCGACCGCTGGGCGAAAGTGCCCGGCTTCGTGGGCGCCTCGATCGAGCCCGGCGCCACGTTCGAGGCGATGTACTCGGACGATCGCAAGCTCTATCCCCTGTACGAGCGCTGCCAGGAGCTCGGCCTGCCGATGTCGATCACCTTGAGCGGGTACCTGGCGGCAATGGTGGGGCACGACCTGGCGTACGGCTCGCCCACATCGGTATACAAGGTCGCCAAGGACTTCCCGCGCCTGAAGATCATCGTTTCGCATGCCGCGTGGCCCAACATCATGCCGATGATGGAAGTCGCCTTCATACGCGACAACGTCTACGTGTCGCCCGACCTGTACATGAACGGCCTCAACATGCCCGGCGCGCACGAGTACATCAAGGCAGCGCAGCTCTTCCTGGGCGATCGCCTGCTTTTCGGCACGGCGTATCCGAGCCGGCCATTGAAGGAGAGCCTCGATGCATTCCTGCAGTGGGATCTGGCGCCCGAGCTGCGCGAGCGGATTGTGTTCGGAAATGCGGCCCGCCTGCTCGGACTGGACTGAGCACGCTACTGCAATGTGATCGAGCGCCTGAGCGCTCCAGCCATGAGGATATCGCGATGATCATCGACGTGCGCTGCCGGCCGCCGCTGCCGGAGTTCCGGGAGTATTTCGACATCCCTCGCATCACCTGGCACGGCCGGCGCACGGGCGCGAAGGAAGTCTCGCGCGCCTTCTGCGAGGGCTCCATGGCGCTGTACCTGGAAGAGATGGCGCAGGCCGGGATCGACCTGGCCGTGGTCCAGGGCCGCAACAGCCCCGAGGTATTCATGGGGAAGAAATTCAACGCGGCCTTCATCCGCAACGAGCGCATCGCCGAGCTGCAGAGCAACTATCCGGGGCGCTTCATGGGCCTCGGCGGCATCGATCCCTCGAACACCGCGCACGACGCGGTGCGCGAGACCGAACGCTGCGTCCGCGAGCTGGGCCTCAAGGGCATCTTCGTCGAGCCCGGCAGGGCGCTGCAATCGCATCCGGACGATCCGCGAATGTATCCGATATACGAGAAATGCATCGAGCTCGATGTTGCCATCAACCTGATGAGCGGTCCCTATGCGGGGCCGGACATCGAAACCTCCAATCCCTTGTACGTGGATCGGGTCGCGACCCGCTACCCCGACCTCAGGATCCTGCTCGGACACGGCGGTTATCCGTTCGTGCAGGAAGTCCTGGGCGTCGCATTCAAGCACGTCAACGTCTACGTCTCACCGGATATGTATATTTTCGCCCCTGGCGGCAAGGCCTACGTGGAAGCGGCCAACGGCAGCTTGCGCGATCAGATCGTCTACGGCTCGGCCTACCCGCTGCGCCCGCTGGTACAGACCGTCGCCGACAACAGGAATCTGGGGTTCGAAGCGAGCGTGCTGAGCCAGTATTTCAGCGACAATGCAAAGCGCATCTTCAAGCTGTGACGCAGAACCGCGAGGAGATGTGCGAGAGAGGACTCCGATGACGTCGGTCGACGCCATCACGGCGTTCTTGGCATCCGCTCGCGGCCGAAGGGAGAACACGAATGAAACAGGCAACACTCGCGCAAGCGCTGGCCGCGGTCGTGCTCGGCTGCACCGCCGCGACGACGCTCGGACAAACGTACCCGGGCAAGCCGATACGCATTGTCGTGCCATGGCCGCCCGGAGGCGGTACCGACATCTTCGCGCGCACCATCGGCCAAAAGGTCGCCGAGTCGATCGGCCAGCAGGTGATCGTCGACAACCGGCCCGGTGCGACCGGCAATATCGGCGCGCAGGCGGTCGCGAAGGCGCCGCCCGACGGCTACACCCTGCTGCTGGCGACCATTACGCTCGCCACCAGTCCCAGCCTCTACAAGTCGCTGGGCTACGACCCCTTGCGCGACCTGGAGCCGATCACCCTCATCGCCGGTGTGCCGCACCTGCTGGTCGTGCATCCGTCGCTGCCCGCGAAGAGCGTCAAGGATCTCATCGCGCTGGCGAAAGCGCGTCCGGGCGAGCTGAATTACGCCTCGGCGGGCAATGGCAGCCCCTTCCATCTCGCCGCCGAGCTGTTCAACCTGCTCGCGGGCGTCAAGATGAACCACGTCCCCTACAAGGGCGGCGGACCGGCCGTGGTCGACGTGATCGGCGGCCAGGTCCAGGTCACCTTCGCTAATCTGCTCGCCGTGCTGCCGCATGTCCAGGCCGGCAAGCTGCGCGCGCTGGGACTCACCAGCGGCTCCCGATCCAATGCCGCCCCGCAGTTGCCGACCATCGCCGAAGGCGGGCTGAAAGGCTACGACTTCACCTCCTGGTTCGGCATGCTTGCGCCGGCCGGAACCCCGAAGGACATCGTGCACAAGCTCAATGACGAAATCGTCAAGGCGTTGAAGTCAGCGGAGGTGGCCGCACGCCTCACCCGCGACGGTGCCGACATCGTCGCCGGCACGCCGCAGGAATTCGGTCGCTACCTCAAGGCCGAGACCGCCAAGTGGGCCAAGGTCATCGCCGAAGCGGGAATACGCGCGGAATAGCGCCTGCGCGGACGGCGGGTACGCCAAGGCGCGGACATCTCAGCTACGCCGGCGTTTGCACGCGAGCGCGGGCGCAGAACCGACTTGCGCGGCCCGTGTACCCTCAGCCATGCCGGCACGGCGCGCCGAGCGCCCGGGTCTCAACCGCGCGGCTTCACCCACGTCTCCGACCATGCCAGAACGGCAGTGGTAGATTGGCGCTCGCCGCGCATCTCCGCCCACGGCGCACCCGGCGCGAACCGACCGCCGATCTCGAGCTGGGCCGAACGCGCGGGGAAGAACGTGCTGAACACCCCGAGCGGGCGGTTGCCCATGCCCGGCGCCATGGTGAGCACGAACGGATCGATGCAGTCGTACCAGCTCAGGACGATGCGCTCGACATCGGTCTCGACCGTTTCGGTGACCGCCGAGCGCGGATCGCCGGCGCGACGGAATTCGGCATCGAACACCGGCAAGTTCGCTTCCGCGAACTCGGGAAAGAGCAGCGTTTCGATCGTGCCTTGCAACCAGCGTGCGACGGCGATGTTGTCGCTGTAGATGCGCACGCTGTCGTCGATCAAGGGCGACTTCACGAACAGGGCATGGCCGGCGCCGGCCGGGCACCACAGCACTCGCCAATGGCTCACGCGCGACGACAGCGTGAGGCCGCCGTCGAGACTCAGGCGGATGAACGAGTTCTCTCCGGTCATTAGGACGGCATTCGGATCGACGGGTTGCGCCATCTCATTCTCCTTGGTCGGTTCAGTCGCGTGTCGCTGGTCGCCAAATTCTCCCTCCCCAGGGTTGCGATGCCGCCCCGATTTGAGCGAGGGATGCCGCAGCGATGGAATGCTCCTGGCGTAAGTGTATCCCCGGCGCAGGCCGCAGCGGAAATCGCTCACCGCCCCGCACACTCATACGGCAGCGCGCAAGCGGGCGCCGGCGACTTGCCGCTCGACCAGGTGCGCGTAGAAGCCGCGGCGTGCGAGCAGCTCCGCGTGGCGGCCGCTCTCGATGATGCGCCCGTCGTTCAGCACCAGGATGCGATCGGCATTGCGCACCGCCGATAACCGATGCGCGATCAGGATCGTGGTGCGCTCGGCCATCAGCGCCGCAAGTGCGGCACGAACGACCTCCTCGCTGATCGCATCCAGGTGCGAGGTGGCTTCGTCCAGCACCAATACGGGCGCATCTTTCAGAAACGCCCGCGCGATCGCGATGCGCTGGCGCTGCCCACCCGAAAGTCGAACGCCGCGCTCCCCCACGCGCGTGCGCAATCCCTCGGGCAAGGACGTGACGAATTCCGCCAGCGCGGCGCGTTCGATCGTCCTGCCCAACGCGGCGTCGCCGGCATCCGGGCGCGCGATCCGGATGTTCTCTTCCAGCGTGGCATTGAAGAGGTACGTGTCCTGCGCGACCAAGGCGATGCGGTTGCGCAACGCATCGACCGGCAGCGCGCGCAGGTCGATGCCGCCGAGGCGGATGGCGCCGGCATCCGGATCCCAGAAGCGCAGCAGTAGATTGGCAATGGACGTCTTGCCGGCGCCCGATGCACCCACCAGGGCGATGGTCGAGCCGGCCGCCACCTCGAACGAGACCTCCTGCAGCGCGGGCCGCACGCGGCCGGGGTAGGTGAAGCGAACGCGCTCGAAGGCGATCGTGACGGCCGCGGGCGCCTCTCGCCGGCCACGCTGCGGGTCGACGATGCGCACGCGCTCGGACTCGACCACGTGCAAGCGCCGGGTGGAGGCGATAGTGTCGGCGAGCTGCCGGCTCACCTGCGCGATCTCCGACACCGGCAGGAAGGCGGCCACCGCGATCAGGATGACGAGCGGCACCAGTACCGGATCGAGCATACCGCGCGCCGCCAGCGCCACCCCCACCAGGCCGATCGCCAAGCCGCCGCAGCCGGTCGCGATCTCGAGCGTTTCACTCTGGCGTCCGAGATCGCCCAGCAAGCGTAAGCGCGCGTCCTGGTAGCGCCGCACCAGGTCCATGAATGCTTCCTGCCGGCGCTCGGTCGCGCCGAAAGCGGTGAGCTCGCTCAAGCCCTGGATCGTTTCAGTGACATAGGCGGCGAGTCGACCGAGGTCGCGACGCGCCTGCGATGCCAGCGCATCCACGTGCGCGCGCCGCAGCACCGGTGCGAGCCCGGCATAGAGGAGAAACGGCAGCAGCGCGAGCGCCAGCGGCCAAGCCAGCACCGCGAGCCAAGCCAGCACCACGCACGGCACGAGCACGGCCACCAGCGCCGGCGCCACCGTGTGCGCGAAGAAATACTCGACCGTTTCCACGTCCTGGGTCGCGAGCGCGAGCAGATCGCCCGATCGTCGCTCGAACAGGTACGCGGGCGCCAAGGCCTCGAGCTTGGCGTAGAGATCGATGCGCATCTGTGCCAGCAGGCGATACGCCATGTCGTGCGCGAGCGAGGACTCGATCCAGTGCAGAATGCCCGCGAGCGGCGCCGTGAGCAGCAGCGCCACGATCCAGCCGCTGGCCGGCTCGCCGGCCTTGAGCGCGGCGATGGCAAGCGCGCCGAGCACGCCCACGGCGATGAAGGCCGCGACCCGGCCGATGCCGCAAACCGCGCTGGCGAGGAGCTGTCCGCGCCACGGCGCGATGTATCGCGCGAGCGATCTCACGGTCTCTCGCCAATCGACCTCGCGTGCGTCATCGTCCAATGGGCGCGCCTTTACGCTGACCGCCTCGCCCGGCATTTCGCCGGCTGGCGCATCGATCAGCCGCTCGGCCTGCCCATCGCTCGCGACTTGCATCCCGTCCATGCCGCCGGCGTGCGCGCCGGCTTGCGCGGCCATGAGCCGCCGATACGTCCCTTCGCGCGCGATCAGCTCGGCGTGGCGTCCGCTTTGCACCACGCGCCCACCTTCCAGCACCAGAATACGATCGGCGCCGATGACGCTGGAGAGTCGGTGCGCCAGGATGAGCGTCGTGCGACCCTGCATCAAGCGATCCAGCGCCTGCTGTATGAACGCCTCGTTATCGGCGTCCACCGACGACAAGGCTTCGTCGAGCACCAGGATCGGCGCATCCAGCAGCAACGCGCGCGCGATCGCGATGCGCTGCCTTTGTCCGCCCGAGAGGCGCGTGCCGCGCTCGCCGATCAGCGTCCGATAGCCGTCGGGCAACGCGACGATGAACTCGTGGGCATTGGCCGCGCGCGCAGCCGCCTGGATCGCTTCGGCCGTCGCTTGCGGCCGTCCGAGCCTGATGTTTTCCTCGACGCTGCCGTGGAACAGGTACGCGTCCTGCGGTACGACCGCGATATGGCGGCGGATGTCCGCCGGATCGCAGTCGCGCAAGTCGCGCCCGCCGATGCGCACGCTGCCCTGCTCGGGATCGTGCAAGCGCAGCAACAAGCGCACGATAGAAGATTTCCCTGCCCCGCTCGGTCCCACGATCCCGATCCGCTCGCCGCTGGCGATGGCGAAGTCGAGCGCATCGAGCGCGGGCCGCTCGCGGCCCGGATAGGTGAAGCGCAGCGCCGAGAGCTCGATGGCGGATTCGTGCCGCGCGAGGGAGAGCTTCGCTGCACCGGACATGGGCGCGCTGCTCGCCGCCGCGAGCAGCGCCAGCACACCCTCGGCTGCGGACTGCCCGACCATGCCCTGGTGCAGCACCGTGCGCAGATCGCGCAGCGGGCGGAAGATCTCCGTTCCCGCCATGAGCACGATCAGCAGCGCTTCCATGCTCATCGCCCCTTGGGTGACGCGATGGACCCCGAGCGAGAGGCCGGCGGCCGCGCCTACGGCGATGGCGATGTCGGTGATGCCGCGCGTGGCGAGACTCGCCGCGAGCACGCGCAGGGTGTCGCGCGACAGCGCTCTTGCCTTGCGCGCGAGCTGGTCGCCGTAGGTCTTGCCCTGCCCGAATGCTTTCAATGTGGGCAAACCCTGCATCGCATCGAGGAATTCTTCGCCGAAGGCCTTGAATGCCTGCTGGCGCGCGATCGCCGCCGCGCGGCTTTGCCGGTGGACGAGCGCGGGCAGCGCGAACGCGCACAACGCGGCGACCAGCATGACGCTCGCGACCGGCGCATCCCACCACGCGATGACCGCGAATATCGCGATCGGCGCGCACGCCGAGATGAAGAGCTGCGGCAGGTATTGGCCGAAAAAGCTCTGAAGCTGCTCGACGCCATCGATGAGCGATAGCATCACGCCGCCGGTGCGCTGGCCCGCGAACCACGCGGGACCAAGGGCCAAGACCTTCTCGAACAGGCGCGCGCGCAACGACTCCTGGACCCGCGCGGCGGTGCGATGCGCGAGCCCGAGCCGTGCATGCTCCAGCACCGCGCGTAGCAGGATGCACGCCAGCACACCGCAGGCGGGCAGTCCGAGCGCAGGCCACGGCGCGCGCTCGAACGCGAGCACCAGCAGCCGGCCGAGGAAGACGAAGCGTCCGATGCCCGCGCAAAGCGACAACAATCCGAGCACCACGCCGAGCCCGATGCGCCCGCGCATCCCCGCCGTCATGCGCCAAAGGCGCAGATCGAAGTACATCAGCGAATCCGCATCATGGGTCGCTCCGCAAGCTCGTCCGCGCCCAGCGATCCCTGGGCCGGCGCATCGAAACAACGCACGCCCTCGCCCCATCGGGGCTGCGAGCGCGGGGCGCGAATGCGTGCGCCATGCTCGAAAGTGTAGCCGCTCGGCACGCCGCGCGGCAGAGGCCCGCGGATCGGTTTGCGAACCTGCCCTCGGCCGTGATACGGTCGGGCGCGTTGCAGGATTCCCGCCCGCGCCGCGGCGCGTAGCACGCTTCTTCAGAGGAGGACCGTTCCCCATGCCTCGCATGACCACCCGGCTGCGCGCGCTGCTCAAGCGCGGCGCATTTCTCGAGTTGCCCGCGCTCTACGATCCGATCAGCGCGCGCATCGCGCAAAGCGCGGGCTTCAAGTCGATCTACAACGGCGGCTTCGTCACGGGCGGCAAGACTTGTATCAGCGAGCCGCTGTTGACCATGAACGAGCAGATCGGCACCGCGGCCGACATCGCAGCCGCGGTCCGGGTGCCGGTCGTGATGGACGCGGGTGCGGCCTGGGGAGAGCCGCTGCACGCGATGCGCACGGTGCGCGAATGCATCCGGGCGGGCATCGCGGGGGTGCACATAGAGGACCAGCTCTATCCGAAGCGCGCCCATTACCACACCTACGTCGTGCACAACATTCCGCGCGCCGACTTCGTCGACAAGATCAAGCTCGCCTGCCGCCAGCGCGATGCGCTGGACCGCGACTTCGTCATCATCGCGCGCTCCGACGCGGCGCGGGTCACGGGTCTGAAGGAAGCGGTGGATCGCGTCAACGCGGCCGCCGACGTGGGCGCGGACATGGGGCTGGTATTCCCGCGCAACCACGATGAAGCCGTTGCCGCGCCGAAGCGCGCGCGCGTGCCGCTCATCTACGTGCAGAGCCGGGGCACGCGCGATGGCCGTCCGCTCTATGGCTACAAGCAGTTGCAGGAGATGGGCTACGGCGGCTGCATCGACGCGACGCTCACCATCTGCCTCGCCTATCACCACCTGACCGAGGCCCTCACCGAGCTCAAACGCACGGGCGACTATACCGGCCTCGCCGAGCCGCAATTCGTCGCCGCACGCAAGGGCGTCGAAGACATCATCGGCCTGGAGACGTTCTATCGCATCGAGCAGGAGACCGTCGAGAAATCGCAGCGGCAAGCGCCGGCCAAGGCCCGGCGCCCGGCCCGCTGAGGAAACCTGAGCCCAGCGCGCGCCGCAACGCCTGCGCGCGCACGGAGCTTACCGCGGCCCCTTGGCTCAGCGCGTAGCCAGGCGCGCGTGCCAGTCGGGCGGCAACACCACCTTGCGACTGACCGGCGGCCCCTGGGTGTGGTTGCTGCAATAGCACTTCGATTGGTTGCGGCCCGGATCGCCCGCAACGACGATCCCGATCGATTCCGGTTTCTGGAACACGCGCACGAGCCGCGCCGGATCGTCGCTTGCGCAATACTCCGGCGGGAGCAAGCCCTTGTCGACGTGCTCGCGCAGCTTGAAGCCGGTCAGACCGATGTAATAGGCGTAGCGCTCGGCGTCCTGCGCGGATATGCGGATGTTGTCGAACAAGTAGCGGCGTATGCGCTCCTTCGTCCAGCCGTGATCGGCGAACACCTTCGCCACGCTCGGGCTCATCACGATCAGCGGATCGTAGCGCGAGTACGCCATGGCGACCGGAGACCAGTAGGAGCAGGTATGACCCACCACGTCGGCGAGCACGCGGGCGTGTTCCATGGGATCGTCGCTGCCGGTGTAGATCGGTGGGCTCGTGCCCACGACGCTCTGCACGGTGACGACGCTGTCGCCCGCCTGGAAGCCGCGATCAGCGCTATACGGGGCCCAGCCGATTTCGTTGCAGGCGGCTTCGTTCTCGGCCAGCGCCACGAGGAAATTCTGCGCGATGCTGCCCTTGTCACCGGCGCCTGGCGCGAAGCGAAAACCGGCGAGGTTGCGCAAGATCAGCCGCAGGAAGCGGCCGACACTGCTGTTGGCGCGGCGGCCGATGCGCATCACGCTGGCGCCGCTGTTGAAGTCCAACTGCGTCGCGATCGGGCCACTCACGGTGATGAGCGGCTCCCAGCCCGGCGTTGAGCCCGCGTCCTGGATCCGGAACTCGGGGTCGGTGACGGCTTCCACGATGGCGATGAGCAGCGGCATGTACTCGGGCCGGCACCCGGCCATGACCGCTGTGGCCGCGATGTTCCAGGGCGTCGCGACGCGGTTGTCCGGCGGGCACATGCCGATCGCAGCGTCGGGCGCGCGCTCGGTGAAGCGCAGGAAGCGCTCGATCCGCTCCAGGGTGGGTGGAACCACGGGCAGTCCGTCGGTCCAGCCCGCGTCGTAGAAGCGCTCGTTCACCTCCTCCAGCGTGCCGCGAAGCACGATCTCGCGCGGCGCGGGCTCTGGCAAGCTTTCGCGCTCGCGTTTCACGCTGCGCGCCGAGCTGAGGCCATCGACGATCGCGGGCAACAAGTCCTGCTCGACCTTGGTGCGCAGCGCCGCGTGGCTATCGACCATGGGCGTGCCCGGGTAATGGGCGATGCGCAGGTCCGCGATGCCCAAGCCCCGCGCGACCACCTCGGCCTGTTTCAGGAATCCGCTCGAAACGATCGACACCGTAGGAACGCCGGCGCGCTCGACGGCTGCACTGGCCCGCAACACGGCGGGCGTGCAGGCCCCTCAAGCCCCGACACCGCTGATGACCGCGTCGACCTGGTGCTCGCGCAGCAGCGCCGGCAGATTCGCCAGCACTTCCTTTTGATGGATGCCATGCGGATCGCCAAAGGTCTCGTAGCCTAGGATGCGTACGCCCGGATAGCGTTGCTTGAGCGCCGCACGAATCGCGGGAAAGATTTCCTCGCCCCGGAACACGCGGTCCCAGACCTCGCCGATCGTCTTGCCGTTGAGATCGCCGATGCCGGGCATCGGCTCGCGCTCGTCCCAGTACGATTTCCCCAGCGGCCACACGACTTCGTATTGCGGTTCATGCTGATCCATCCGAACATCCTCCGTATCCGTCCCGCGACGGTTTGTGTATTCTGAAGTGCAGCAGCGAGATGAGCCGCGACTCGTCCAACTGCGCTTGCGGCAGCCGCGCGAGCACATCGCTCGGCGGGAACTCGCTGGCGGTCGTGGCAAGCTGCACAAGGACCCAAGGCAATTCTACGCCGCAAGTCCGCTGTGCCTACAGTGATTGCCACCGATCTGAGGTGGATGGCCGCTTCGCTTGCTCGCTTGACCTGTATCAAGCAGGCGGGGTCGCATCCATCGCAGCATGCAACTGGTATCCCGCGGGCCGCGACGGCCGGCGCATTGCGGAGGACCTCGCCATGACGACTTTTCCATCACGCGACGTGGCAGGCAAGCGCCTTGCCGAGCGTTTGGCGTCCTACCGAGGCAAGCACCCGCTGGTGCTGGCGATACCCCGCGGGGCGGTACCGATGGGGCGCATCATTGCGGACGCGCTGGCGGGCGAGCTGGATGTCGTGCTCGTGCGCAAGCTCGGCGCACCGGGCAATCCGGAGCTCGCGGTCGGTGCGATCGATGAGACGGGGTGGGTGTATATCGCGGATTTTGCCGCCGCCGCGGGTGCCGACGAACGCTATCTCGAACGCGAAAAGCAAGCCCAGCTCCGGCTGCTGCAAGCGCGCCGTAGCGCCTACACGCCCGCGCGCGCGCCGCTCGATCCTAAGGGGCGGGTCGCGATCGTGATCGACGACGGGCTGGCCACCGGCGCCACCATGATCGCTGCCCTGCACGCCGTGCGCGCCAAAGGACCGGCGCATCTCGTCTGCGCGGTGCCGGTCGCGCCGCCCGAATGCCTGGAGCGGATACGACCCTATGCCGACGAGCTGGTATGCCTGCAAGCCCCGGCCGAGTTCTACGCCGTCGGACAGTTCTATCGCGATTTCCGCCAGGTCTGCGACGAGGAAGTGATCGCCACGCTCGCTCGCACGACCGCGGCCGGGCCGCGAGCGACGCCGTCATGAGCGGCGAGCCGATCGAAGCTGGCCGCGTTCGGCCCTGCTCGACGGCGTCGCAGGCGCATCGGCATCGCGCGAATCAAGTCCGGCACATCGCTAGGCGCGCATGATCAGCACTGGAATCTTGCTGTGGGTGAGCACCTTCTGGGCGACGCTTCCGAGCAACACGCCCTTGATGCCCGAGCGGCCGTGCGATGCCATGCAGATCAGGTCGCAGCGCTGCTTCTTGGCCGCGGCGATGATTCCCTCGTAGGCTGTTCTGCCGGTGGTCGATACGCAGGTGCACGCGACCCCGCTCGCCTCGGCCAGCTTGCGCACCGCCGCGAGATAACGCTCCTCGACTTTCTTCAGGCGCGCAAGCTCGGCTGCCAGCACCTCCTCGGGCAATGGGGCATCGACCTGCGCGAATTCGAATCCTATGCCCGGATTGGCATAGAAGGTCGTGACCTTGGCCCCCAGCGATCTCGCGAACGCGATCCCGGCCCTGACGCCTTTCATCGCGAGCGCGGAGCCGTCGGTCGGCAGCAGAATATTCTTGTACACGATCCATTCTCCCTATGACACGTGGAACGCGATGGCTTCCTCGTCTGAACATACGCGTGCGCGCAGCGGGTGCCTTGATCTCGCGCAAACAACCTCAAGCCCCACCGCGCGCAGCAGACACATGGGGCAAGGGCTCGCGCTCGATATCGCATGCGTAGACGCCATCGGGTCGCAATTTGCGTACCGCACGAGCCGCTGCCCGCGCGGCGGGGATGGGAACATTACGCCAGCTCGTTCGTTACAGCGATTGTGCAGCGACGAGCCGCCGCATTGATCCGAGTCAGACTGTCTCGCAGCCATCGCCGTTATGCTAATAAGCGTGAATCCTCCGTACCCGGCTTGGAGGCAGGTCGAATGCCCATCGCGTGTGGATGCGTGGCAAGGTCAAACCTGCAGCGCGCGTCATGGCGGTGAGCGCAGTGCATGCGCTGGCCGATGCCGAATGCGCGGCACTGGCCAAGCGGGGGGACCGGATCGCCTTCACCGAACTCGTGCGCCGTTATCAAGGCCGGATCTTCCGTTTCGTGTTGCGAATGGTGCGCGGGCGCGACGACGCGCTCGATCTGACTCAGGACACCTTCGTCAAGGCGTGGCAGGCGTTTCCCGAATGGCAACCGCAAGCGGCGGTACACACGTGGCTGTTCCAGATCGCACGCAATGGCGCCATCGATCATCTGCGCAGGCACAAAGCGATCGAATTCGTCCCTCACGCCGCGGACGCCGATATCGCGGAACCGGGCGCCGGCCCGGAGGATGCGGCCGAGACCCGGCAGCGCTATCGTCTGCTCGAGGCGGCCTTGCAGGCCATCGCCCCCGAGCATCGCGAGATTCTGCTATTGCGGGAAGTGGAACAGATGTCGTACGAGGAAATCGGCGCAAGCTTGCGCCTGAGCGCCGGAACGGTCAAGTCGCGGATCGCGCGCGCCCGTGCCGCGCTCCTGACCCGGCTGCCGCCGCAGCCATGAGGAACAAGCCATGACGATCCCATGCGCCCGAGCCGCCGATGTCTCGGCCTACGTGGATGGAGAGCTCGCCGGCGACGCGCTAGCCGAATTCGAGCGCCATCTCGCCGCGTGCGCGACATGCGCGGCGCTCGCATCCCGATTGCAGCAGCTCGCGACCGATTTCCGCATGCTGCCCGAGCCGCAACTCGGGTTCGATCTCGCAGCGCTGATCGATGAGCGCCTTGCGCGCGAGCAGTCACGCGCGAAAACCCCACGCGCCCCGAGGTGGCAGCCGTGGCGAATCCTGCCGCAGGCGCTCGCGGGGCTGGCATCGGCGGGAGCCGGCGTCATGATGGGCGTGCTCGTGATCGGCGCACCCGCCGGCGCTATCGGTCAGCCAGCGCTCATGGCGGTGTTCGATCCCATACCGCCGGGCGGCGTCTGCTTGGCGACACCCGCTTGCCCGGCCGCGGGACCAATGCAATGACCCGCTGTGCCTTGAAGCTCGTCCTCGTTTGCTCGCTGCTCGCGAATCTCGGCGTGCTGGTCGCGATCGGCTATCGGCATTTCACCCGGCCGGTTGCGCCTGCCGCCGACCTCATGAACCGCCTCGATCTGTCGGCCGAACAGCGCCGGCTCTGGGTCGAAGCTGAAAGCCGTTTCCTCGCGGCCCTGGATGGCGACCGCGGCGCACTCGAGGCCGCGCGCGAGCGGCTGGTGCGCGAGATGTTTTCCGCGGCGCCGGACCGCGGCGTCATCGAGGCGCAACGCGAGCGCATCGAAGCAATCCAGCGCAAGCAGCAGCGACTGGTCATCGAGCAGCTCTTGACCGAGCGGGAAATGCTCGATCCGCGGCAACGCGGCGTACTCGCCGATCGCTTGTTGCAGCAGCCGGCTGGAGCGCAGGGCGCCGAACAACTCCATCGGCGCTGACGCGGTGGAACAAATCGCTGCGCCATTCGTTGAAGACAACAGAGACGGCGCGATGGAGTTTCGCGCCGGCGTCTCGACCCCTCTAACGACGGAGACGGCAATGAATCGCATCAACGCATTGAAACGCGCGGCGCTCGCGGGCGCGGTACTCGTGGCATTGGGCACGACCGGATCGGCCTTGGCCGCGGCCGGCACGCACGACCACGGCGAAAGCCACGCGGTGCTCAAACTGAACCAAGGCAAGAAATGGGCGACCGATGCAGCGTTGCGGCAAGGCATGGATCGAATCCGCGCGAGCCTGGCTTCACGGCTCGACGCCGCCCACCGCGATCAGTTGAAACCGGCGCAATACAAAGCGCTAGCCGATGAAGTGACGCGCCAGGTCGCCTATATCGTGCAGAACTGCAAGCTTGAGCCGGCGGCCGATGCCGTGTTGCACGTGGTCATCGCCGACATGATGGCCGCAGCCGATGCGATGAGCGGCAAGGACAAGACCACCACGGCTCGCGCCGGGTTCGTAAAGGCCGTCGATGCGCTCGATGCCTACAACGCACATTTCGAGCATCCGCGCTTTCAGGCCTTGAAGCACTGACCGAATGCGGCATGGCCGCTGGGTCGTGGCTCTACGGCGCAGCCGCGACCCGCCGGCAGCCGGCGCTGGAACCAAGGGCCGGGGCCTCGCTGGCCTCGCGCCATGACACCCGTCGAGGCCACCAGCGGCGGGAGTGCCTGCGGGTCGGCAACAATGGCCGCGGGTTATGCTGCGGACGCACGCCGAGGCCGACATAGCCGCGGGCGCGGCGGCAGCGAGGCACCTCGGCCGCCAAGAATGAATCCGGCCGCGGCTTTCGCAGCCGTCATGGCGTGAGCAAGCGCTTCATCCAATCGAGCAACACGAAGGGCAAGCGCTGGGGCTCGGTCAAGAGCGCATACTGATTCGGCCCGAATACGCGCGGCAGATAGGTCGCGGCTTGTCGATCGATCGTCAGGCAGAACGCGCAGATGCCCTGCAGGCGCGCCTCGGTCACGGCCTGGCGCATGTCCTCGACGCCGTAGCGGCCATCGTAGTCGTCGATGTCGTTGGGCTTACCGTCGGAGAGCAGCAACAGCAGCCGATGGCGCGCGCCCTGGCGCATCAAGCAGGCGCTCGCATGGCGGAGCGCGGCGCCGGCGCGGGTGTAGTGTTCCGGTTCCAATGCAGCGATGCGCCGGGCGATGGGCTCGCCATAGCGCTCCTGGAAATCCTTCACGGGACGCAAAGTCACGGCGCCGGGTCCGTCGCCCGAGAACGCTTGCACGGCATACGGCTCGGCCAAGCCTTCCAGCGCGACGCACACCAGCAGCAGCGCCTCGCGCTCCACGTCGATGACGCGCCGGTGCGCCGCGATCCATGCATCGGTCGATCCGCTGACGTCGATCAGCAGCAGCAAGGCGACATCGCGCCGTACTCTGCGCCGCAGCGCGTAGAGCGACTGACCCATGGGCCGGCCGGCCCGGTAGTCGGCATAGGCATCGATGTACGCCGCGAGATCGACGTCGTCGCCGTCGAGCTGTTTGCGCAGGCGCATGGGCAAGGCGCGCAGCATCTCGAAGCGGCGGCGGATTCGTGGCAGCAGCGCGCCGTGCTCGGCAAGGGTCCGTTCCACCCAGAGCTGCGATCCGAGCGCGGGAGGCAGCAGACGCACGATGGCGCCGGGCTGGCGATAAGCGCCGCTGCGGAAGTCCCATTCGGGATAGCAGATGCGCGTTGTTTCTGGCCGATCGGGGGCGCCGGCGCGGCGCGCGATCCGCTCCGGCGGATCGTCCGCCAGCAGGATCTCCTTCGGCTGTCCCGGCGTCGTTACCAGCCGCGCCGCCGGCAGCTCGGCGAGCGAATCCGCGAAATCCTCCGCGGCCGTGTGCTCGTCCCGGTCGGTGGGACGTTGCATGCCGAAGCCGTCCTCTGCGTGCTCGTGCGGTTGCGTCGTCTGGATCATCCAGGCGCCCTGCTTGGCGTCATCCTCGTCCGCGCGCGCCGGGCGAACGTCGGGGCGGCGCGACAGCCGCGCTGTTCGCGTCCCGGCCATTGCGTGCTCGAAGTCAGCAGCGCCCGGCGCCGTGACCGAGCCCGCGTGCGGCGCCGGCGGCGGGCGCAACTCGCCCGTCCAGAGATCCTTCAACAGCCGGCATGCGTGCCGGCGGCGTGTGCCCTGCCACTCGAGGGCCCAGCGCTCGGCGCACTCGCGTGCGGCCTGCCAGCAGTGCGCCGGCGTCGCGGGCAGCGGCAACCGGGGGTGCGATTCGAGGCAGGATCGTTCGAGCATGCTGCGCACCAGCGCCTCCAGTGCTTGGCTGCCCGCTGCAAGACGCTCGAGCGGCGCACGCGCCGACAAAGCCTCCCGGCGTAGCGCATCGATCTGTGTCACCATGCCGGGCAGTGCCTGCGCCAGCGCATGATCGGCAGCGTACGCTTCGAAGACGAGATACAGATCGCGCACGAGTGGATCGGGCTCGCCGCTCGGCACACCGGCACTGCCGCGCGCGGCGCGCGTGGCCTGCTGCAAGGCGAGGGCGCGATAACGCTCGGCGCCAATTCGTGCATCCCCATGGCCCACGCTCGGCGGCAGCCAGATGCTGGCGCCATCGGTCGCGGGCAGCGCGCAGCACGGCGGCGGTGGCTCGCGGCGCTGAAAGATCTTTCGCAACATCGTGGTCGGCGCCGGTGGCTGCGCCGGGCGGATCGAATAGCTCGTGCCTGTTACGGCGGCGACCAGCAGCTCGAGCCGGGAAGCGATGTCGGCAAGCGCGAGCGGCCGCGGCAGCGCAGTGCGGGGACGCTGACGGCGCCACAGCTCGCGCGCGAACACCGTGGCGTGGCGGGCGGCGTCGGTGATGACGTCTTCGGCTTCGGCCACGTCGCTGCCGTCACACGAAGCTCGCGTCCACCAGGTCGCGCATCGCAGCGAGCAGCGTGGGATCGTCGGAGAGCGGCGATACGATTGCGTTGTAGCAGGCGCTGCGCGGCGCGATGCCGCCGGCGATCAAGCGCGCGGCCGCGATCAGCAGCCGCGTGCTGGGCACTTCGGCCAGGCCGCGGTCCTGCAAGCCGCGCAGGCGCGCCGCCAGGGCCACCAGGGCGTGTACCGTCGCGCCGTCGGCGCCGCTTTCGTGGCCGACGATGCGCGCTTCGCGTTCGGCCGAAGGAAAGTCGAAGTCGATCGCGATGAAGCGCTGCCGCGTGCTCGGCTTCAAGTCCTTCAGCATGCGCTGATAGCCGGGGTTGTACGACACGACGAGCTGAAATCCGGCCGCGGCCTCGATGCTCTCGCCCGTCTTGTCGATCGCGAGCGTGCGCCGATGATCGGTCAGCGAGTGAATGACCACCACGGTGTCCTGTCGCGCCTCGACGACCTCGTCCAGGTAGCAGATCGCGCCTGAGCGCACCGCGCGCGTGAGCGGTCCGTCCTGCCACACCGTGCCGTCGTTGCGGATCAGGTAACGGCCGACCAGGTCGCTCGCAGCGAGGTCGTCGTGACAGGAGATGAGCACGAGCGGGCGAGCGAGCCGTGCCGCCATGTGCTCGACGAAGCGCGTCTTGCCGCAACCGGTGGGGCCCTTCAGCATCACCGCGAGCTGATGGCGATGCGCTTGCTCGAAGATCGAGATCTCGTCGCCGGCGGGCAGATAGAAGGGCGCGCGCTCAGCGCTCGCCCCACGCCGCTCGCGCAGCGAAATGCCGGCGAGCGGGTCGAGCCTCGCTTCGTCCGGTACGGTCATCGCCGGGTCGAGGCGCTCATGCTGGAGCGCTACGCGGCCGCGGCGTAGCCTCGCCCTCGCCGGCCGGCTCGAACCGCGGCGCCGCCCGGAAGAAATCCCAGATGAACAATGCCACCCCGACGGCGAACAGCGCCGCGGTGGCGATGAGCATCAGGAAATGCACCTGGATCTTGAGCTGGGTATCGAGAAAGCCGAGACCCAGTATCCGCTCCAGGTACACCTGCGCGATGCCCGCCGTGGCGAACGACAGGGTCATGCCGAACATGCCGCCGAGCTGCAACCAGAACGACCAGTAGCCGAGCGCGCTGCCGCGTTCAGACCGAGCGCGCTGGAACGAGGGCAATGCATACGTGATCATCGCCAGCACGATCATCGCATACGCGCCATAGAAGGCCGCGTGCCCGTGCATGGCGGTGATGAGGGTGCCGTGGGTCCACTTGTTCACCGCCGGAAAGGTATGCGCGAGCCCGAGCAGCCCGGCGCCGAACAGGGTAAAGACCGCGCTGCCGAGCGTCCAGTGCAAAGCAAGCGTGTTCGGATGCGCCAGCCCCGCGCGTCGCATCGCCGAATACGCGTACATCGCCATGGCGACCAGCGCGACCGGCTCGAGCGCGCTGAAAATGCCCCCGATCGGCAGCCAGTAGGCCGGCACGCCCACCCAGTAGTAATGGTGCGCCGTACCCAAGATGCCGGCGATGAACACCAGCCCGACGATGACATAAAGCCATTTCTCCAGCACCTCGCGGTCGGCGCCTGACAAGCGGATGAGCAGATAGGCGAGGAAGCCGCCCTGGATCATTTCCCATACGCCTTCGACCCAGGGATGGATCGTCCACCAGCGATAGAAGATCGAAACGGTGTAGTTCTCGAAATGCAGCAAGGCCGGTAGATAGAGCACTGCGGCGAGGCCGACGCCGAGCAGCAACACGCCCTCGGTGGTGGTGAAGCGCCCGGAGCGCTTGATGGTCATGCCGACGTTGTAGAGGAACATGAGCATCACCACGACGATGACGAGCTTGTGCGGCAGCGGCTGCTCCAGCAGCTTGTTGCCAGTGCCGTAGCGGAACAGGTATCCGATCACGGCGCTCACGCCCATGAGCGTCCACAAGCCGAGCTGGACATAGGCGAGCTTGACGCTGTAGAGCTCGGTGCGCGATTCGTCCGGCACCATCCAGTAGGTCGCGCCCATGAATCCCGTGAGCACCCACACGATCAGCAGGTTGGTGTGGATCATCTTGGTCACGTCGAAGGGCAGAATGTAGAGCAGCGGATCGGGGCCGAGGTACTTCGCCGCGGACAGCAGCCCGAACACGAGCTGCAAGCCGAATAGGACCATCGCAACCGCGAAGTACCAGTAGGCGACCGACTGGGATTGGTAACGCATCATCGCACTCCGTGTTGCAGCGTGGTTCGAGTCCGAGCCGGTGGTTTCAGCATAGGTCCGCCGCGACGAGCGTGCCCGAAACGCTAGCGTCCTGAGTCCGAAATCCGCTGCACAAAAGATGTCGAGAATCGACGCCATACTTTGTCGCGAATCCTCGCCAGGTGTCCAACCTGGCTGCGATTCGCTTCGCGTCTGACGTCGATTTCGCCACTTTTGCCGCTCAGGGTACAGT
>JADLAC010000049.1 GCA_020848435.1 Burkholderiales bacterium | reverse complement strand
TCCTGAGTCCGAAATTCGCCGCACAAAAGATGCCGAGAATCGACGCCATCCTTTGTCGCGAATCCTCGCCAGGTGTCCAACCTGGCTGCGGTTCGCTTCGCGTCTGGCGCCGATTTCGACACTTTTGCCATTCAGGATGCCGTTGTCGGGCTTGGCCATATAGCGACGAACCTCGGACTCAGGACACTAGCACCATCGCGAGATAGCGCGCACCGAGCCTGCCGGCCGGTGCAGCAGCGAAATGCTGCCATCGCCGCATGCTGCCATGGCGCCGCCCTGTGCTGGTCCGCCCCTGCCGGCGGTGCTATAGTGGGTCGAAAGATCGCCCATCGTTTCCGCGACTTGCCCGATGCTGCTAGGACTGTCCGCGATCCGTCATGCCGACGAGGAATTCGCCCAGCCGGTTGTCACGCCGCTGAGTGCCGCGCATTGCACGATCGGACGCGGCAACGAGTGCGACATCGTGCTGGAGGATCCGACCCGGCGGGTGTCGCGCAAGCACGCCACCATCGTGCGCATGGGCGAGGACTATGTCGTTCGCGTGAGCTCGCAGATCAATCCGGTGCTCGTCAACGGCCAGGTGGTGGCCGCGGGACAGCAGCACGCGCTCGGTCTCGGCGACCGGCTCGTGATCGGCGATTACGAGTTCGCGGTCGTGACTGCCGGTGAGGCCAAGAGCGAGACCGGCATGCCGGGTCCGCTGGCGGCGGGTCGCGGTCCCGTGGATCTCGATGCCTTGTTCGGCGGCGCGCCGGCGGCGCCAAGCCCGCCGCCGGCTTCGAAGCGTGCATCCGGGGGCCTGGAAGACCTGTTCGGACCGGCGGGCGAAAAGCCCGCTGCGCCGGATTCGCTGCTCGATTTGCTCGGTGGTCGCGGCGACGCTCAGAGCGCGCAACCGGCCGCATCGCCGGCAGCGGAAGATCCGCTCGCTCAGTTGCTCGGGCGCGACAGCGCAACGGCCTCCGCGACGACGGGATCGCCCGACGAGTTCCTTCATGGGGCAGGCACGGAATCGCCGATCGATGCACTGTTGAATGGCTCCGCGCTGCCGCAAGCCGATCCCCTCGGACTCGCTAGCGCCGATCGGCGTATGCCGGCGCGCGGCGGCTTCGGCGGCGGCATCGGCGGCAGCGATGAGCTGGATCACGTCCACGATGTTCATCTGCCTTTCCCCGGAACCGGCCTTCCTCCCGCAGCGGCGAGACCAGTGCCCCAGCTCAAGCCTGAGCGCGCGCCGGCGCCGCCGCCATTGGCCGTGCCGGCCGAGGACCCTTTGGCCGCGTTGCTGGGATCGGCCGGACCGGCCGCGGTTCATGACGATCCGCTCGGCATACTGAACGCGCCCTCGAGCGATGCGGCCACGGCCGAGGTTTCCCCGCCCGAGTTCGATTTTCCGCTGGAGTCCGCGCCGAGCGTTGCTATCACCGGCCGCCCGTCAGCTTTGTCTCTGGACGCGTTGGCGCCGGTGCCCGCGCCTCGTGCGATCGAGCGGCCTGCAGCGGCGGCGATGCCGGCCGCGGCCGAGGCGCTTGCCGCGGTCGATGCCTTCTTGCGTGGTGCCGGCATGTCCGGAGTGCGCATCAGCGACCAGGAGGCCGATGCCTTCCTGCACGAATGCGGCGCCACGGTGCGGGCGGCGGTGGAAGGTCTGATGGGCATGCTGCTCGCCCGCGCGAAAGTCAAGGAGGAGTTGCGCGCGGCCGATCGCACCATGGTGGCCACGCGCGAGAACAACGCGCTCAAGCTGATCGAGACCGTCGACGAGGCCCTTCGGTTCGTGTTCGACCCCGCGACCCGAACCGAGGCGTTCCTGCCGCCACCGAAGGCGGTCGCGGATGCGTGCGCCGATTTGCAGGCGCACGAGCTGGCGCTGGTGGCCGGGATGCGCGCCGCGCTCATGGGCGCGGTCAAGCGCTTCGAGCCTGCGCTGATCGAAAAGCGCTTGGAGAAGGAAGGCACCAAGTCGCTGCTCGCCAACAAGAAGGCGTTGTTGTGGGACTGCTTCGTCGGCTATTACGAGCAAACTCTGAAGGACGCGGACGACAACTTCGACAGGGTCTTCGGCGCGGCTTTCCTGCGCGCCTACCAGGAGCAGGTCCGCAGACTGCGGCAATGATCGATGCGAGCGGCATCCGGCACGCATCGATGCGCTCGGCATGTCCCTTCGCTGTTGCAAACCCACCACATACGCCTCGCCCAAACGGATGAATGGCTATGGGGTAGCGATTGTCATTCTTTTCCTGGACCCTGCATTCAGGGTAGTCTCGTAAGGGGCATTTCGCCCGGGCGTGCTGGCGCCGGAGTAGGCTCGATTCGAGACGGCGTACGCCGCTCGGGTGGCGCAATTTCGAGTCAGGGACGCGCGCGAGGGAGGTAGCCGAGTGTTCGAGCAACAATATAGAACGATAAAACCGGGCGCGATCGCAGCCATGCTCGGGTGCGCGCTGGGGTCGTGTGCCCTGCTCGCGATGGCACAGCCACGGCCGGACGCCGGTACCATCCTGGAGACCGTCAAGGA
This sequence comes from Burkholderiales bacterium, assembly GCA_020848435.1. GTDB lineage: Bacteria > Pseudomonadota > Gammaproteobacteria > Burkholderiales > WYBJ01 > WYBJ01. The sequence goes on along the minus strand of JADLAC010000049.1, from coordinate 78,025 downwards.
GCCGCCGGCGCTCAAGCGCCCTTCAACCGGCATTGACGTGCCGCCGCCGCGGCCGCGCATGGAAGCCCCGCCCGGTATCAAAGTGACCGTGAAGGGCTTTCGCATCACCGGCAACACCTTGTTCACGGAAACCGAGATCCAGCCGGCCCTATCCGAGTTCGTGAACAAGGAGCTCGACTTCGACGGCCTGTCCGAAGCCGTGCGAGCCGTCACATCGTTCTATCGCAGCCGCGGTTACTTTCTTGCACAAGCTTATCTGCCGCGGCAGGAGCTCGGTGGCGGTGTGGTCGAGATCCACGTCCTCGAAGGCCGCATGGGCAAGGTGAACGTCAAACAAGGCCCGAGCGCGCGCCTCAAGCCGTGGATCGCGGAGGGCTATCTGCGGCGCATCGAGCCCGGCTCGATCGCCACCGAGAGCGGGGTCGAACGCCCGTTGTTGTTGCTGGGCGATCTGCCCGCGACCACTGTGCAGTCCACATTAGGCCCCGGGGCCAACGTCGGCGAGGCGGACCTGACCGTGGAGATCGGCGATGACGGGCGCCGCGTGACCGGCGTGGCCGAGGTAGAGAATTTCGGCAACAAGTACGCGGGGGCGATTCGGGCCGGCGGCCAGGTCTTTTTGAACAACGTATTCGGCATCGGCGATCAGTTCTCTGCCCGCGGCCTGATATCGCAGGACAAGCTGACCGAGGTCATCGGATTGTCGTACTCCATGCCGGTGACTTATTGGGGAACCAAGGCGGGTTTCAGCTTCTCGCAGATGCGCTACGACTTGGGCGGCAGCCTGGCGTCGCAGCGGGCAAGCGGTGAGGCCGATCTCGCTTCGATACTGCTGGTGCATCCGATCGTGCGCACGCGCGATCTCAATGTATTCGGCCAGATCTCGGGCGAGCTGAAGGAGCTCGAAGATCGGGTCGATGCCGTGCTCTCGCTCGAGCAACGACGCACGAAAGCGGTAAAGCTGGGTATCTTCGGCGATTCGCGCGACTTCTTCCTCGGCGGCGGTCTCAACACCTTCAGCTTCACGGTTACGAGCGGCCAGCTCAAGCTGCTCAATCCGACCCTGGTCCAGAACGACGCGATTGCCTTCGACACCGCGGGCAATTACATGAAGTACAACCTCGAGGCGCAGCGGGTGCAGCGCGTATCGGAGGCCCTGCACGCGGTCGTGCGTCTGAGCGTGCAGGCGGCCTCGCAGAATCTCGCATCGGTGGAGAAGATGAGCGTCGGCGGACCCTTCGGCGTTCGCGCCTATCCCGTCGGCGAAGGTCTCGCGGACGAGGCGGCCTTGTTCTCGCTCGAAGGCCGTTATGTGGTTCCCGGGTTCAAGCTGCTGCAAAGCGAATTGACGCTGGCCGCGTTCATCGACGGCGCGCATGTGCGCCGCTACAAGTCACCCAATCCTGCGTTCGATATCGATCCCGTGACTTTCCTTGCGAACGACAATCGTCGGACGTTGTGGGGGACAGGGCTCGGCGTACGCTTGGGTCGAGCCGGCGATTACAGCCTTTCGGCCGATTTTGCGTGGCGCATCGGCTCGGAGCAGCCCAAGTCGGACGTGCCGCGGCATCCGAGCTTCTGGATTCGTGGCGTCAAGTGGTTTTGAGATCGAGCGAAGCACCGTTCAAGGCCCCGGCCGGCTGACGCACGTTCATCATGCGCTGCCTCGCGAGGCAAAGAGTCGCAAGGCTGGCGCTCAGCCGATGTCGCGCAAGCGCGGCGACCGATTGATTCGGCTGCCGTGATCAGCGGAGGAATGGCATTCATGGGCAGGAAATCCCGGAACGACGCGAGCAACCCTCGGATGCCGGCGCACGGCTTGCGGCGCGACCCGACCGCGCATGCGCGAGCCTGGCGCTTGACGCCACTCGTTGGCGCACTGCTCGGCGTGTGGGCGGGGCATGCGATGTCTTTGCCTACCGGCGAGCAGGCGGTAGCGGGCACCGTCTCCGTCGCCCGTCCGGATGCTCGCACGATGAACGTGACGCAGGGCACGGACAAGGCCATTATCAACTGGGCGACGTTCAATGTCGGGCGCGGTGAAGCGGTCAATATCGCGCAGCCCGCGGTGAGCTCGATGCTGCTGAATCGCGTCATCGGGGGCAGTTACTCCGAGATTCTCGGCCGCATCAGCGCCAATGGCCAGGTATTCCTGGTCAATCCGCTCGGCGTGACGCTCGGCACCGGGGCACATGTCGATGCCGCCGGTTTCGTGGCCAGCACCCTATCTATTGGTGATAGTGATTTCCTTGCCGGCCGGCTTTCGTTCACGAACGGTGGCGGTGCCGGTGTAGTGGTCAATCGCGGCGTCATCACGACCGGCACTTTGGCTGCGCTGCTGGCCCCCCAGGTCCGCAACGAGGGCAGCATCAGCGCGCGCATGGGCACGGTAGGGCTCGCCGCCGGTGATCGCGTGACACTCGATTTCCGCGGCGATGGGCTGGTGAAGTTCTCAGTCGATGCCGCCGCATTGAATGCGAGCGTTGCCAATCAAGGGACCATCATCGCCGAGGGCGGCAACGTGGTCATGACGGCCCAGTCGGCCAATGCGCTGCTCGATACGGTCATCAACATGGAAGGGGTGGCGCGCGCCACCAGCCTTGGTGAACGCAACGGGACCATCGTCCTCGATGGCGGGGACAAGGGTGTGGTCAGCGTGGCGGGTTCACTCGATGCGCGCGGCCGCAATGCAGGAGAAAGCGGCGGCATCGTCAAAGTGCTGGGCGACAAGGTCGGACTGTTCGAAGGGGCCCGCATCGATGCATCCGGCGACCGTGGCGGCGGTGCGGTCTTGATCGGCGGCAACTTCCAGGGCAATGGGCCGGAGCGGAACGCATCCGCCGCATTCGTGGGCGCCAATGCGTCGATTTCGGCGGACGCGGTTAGCGCGGGCGACGGTGGGCGCGTGATCGTCTGGTCCGACCAATCCACGCAGTTCTACGGCACCATCAGCGCGCGCGGCGGTGCCGCGGCGGGCAACGGCGGTTTTGCGGAGGTGTCGGGCAAGGCGACCTTGGACTATCGTGGAATGACCGATCTAAGGGCGCCGCAGGGCGCAACCGGCGTGCTGTTGCTCGATCCGCGCGATTTGAGCGTTGCCGCCGGCGGTCCCGATGCCATACCGACGGGATTCGACGACCCCGCGGCCGGTACGGACGTGAGTATCAGCCCGGCAAACCTGGTGGCTGCACTGGGCGGCGCCGCAGTGACGTTGTTTGCCAACCGCGACGTTGTTTTCAGTAATGACGTGAGCGCGGCCGCCGCGGCGAACAATCTGACGGTGCGGGCGGGTCGATCGATCAGCTTGAGCAATAATGTCGATCTCACGCTGGGTGGCGCGCTTACGGCTACCTTCAACGACTCGGGTGCTACGGCCGCGCAGCGGACCGCCGGGGCGGCGGTTTTCCTCATGGCGAACAACGCCACCATTACGGCGCCAGGAGGCGTAACCATCACGGGCGGAACACTTGCCAGCAACACGGCTGGCGCCTCCACGATCGCGGCGAATACCGGTGACGTGACCCTGCGAGCCATCACCACCGCGCCGGCCACGGCCGGCGCCAATGGCGGCAACATCATCGTCACCAACAACGCCGCGGCGGGCAAGAACATTACCGCCAACGCGCTGATCGATAGCCGCGGGGCGGCCGCGGGCGCCGGCGCCGCGGGCGCTGGGGGTCAGATCACGCTCAATGCGAGCGGTGCCCTTTCGGTGGGGCAGTTGAACGCGAGCGGCGGCGCGAATGCGAATGCGGCTCTGAATGGCGGTAGCGCGGGCACCATCTCGCTTACCGGGGGCACGCTCATCACGCTCAACGGTGATCTCTCGGCGACCGGCGGTGCCGGGGGTGCAGGCGGGGCGCAGGGTAACGGCGGTAGCGTCACCCTTGCGGGCGCAACCGACCTTGGGGGGGGGGCGGTGACCATAGACGCCGCCGGGGGCACGGGCGGCAACATCAACGTCAATTCGACGCTAAATGGTGGCCAAGCGCTCGCCTTGACGACGTCAGGAACGGTCACCTTCTCCGGCGCCGTCGGCGCCTCGACCCGCTTGACCAGCCTCGCCGTCAACAATGGCGGGAGCGTCGCGATTCAATCGAATGCAAGCAGCATCGAGACGAACAATGACCAAACTTACAGCGGTCCGGTCACACTGTCGCGCGACGTGTCATTCCAGTCGAGCGGTGGCGCGCTTACTTTTTCTTCCACGCTAGCGGCAGCAGCCAATGAGTTGATATTCGCAGCCGACACGATCAACCTGAATGGGGGGGCGAATTCGGTGACGGGTACGGGGTCCGCAGTGCTGCGTCCGGCTACCGATATCATCAACATCGGCTTGGTGACGGGCGGCGCGGGCGGCTTGCAGGTGAGCCAGGCCACACTCGATGCGCTGCAAGCAGGCTTCAGCATGGTAACGATCGGTCGCGTCGGAGGCACCGCCACGACGACGGTAGGCTCGGGTGTGCTCAATCCGTCGTTCGGGAATCCGGTCACGGTGCTGCAAGGCGGCGGGGGCACGATCACGGTGAATGGCGCTGTCACGGGCGCTTCGTCTGTTGCGCTGAATGCCGGCCCCGGAGGTGCGGTCAACCTCAACAACAATATCAGCGCCACCAACCAGGCGATCACGATCACCGGTGCGGCGAACCTGAGCGGCGCGGCTGCGGCTTCCGTGACATTGGCGTCAGGTACGGGCGCGGTAACGTTCAATCAGGCGCTCGACGGCGGTAAGGATCTCATCGTCAATTCGACGGGCACGACGACTTTCGGCGGCGCGGTCGGCGGCACCGTGGCACTAACGTCCGTCACGACCAATGCCGGCGGCACTACGGCGATCAATGGCGGCGCGGTGACGACGACAGGTGCGCAGACGTATGGCGATGACGTTACCCTCGGCGCGGCGACAACGCTGGCGAGCACGGGCAACGCCGCGATCGCACTGAACGCAACGGTCAACGGCGCGCAAACGCTTGCGATCAACACGACCGGCGCGACCACAATGGGTGGGATCATTGGTGGGACGACGCCGCTCACATCGATCACCACCAATGCGGGTGGGACGACTTCGCTCGCCGGCAACGTTAGCACGACCGGCCAGCAGACCTACAACGACGCCGTGACGCTTACCGGAAATGCCGTGCTGAGCAGCAGCGGCGGCGGCGCCATCGCCTTCGTCAGCACTCTGAACGGAAGCCAAACGCTGACCGTGAATACCGGTGGCACAACCACGTTCGGTAATGCCGTAGGCGGCGCGACGCCGCTCACGTCCATTACGACCGACGCCGCCGGCACGACGGCAATCAACACCGCGAGCGTTACGACGGCACAGACCCAAAGCTATGGCGACGCCATAAGCCTGGGGGCGAATACGACCCTTACCAGCAACGGCGCCGGCGCGCAGGGCGACATCACTTTCGGCGGCACGGTCAATGGTGGCCAGACGCTGGCGATCAATACGGCGGGCACGACGACGTTCGCCAACGTCGTGGGCGGCACGACACCGGTTACATCGATTACTACTGATGCCGCGGGGTCGACCGCACTCAACACCACCGCCATCACTACCGCGCAAACACAAAGCTATGGCGATGCCGTGACCCTGGGCGCGAACACCACGCTCGCCAGCAACGGCGCGGGTGCACAAGGCAACATCACTTTCAGCGGTATCGTCAACGGTGCGCGGACGCTGGGGATCAACACGGCCGGCACGGCGACGTTCGCAGCTGCCGTCGGCGGCGTTACGCCGCTCATTTCGGTGACGACCAATGCGGGCGGCACCACTGCGATCAACGGTGGCGCGGTAACCACCAGCGGCGCACAGACGTACGGTGACGCGGTTACGCTAGGTGCAGCAGCCACTTTCCTGAGCACCGGAGACCTTGATATTGCGTTCAACGGAACGGTGAACGGCGCGCAGACACTTGCTATCAACACCGGCGGCGCGACCACGTTCGGAACCACCGTGGGCGGCAGCACGCCGCTCACATCGGTGACCACGAACGCAACCGGCACGACCTCGATCGGAGCCAACGTCTCTACGACCGGTGCACAGACCTACAACGACGCCGTGACGCTAACGGGCAATTCCACGTTGATCAGCTCCGGCGGCGGCGACATCCGCTTCGCCAGCACGTTGAACGGCGGGCAGACGCTCGCCGTGAACACCGCGGGCGTCAGCCGGTTCGACGGTATCGTGGGCGGTGCGACACCACTCACCTCGCTCGCGACCAATGCGACCGGCTCGACCGCGATCAATACGACGGCAATTACAACTGCGCAAACGCAGACGTATGGCGACGCCGTGACCTTGGGTGCCAACACTACGCTCACGAGCAACGGAGCTGGCGCGCAAGGTGATATCACGTTCAATTCGACGATCGACGGCGCTCGGTCGCTGACGTTGAATACAGCCGGTACGACGACGTTCAACGACGTGGTCGGAGGCGCCACGCCGCTAACTTCCCTGGCGACCAACGCGGGCGGCGCCACCGTGCTCAATATCGGCGGTCTGCCGGCTGCGGTCGATATCAAAACCACCGGCAACCAGACTTACGGCGATAACGTCTCGCTGTCACAAGACACGAGGTTGGACGCGACGCCGGGCGGCCTGATTGCGATCAACGGTAGCTTGACGCTGAACGGACGCGCCTTCCTGGTCACCGATGCCAGCGGCTGCGACGGCGTCGCCGGTCCGCTCGCAGGGGCGCAGAACTTCGCGAATTGCCTCAATCTCTTCGGCGCTTTCACTATCGACGCCGGCGGAGCGGGCAACAACGTCGTTTTCACGCAGGCGGTGAACGGTGCGCATGCCCTGGTCGTATTGAATGTCGGCACGACGACCTTCGGTGGCCCAGTCGGCAATACCAACGCATTGGCGTCTGTCTCGGTCACAGGTACGTCGACGGCGATAAACGGTGGTGGCGTGAGCACCACAGGTGCGCAGGCCTACAACAGTGCCGTGTCGCTCGGCGCCGCGACGACCTTGACCAGCACGGGCGCTGGCAATATCGCCATCAATGGCACTCTGAACGGCGCTCAAACTCTTGCCATCAACACGGCAGGCACGACGACGTTCGGCGGCGTCGTTGGTGGCGTCACGCCGATCGCATCCCTTACCACCAACGCCGCGGGCACCACGGCGATCAATGGCGGCGCTGTTACCACGTCGCTCGGCCAGACTTATGGCGATGCGGTGACGCTCGGGGCCGGTACGACGCTCACGAGCACGGGTGCCGGCAACATCGCATTCAACGGCACACTCAATGGCGCGCAGACTTTGAGCATCAACACTGCCGGCGCCACGACATTCGGCGGCGCGGTCGGCGGTGCGACGCCGCTCACCTCGCTTACCACCGATGCCGCCGGGTCAACGACCATCAGCGGCGGGGCCGTGACTACGACGGGTGCCCAGACCTATGGCGATTCGCTCACCTTGGGCGCCAACACCACGCTCGCCGGCACCACCGGCACGTTCAACGGTGCGATCAGCGGCGGCGGCTTCGACCTGACATTCAGTTTCTCCGGTGCCACGACGGTCAATGGCGGCACGTTCGCCGACGTGAACAACTTCGCCTCGGACGGCGGCGGTACGACGACCTTGAGCGGCGCGATCATGACCGCGGGCGCGCAGAACTACACCGATGCTGTCGTTCTGGGCGGCGGCGTGACCACCTTGACGAGTAACGGTAGCGGCAACATCGCATTCAGTGGCACGGTCGATGGCGCGCAGACGCTCATAATCAATACGGGGGGCGCGACCATCTTCGGCGCAGCGCTAGGCGGCGCCACGCCCCTCGCATCGATTACCACCGACGCTGCGGGGACCACCACGATCAACGGCGGCACGATGACCACGACCGGCGCGCAAACGTATGGCGATCCGGTAACGCTGGGCGCGGCCACCACCTTGGCGAGCACCGGTGCGGGTGGTATCGCGCTCGCCAGTACGTTGAACGGCGCGCAGACATTGCAGATCAACACCGCCGGGACGACCTCGCTTGGCGGCGCCGTCGGCGGCGCAGCGGCATTGACATCCTTGACGACCGATGCCGCGGGCACGACGACGCTCGGCGGGGCAAGTGTCACGACCACGGGCAGCCAAACCTACGGCGACGCGGTCACCCTGGCCGCAGATACGACACTCGCGAGCACCGGCAATGCGGGCATCGGGTTCAATGCTAGCGTTGACGGCGCACGGGCGTTGACGGTCAATACCACGGGCGCCACGACCTTCGGCGGTTCTGTCGGCGCCACAACCGCGCTTGCTTCGCTCACCACCAATGCCGGCGGTACGACGGTGCTCAACGGCGCTGGTCCGGTGTTCGTCACCACCAGCGGGGCGCAGACGTATGGCGACGCTGTGACGCTCTCGGCGGTTACGACACTGACAAGCACAGGCGGCGGCGCCATAGCGCTCGCGAGCACCGTTAATGGTCCGCATGCGCTGATCGTCAATAGCAGCGGCGCGACGAGCTTCGGCGGCGCCGTGGGTGGCACGAATGCGCTTACCTCGCTCGCGACCGATGCCGGCGGGACGACCGCCATTAACGGCGGGGCAATCACGACCACCGGCGCACAGGCCTATGGCGATGCGGTCACGCTGGGGGCCAACACCACGGTAACGAGCACGGGCGGTGGCAACATTGCATTCAACGCTACGCTCGACGGCGCGTTTGCATTGACCGCCAATACGGCCGGTGCAACAGTGTTCGGCGCCGGCGTCGGCGCGACTGCGGCCCTCGCCTCCTTGACCACCGATGCTGGCGGCACAACGTCGTTGGGCGGCAACGTCAACACCACCGGCGGGCAGACCTATGGCGATGCGGTCAACCTCGCCGGCAACGCGACGCTGGCGGGCACTACGGGTACGCTCAGCGCCGGCCTCAACGGCAACAACTTCGACTTGACGCTGAATTTCTCCGGCGCCACGACGGTGAACGGCGCGAATATCACGAACGTCAACAATCTTGCTACCGGCGGCGGCGGCACGACCACGCTGACGGGCTCGATCTCGACCGCCGGATCGCAGACCTACAACGATGCCGTCACCCTTGGCGGTGCGACGACGCTGAGCAGCAGCGGCGGCGGCAACGTGACTTTCGGCAGCACGTTGAATGGCGCGCAGACGCTCGCCGTGAACACGACCGGGACCACGACGTTTGGCGGCGCCGTGGGCGCGACTGGCGCACCGACATCGATCACGACCAATGCCGGCGGCAGCACCGTGATCAGCGGCGGCGCAATCACCGGCACGACCCAATCCTACGGCGACCTGGTCACGCTCGGCGCGAATGCCGTCCTCACTGGCACTACCGGATCGTTCGGCGGCGGTATCAATGGCGCAGGTTTCAACCTCACCTTGAATTTCTCCGGCATCACATCCCTTCTCGGCGGCAACATCAGCGGAATCGGCAATCTGACGACGGGAGCCGGCGGTACGACGGATATCAACGGCACCATCGTCACCACCGGCAACCAGACTTACGGCGATGCCGTGACCTTGAGCGCACCGGCCGTGCTGACGGCAGGCGGCAACGTTGCGTTCGTGAACACCGTGAACGGCGCCCACGCCCTCACGGTCAACACTCCGGCCGCGACGAGTTTCGGCGCCGCCGTCGGCGCCACGACCCCGCTCGCAGCATTGACCACGGACGCAGGCGGAACGACCGCCCTGGGCGCGGTAACCACGACCGGAGCGCAGACTTACGGCGATGCGGTCACTCTGGCCGGGGCGACCACGTTCACGAGCGCGGGTAACGCGATATCGTTCGCAGCCTTGACCGCACCGGGTCTGGTCACGCTAAGTGGCGCGAGCAGCGCGAATGTCACCCAGGCAGCAGGGAACCTATCCGTGCTGCTCGCTACTGCCGGTACGGCGAGCCTCAATGCGACCGGTAACTTGGTGGTGAGCGCAGGAGCGAACCAGAATCTCACGCTCGGCAACTCCAGTGCGGGCGGAACGCTCAATGTCACCGCGGCGGGCAACGGGAACGTAACCCAGCTCGCCGGATCGACGATCCAGAGCGGCGGCGACCTGCGCATACGAGCACCGAATGGGGACATCACCGTCGGCAACGTGCGCTCGGGAACGAAGATCGAGCTGAACAACACGGGCCCGTCCCCGACCTTGCAAGGCGAAGGCAAGACGCTGAACCAGCTTGCGAACACCGAAATGAACGCGCCGTTCGTGCGCGTAATGGGCGGCTTCAATGGCCTCGGCCCGAACAACTTCGCGATGGGTAGTCGGGATGCGCCGCTGCGGTTGGGCAACAGCGTGCAGCAGGTCGACTATGCGGCACCGTCGAATTCGCTGTTGTTCTTCGCGGGGCCCTTGAGGCTGCGCGATGACAAGAAGATTTTTATCATCACGCCGCCCGGCGGCCCCGAGGCGTTCGACTTCAACGGCAGCTCGGCCTTGGGTAGCCAGGCAAGCAACGTCGCCGGTGAAGTCGTGGGCGGTATCACGTCGCAGGTGACCGCCCAGGTGGAAGCAGGTTTCCGACCCGGACGCATCGACCAGGTCATCCTGTTCGGCTTCCAAGGCGATTTGTCGCTCGCCACCCCGCCGGTCATGGGCGCCATTCAAGGGATACTGCTGCCGCCGATCGGAACCGGCGACGCGGACGAGCGGCGCAAGAAACCCTGATCGCAGGCGCGAGCTACTGGGGCTTGCGCGTTTCCCGATCCGGCTCGGAGCGCGCTTCGGCCGCGCGTTCGAGGGGCGGTGCGTGGGAATTGTCGGCCTGCTCGCTAGGGGCGGTATCCTTTGATCTGGCCTCGGTTCGCTGCGGCGCTGACGATGCCTCAGGTGTGGCCGGCTTCGTTTCCGGACGCTGCGCCGCGCTCGGGATCCGAATCCCGTCGACGCGATTGATCGCAGGCGGGGCCGGACGCGACAGATCGCCGAAGAATCCGTGCTGGATGGTCCGCTCAATGGTGGCGGGACGGTTGAGATCCTCCGGCGGCCGTGCCGCGGGTGCCACATTGGGTGCGGCGGTAGCGGGCGCATCGGGTCGCCCCTGCGCGGCGGCGTTCGAGGCAGCGGTCAAGGCGAGCACCGCCAGCAGCGATGCGGTGCAAAGGCTCGGACCCTTGCGCGCGGAAGCGGGGGTCGACTGCCGCATAGACTCGGCCCGATCGGGGCGAGATGTGCCGAGCATACCACCCGAGCTTGCTCGCAACTCTACTCGCCCTCGCGCTGCCTTTCGGTGAGCTACCGGAAGTGAGCGTTCCAAGCGCTGGAGACTCGACAGGCAGGCTGGCTCGATGTTCATCGCGATCTCCGGGGATGATGGGGTCGGCTTGAAATCCAGCTAAGCAGGCACGCCCACGAAGAGCTGCGCCCGCGAGCAAGCTACTCCGGATCGGCCACGAGCGCCAGTGCCTGCGCGCGACCTGGTTCCGCGAGGCCGAGCGAAATGTGCCCGCTATGCCGCGCTTTTCGGCTCAAGGGAGCGGCACAACGCTATGCTATTCTTGCCGCGAGCATTTGTTCACGCAGCGCTGAAGGGGGCCAGCTTGCTCGCCGAGACATTGCGCGGATGCACCAGGCGCGACAGCTTCGAGCGGTTGCGTGCGCCGTGACGAACGTCCAGAACCAGGCGGTGTTGTTCGCCGACGTGAGCGGTAGCACGCGGCTCTACGAGCGTCTCGGCGACCGGATCGCGCTGGCCTTGATCGAACGTTGCGTGGATGCGATGCAGGGCGTAACGCGACGTCATCGCGGCACCGTGGTCAAGACCATCGGCGACGAGATCATGGCGGTGTTCTCCGATGTCGCGGTGGCATGCCGGGCAGCCATGGATATGCAGATCGCCGTGTGCACGCTGCCCGAGGCGATCGAGCACGGCCTCACCATTCACTGCGGCTTTCATTTCGGCGAAGTGATGGTCGCCGATGACGATGTCTTCGGCGACACGGTGAACGTTGCGAAGCGCTTGTCGGAAGTCTCCAAGGCCGGGCAGATCGTGACCAGCGGCGAGGTCGTGCGCATGTTGCCTGCTGAGCTGACCGAGTCGACGCGTTTCCTCGACTCGGAGCAGGTGAAGGGGCGGGCGGCGCCGCTCGAGCTGTTCGAAGTCCTGTGGGAGCCGGACGTCGAGCTGACGGAAGTCGTGACCGGCGCCTCATGGAAGCGGCCCCAGCTCAAGGTTTCCATGCGACTCGCCTATCGCGGACGCGAGTACCGGGTGGACGATCAGCATCCCGCGATTTCGCTCGGCCGGGACGCGCGCGCGGAGATTCCGCTCTTCGACAAGCTCGCCTCGCGCAACCATTGCCGGGTCGAGAAGACCCGCAACAAGTTCACTTTCCTCGATTTCAGCTCGAACGGGACCTACGTGAAAATGGAGGGCCGCGAAGAAATCCTGGTGCGGCGAGAATCCGTCGTATTGCAGGACAGCGGCACCATCAGCTTCGGCCGCCCGGTCGCCTCCGATCCGGAGTCGGCGGTGAGCTTCGAGGTGATCGTCAAGACTTGATCTCGGGCGGCGTTCACCGACGGCGTAATCGTGTGGGCCGAGCTTGTATGATCGTCACGCCCCGCTCGCGGGTGTCTCGCAAGCGCGTTGCATATTCGAGGCAACGGCTCATATTTCGATCCTCGGGAAGAACGATCTCACAGCGTGCGCCATTCGATCGCCCCGAGGGCGTCAGCGCCGGATATTGGCGGAACGATCGACCTTGACGCCGCCGCGTTCGGCGATGTCGTAATAGCGCGTCGCCTCCTGCAGGTCGCGACCCACGCCCTGGCCGCTGTTGTACATGTCGCCCAGCGTCTTGGCGGCTTGCGCGTGACCGGAGTTGGCTAGCGGGCGCAGGATGCGAACGGCATCCTGGGTCTTGCCTTCCTGCAGCAGCGCCACGGCGCGGTTGTAGTTCTCCGGCGCCGCCGCCTTGGCGGCCTCTTCCTTCTGGCGCGCCAGGGCGAGCTGCTGCTGCTTGTCGCGTTCGGCGGCCTTGAGTGCCTCTTCCTTCTTGCGTTGCTCCTCGGCGAGGCGCGCGGCCTCCTGCTGCTTGCGCTGTTGTTCTTCGGCGGCCCGCCTCGCCTCGTCGGCGCGGCGTTGTTCGTCCGCGGCCCGCCGTGTGTCCTCGGCGCGGCGCTGTTCCTCGGCCAGCCTGCGAGCATCGTCGGCTTTACGCTGCTCCTCGGCGAGCTTCTTCGCATCTTCGGCCTTGCGTTTTTCGTCGGCGAGCTTCTTCGCTTCTTCGGTTTTGCGTTTCTCCTCGGCGAGCTTCTTCGCTTCCTCGGCCTTGCGCTTCTCCTCGGCGAGCTTCTTCGCTTCGGCCTCGGCTTTCGTCTTGTCGACTTCGGCGAGCTTCTTGATCTCGGCCTCGCGCCGTTGCTGCTCGGCCAAGCGCGCTCGTTCGGCTTCCGCCTCCTTCAGTCTTTCCTCCTCGGCGCGACGCGCTTCGGCCTGGCGCTTTTCCTCTTCGGCCTTGACACGCGCCTGTTCCGCTGCCGGATCTTGGGTCGGCGCAGGAGCAACCTGCGGCGCAAGCACGGTCTCGGGACTCGGCCGGGTCGCGAGCCACACGCCGCTGCCGATGGCAGCGGCCAACACGATCCCGATGATCGGAACGAGCGGCAGCTTCCGCGCCGGCGGCACGGCGGGAATCGACGCCTGCTCCGAAGGCGCCGCAGTTGCGGGAATGGGCGCAGCAGGTTGCGCTGCCGGCGCCTTGGCCGGTGCGCTCGGCGGCAGGAACGCGGCAGGCTTCGCCGCACCCGCTTGGGCCGTGGCCGACAAGTCCATGGCGACGGTCGCGTCGTGGACTTCGCTGCCCAACCTCGCCTTGAGCCGCGCTTCTTCCTCCGCGATACGCCGTGCGCGCTCGTCGGCCTCCTCGCGTTTGCGCTTGTCCTCGGCTTCACGTCGCGCGCGCGCTTCGGCTTCGCGGCGCTCTCCTTCCGCCCGGCGGCGTTCGCGTTCCTCGATCTCGCGCTGGCGCTGCTCATCGGCCTCGCGCCGCGCGCGTGCCTGCGCTTGTCTGCGCTCGCGCTCTTCTTCGGCCGCCTGGCGTGCTTGCTCCTCGGCCGCCTGCCGCGCCTGCTCTTCGGCCGCCCGCTGCGCTTGTTCCTCGGCCGCCTGCCGCGCCTGCTCTTCGGCCGCTTGGCGAGCGCGATCCTCGGCTTCCAGGCGCCGTCTTTCCTGCTCCTCGCGCACGCGGGCTTGCGCTTGCTCGTGCGCCTGTGCTTCGGCTTCACGGCGTCCGCGCTCTTCGGCCTCGCGTTGTGCCTGGGCCTCGGCCGCAGCCCGCTCGCGTTCCGCGGCTTCACGTTGCGCACGTGCTTGCGCCTCGAGGCGCTCACGCTCTGCGAGCTCGCGCTGGCGCTGCGCTTGCGCATCCTCGCGTGCGCGTTGCTCGGCTTCACGCAGCGCTTGGGCTTCAGCGCGCGCTTTTTCTTCCGCTTCTTGTTTGGCGCGTGTCTCCGCCGCCTGCTGCGCCCGCGCTTCAGCCTCTAGGCGCGACCGCTCTTGCTCCTCGCGCCGGCGCTGGGCTTCGGCTTGCCTGCGGGCGTGCTCTTCAGCATCCTTGCGTGCCTTGTCTTCCTCTTCGCGCCGGGCGCGTTCCTCGGCCTCGCGCTTCGCCTTGGCCTCAGCCTCCACACGAGCGCGCTCCTCGGCATCGCGCTTGGCTTTGGCCTCGGTTTCGGCGCGTGCCCGCGCTTCGATCTCTCGCTTCGCCTTCGCCTCGGCCTCGAGCCGCTGGCGATCCTGTTCCTCACGCCGCGCCTTATCGGCGGCTTCACGTTTGCGCCGTTCCTCGACCTCGCGCTTTGCGCGCTCTTCGGCTTCGCGCCGCTTCAGGTCATCGGCTTCGCGGCGGGCGCGTGCTTCGGTTTCCTTGCGCTGGCGTTCGGCCTCCGCGAGCCGTGCCTTTTCCTCGGCCTCGTGCTTGGCCTGCGCCTCGGCTTCCAGGCGAGCGTGCTCGGCCGCTTGCCGTTGCGCCTGCTCGGCGGCGTCGCGCTTCGCCTTCGTTTCGGCTTCCTGCCGCTGGCGTTCGTGCTGCTGCTCGCGCTGCTGCTCGGCTTCGCGCTTCGCGCGCTCTTCGGCCTCGCGCCGCAATCGGTTCTGCGACTCCTGCGAGGGGGCGATTCGTACCTTGGGGGGCTGGTGGACGACAGTGGAGTCGCGCTGCTTCTGCAGCGCCTCCGACTCCAGCCGAACCATGCGCCGGCGCGCCAGTGCCGCGAAGCGGCTGGTGGGAAACGCTTGCAGGAACGCTTCGAAATCGGAGATCTCGGTGCTGTCCTTGATCTCCTTCCAGTACTCGAGCTCGGCTTCGAGGGAGATGTCGGATGCACCCGAGCCGCTGACTTCCGTCGGTCGCGCGGGCGCAGGCGCCGGTGCGTGCGTGGGCGCCGGCGCTCGGCGCGTATCGGCCTGCGTGGCCTCGTTCTTCGGCGTGGTGATCTGGGTCTCGTCGTCCAGGAGCAGATCGACATCGGTGGCGCCCGGCTCGCCGGATGCGGCCTTGCGCAAGGTCTCGGCGAACTCTCGCGCCGTGCCGAACCGGTCCTCGGCCCGCTTGGCGAGCGCCTTGCTGATGACGAAATCGAGCGTGCGCGGAATGGAGAAATTGATCTCCGAAGGCGGGATCGGGTCCTGTTTGAGGATCTGCTGGATGATGGTGTAGCCGCCGCCGGTGAAAGGACGCTCGCCGGTGAGGAACTGATAGAGAATGACCCCGGCGGAGAACACGTCCGAGCGTCCGTCGACCGGCAGGCCCTGGTGCTGCTCGGGCGACATGTAGGCGGGCGTTCCGATCCGCGTTCCCACCTGCGTCATCATCGACGATTCGATCCGGGCGACGCCGAAGTCCGCGACCTTCACGCGGCCTTCCTCGGTGATCATGATGTTGGCCGGCTTGATGTCGCGGTGGATGACGCCGTTGCGATGGGCATGATCGAGCGCATCGAGGATGTCGCCCATGATGCGCACGATCTGTTGCAGCTCGAAGCGCTGCTCGGTTTCGAAGTACTTGCGCAGCTCCTTGCCCGTGATGAACTCCATCGCGATGTAGGCCAGGCCCTGGTCCTCGCCGTAATCGTAGATGGAGACGATGCCGGGGTGATTCAGACGCCCGGCGGCTTGGGCTTCGCGTTTGAAGCGCGCCAGCAACTCGCCCGCTTCGTCCGGGTCCATCGAATCCTTGGCGATGGTCTTAATCGCCACCCGGCGCTCGATGATCGGATCGAAGCCGTCGTAGACGATGCCCATGGCGCCCTTACCGAGGGTGCCCCGGATCTCGTACTTACCGAGCTTCTTGAGGGCTTCTGCTGCCACCGAGTTCGACCGTGATCGTGTGCCGATGCGTGCGCGACGAACGAACGCAACCCCTCCGCGGGGCAAGATCCATGCCCTCCGGGAAGCGAATTATTTTGCGCGCTGCCCGCGATGTCAATCGCCCATCGGGATGACGGGCGGTGCTATTCATATTCCGTTTCAATGTGCTCATCGACCCGGCGGGGCATATCCGCGCGGGTGGCGCAGGGCGCCGCGGCGGCCTAGCAGCCGCAATCAGGACAGCCTCGTCGAGAATACGGCGAACTCGTTATCGGCGCATGCCGGGTGCTTATTGAGGCCGCAGGCCGAAGAGGCTAGTGACGATGCAGACGCCGGCGCACAAGTTGGCGCGGGCGCGCGGCCGCATCGAGCCCCGATCAGGCCAGCGCGCCGCGCGCGGCGACCGGCCAGACGCATTCGACGCGCTGGCGGCGAATGCCGATGTACCAGTCGTGCAGATTGACCGTCGGGTCGCAATGTCCCGGTGTGAGGCGGATCTTGTCGCCCACCTCGAGCCCCTCGGGTTTGCCCACGATGTCGAGCCTGCCGTGCTCGTCGGAGGCCCGTGCGAGCACTGCATCGGCGAAGTCGGTCACTATCGGCATCCCGGCATCGACGCTGAAAGCTTTCAGCCCGGCATCGACGATCGCCCGCTCCGCGCTCGGCCGGCTCATGACCGTGGTCCACACGTAGAGGCTCTGCTCGAACTCGGGCTTCGCATTGCCCGTGGCGTCGAGGTTACGGTTGTAGTCCGCATCCATGAACACGTACGAGCCGCATTGCACCTCCGTGTAGAGGCCGCTCGCGGCCTCGAAGGCATAACTGCCCGTGCCCGCGCCGGTGATCCGCCTGCACGCGATGCCGGCCGCTTCGATCATGCGCTTGGTCTCGGCGGCGAGCTCGACCGCGCGCTCGATGGCGCGCTTGCGCTCCGCATGGTCGCGCACGTGCTGGGCGGCCCCCTGGTAGGCTTGGAGTCCGCCGAAGCTCAAATGCTTCGAGGCGGCGATCACCTGCGCGAGCGCCAGGGCCGCTTTGCCCGGCGCGACCCCGCAGCGGTGCGCACCGACATCGATTTCCACCAGCACCTCGATGCGTGCAGCGAAATCGACCGCCGCATCTTCGAGCTCGGCGAGGTTGCCCGCGTCGTCGACACACACGGCGATACCGGCTTGGCGCGCGAGTGCGGCAACGCGGCGCAACTTGGCAGCGCCGACCACCTCGTTGGCGATGAGCACGTCGCGCACGCCGCCTTCGACCAGGATCTCCGCTTCGCTCACCTTCTGACAGCACACGCCGGCGGCGCCGAGCGCAACCTGCTTCAGCGCGATGATGGGCGACTTGTGGGTCTTCGAGTGCGGTCGCAACTGCACACCTGTCCCCGCGAGCTTCTTCGGCAATGCCTGCAGGTTGCGATCGAGCGCGTCCAGATCGATGATCAATGCGGGCGTGTCGACTTCGGCCAGCGGGGCGCCTATTTCGGCGCTCGGGCGATGCGGCATGGCGGCTCCCTCGGTTCGCTGTTCGCTGGATACGCTGCAACGCGATGCCGAAACAGCATATCATGGGCTCGGCCCGACCTGCTTCGAGGAGCGACGCCGTGAAACTGCTGCGCTACAGCCGAAAGAACGAGCCTGCGGCGCTCGCGCGCCTGGGCATCCTCGTCGGCGACGACCTGGTGGCTGACTTGCGTGCCGGCCACGCGCTCTTCCTGCTCGAAGAGAAGGGTAATCCCAAGGGCGAGGAGCTCTCAGGCATATTCATGCCGCCCTACCTCACCCAGTTCCTCTATCTCGGCGAGCCGGGCTGGGAGGCCGTTGCCGAGACCTACGCCTGGATGGCCGATCTCGTGCGCGGCGATGCCGCCGGACGAGGCTTGAGGGGCGAGCGGCTGTTCCTGCCGCTTGCCGACTGCCGCCTGTACGCCCCGGTGCGTCCGGGGAAGCTGATCGCCGTTGCGCACAACTATCCGGATTACGCGCACGATCACGGCAGCCGATCAGCCAGCGCGGCCGCGGCTTTCGCAAAATGGCCTTCGTCCATCACCGGACCGGGCCGGGATATTCTGAAGCCGGCGGCAACCCGTCATCTCGACTGCGCGACCGAGCTCGCCGTGGTGATCGGCCGAAAATGCAAGCTCGTCACGCCGGAAAAGGCGCTGGAGTCGGTCGCCGGGTACACCATACTGAACGACGTGACCGCGCGCGATATCGCCGGGCGTGAGGCCGCGGGCGGCCAGATGCTGCTCGGGAAGTCCTTCGACACCTTCTCGCCCTTGGGTCCCTGGCTGGTGACGCGCGACGAGATCCCTGATCCCATGCGGCTGCACATCCGTACCCGGGTCAACGGTGTGCTCAGACAAGAGGGCGATACCTCGACGATGGTCCACTCGGTCGCGCAGCTCGTGGCGCATCTGTCGCAGATGACGCTGCTGCCCGGCGACGTGATCGCCACCGGTTCGCCCGGCCCCCTGGTGTCCTCGGCCAATCGGCCGTTGGTGGACGGCGATATGATCGATGCGGAAATCGAAGGTATCGGTGTCTTGCGCAACGCGGTCGTCGACGCGCCCGCCTGAACAAGATGCACGCCGTAGTACTTGCCGTCGCGTTGCTTGCCGGAACGCTCGGGTGTGGCGGCACGCAGGCGGCGAGCGGCCGCGGGCTGCGGCCCGAGATCGAGGCTTTCATAGCCGAGATGAATCAGAAGCACGGCATGGGCAAAGCCGAGCTACGGCTCATCATGCGGCAAGCACGCGTCCAGCACGGCATTCTGCGCGCCATGTCGGCGCAGTCGGTCGCGCGCCCGTGGCATCGCTACCGGAGCGCGTTCATCAACGCGCAGCGCATCACGCTGGGGGTGCAATTCTGGAATCGGCATGCCGCCTTGCTGGCGCGGGCCGAGCGCGAGTACGGCGTGCCGGCCGAAATCGTGGTCGCAACCCTGGGGGTCGAGACCGTCTATGGGCGCCACACCGGCGCTCATCGCGTGCTCGATGCGCTGACCACGCTCGCCTTCGATTCTCCGGACCGTGCCGCGTTCTTCCGTGGCGAGCTCGAGCAGTTCCTCCTGCTCGTGCGCGAGCGCGTGCTCGATCCGCTGCGCATGCAGGGCTCCTATGCCGGTGCGATGGGCGTACCGCAGTTCCTACCCTCGAGCGTCCAGCGCTACGCGGTCGATTTCGATGGGGACGGCGAGCGCAATCTGTGGGACGGCAGTGCCGATGCCATCGGCAGCGTGGCGAACTACTATCGCAGCTTCGGCTGGCAGCCGGGCGAGCCCATCGCCGTGCCCGCGCAAGTGGAGGGCGACGCGTACAGGGCGCTCGCCGAGCGCGGCATAGAGCCTAAGCTGGATGCCGCGACGTTGAAGGCGGCGGGCGTCACGGCGGCCGAGGACATCGGCCAGCGTACCGCGGCGGTGTTGGTGCTGGAGGGGGAAACCGGGCCGCAATACTGGCTCGGTCTCAACAATTTCTACATGATCACCCGTTACAACCGCAGCGTGAATTACGCGATGTCCGTCTTTCAGCTCGCGCGCGAAATCCGCGCCGCCCGCGATTCGGCCCTGCAATAGACTCGGAGCCGCGCCCGCTTGTTCCGCGCGACCTCGACCCGCTTGGGCCGGGAGCGAGGGCTGCAATAGGCTTCACCATGCCACGTCTATCGCGCGTCGCCGCGGGAGGACGATAACGCGTTCCACGCGGCGCTGCGCGAAGCCTGGGGTAGCGGCGCGCTCGCGCTCACTCTGGTAATGACTGAGCGCGCGGGAAAGCGACCAGGTGATCGATTTGAACGCGCACGCCGATCGACTCGCCAATGCCATGGTCATGATGGCTGGGCACCAACGACAACACTCGGCTGCCGCCCGCAAGACGCAGGGTGTAGAGGAATTCGGCTCCCCGAAACGCCTTGTGCACGACTTCGGCCCGAAACGGGCTGGCATCGTCGTGCAGCACATCGTCGGGGCGCACGAGCACTTCGACTTCGGCACCGGAAGCCATGCCGAGCGGCGCCGGCGATTGCAGTATGCCGAGCTCGCAGCGGATGTGGGTCGCATCCATGACGGTGCCGGGGATCAACACGCCTTGACCGACGAAATCCGCGACCAGCCGGGTCGCCGGGCGGTGGTACAGGTTGTAAGCCGTATCCCACTGCTGAATGCGGCCGGCATGCATGATGCCGATTTCGTCGGCGAAGTTGAATGCTTCGTGCTGGTCGTGCGTGACCATGAGCGCGGTCGCGTTCTGTTGCTTCAAGATGGAACGCACCTCGGCCGACAGGCGCTCGCGCAGCTCGACGTCCAGGTTCGAAAAGGGCTCGTCGAGCAACAACAGTTGCGGGCGCGGTGCCAATGCGCGGGCGAGGGCGACGCGTTGCTGCTGTCCGCCGGAAAGCTCGTGCGGGTACTTGTCGCCGGCATCGGCCAAGCCGACCACCTCCAGCAACTCGGTGACGCGGGCGGCACGCTGCTCGCGCGCCAAGGGGGTGAGGCCGAAGCCGACATTGGCGCGCACGCTGCGATGCGGGAACAAGGCGTAGTCCTGGAACACCATGCCGACGCGGCGCTGCTCCGGCGGCAGGCGGTAACCGCGCCGGCTCACGACTTGGCCATCGAGACGGATTTCTCCCGCGGAGAGCGGCTCGAAACCCGCGATACAGCGCAGCACCGTGGTCTTGCCGCAACCCGAAGCGCCCAGCAAGCAGGCGATCGCGCCGCGATAGAGCGAGAACGAGACCGCGTGCAGCACTTCGACCTCCCCGTAGCTCTGAGCGACCGAAGCGAGCGCGAGCAACGGCATCGCGGTCGAAGCAGGTGCGTCCATCGGCGGATTATATCGGCCGCGATATCGCGTCGACGGCGGATATCGCGGCTGCACGCTAGAATTGCCGCGCGTGCCATCGCGAGCACGCTTCACCAGAGCGCTTCCACATGACATCGCTATCGCCTGTGGCCGTGGCGAGCAGGCCCACCGCAAGCCGCTCGGACCGATCGCTAGGGCTGCTCGGGTGGAGCTCGATCGTGCTCGCCGCCACCATGCTGGTGCCGATCGTCGCGGTGGTAAGCAGCGTGTTTTCGAACGGGGGTGCCGCGTGGGCCCACCTGACGGAGACCGTGCTTCCGGGCTACCTGCTCAACACGGCCGGCTTGCTGGCCGGCGTGGCGTACGGGGTCATATCGATCGGCGTATTGTCGGCGTGGCTCGTCACCGCGTACCGGTTTCCGGGGCACCGTTGGCTCGAATGGGCCCTCATTCTTCCGCTCGCCGTGCCGGCGTACGTGATGGCCTATGCATACACCGACTGGCTGCAATTCAGCGGTCCGGTACAAACCCTGTTGCGTGATCTCACCGGCTGGCGCGCGCGCGAATACTGGTTCCCGGAGATCCGCTCGCTCGGCGGCGCGATGGCTGTGTTGTCATTCGCGCTCTATCCCTATGTCTATCTGCTCGCGCGCGCTTCGTTCCTCGATCAGTCGCGGGCGAGCAGTGAATCGGCGCGCCTGCTCGGCCACGGTGCATGGGGCAGTTTCTTCAAGGTAGCCCTGCCGCTTGCGCGCCCCGGCATCGCCGCCGGGACGGCGCTCGCACTCATGGAAGCCTTGGCCGACTTCGGTGCGGTCTCGTATTTTTCCGTGCAGACGTTCACCACCGGGATCTATCGCGCGTGGTTGTCGCTGGGCGATACCGTCGCGGCTGGGCAGCTCGCGAGCTGCTTGCTGGGTTTTGTCGCGGTCGTGCTCCTGGTCGAAGGCCTGTCGCGGGGCAAGGCACGCTACCATAACGTCACCGTGCGCAAGCGGGCGCCGCCGCAACGATTACGCGGCGTGGCCGCGCTGGCTGCATTCGCCGCCTGCTTCGCGCCGCTGCTGTTCGGCTTTCTCCTGCCGGTCGGCATTCTCGGCAAGCTCGCGTGGGAGGAAAGCGGGCTGGCGCTCAGCCCGCGCTTGCTCACGCTCATGCGCAACACGTTCACGCTGGCCGGCACCACGGCCGGCATCGCGGTCGTGGCTGCCACGGTGATGGCCTACGCCGGGCGGGTCTGTCGCAGCAGCGTCGTCGCCGGCGCCAATCGCATCGCGGCGCTGGGCTATGCCATACCGGGCGCGGTCATCGCGGTCGGTATCCTGGTACCGCTCGGCAAGCTCGACAACGCCTTGGCGAGCTGGCTCAACGCACAGTTCGGAATTCGCACCGGCCTGCTGCTTACCGGCACCGTGCTGGCCTTGCTGTACGCTTACCTGGTGCGTTTCCTTGCCATCGCCTTGCAGACCGTGGAGGCCGGTCTTGCCCGCGTCACGCCGTCGATGGAGGATGCCGCGCGCAGTCTCGGGTCGGATCCCGCGGCGACACTCGTGCGCGTACACGCGCCGATGCTCTGGAGCAGCCTGCTGAGTGCCGCGCTGCTGGTCTTCGTCGACGTGATGAAGGAGCTGCCGGCCACCTTCGCCATGCGGCCCTTCGACTTCGACACGCTGGCCGTGGAGGTCTACAACCTGACCAAGGACGAGCGCCTGGCGGAGGCGGCATTGCCTTCCCTCATCATCATCGTCATCGGCCTCGTACCCCTCATGTTGATTTCGCGGCAAATGGGCGGCCGGATGCCTGCGCGCTAGCGCGGGTGGGCTACTTGTAGCCGACTCGGTCGGAGATACGCTGTGCCAGCGCCTGGTTCTTGCCCAGGATGGCCACGTTGATGGCGTCGGTCTTGAACTTGCCGAGCGATTCCAGCTCAGGATTGTCGAGCTTCACGCCGGCCACCACCGGCCACTCGTTGTTGCCGTTGGCGAAGTAGGCCTGCGCTTCGTCGCTGGCGAGGTATTCGAGGAAGCGCCGGGCGGCATCCTTGTGCGGCGCATGACGTAGCATCCCGCCGCCCGAGATATTCATGTGCGTGCCCCGGTCCTGCTGATTGGGGAATACCACCGCGAGCCGCTCCACGACGCGCTTGTCGTCGGGCTTGGGCGAGCGCATCAGGCGCACGAAGTAGTACTGGTTGGTGACGGCGATGGCACATTCACCGGAGGCGGCGGCGCGAATCTGATCGGTGTCGCCGCCCTTGGGGTCACGGGCGAGATTGGCTTTCAGCCCCTTGACCCAGGCTTCGGCTTTCTGCTCGCCGAGGTGGGCGATCATGCTCGCGGTGAGGGAGAGCATGTAGGGGTGCGCGCTGGAACGCACGCATAGCTTGTCTTTCCACTGTGGGTCCGCGAGGTCTTCGTAAGTGCGGATGGCGCCGGGTTTGACCCGGCTCTTGTCGTAGACGATCACGCGGGCCCGAGCGGAAAAACCGAACCAGCGGTTGTCGGGGTCACGGTAAGCCGCGGGGATGCGGCTTTCGAGCAGCGGTGACTTCACCGCCTCGAAAATTCCGGCCTGATCGGCGCGCCATATGCGGCCGATATCGACCGTGATGAAGACGTCGGCCGGGCTGTGCGCGCCCTCGTTCTTGATGCGTTCGAACAGCGCATCCTCGCCGCCTTCGATGCGATTGACGCGAATTCCGGTGCGCTTGGTGAAGCCGGTATACAACGCCTCGTCGGTTTGGTAATGCCTGGCCGTATAGAGGTTCAGCACATTCTCCTGGGCGATTGCACTGCTGCTCAAGACCAGGCTGGCGAGCGCGGCGAGACCTAGGCGGCGTCCGGCCGGGCGGATCGAGGTGTGCATGATTTCGGACAGCTCCTGAATAGAGAAGAGGGGAACCTAAGTCGGTGCCAATATAGTACGAATGAGAACGATTCGCAATACGTTCATCGCACGTAATATCACTCTCCTGCAGTGCCCCGCAGGCACCAGGCGGCACAATCTGCATCTGATGTGCTCGAGCGAGAGCCGCAAGGTATCCGCGGTGGCGACGCGGGAACTTGATCTAACGCAAGAGAACGAGCGCGCTGCGACGCAATGCAGCGCGCGTCCAAGGTCGATGCGGCGGCAGCGGCGGCCGCTTGTTCAGTGCAGGATGAGAGTGGCGCGGACGCTTTGAGATGCCGCCGCAGCGCGGCGCCAGAGGTCGCTACGGCACCTTGCCCAGGATACGAGCCGCGTGGACGCGGAAAGCGGCAGGCCGCAGCTTGGCGCTCAGAGGTCGATACGGCGGGCGCCGTTATAGCGCGCGGACCAGTATGGATCGGTCATTTCCACCACGTGCACGGCTTTGCCGGCGGACGGGGCATGCACGAAGCGGCGCTCGCCGAGATAGATGCCGACGTGGGAGAATGGCCGGCGCATGGTGTTGAAGAACACCAGATCGCCGGGCTTGAGGTCGTCCAAGGTCACTGGACTTCCCAGGCGCGCCATGGCGTAGGAGTCTCTGGGCAGTATCAGTCCGGCAATGTGACGAAAGACGTGGCTTACCAGGCCGCTGCAGTCGAAGCCGGTCTGGGGCGAATTCCCGCCCCAGCGGTAGTTGATGCCCACCATCGACAGCGCGTAGAAGATGATGTCGCGCACGTCGCTCAAGTAGGCGCTGGAAGCAGTGCTGGTGAAGCCGGCGGGCTCGACGGGCGGCACGGGTATATCGCTTGCCCGCGCGGGTGCCGCGATCACAAGGCCTCCCAGAAACGCCACTACCGTTGTGATGTTTTTCATGGCCGGCGTATGTTAAGCCAGGCTTTTCGTAGCTGTAAACCCCGACGTAAGGGGTCGCTTGGCTCGCTATCGGACGTTTCGAGACCCCGGCGCCGGGATACACTCGCTCGAACCGCGAGCTTTCCCTTGCGCTACCGCGGGGTCTTTCCGGCTCGGACACGCAGGCCGAAACTGCAGCGCGCGCGCTCATGGCGCAGCGCTGGCCGGCCTCTCGTTCTGCGCAGTGGGTCGTGCGCTGCTTTGGGGCGCCGCCGTTTTTGCGGTAGGCTTCGATGCAACCCGCTACCCCACGAGCCGCCGCCGTGAGCCATGTCTTTCACAGGAATTCCAGAGCTCCCTATCCCATCGCGGTCCGCGGCGAGGGCGTCTATCTCTACGATGCGGCGGGCAAGCGTTACCTCGACGGCTGCTCCGGCGCCGCCGTTTCCTGTCTCGGTCATGACGACCCGGATGTCATCGCGGCCATCAAGCAGCAGCTCGACCGGCTGCCGTACGCCCATACGTCATTTTTCTCGACCGAGCCGATGGAGGCGCTGGCCGAGGCGCTGATCGCTCGCGCGCCCGCAGGGATCGATCGGGTTTATTTCGTCTCCGGTGGCTCCGAGGCCATCGAGGCCGCACTGAAGCTCGCGCGCCAATATTTCGTCGAGCTCGGCCAGGCGCAACGGCGCTACGTCATCGGCCGCCGGCAGAGCTATCACGGCAACACGCTGGGCGCGCTCGCCGTCGGCGGCAACATGTGGCGGCGGCAGCAGTTCGAGCCGCTGCTGATCGACGCGGTTCATGTTGCGCCGTGTTATGAATACCGCGAGCGCCACGGCGACGAGACGCTGGAGGGCTACGGGCGGCGTCTTGCCGCCGAGCTGGAGGCCGAAATCCAGCGTCTCGGGCCGCAAAGCGTCATTGCCTTCGTCGCCGAGACGGTGGTCGGGGCGACCCTGGGCGCGGTTCCTCCCGTGCCCGAGTATTTCCGGCTGGTGCGCGAGGTCTGCGACCGCTACGGCGTGCTGCTGATCCTGGATGAAGTGATGTGCGGCATGGGCCGGACGGGCTCGCTGTACGCGTGCGAGCAGGAGGGCATCGTGCCGGACATGGTTTGCATCGCCAAGGGTCTCGGCGCGGGCTACCAGCCGATCGGCGCGACCCTGGTACAGGGCCGCATTCACGCGGCCGTACAGGCCGGCTCCGGTTTCTTCCAACATGGACACACCTATATCGGCCACGCCGTGGCCTGTGCCGCCGCGCTGGCGGTGCAGCGTGTGTTCGCCGAACGCCGTCTGGTGGAGCGCGTGCGCGCGCTTGGCTCCGGCCTCGAGGCACGGCTGCGTGCCCGGCTCGGCGCGCATCCCCATGTCGGCGACATCCGGGGTCGCGGTTTCTTCTGGGGCGTGGAGTTCGTCGCCGATCGAGCGAGCAAGGCGACTTTCGATCCCGCGGCTGCGATCAACGCGCGTATCAAGGCCGAAGCCTTGCGCCACGGGCTGATGTGCTATCCGATGGGCGGCACGGTGGACGGCGTCCATGGCGATCACGTCTTGATCGCGCCGCCGTTCATTGCGACCGAGGCGCAGCTCGACGAGCTCGCCGACAAGCTCGGGCGCGCGGTAGAGGCGGTGTTCGCGGGCTGAGAAAGTGGAAGGGCGGGGCATTCGGAGCGCTGGTTGCGGCGCAGTTCGACGAGGCAGCGCTCGCCAGGAATGTGACCTGCCGTCTCGACCTCACCGCGCATCCAGTGCGGCAGCAACCGCGGCAGCAGCGTTATCTGCCACGGGGCGCTTTCGATGATGTGACCAAAGCGGCTTTCGCTCGCCTCGCCGACGAGGCAACATCGGTTATCCGCCACGCGGCGCTTGCGGCGGTGCGCGCGCAGATGGTTGGCTGATCTCGCGGGTCGTGCTGTTATACGCGCTCGGCGCTGCTGCGGCCGTCCTCCAGGATGAAACGCGCCTGGGTCGAAATGCCGCTCGCTTGCAGCTTCTCGTCGTCGAGGCCACGCAAGCTCGCCTGGCATTGCCGCGCGGAGACCTCCATGACGACGTAGCCTCGCTTCTCGCTGCTGGCGAACTTGATATGCGGATTGTCGGGCAGCAATTGCAGGACCTGCTGTTGCGACCACGACTGCGAGCTGATCGATGTGCCGCAGAACTGGGTGGCGAGCGTCGGCGATTCGGGGCGATCGAAGTCCCGCTTGAGATCGCATACGTAATGGGTATGGACGTCGCCGCCGATCACGACCGGATTGGCGGGCTTGCGCGCCGCGATGAAATCGAGCAAGCGCTTGCGCGCAGCGGGATAGCCGTCCCAGGCATCGGTCCAGAACGAGGCGTCGGGACCGGGCGTGCGATCGATCTGCGCCATCAAGGTCTGTTGCGCGAGGATGTTCCAGCGCGCTCGCGAATCGTCGAGCCCGGCGTGTAACCAGCGTTCCTGTGCCATCCCGAGCAGCGAGCGCTCGGCCGCGTGGCGCTCGGGACAAGCGGCATCGTCGATGACATTGGAGCCGCCGCCGCGCTTGGGATGCGGGCACACCTGGATATCGCGGTATTGACGATCGTCGAGCATGTGAAACAGCGCCAGGCGGCCGTAGGCGAAGCGCTCGTACAGGCGCATGTCGGGACCGCGCGGCAGCATCGCGCGCTCGAGCGGCATGTGCTCGTAGTAGGCGCGATACGCGCTCGTGCGGCGCTGCACGAAATCGGCCTCCAGGAACTGCCCCTGCTCGTTGGCGTAGTCGTTCGAGACCTCGTGGTCGTCCCATATCACGAGCCAGGGCACGGCGGCGTGCATGCGTTGCAGGTCCGGGTCGGTCTTGTACTGCGCGTGGCGATTGCGATAGCCGGCGAGCGTGGTCGGCTCGGGGCCCGAATGCTTGCGCACGTGCCGCCGGCCCCAGCTCGACTCGTAGATGTAATCGCCGAGGAAAACCACGAGATCGATGTCCTCGGCAAGCATGTGACGATACGCGGCGTAATAGCCCTGCTCGTACTGCTGGCAGGAGGCGAAGGCGAACTTCAGGCGCCGCAGGTCGGCTTGCGGCGCGGGCGCAGTGCGCGTGCGCCCGACAGCGCTTACCGCGTCGCCGGCCATGAAGCGATACCAGTATGTGCGATCGGGCTCCAGGCCGCGCAGCTCGACGTGCACGCTGTGGCCGAATTCGGGCCGCGCCGCGATTTCGCCGCGCCGTGCGATGTCGTGGAAGCTTTCATCGCGCGCGAGCTCCCAGCGCACCGCGGCGTTCTCCGGCGGCATGCCGCCGGCGTTCAGCGGATCGGGTGCGAGCCGCGTCCAAAGCACGATGCCGTCGGGCCGCGGGCAGCCCGAGGCGACGCCCAGGGTGAATGGATCGGCGCGGAAACGCTGCGCCTGCACGCGCCCGGGCAGTGCCGGCACAAGCAAGCCCGCGCCCGCGAGCGACCATGCCGCTGCAAGCAGCTGGCGCCGGCGCAGCGAAGGCGCTCGGGCGGAATCGATCGGCTTCATCGTCGTTGTCGTGGCCGTGCGCGCAGGCACCAAGCGCGCGAGCCCCGACTGTGTACCATAACCCGCCCCCATCGCCATAGACCGGGTGGCTTAGTCCGGCGCGCGAGGATCACCCTTTACAATGGCGGCTCGCCCTGCGCGCGTGCTTGCCTCCATTGACCGATCCGATCGATTACGCATTTGCCCCCGACGGCCCATTGGCGCGCGCGGTGACCGCTTATCGCCCGCGCCGCGGGCAAGTCGGTTTGGCCAAAGCCGTGGACGCGGCGCTGCGCGACTATGGCGTGCTGGTTGCCGAGGCAGGTACGGGGACCGGCAAGACGTTCGCATATCTCGTCCCGGCGTTGCTTTCGCAGGCGAAGGTCATCATCTCGACCGGCACCAAGACCCTGCAAGACCAACTGTACGATCGCGACATCCCGACGGTACGCTCGGCGCTGCACGTGCCGGTGAGCGTCGCCGTGCTCAAGGGACGCGCCAATTACGTTTGTCATCACCATCTCGAGCGCGCGCGCACCGAGGGGCGCTTCACCAGCCGCGACAGCGCCCGGCACCTGCACGCCATCGCCGCGTTTGCCCTGCGCTCCAACACGGGCGACAAGAGCGAGCTGGCGGAAGTGCCGGAAGAGGCAGCCATCTGGATGCACGTCACCTCGACGCGCGAGAACTGCCTGGGCTCCGAGTGCCCGCGCTACCGCGATTGCTTCGTCATGGAAGCCCGGCGCCGCGCGATGGAGGCCGATGTCGTGGTCGTCAATCACCACCTGTTCTTCGCCGACGTGGTACTGCGCGACCAGGGCGCGGGCGAATTGCTGCCCGCGAGCAATGCAGTGATCCTGGATGAAGCGCACCAACTGCCGGAGACGGCGAGCCTGTTTTTCGGCGAAAGCGTCTCCACCGCGCAGTTGCTCGAGCTCGCGCGCGACGCCCAGAGTGCGGCGATCGCGCATGCCCGCGATTTCGCCCCGCTGCCGCAAGCCGTGCCGGCGCTGGAGAAGGCCGCGCGCGAGCTGCGGCTCGAATGCGGTGAAGTGCCCGGGCGCGTCGCCGCCAACGCGATGTCGGCAAGCGACGCGTTCCAAGCCGCGCTCGGCTGCGCGCTCGATGCCCTGGGGGTGCTGCACGAACGCTTGACGGTTCAGGCCGAGCGCCACCCGGATATCGACAATTGCCGCCAGCGCGCGCTGGATCTCCTCGAACGCCTGCAACGCTGGCGCGACGGCGATAGCGCGCAGCACGTGCGCTGGATCGAGGTGTACACGCAATCAGCCGCGCTCAATGCGACGCCGCTTTCGGTCGCACCGACCTTCCGCCGCCAGCTCGATGCCGGCCAGCGCGCCTGGATCTTCACCTCGGCCACCTTGAGCGTCGGCGCCGATTTTTCGCATTTCTGCACGCGCATGGGTCTCGACGACGCGGCCACGGCGCGCTGGGAAAGCCCGTTCGATTTCGAGCGCCAGGCGTTGCTGTACTTGCCGCCGAGCCTGCCCGATCCCAACACCCAAGCCTACACGGCCGCGGTGGTCGACGCGGCTTTGCCCGTGTTGCGGGCATCCGGCGCTCGGGCGTTCTGTTTGTTCACGTCGTTGCGCGCGATGCGCGAAGCGCACCGGCTGCTGAGTGAAGCATTCGCGCGCGAGGGATGGGACTATCCCCTGCTGGTGCAAGGACAAGGCTCGCGCAGCGAGCTGCTGGAGCGCTTCCGCAGCCTGGGCAATGCCGTCCTGGTCGGCAGCCATTCGTTCTGGGAGGGCGTCGATGTGCGCGGCGAGGCGCTTTCTGTGGTCGTGATCGATCGCATTCCGTTTTCGCCGCCCGACGATCCGGTGCTGGCCGCGCGCATCCAGGCGCTCGAACGCGAGGGCGGCAGCGGCTTCCTCGATTACCAGCTCCCGGCGGCCGCTTTGACGCTCAAGCAGGGCGTAGGACGCTTGATCCGGGACGAATCCGATCGTGGCGTCATGATGCTATGCGATCCGCGCCTGCTCAGCCGCGGCTATGGCCGGCGCATCCTGGCGAGCTTGCCGCCGATGCGGCGAACGCGCGCCATCGCCGACGTGGAAGCGTTCTTCAAGACTCCGAATCATTGAGCGGCGCTCGCGAGGCCGGCGCCTGCGCGCCGCGCAGCACGCGGTTGCGCACCACCTCCACATGGGTGCGCAGATTGTAGGCATAGTCCGAGTACGACATCGGTACCGAGGTGCTGCTCACGCCGCGTTCGATTTCGTCCAGGCGTTGCAGCATTTCCGGCACGCGGGCCGGATCGGGGTCTCGCATCAGCTCGTCTTCGAGGAACTTGATTTCGCCATACCAGCGGAATACGCGCGACTTCACCCGCCACTCCAGCAGGGCCGGCAGCACTTTGAGCGCCGGGATCAGCACGGCGAATAGCGGCAGCAGCAACACCACCATGCGCTCGAACAGATTCGCCAGCCAGAACGGCAGATAACGGCGCAGCAGCGGCGGACCGCTCTTGAAATAGCGCTCCGCCTGGTCGCTCAGGGTGAACTCGGATTGGCGTGCGGCAGGGAACTCCCGATGCCGCTGTAGCACCCCCGCGCCACCATGCACTTCCGAGGCCGCGCTCAATAGCAGGAAGGCGAGCGCCGGATGAAACTCCCGGCGCACGACGATGTTCGCGCTTGCCGCCAGCAGCACCACGTCATGATCGGGTAGCGGCGCGGCCAGGTCGATCACCCCGCGCGGCAGGGTCAGCGTGGAGAGAAAAGGGAAGCGCCGGGCGAAGGCATCGGCGTTCGCCAGGCTGAGCAAGCGGACTTCTGGCGCCTGCACCAGGCGCTGGACCAGCGGGGCATCGGGCGCACCGACCACGAAAGCAGCATCGATCGCGCCATCGACCAGTGCCTGGGCGGCTGCATCGCCGCCGAGCGATCGAATCTCGGGGGCGCTGACGGATATCCCAACCGCTTGCAGCAGTTGCAGCGCGAGCGCACGCGTGCCGCTGCCCTGCGCGCCGACGGCGATGCGCTTGCCGGCAAGCTCGTTGAGCAGGCTGAGCCGCGCCTTGCTGCGATAGAAGATCCACAACGGCTCGTAGTAGACGCTCCCGAGCGACACCAGGTCCGCGTTTTCCGCGGCGGTGCTTACGCCGCTTTGCACCAGCGCCGCTTGGACCTCCGAGGTCGTGTCGCGCAGGCGCTGCAGGTTCTCGATCGATCCCGCGGAGGGCCGCAAGTCGATTCTCACCCCCTCGCGCGCCACGATGTCGCGATAGCGCTCGGCGAACAATTGATACGCGCCCCCGGGTGCTCCCGTCGTCATGACGAAACTCTCCGGCGGCGCGGGACGGATGAAGCGCGAGGCGAGCCAGAAGGCCGCGATGATGACGAGCAAACCGGGCAGCAATACCGCAGCGGCGTCCTTGAGCGCCGCGCGATCGATGACGAAGCGCAAGCGCGCCCCGTTCTCGCGCCGGTGCATGAAACGGCGGATGCGCTTGGGCCGTTGCGCCATCAGGGGGCGTCCAAGCCGGTCGGCGCGAAGTAGCTCGACGTGGCGGTGCGCCGGGCGCGCCACGGCAGCACCAGCGTTTCCTCCACGTTGCGATCGGCCTGGCTGGGTAGGAGGATGCGCACGCTGCCTTCGATCGCATCGCCGCGCACCTTGCCGGAAAACTCGTGGCGGGCAAAACCGATGCCGTCGAGCGTCATGTCGAGCATGACGTGCAGCTCGTCGCCGCGCAGGCGCACCTCGCGCAGCAGCGCGCGCCGCTTGGCGACGCGGGTGAAACCTTCGGCGCGCTGAAAGCGCTGCTCGAATATCGCGCCATAGGATCGGGTGCCGCCGCGAAGCGGCAGATCCCATTGCCAGTAGCCGTCGATCCGAGCCGGTACGATCCACAGGCTGATCGACGGTCCATCGGCGTCGATCTCGTCGGGCTGCCAACTGCCCAGATCCCAGACGTTGGTGACGACACGCGTGCCGGGTTTGAGCTCGGCCAGGAGCTTGGGCCGCAACATGGCTTGCAGCTCGGGCCACAGCCACATGAACACGACCGAAACCCCGCTCAAGTCGGCATCGAACGCGTTCTGGTGCAGGAAGCGGACGCGCTCAGCCACGCCTTGTGCGCGCGCGGCTTCGGTCGCCTGCTGCACCAGCTTGGGATCGATGTCGACGCCGATGCCCTGGAGCTTCGGATTGAGCAGCGCCGCGCCGATCACGATCCGGCCGTCGCCCGAGCCGAGATCGATCACCTTGTCGTCGTCGCGCAGCTTCGCCAGTCGCAGCATGCGCTCGACGTTGGACGGATCGCTGCCGACGAAAATGGAGAAGCGCTCCTGCGCCTGCGCCGTTGCCACCGCGATCGCGGCGATCACGGCGAGCGCGCTGCGCCTGAGCCATCGCGCCATGTGCCGCGGGCCCATTTCAGCGTACATCCACGCCGGTGGGCGCGAAAAACGCCGATGTGGCCGAGCGCTGCGCCTGCCAGGGCAGCACCACGCTCTCCAATTCCTCGTCCTCCTCGTTGCTCTTGGGTGGCAGCGTGATCTTGACCGCTCCCTGGATCGTGTCGCCGTTGACGCGGCCGCTGAATTCGTGGCGAGTGAAGCCCAGGTCCTGCAAGGTCATCATGAGCACGAACGAAACCTGATCGCCATGCAGCTTCAGATCATGGAAGATGCCGTGCCGGTTGCCCGCGCGCACCACGCCTTCGAGTCCCTGGAAGCGCTGCTCGAACACGGCGGCGTAATCGCGCTCCACGCCGCCCGCGCGCAGGCGCCAGCTCCAGTAGCCGCCGACTTTCGCCGGCACCACCCATAGGCTCACTTCGGCCGGTTCCTTGACGACGGCATCCGGTGACCAGCTCCCGAAGCCCCACAGCGGCGCCACCACCCGCGTGCCGGGCCGCGCCTGTTCCAGGATCTTGACCCGGACCAGGCGCATCAGCTCGGGGAAGAACCACATGAAGATGACATCGACCTGCGACAGATCGGCATCGAAGGCGTTGCGGTGCTCGAAGCGCACGCGCTCCGACAGGCCCAGCTCCTGCGCCTTGAGGCTCGCTTCCTTGACGAGCTTGGCATCGATATCGACGCCGATGCCGCGCACGCTTGGATTGGCTTGCGCCGCCGCCAAGACGACCCGGCCATCCCCCGAGCCGAGGTCGATCACGGTCTCGCCGGCGCGCAATCCGGCGAGCTCGACCATGCGCTCGACCGTCTTCGGATCGCTGCCGACGAACAAGGAAAAGCGCTCTTGCGCGCGCGCCGCGAGCGCGTGCAGAAGGAGCGCGATGCACAGGGCGGCGCCCATGCGTAGCGGCGTCTTGTATCTCACCTGAGCTTCCCTCCCTGCGAATGGCCCGTTGGGCGCGTAGTCTACAGCGCGCGCGCCCACAGATCGTGTTGTCCCGCCCGGGTCACCCGAACCGCCAGCAGATCGCCCACGGCCGCTCGCCGCGCGCCCGAGACGATGACGGTGCCGTCGATCTCAGGCGCGTCAGCGCTGGAGCGCGCGCGAACGCGTCGCGCCTCGACGGTGTCCACCAGGACGGTCAGCTCGCGGCCCACCTTGGCGCGCAAACGCCGTGCGCTGATCTCGGCTTGCAGCAGCATGAGGCGCTCGCGGCGTTCCTGCTTCACGGCATCTGGCACCGGATCGGGGAGCGCGTTCGCGGCCGCGCCTTCGACCGGCGAATAGGCGAAGCAGCCGACGCGGTCGAGCTGCGCCTCGCGCAGGAACTCGAGCAGGGCATGGAACTCCGCTTCGGTTTCGCCTGGGAAGCCGACAATAAAGGTGCTGCGCAAGGTGATGTCCGGACAGATCTGGCGCCAGCGCCTGATGCGCTCCAGGTTGTCCCCGGCATCGGCCGGGCGTTTCATCAGCTTGAGGATGCGCCGGCTCGCGTGCTGGAAGGGCACGTCGAGGTAGGGCAGGATTTTTCCCGAGGCCATCAGCGGCACCACCTCGTCCACGTGCGGATACGGGTAGACGTAATGCAGGCGCACCCAGACCCCGAGCGAGCCGAGCGCGGCGGCAAGCTCGGTCATGCGAGTCTTGAGCGGGCGCCCGTTCCAGAACCCGGTCCGATAGCGCACGTCGAGCCCGTAGGCGCTCGTGTCCTGCGAGATGACCAGCAGCTCCTTCACGCCCGCGGCGACGAGACGCTGCGCCTCCTGCATGACCTCGCCGATCGGGCGGCTCGCGAGCGGGCCTCGCAGTGAAGGAATGATGCAGAAGGTGCACTTGTGGTTGCAGCCTTCGGCGATCTTCAGGTAGGCGTAGTGGCGCGGCGTCAAGCGCACGCCTTGCGCAGGAACGAGGTCGAAACGTGGATCGTGCGGTCGCGGCAGATGGCTGTGCACCGAGCGCATGACCGCGTCGAGCGCGTGCGGGCCGGTGACAGCGAGCACGCCCGGATGCGCTGAACGCACGAGCTCGGCTTTGGCGCCGAGGCAGCCGGTTACGATGACCTGGCCGTTTTCGCGCACCGCTTCGCCGATGGCCTCCAGCGATTCCTCGACCGCGGCATCGATGAACCCGCAGGTGTTGACGATCACCAGGTCGGCTTCGCGGTAGGTCGGCGAAACCGCGTAGCCCTCGGCGCGCAGTTGGGTGAGGATGCGCTCGGCGTCGGACGAGGCCTTGGGGCAGCCGAGCGAAACGAAGCCGATGCGGGGCGCGGGCGCGATCATGCGTTACGACGTTGCGGAGGAACCAGCGGGCAATGCGGTGAGGCGACGATCGAGAACAGCGATTCAGATCGAGGCGACGGCCTGCCTCGGCAGCACGGGACGCTCAACGCTCCTTGGAATCGTCCTCGCTTTTCGGTCCGGCCGTTTCCGGCGCCGCGGCTTGCGAGAACGGGTTGGCGAAGGGCATGCGGGAGAACAAGTCGCGGGTCTGCTGCTGGAGCTGGCTCTGCATCTGCAAGAATGCCGTGGCGCTTTGCTCCAGGTAGTTGGTCATCAAGCCCTGGATCGCCGGGCCCTGCATCTTGACGAATTCCGCCCACGCATCGGGCTTGAGCATCGCATTGGCGCTGTACACCCCGCGCGATTGTTCCTGCAATCGCTGTTGCAGTTGCATGAAGGTCTGGATGTTCTTTTCCAGGAACGTGCCCATCATGCCCTGCATCGCGTTGCCATAGAAGCGGATGATCTGCGACAGCATGTCGGAGGAAAACATCGGTGCGCCGGCGGCTTCTTCCTCGATGATGATTTGCAGCAGGATGGGACGAGTGAGGTCGTCACCCGTCTTGGCGTCGACCACTTTGAACTCGACGTTCTCCACCACCAGCTTCTTTACGTCGGCCAGCGTGATGTAGCTGCTGGTCGCCGTATCGTAGAGGCGGCGGTTGGGGTACTTCTTGATGATGCGGGTCTCGCTCATGGCAGTTCCTCCGGCCAACGCGGTCGAGCGCGTGCCGATATTTCCGAGGCAGGTTCAACGATCGCTGATGATGCGCCGCACAATGCGCGTTCGCCACTGTACCACCTGTGTAAAGCCGAATTCAAGACGTGAAATCGACCTGCGCGAGCGTGCATCGGGCGCGCTACTCGACGCGCGCCCCGACATAGCTTCCGGGCGCCGGCTCGATCGGCGGATAACGCGCATTGCCAAGCTCGCGCGACGCTGCGACCTGATTGCCCGAACGGGCGCGAATCCACTCGAGCCAATGCGGCCACCAGCTCCCCGCATGTTCTTTCGAGCTATCGAGCCAGGCGTCGGCATCGGGCGCGAGCGTCCCGGTGCGGTAGCTGCGCCGCGGCTTGCCGGGCGGGCTCACCACGCCTGCGATATGTCCGCTTGCGCCCAGCAGGAAGGTGACCTCCGGTCCCAACAGCATGGCGCTTGCATAGGCGCCGCGCCAGGGGACGATGTGGTCTTCCGCGGTAGCGAGCACGTAGGCCGGCGCCGCGATGCGGCCCAGGTCGACCGGTACGCCGCATTGGGTGAGCGCATCGGCGTCGCGCAACGCGTTGCGCAGATACATGTTGCGCAGATAGTAGGCGTACAGCGGTCCTGGCAGGTTGGCGCTGTCGCTGTTCCAGTAGAGCAGGTCGAAGGCGGGCGGAGACTCGCCCTTGAGATAGTTGGCGACCACGTAGCGCCACACCAGGTCGTCGGGCCGCAGGCTCGCGAAAGCGTTCGCCAGGCGTGAGCCCGGCACGATTCCGCCCTCGCGAAAGGCGGCTTCGCACCGGCTCACATAGCCCTCGTCGATATACACGCCGATGTCGCCCGGCTCGGAGAAGTCCAGCAAGGAGGCGAGCAGCGTGAGCGAGGCAGCCGGTCTTTGACCCCGGCGGGCGAGGACCGCGAGCGCGGCCGCGAGCAAGGTGCCGCCGACGCAGAAGCCCAATACATTGATGCGCCGACTGGCATTGACGGCACGCACCACATCGATCGCGGCCAGCGCCCCCTGCTCGATGTAATCATCCCAGCCGAACGTGCCCAGCGCCTGCGGCACGTTGCGCCAGGAGATCATGAAAACGCTCAGACCGTTGTCGATCGCATGGCGCACGAAGGAGTTCTCGGGCCGCAGATCCAGGATGTAATACTTGTTGATGAACGGCGGCACGATGAGCAGCGCGCGGCGATGGACTTTCGGCGTGCTCAGGCGATACTGCAGCAGCTGCATGACCTCGTTCTGGAACACCACCGCCCCGGGGGTGAGCGCGAGATTGCGCCCGACGGCGAATGCCGCCTCGTCGGTCATGCTCACCTTGCCCTTGGCGGCGTCCCGACTGAGGTTGCCGGCGCCCCGGAGCAGGCTCTCGCCGCGCGTTTGCAACGCGAGCCGGATCGCCTCGGGATTGGTAAATACCGAATTAGTCGGTGCCGCGGCGCTGATGAACTGGCGCACGAAGAATGCGAGCTTGCGGCGCGTCGCCGCGTCGGTTGGCGTGGCCTCTACCAGATCATGCAGCCACTCGGCGAGCAGCGCGTAGCTTTGGCGTAGATAGGCGAACCAGGCGAGCTCGCGCCACTCGGGGGCGCGAAAGCGCGCATCGTGCTCGCCCGCTCGGGGCGGCGCCGACGGGCCGCGCGGGCCGGACATCCGCAGCCATAGGTCGAGCTGTTGGCGGTAATAGCGGGCCTGCAAGTGCGCGAGCTTCTCCGGATCGGCCAGCAGCGCGGCGACGAGACTACTGAACAGCTCGCCGAAGGCGGGCGGCGCGCCATTCTCCATCTGCCCACTCGCCGTTTGCTGGAACGCTGCTCGGGCCGTGGCCAATGCCCGCAACGCTTGCTCGATCCTCGCTTGGGTTTCGTTCACGGCGCAGCGCGGCCGGCCGCCATGGGCCAGGTCAATGAGTGAGATCGAACAACAGGTGCGTTGCCCAGATGGTGCCGATACCGAAGCCGATCAGCGCGAGCTGCGACAGCGAGTGGTGCAGCTCGGGGCGCTTGTGCAGGCCCGGGATCAAGTCGGCTACCGACACGTACAGCATGCTCGCCGCGGCCAGGCCGAGCAGCGCAGGAATCCATTGTGCCAGCTCCGACAGCGCCGCATAACCGAGCAGGCCGCCGATGACCATGGCGAGACTCGTGAGCAGGTTCACCGCGAAGGCCTTGCGTTTGCTGAATCCGGAGTTGAGCAGGATGAGGAAGTCACCCACCTCCTGCGGAATCTCGTGGGCGATGATGGCGAGCGCGGTGACGATGCCGAGCTGCACGTCGGCGAGGAAGGCGGCCGCGATCAATACGCCGTCGACGAAGTTGTGTACGGTGTCGCCGATCATGATCATGGTGCCGCTGCGGCCGTGATCGCTCGGCGGCCGATGGGGATCGTGCGCCTCGCACTGCTCCTCGTGGCAGTGGCGCCACAGCACCAGCTTCTCCAGCATGAAGAAAAGCAGGATGCCGCCCAGCACGGTGGCGGCCATGGCGCGGATGTCGTCCGCGGCGCTGAAGGCGTGCGGCAGGATCTCGAGGAACACCGCACCGAGCAGCGCACCGACCGCGAAGCTGATCAGCATCGGCACGCGCGCCGGTTTGAGACGCAGCGCGAATGCGGCGGCCATGACAACGGACAGCACGCCGCCGGCCACGCAGGTCAGCAGGATCCAGCCGAGAATGGGCAAGGGGATATTCCGATCGTGTAATGTGGGCACGGAGCGAAAATTATACGAATACCTTCAAGCCGCGCCCTCGACGAGCCAGATCACGGCGGCCATGCGGCCGGTGACCGGGTTGCGCCGGTGGCTGTAGAAACGCACCGGCTCGGAATACGTGCAGCACCCGCCGCCGAACACGCGTTCGACGCCACTTCGGTGCAGGCGCCGGCGCCCCAGCGCGTACAAGTCGGCGAGCCACTTGCCCGTGCGCAAGGGGCGAAACGCGGCCGCGGCCGCCGCGTCGAAATCGCAAAACGCGGCGCGCACGTCGTCGCCGACTTCGAACGCAGCCGGTCCGATCGCGGGACCGAGATAGGCAAGCACGGCGTGCGGCTCGCCGCCCAGCGCCGCCACGGTACGCTCTACGACGCCCGCCGCCAAGCCGCGCCAGCCGGCATGCGCGATACCGACGCAGGCGCCGTTCGCGCGGCTCAACAGCACCGGCATGCAATCGGCGATCTTGACCGCGCATACCACCCCCGCTTGGCAGGTATACGACGCATCGGCGTCGATCGCGCCATCGATCTCGTCGGCGCGCACCACGCTCGCGCCGTGCACTTGTCGCAGCCAGCGCGGCGGTGCCGGCAGCAGCGCGTGCAAGCGGCGTTTGTTCTCGCGCACGGCAGCCGGATCGTCGCCGGTGGAATCGCCGAGGTTGAAGCTCGCGTAGGGCCCTGCGCTGGCGCCGCCCGAGCGCGTCGTGATGAAGGCGCGCACGCGGTGGTGGGCCGGCCAGTGCGGCACGATCCAGTCGGGCGGCAAGCTCACGCCTGTTTCCCCGCGCGTAGAGCGGCCAGCACTGCTGCCATGTCCGCCGGCAAGGGCGAGTCCCAGTGCATCGGCTTGCCGGTCGCCGGATGGTCGAGGGTCAGACGCATCGCATGCAGCGCCTGGCGCGCAAGACCGGCGGGCGGCGCCGGCGAGCGCGCGCCGCGCCCGCCATAGGTCGGATCGCCGAGCACGGGATGGCCGAGGGAGGCCAGGTGTACGCGGATCTGGTGGGTGCGCCCGGTGTCGAGCCGGCACTCGATGCGCGTGACCGTGCCGAAGCGCTCCAGCGGGCGGTAGTGCGTGAGCGCGCTGCGTCCGCCCGCGACGACGGCCATGCGGGTGCGCTGGACGCGATGGCGGCCGATCGGCGCATCGATGACGCCCGCATGGCCGAGGTCGCCACGGACGAGCGCACAGTAGATGCGCCCGACCGAACGCTGCTGCAACTGGCGCACCAGGCTCGTCTGTGCCGCCAGGGTCTTGGCCACGACCAGCAATCCGCTCGTGTCCTTGTCCAGGCGATGCACGATACCGGCTCGGGGCACGGCTGCGAGGCGAGGTTCGTGATGCAGCAGGGCGTTGAGCATGGTGCCGTGCCAGTTGCCGCTGCCCGGATGCACCACCAGCCCTGCCGGCTTGTCGATCACCAGCAGAGCGTCGTCTTCGTACACGATGTTCAAGGCGAACGGCTCGGGCGCATGCGCCTGCGCCTGCACTGCCGGCACGGCGTCCAGCCGGATGCGCTCGCCGCCCCAAACTCTTTGCTTGGGCTTGCCGAGCGCTTCGCCGACATGCACGTGTTCGGCGCGTACCCAGGCGGCGATGCGGCTGCGCGAATGCTCGGGAAACAGCCGGGCGAGCGCCTGGTCCAGGCGCAAGCCCGCCAGGTGCTGCGGTACGGTGAGCTCGATGGGGTCGCGGGCCTGTGGGCTATAATGAGTCGACATCATTCACGAGTACGTGCGGCTGCGAAGATCGGCGCCGCCGCGCGCGAGCAAAGCATGGCTTCGAGCGGCAGCGGTCGGTTGCGTAGTGTAGTCCTGTTGGGTGCGCTGCTGCTCGCGGGCTGCGGCAGCTTCGGCGGCGGCATCGACGAGACCAAGGACTGGTCGGTGTCCCGGCTCTACTCGGAAGCCCGCTCGGAGCTGATGGAGCGCAACTACGCCAACGCGATCAAGCTCTACGAGAAGCTCGAAGCGCGCTATCCCTACGGGCGCTATGCCCAGCAGGCCCAGCTCGAGGTCGCCTACGCGCACTTCAAGGACGGCGAGCCGGCGCTCGCCGTTGCCGCGGCGGATCGCTTCATCAAGCTGCATCCGAACCATCCCAGCGTTGACTACGCCTACTATCTCAAGGGGCTGGCCAACTTCAACGACGACCTGGGCATCATTCACATCGTCAGTCAGCAGGACTTGACGGAGCGCGATCCCAAGGCGGCCAAGGAGGCGTTCGACGCGTTCAGGGACCTGGTGCAGCGCTACCCGGCGAGCAAGTATGCCGAGGATGCCCGTGCCCGCATGGGCTATCTGGTCAATGCGCTTGCTTCGCACGAGGTGCATGTCGCGCGCTACTACCTGAAGCGCGGGGCCTACGTCGCGGCCGCCAATCGCGCGCAAGCCGCGCTGGTGACCTATCCGCAGGCGCCGGCCAACGAGGAAGGCTTGCTCATCATGGTGAAGGCCTACGATGCCATGGGGCTGGTCGACCTGCGCAACGACGCCGAGCGCGTCATGATGAAGAACTTTCCCGACAGCAAGTATCTCAGCGGCAAGGGCACGCGCGACAAGCGCTGGTGGGTGATCTGGTAGTCTCGCCGGAGCTGCCCGCCGGGCGCTGGGCTGCTGCGCGATACAAGCGCTGGTGGGCGGTCGGGTAGTCTCGCCGCAGCGCAGTTTCAGCGCGCGAAGCGCTGTACCACTTTCATCAGCTCTTCGATCGCTTCGTCACCCTTGCCCGAATGCACCGCGTGCTGCACGCAGCCGTGGGCGTGATCGTGCAGCAGCTTGAGCGCGAGCGCGTCGAGCGCGGAGCGCACCGCGGCGATTTGCGTGACGATGTCGATGCAGTAGCGATCCTCGCCGAGCATGCGCGCGACACCCTCGACCTGACCGCCGATGCGGTTGAGGCGTTTCAGCAGCTCGGTCTTGTCGGCGCGCGCGACGCCGTGGCCGTGGCGCAGCCTCGACTCAGAGCGCGGCATCGAAGCCCGCGCCTTCCACGGCCACGCGCAAGTCGTCGGTGCTCGCGAGCGCCGGGTCGTAATCTACTTGCGCTTGCGCTTTCTCCAGCGAGACCTGGACCGCGCTCACGCCCTTGACCGCTTGCAGCACGCGCGTGACGCTGTCCACGCAGCCCATGCAAGTCATGCCGCCCACCGTCATCGTCACCGTTGCCATGATGGCTCCTTTCGAATCAGCTCGAGCCTCCGCGCCAGCGCCGCAACAGGAGCGAATTGCTCACTACCGATACCGAGCTCATCGCCATCGCGGCGCCCGCCACCACCGGGTTGAGCATGCCCAGCGCGGCGAGCGGGATTCCGAGCGTGTTGTAGAAGAACGCGAAGAACAGGTTCTGGCGGACCTTGCGCAAGGTGGCACGCGACAGCTCGATCGCCTCGGCGAGCGCCATGAGATCGCTGCGCATCAGGGTGACGTCGGCCGTCTGGATCGCGACGTCGGTGCCGGCGCCGATCGCGAAGCTCACGTCGGAGGCCGCCAGCGCGGGCGCATCGTTGATGCCGTCGCCCACCATGCCGACCACGTGACCGCTCGAACGCTTGCGCTCGATCTCTTGCGCCTTGGCGGCAGGCAGCATGCGCGCAACGAATGTCATGATGCCGGCCGCGTGCGCGGCTTCGCGCGCGCTGGCTTCGCTGTCGCCGGTGAGCATCGCGACCTCAACGCCCATCGCGCGTAACCGGGCGATGGCGGCCGGGGTGCTCGCGCGCAACCGGTCGGACAGCGCGATCCAGCCGAGCGGATCGGCGTCGAGCGCAGCCGCGACCAGCGTGCGCGCGGCAGCGCGCTCGGATGGCGCCTGGTCCAATGCGATGCCGTTGCTGGCGAGGAACTCGGCTGATCCCAGGCGGCCGAGCTTGCCGTTCAAGCGGGCCTGCACACCGGCACCGGCGTGGGATTGAAAGTCCTCGATCGCCGCGACGGGAATGCCGCGCGCCTGCGCTTCGCGGCGTATGGCCTGAGCAATCGGGTGCGACGAGCCCTGTTCGAGCGCGGCCGCCACGGCGATGACATCGTGCTCGCTGTAGCCCGCCGCCGCGACCACCTCGATCACGGCCGGCTGACCCTCGGTCAGCGTGCCGGTCTTGTCCAGCGCCAGCCAGTCGATGCGCCCCGCCAGCTCCAGCGCCGCCGCGTTCTTGACCAGCACGCCGGCACGCGCACCGCGCCCGGTGCCCACCATGATCGCGGTCGGTGTGGCGAGCCCAAGCGCACACGGACAGGCGATGACCAGCACCGCGACCGCATTGACGAGCGCCGTGGCGAAGCCGGCGCCGGCCATGAGCCAGCCGGTTGCGGTGAGCACTGCGAACACCAGCACCGCCGGGACGAACACGGCGGAAATCCTGTCGGCCAGGCGCTGGATCGGCGCCTTCGAGCCTTGCGCCTGCTCGACCAGGCGTACGATCGCCGCGAGCGCGGTATCGGCGCCGACCGCGGTCGCGCGGCAGCGCAGCCGCCCGTCGGCATTGACGCTGCCGGCAAATACGCGCGCGCCGAGGCGTTTTGCCACCGCGCGGCTTTCCCCGGTCAGCATGGATTCGTCGATGCTCGATGCACCTTCGATCACTTCGCCGTCGACCGGTACGCTGTCGCCGGCGCGGACGATGAACACGTCGCCGGGCCGGATGGCGGCGACCGGAACCTCCATCAGCGCGTCGTCGCGTTCGATGCGCGCTTGCGCTGGTTGCAGCTTGATCAGCTCGCGAATCGCGGTCGAGGCGCGGCGCCGCGCCCGGCTCTCGAGCAGCTTGCCGAGCAGGACCAGCGTGATGATGGCCGCGGACGCTTCGAAATATACGTGCCCGGAGCTGCCCATGAGGGTGACGGCGGCGCTGTAAGCCCATGCGGCGCTGGTCCCCAGCGCGATCAATACGTCCATGTTGGCGCCGCCGCCGCGTAGCGAATGCCATGCGCCCGCGTAGAAGCGCGCGCCCACCCAGAACTGCACCGGCGTTGCCAGCGCGAGCTGCAGCCAGTTCGGCAGCATCCACTCGTGCCGTTCGAGCAGCATCGGAATCATGTGCGCCAGCAGCGGGGCGGTGAGAATCGCGGCGATCAGGAACTGGCGCATATCGGCGCGGCTTGCGGCAGCGGCCGCGGCATCTTCCGCTGGTGCTGCCGCGGGCACGCGCGCGTCGTAACCCGCTTTTCGAACCGCCTCGATCAGCCGTTCCGGTCCGATGGTGGCGGGATCGAACACCACGTGGGCGCGCTCGGTAGCGAAATTGACCGTCGCCGATACCCGCGGCAATCGATTGAGCACTTTCTCGATGCGGCTCGCGCATGCGGCACAGGTCATGCCGCTGATGGCGAGATCGGCTGCGGCGCAGGGCGCCTCGTTCGCGGGCGGCGCGAGGTCGGGGAGGTCAGGGACCGTGGCATCCATGGCGCGATTGTATACCCTGGTGGGGTATATGCCAAGCCGCGCCGGGTGCGACCTCCAGTTACCGACGCAAGTCGGCGAGGTCGCGGTACAAGTCGAGTGCCTCCGGATTGGCCAAGGCTTCGATATTCTTCACCGGCCGGCCGTGCACCACGTCGCGCACCGCCAGCTCCACGATCTTGCCGCTTTTCGTGCGCG
Source organism: Burkholderiales bacterium (assembly GCA_020848435.1). Lineage (GTDB taxonomy): Bacteria > Pseudomonadota > Gammaproteobacteria > Burkholderiales > WYBJ01 > WYBJ01. The sequence continues at coordinate 33,992 of JADLAC010000049.1, read as the reverse complement.
GGATGTCGGCGACCGCGACGATGCGCGCCGGCACGTGGCGCGGCGAGGTATTGCGTCGAATCTGCTGCCGGATCTTGTTCGCGAGCGCTTCATCGAGACTCGCTCCGGGCCGCAACCGCACGAACAGCAGCACGCGCACGTCGTTGTCCCATTGCTGGCCGATGGCGAGGCTTTCCACGACCTCGTCGAGCAGCTCCACCTGGCGGTAGATCTCGGCCGTGCCGATGCGAACGCCGCCGGGATTGAGCACGGCGTCCGAGCGCCCGTAGATGACCATGCCGCCGTGTTCCGTGAGCTCGCACCAATCGCCGTGGCACCAGACACCGGGATACTTGTCGAAATAGGCGCCGCGATACTTGCTGCCGTCCGGATCGTTCCAGAATCCGATGGGCATGCTGGGAAAGGCACGCGTGCACACGAGCTCGCCCTTGCCGCCGGGCAAGGCCTTGCCCTGCTCGTCGTATACCGCCACCGCCATGCCCAGACCCCGGCACTGAATTTCGCCGCGCCACACCGGCAGGAGCGGGTTGCCCAGGACGAAGCAGGAGATGAGATCGGTGCCGCCCGACATGGAGCACAAGCGCACATCGCGCTTCACCTCGCGATAGACGTAGTCGAAGCTCTCGGGCACGAGCGGACTGCCGGTCGAGAGGATGGTCTCGAGCGCGGCCAGACGATGCGTGCGCCGGGGCGCGAGCCCTTGCTTGGCAACCGCATCGAGGTACTTGGCCGAGACGCCCATCACCGTCATGGCCTCGTCCTCGGCATAGTCGAACAGCACCTGGGGACCGGGATGGAAGGGCGATCCATCGTACAGCAGCAGCGTTGCCCCCGAGGCAAGGCCGGAGGCGAGCCAGTTCCACATCATCCAGCCGCAGGTCGTGTAGTAGAACAACCGATCGCCGGGCTTGAGGTCGACGTGCAGCATGTGCTCCTTCATGTGCTGCAGCAGCGTGCCGCCGGCCCCGTGCACGATGCACTTCGGCACGCCGGTGGTGCCCGAGGAGTACAGCACGTAGAGCGGATGATCGAACGGCAGTTGCGCGAATTCGATCGTACGAGCCTCGAACGGCGCCATGAATTCATGCACGTCGAGCGCGTGCGGGACAGCAGACAGGTCCGGCCGCTCGCACGTGTAGGGGACGATCACGACCCGGGTGAGGGTCGGCAGGCGCGCGGCGATCTGCGCAATCCGCGGCATGACATCGATGGTGTTGCCGCCGTAGAAGCAACCGTCGGCCGCGATCAGGATCTTGGGCTCGATCTGGCCGAAGCGGTCCAGCACGCCTTGTACGCCGAAGTCGGGCGAGCACGACGAGAACACCGCGCCCCGGCTTGCCGCGGCGAGCATGGCGATGATCGTGCCCGGAATGTTCGGCATGTAGGCGGCGACGCGATCGCCCGGACGCACCCCGGCGCTTTCCAGCGCTTGCGCGAGCCGCGAGACCTCGGCGTAAAGCTCGGCGAAGCTGACCCGGCTTTCGACCTTGTCCTCGCCGCGGAATACGAGCGCGACGGCGTCATCCTGGCGCCGCAACAGGTTCTCGGCGAAATTTAGCCGCGCCTCGGGGAACCAGCGCGCGCCCGGCATGCGATCGGCATGGAGCGCGATGCGTTCGCTCTCACGCGCAGCAATGATGCCGGCGAACGCCCACAAGCTCTGCCAGAAGGCCTCGCGCCGGTCCACCGACCAGCGCCACAGTTGCTCGTAATCGCGAACGTCGAGGCCGTGGCGTTCGTTCACCATGCGCATGAACGCGGTGAGACTGGCCCCTTGCACGGCCTCGCGCGAGGGCTGCCACAGCGGCTGTGCGGCGGCCATCAGTCCTCCGGGCGCAACAGCGGGAACAGGATCACGTCGCGTATGCTCGGCGTATCGGTGAGCAGCATCACCAGCCGATCGATGCCCACGCCTTCGCCCGCGGTCGGCGGCAGGCCGTACTCGAGCGCCCGGATGTAGTCGGCGTCGTAGTGCATGGCCTCGTGGTCGCCGGCCGCTTTTTGTTTCGCCTGCTCCAGGAAGCGCTCGGCCTGGTCTTCGGGATCGTTCAGCTCCGAGAAGCCGTTGGCGATTTCGCGTCCGGCGATGTAGAGCTCGAAGCGCTCGGTGATCGCCGGGTTCGTGTCGGAGCGGCGCGCGAGCGGCGAGGCTTCCGCCGGATAGTCGATGATGAATGTCGGTTCGAACAGGAACTCCTCGGCCTTCGCTTCGAACAGGCTCAGCTGCAATCCACCGACGCCGTCCTGCGGGCGGAAGGCGGCCCCGAGGCGTTCGAGCTCGGCGGCCAGGAAGGTTCGATCGGACAACTGCGCATCGCTGTATTCCGGGTGGTATTTGCGAATCGCGCCGGTGATGGTGAGTCGCTCGAAGGGCTTGGCGAAGTCGAGCTCGCGGCCCTGGTACTTGAACGCGGTGGTGCCGAGCACGCTTTGCGCGACGCTGCGCAACATCTCCTCGGTCAGCTTCATGAGAAAGCGGTAATTTCGATAGGCGCAATAGAACTCGAGCATCGTGAACTCGGGATTGTGCCGGGTCGAAATGCCTTCGTTGCGGAAGTTGCGATTGATCTCGAACACCTTCTCGTAGCCGCCGACGACCAGCCGCTTGAGATAGAGCTCGGGCGCGATGCGCAGGAAGAGCTGCATGTCGAGCGCGTTGTGGTGGGTGACGAAAGGCCGCGCAGCCGCACCGCCCGGGATCGGCTGCATCATGGGCGTTTCGACTTCCAGGTAGCGCCGGTTGAGCAGGAACTCGCGCAACGCCTGGATGGTACGCGAACGCAACACGAAGCGAAGCCGGGCATCTTCATTGGTGATGAGGTCGAGGTGGCGCTGCCGGTAGCGCGTCTCCTGGTCGGCGAGACCGTGCCATTTCTCTGGCAGCGGCCGCAGCGACTTCGCCAGCAAGCGCAGCTTGCGCGCGCGCACCGTCAGCTCGCCCTTCTGCGTCTTGAACAGCACGCCGTCGACACCGATGATGTCGCCGATGTCGACTTGCTTGCGAAAGAATTCGTGCTCGGCCTTGCCCGGGAAATTGTCGGCGACGAAGATCTGGATATTGCCGCTCATGTCCTGCAGATCGCCGAAGCTGAGCTTGCCCATCGTGCGCCGTAGCATCAGCCGGCCGGCCACCAGCACCTGCACCGGGTTCAGATCGAGCGCATCGCGATCGTGATCGTCGTACTTCTCGATCAAGTCGGCGGCGAAGTGAGCGCGCAGGAAATCGTTCGGGTACGCCGGCCCCGCGGCGCGCAGCGCTTTCAGCTTCGCCCGGCGTTCGGCGATGACGTGGTTGTCGTCCTGCGGATGCTTGTCGTTCGGCATGGTGTAGTTCCGGGCAAAGGGCGGTGGGGGTCTTGGCGTATCGTATCGAGGCCGCGGCGGCGCGCGATCGGTGCCCGCGCTCACACGCCTTGTTTCAAGCTCGCTTCGATGAAATCATCCAGGTCGCCGTCGAGCACGGCCTGGGTATTGCCGATCTCGACGTTGGTGCGCAGGTCCTTGATCCGCGACTGGTCCAGCACGTAGGAGCGGATCTGGTGGCCCCAGGCGATGTCGGTCTTGGCATCTTCCATCGCTTGGCGCTCGGCGTCGCGCTTGCGCAGCTCCTGCTCGTACAGGCGCGCCTTCAGCATCGCCATCGCCTCGGCCCGGTTGCGGTGCTGCGAGCGGTCGTTCTGGCATTGCACCACGATGCCGCTGGGATGATGGGTGATCCGGATCGCCGAGTCGGTCTTGTTCACGTGCTGGCCGCCCGCCCCCGAAGCGCGAAAGGTGTCGATGCGCAAGTCGGCCGGATTGATCTCGACCTCGATGGTTTCGTCGACTTCCGGGTAGGCGAACACGCTCGCGAACGAGGTATGACGCCGGGCATTGGCATCGAACGGCGACTTGCGCACCAGGCGGTGCACGCCGGTTTCCGTGCGCAAGGTGCCGTAGGCATAATCGCCGCTCACCTTGAGGGAAGCGCTCTTGATGCCGGCGACCTCGCCCGGGGACTCCTCCAGCACTTCGACCTTGAAGCCCTTGCGCTCGCAATAGCGCAAGTACATCCGCTCCAGCATCTGCGCCCAGTCCTGCGCTTCGGTGCCGCCGCTGCCCGCCTGGATGTCGAGGAAGCAGTTGCTCGGATCCATGCGATTGGAGAACATCCGCCGGAATTCCATCAGCTCGACGGCCGAGCCGACCTCGTCCAGATCGTGCTCGACGGCCACGAGCGTCGGGTCGTCGTCTTCCGCGCGCGCGAGCTCGTACAGATCCTCGGCATCGCGCAGCCCGGATCCGATACGCCCCAGCGCATTGACGGTGTCTTCGAGCGTCTTGCGCTCCTTGCCCAGGTCCTGGGCGCGCTGGCGGTCCTGCCAGATCGAGGGATCCTCGATCAGAGCGCTGACTTCGGCGAGACGCTTTTGCTTCTGGTCGAAGTCAAAGATACCTCCTGAGCTCCGACGTGCGGCGGGAAAGATCCTGCAAGCGGGTGGCGATGGCGTTGGCGCGCTCGGGTTCCATGGTCGGGAACGATCAAATCGAAGGAGTATACCGCAGCGTACAGCGCGGCCAGAGCCGAATTAGGGCGCGCTCAGGGTGCGCTTTCCCAGCGTTCGATGGTGAGCTGCAGCCGGCGTGCCCCGCCATAGTCGTCCAGTCCCAGGCGATAGATCGCGCGCAGCCGCGCGGGCAAGGGTTCGGCGTGGCCGAACAGCACCGCCTCGATCGGCCTGCCGTCGCAATCGAGCACGAGGCGCGAATGCTTCTCGGCGACGACGCGCTGCTCGCGCAGCCGAAATTCGCCGTCGAAAAGCGGCGGTGCGAAGCCTTGTCCCCACACTTCCTGCTGCACTGCCAAGGCCGAATCCAGCGCCAGCTCCTCCGCCGCGAGCGCACCGTCGGTCTGGATCGCCGCCGCCAAGTCGTCCGGCGAGAGAAGCTCGCGACATACCGTCTCGAATGCCGTCGCGAAGCGCGCGAAGTCGGCCGCATCGATGGTGAGCCCCGCCGCGGCCGCGTGGCCGCCGAAGCGAACGATCAGATCCGGCGAGCGTTTCGCCACCAGGTCGAGCGCATCGCGCAGATGCAGGCCCGCGATCGAGCGGCCCGAGCCCTTGAGCATGCCGTCCTGGCCGCGCGCAAAGGCGATCGCCGGGCGATGGAAACGCTCCTTGAGGCGCGATGCGAGTATGCCGACCACGCCCTGGTGCCAATCGTCGCGATATAGACACAGACTGAAGTGTGAGCCGACCTCGGCCACGGCCAGCGCGTCCAGTGCGGATGCGTGCATTTCGCTCTCGATGTCGCGCCGTTCGCGGTTGAGCTGATCGAGCTGGCGGGCGATTGCCGCGGCCCTGGCCTCGTCGTCGGTCGCCAGGCACTCGATGCCGAGGCTCATGTCGGTGAGCCGGCCGGCGGCGTTGAGCCGGGGGCCCAGCAGGAAGCCGAGATCGTAGGCGCAGGCACGGCTACAGTCGCGGCCGGCTACGCGGTACAGAGCACGGATGCCTGCGCAGCCGCGGCCTTGGCGAATGCGCTGTAAGCCCTGGTGCACGAGAATGCGATTGTTGGTATCGAGCGCTACGACATCGGCGACCGTGCCGAGCGCCACCAGGTCGAGCAGGCCGGCGAGCTTGGGCTCGGCGTTGGTCGCGAAGGCGCCGCGACGACGCAACTCGGCCCGAAGCGCGGCCAGCACGTAGAACATGACGCCGACGCCGGCCAGGTGCTTGCTCGGGAAATCGCAGCCGGGCTGGTTGGGATTGACGATGCAGCGCGCGCTCGGCAGTTGCGCTGCCGGCAAATGGTGATCGGTCACCAGCACCTCGATGCCCAGCCGCGCGGCTTCGGCCACGCCGTCCATGCTCGCAATGCCGTTGTCGACGGTGATGATGAGCTGCGGCGAGCGCGTGCGCGCGGCCAAGCGCACGATCTCGGGTGTCAGGCCGTAACCGAATTCGAATCGGTTCGGCACCAGGTAATCGACCTCGGCGCCCAGCGCACGCAAGCCGCGCAAGCCGATCGCGCAGGCCGTCGCGCCGTCGGCGTCATAGTCCGCGACGATGACGAGCTTCTTGCGCCGCTCGATGGCATCGGCCAGCAGCACCGCCGCGGCTTCGGCATTCTTGAGCCGGGCAAGCGGCAGCAGCGCGCTCAGGGGATAGGCTACCTCGGCGCTCGTACGCACGCCGCGGGCGGCATAGAGCCGTGCCAACAACGGCTGCACGCCGGCCGCGCGCAGCGCTGCGCTGATCTCGTGCGTAACCGCACGCCGGACGATGTTAAGCATATTCGAACCAGGGCCGCGAGCGGCGCCACCAGCGGCGCACATGCGTTCGGGTCAGGTAGCGGCCCACGCCGCGGCCGGGACGCAGCAACAGCAGGCGCAGCGATTCGAGCCGGCCATTGGCGAGCGCCGCGGCGAGTGGCTCGACCCAGCGGCTCAGCGTCGCTGCCGGATCCGATGATCCGCTGGGCGCGATCAGGACCGCCGCCCGCGCGTTCATGCCGCGGATCGAATCCGCTGCGTTCGTGGGCAAAGCCAGAGCCGTAGCGCCGCTCCAACGGGCCAGCCCGAGCGCGAGCGGATCGTCGCTATAGACCGCGTCATAAGGTGGGGAGTGCGGCTGCGTTACCTGGCCGCCGCCCCAAAGCCAGATGGCATTGGCCGGCAGCCGGCCGGCCGCTTCCCGCGCGTGATTCACGTCGAGCTCGTGCAGCAGCATTTGTGCTTCGGTCATGATGCGCCGCCAATAGGGTCCATCCGGGCCGGCGGGCAGCTCGTCTTCGAGCAAGACCCGGCGCGTGGTTGGCGCTGGGGAAGTATCGAGCTCACGCGCAGAGGCACAACGCAGGTACCAGCGCCGCGGGTGCGCGACGATCAGCGTATGACCGAGAGCGGCCAGATGCGCTGCGAGCGCCCGAGCAAGCGAGCGCGCCTCGCCGGCGCTCAAGTCTCCCGGCGGCAGCGGCGCGAAGACGATCCGAGTGGACGTCGCTTGCAGGCAGATCGGATCGGCACGCAGCCAGTAGGCGTCGCCCGGATCGAGGCCCTCGCCGAGCAAAGTCAGCGCAGCCAGGGGCGCTGCTTGCCGAGCGAGGCCGAACAGCGCCAGCAGTGCGGTGGTCATCGTATCGGCCTCGATCGGCGCCGGATCGCCGCGGGCAAGCAGGCGTTCCAGCAGCGGCAGCCGCGGCGCGGTGGTGTCGCTCGCCGCCTGCGCGATATCGAGCAACAAGTCGATCTTCATCGTCGATCGCGGGCGAGCGGCACGGCGCGGACTATAGAAGCGAAGCTTGCGTGCGTCAATGCACAGGATCTCCCCGGCCTCGCCCAGGCAGCACAGCTTCACTCAGGTTTCGAGATGAGGTGACGAATCGGCGTTCACTCAGGTTCTTACGTGAGGCAACAGGTCGCCCAGGCAGCCCAGTTTCACTCAGGTTGTTACGTGAGGCAACAGGGTGCGGGCTCGCGATCAGGCCCGCGAATCAGGGTACACTGCCGCGTCCCCGCGTTCGGAACCGGTCGTGCAGCCCTTCGAGTTGTTCATCGGCTTGCGCTATACGCGCGCCAAGCGCCGCAACCATTTCATCTCGGTCATCGCGCTGATATCGATGCTGGGTATCGCGCTCGGCGTGATGGCGCTGATCGTGGTGCTCTCGGTCATGAATGGCTTCCAGAAGGAGCTGCGCACGCGCATCCTCGGCGTTGCCTCGCACGTGCAGATCAGCGGCGTCGGCAACCGCCTGGCGCCGTGGCGCGAGGTCATGGCGCAAGCGCTGCGGCATCCCGATGTCGTGGCCGCCGCACCCTTCGTCATGGCGCAATCGATGCTCTCGTTCGGTTCCAGCGTGCAAGGCGCGGTCATCCGCGGCATCGATCCGGGCGCGGAGGCGAAGGTCGCCGAGGTCGGCCAGCACATGAGAAGCGGCAGCCTGGAGGCGCTGCAAGCGGGCGAATTCGGCATCGTGCTCGGCGCGGAGCTCGCGCGCGCGCTGACCGTGCGCGTCGGCGAAACCGTGGTGCTGATCGCGCCCCAGGGCCAGGTGACGCCCGCCGGCATCCTGCCGCGGTTGCGGCAGTTTCGCGTCGTCGGCGTGTTCGAGGTCGGCATGTACGAATACGATTACGGCCTCGCCTACGTTCATATCGAGGACGCGCAGCGGCTTTATCGCCTGGACGATGCCGTCTCGGGCGTGCGCCTGCGCCTGAACGAGCTCATGGACGCTCCGCGCGTTGCCCGCGAGCTCGCGCGCAACGTGCCGGGCGAAGTCTATGTCGCCGATTGGACCCGCAGCCACGCCAATTTCTTTCGTGCCGTGGAAATCGAGAAGCGCGTGATGTTCATCATCCTCACGCTGATCGTCGCGGTGGCCGCATTCAATATCGTCTCCGCATTGGTCATGGCCGTGACCGACAAGCAAGCCGATATCGCGATCCTGCGCACGCTCGGCGCCGCGCCCGGCAGCGTAATGAAGATATTCATGGTGCAGGGCTCGTTGATGGGCGTGATCGGCACGGTCGCGGGCGTGGTGGCGGGCGTGCTGCTCGCGCTCAACATCGACGTGGTCGTGCCCTTCATCGAGCAGACCTTCGGCATACGCTTTCTCGCCAAGGACGTGTACTACATCGCCGATCTGCCCTCGGACCTGCAATGGCCGGACGTGACCGTGATCGGGCTGGTATCGCTCGTGCTCACCTTGGCTGCGACACTGTATCCGAGCTGGCGCGCCGCGCGCGTCAGTCCGGCCGAGGCGTTGCGCTATGAATGACACGGCGCGCGCGCCGGCGGCTTCGCCCGTGCTGGAATGCCGGGGGTTGAAGAAGACCTACGACCAGGGCGGGCTCTCGGTTCCGGTGCTGCTCGGAATCGATCTGGCAGTCGATTCCGGCGAGAGCGTCGCCATCGTCGGCGCCTCCGGCTCGGGCAAGAGCACGCTGCTGCACTTGCTGGGCGGGCTGGACGACGCCAGCGCGGGCGACATCCGGGTGCTGGGGCAGGACCTTGCCGCGATGAGGGCAGCCGAACGCGGCCGGCTGCGCAATCGCGCGCTGGGATTCGTCTACCAGTTCCATCACCTGCTACCGGAATTTTCGGCGCTGGAAAACGTCGCCATGCCGCTTCTGATCCGGCGCCTGGCTCCGATCGACGCGAAGGCGCAGGCCGCCGCGATGCTGGCACAGGTCGGTCTCGGCCACCGCATCGAGCATCGACCCGGCGAGCTTTCCGGCGGCGAGCGCCAGCGCTGTGCGGTCGCGCGCGCGCTGGTGACCCGCCCGGCCTGCATCCTCGCCGACGAGCCGACCGGCAACCTGGACCGGCAGACGGCGCAAGCGGTTTTTTCGCTCATGCTGGAGCTGAATCGCGCGAGCGGCGCGAGCCTCGTCATCGTGACCCACGATCCGACCATAGCCGAGCGCACGCAGCGCATCATGCGCCTGGAGGACGGCTTGCTCAGGCCGGCCTGAGCGCCTCAAGCGCTGGGCTTGGCGTACTTGCCGGTGACTTGCGGCGTGAGACCCTCGAGCTTCTTCGCCTGGCGCTCCAAGCGGGTCTCGCGCGACCAGGTGCGCTTCAGATCGTCGCGCACCTTGATCTCCAGCCGGCCCATGCCTTCGACTTCGAGCTCGATATTGTCGCCGTCCTGGAAGCCGCTCAGCCCGCGGTGATTGGTCCCGGTCGCCAGGATGTCGCCGGGTTCGAGCGCGTGGATGGACGTGACCCACTCGATGCAGCGCGGAATCCGGTGCGCCATGTCGCTGGTATTGAAATTCTGCTTGAGCTCGCCGTTCACCCACAGCCGCACCTGCAAGCGGTGCGGATCGGGCACTTCGTCGGTTGTCACGATGAACGGGCCGATCGGGGCGAAGGTGGCGCGCGACTTCATCTGGTAGAACGTGTTGCCCGCTGGCGGCAGGCCGCGCGCCGAGCCGTCGATGAAATTCATGTAGCCGAAGACGTAGCTCATCGCCTCCGCCGCGCTCACGTGCGCGGCGCGTTTGCCGATGATCACGGCGAGCTCGGCTTCGCCTTCGAACAGCGCGGCCGGCACATCGGGCAGCACCATGGTGTCGCCATGACCGATGATGGCGCTCGGCGCCTTGTGGAATGCGTTGATAGGCGCGGGCTCCGAACGCGTGCCGTCCTCCATGTAGTTGACCGCCATGCAGTCGATGGTGACGGGGCGCGGCAATGGCGCTCGGATCCGGACCTGGTCGAGCGCAATGCCTGCGGCCTTCGCCGCGGCTTGCTCGATCCGTGGGCGATACTGGCCGAAGCGCTCGATCAGGCCGCTGATGAGATCGTGCGGCCCGGTGTGAGGGATGTCCTGCACCACCGCGCTCACGTCAACCACGCGATCGCCTTTGAGTATCCCGAGCTTGAAATCGTCGAAGTAGAGAATCTTCATCTTCGTCCCCTTGGGTGCAGGTTGCGCTTCGATCGGTGGCGGGCCCTGCCAGCGGCAAGCGCGAGCGCTACGTCCGGGGCCGCAATGCCGCCGCCCGCGCCATGATACCGATTCGAACCGCGCTTTAGGCGCTTTCCTGGCCCTCGATCATAATGGCCCCGGCGCGCACGCCGGCGGCGTAGAGATCCGCATCGCCGGCGATCTGGCTCAGCAGGAAGCCGCCCGCGCCGCGCTTGATCAGGCGCGGGGCGACGATGCCGATCGCACCGGTGCCAAGCCCCAGCCACAGCCAACCCCACAGGACGAGCGCGATCCCCAGCCCGATCACTGCGATGGCGACGAACGGGAGCAGCAGGCGCGCCGACAATAACGCTGCTGCCGCGGCCGAATCGACGTGGACACGTATTGCGCCCGCGCGCCAGGCTGCAACGAACTGCGCATGCGTGAGCGCCGGATGGACCGCCGCCTCAGTATTGGGTCGGAGCGGATTCAAGGCTGCGCCACATGTACCAGGTTGCCACCGAACGCCACGGCGCCCAGGAACGCGTGATGGTGCCGATGCGGCGCGCGGAAAGTGGCCGCCCCCGGTTGTAATTGGCGCTCAGTGCGCGCTGGAGCCCCAGGTCCGCCAGCGGCAGGACGTCGGGCCGCGCCAGGTTGAAGATGAGAAACATCTCCGCCGTCCAACGCCCGATGCCGCGTACCTGGACCAACTGTTCGATGATCGCTTCATCATCCAGCTCGACCCAGCTCGCCGCGTCCACCGTGCCTTCGCAGAAGCGGCGCGCGAGATCCTGCACGTATTCGGCTTTGCGCAGCGATAGACCCGCGGCGCGCAGGGCCGCGGTATCGGCGCGCGCGACCGCCGCCGGCGCCATCGCCTCGACCGTGGCCACGAACCGGTCCCACACGTTCTGCGCGGCCTTGACCGAGATCTGCTGGCCGACGATCGCTCGCGCGAGCGTCTGAAATGCATCGCCGCGGCTGCCCAAGGCAAGCGCGCGGTGGCGCGGGATCAATGTCGCGAGCACCGGATCGCGAGCCGCCAGGGCACGCGTTGCTTCCGGCCAGTAACGCGGGGCTGTCATCGCGTCGTGCGTAGCCATGCGATCGCAATTATTCATTGTATCCGACCAAGCGCCGAGGCCTCGGCCGCCAGTAGTAGCGCTTTCGGCCGATCCGAAGCGGCGGCCGGCTCGTTTACAGTCGGCGCAAATTGCACGAGGCCCTCGTCGAGTGGTCGTCCTGGTTCTTTGCTTCGTGGGCGGTGCCGCGGCGCTGCAGCTCCAGGCCCAGCTTCCGCAACCGGCGCTCGCTGCATCGCTGCTGCTGCCCGCCGCGCTTTGCGCCATCGGCGGCCGCGGCCTAGTGGGCCGCCCGCTGCGCGCCGCCGCGGCCTGCGTTCTCGCCGCCGGCGCGGGCTTCTTCTGGGCGGCGTCTTGCGCCGGCATCCGGCTCGCCGACGAGCTGCCGCCGCAGTGGGAAGGCCGCGACATCGGAGTCATCGGCACGATCGCGAAGCTGCCGCAGCCCTTCGAGCGCGGTATTCGCTTCGAGCTCGACGTCGAGCGCGTGCTCGAGGCCGGAGCGCGGGTGCCGGCGCGGGTGTCGATCGCCTGGTACGGCGCTTGGGCGCACGATCCTGATCCAGCGGCGATGCCCGCGTTGCGCGCCGGCGAGCGCTGGCGCTTCAGCGTGCGCTTGCGCCGCCCGCACGGCACCGCGAATCCCCACGGCTTCGATTACGAAGCGTGGCTGCTGGAGCGCGGTATACGCGCCACCGGTTATGTCCGCCTGAGCGAGCCGCCGCAGCGACTGAGCGCGTTCGTGCCACGCCTGTCGTACGGCATCGAGCGCGCTCGCGCCGCCATTCGCGATCGCATCCTGGAAGCGCTCGCCCAGCAGCCCTATGCCGGGGTGATCGCCGCGCTGGTGATGGGCGATCAGCGGGCCATACCGCCGGCGCAATGGACCATCTTCACGCGCACCGGCGTCAACCATCTCATGAGTATTTCGGGGCTGCACGTGACGATGATCGCGGCGCTCGTTTTCACGCTCGTCCATGCCCTTTGGCGGCGCAGCGCGCGCTTCACGCTGTGGGTGCCGGCGCGCCGCGCCGCGACGCTCGCGGGGTTCGCGTGCGCGCTCATGTACGCGGCCATCGCCGGCTTCGCCATCCCGGCGCAACGCACCGTGTACATGCTCGCCGTGGTCGCATGCGCGCTCTGGCTCGGCCAGGTTTCGTCGGCGGCCAGCATCCTCGCCGTGGCGCTCGCCACGGTGACGGTGCTCGACCCTTGGGCCGCGCTCGCGCCTGGATTCTGGCTGTCGTTCGGCGCGGTCGCCGTGATTCTCCATGCCGGCGGGGGGCGCTTGCGGGCACCGCATTGGGCGCTCACATGGTTGCGAACGCAATGGGCCGTGACCGTGGGACTGGTGCCGCTGTTGCTGGCGATGTTCCAGCAGGTCTCGCTCGTCTCGCCGCTCGCCAATGCCATCGCCATTCCCGTGGTGAGCCTCGCCGTGGTGCCGCTGGCGCTCCTCGGGATGGCGCTGCCGCTCGATGCCGTGTTGCAGCTCGCGCACGCACTGATGGCGTATACCATGCTCGTACTCGAGTGGCTTGCAGCGGTGCCTGGCGCGGTATGGCAGCAGCACGCTCCCCCGCCGTGGACGATCGCCGTGGCCTTGGGCGGGATCGTCTGGCTGCTCCTGCCACGGGGCTTTCCGGCACGTTGGATCGGCGCGCTGGCGCTGGTCCCGCTGTTCGCAGTGGTGCCGCCGGGCCCGCCGCCCGGCGCGGTGCGGCTCACCGTGCTCGACGTGGGCCAGGGACTGGCGGTGGTCGTGCGCACGGCACAGCATGCGCTCCTATACGACGCGGGACCGTCGTACTCGGCGCAGGCCGATAGCGGCAGCCGCATCGTCGTGCCGTACTTGCGAGCAACAGGCGTGCGGCGGCTGGACGCGCTGGTGGTCACGCACGCGGATAACGATCACGCGGGCGGCGCGGCCTCGGTGTTGTCCGCCGTGCCGGTGGAGCGGCTGCTCTCGTCGCTGCCGCAAGACCACGCCTTGCATGCCGCGGCGGCACGCTCGATCCTGTGTCACGCCGGTCAGGACTGGAGCTGGGACGGCGTGCGTTTCGAGATGCTGCATCCGCAAGCCGCGAGCTATGCCGCAACGCGCCTGAAGGCCAACGATCGCAGTTGCGTGCTGCGCATCAGCGGTGCTCGCACACGGGTGTTGCTGGCCGGCGATGCCGAGGCGCGTTCCGAGCGCGATATGCTCGCGCGCGATCCGGGGCGGCTACGCGCCGAGATCCTGGTCGTGCCCCATCATGGCAGCACCACGTCGTCGCTGCCCGAGTTCATCGCCGCCGTGCGTCCCGATACGGCCGTGTTCACCGCCGGCTATCGCAACCGCTTCGGCCACCCGCGACCCGAGGTGCTCGAGCGTTACTCGATCTATGGCAGCCGGATATTGCGCACCGACCGGCACGGCGCGCTCGAGCTCGACGTGGGGCACGCCGCGGTCGAGCTGCGCGCCTGGCGCGATATGCGGCGGCGCTACTGGCAGGATCCACCGAGCGGGCTCGAATGAAAGCAGGGCGCGTTCGCGCCTGCCGGCTACAATGCGCCATGGCGCTCAAATGTCCGAAATGCGGCCACCCCCGTGCCCTCGCCGGCGAGCAAGCGGCCGTTTGCGCGGCCTGCGGCCTGGTCTTCGCGAAGTGGGTGCAGCGCGTGCTTGGACAGAACGCAACGCGCGCGGCGCGCTCGGACGCCGAGCACGACGGCGGCGAGGCCTCGGCATGGCGCGAGATCCTGTTGCCGCGCCCGGCACGCGTCGATCCCATGGCGTTCTACGCCCGCTGCGCGCTGTACGCCGCATTCTTTGTCTGGGGCTGGTATTTCATCGGCCTCGATTTGAAGAGCAACGAGATCGGCGACTCGTTCCTGCACCGCGTCAACCTCGTCTTTCACGAAGCCGGTCACGTGCTATTCATGCCCTTCGGCAGCTTCATGGCGACCCTGGGTGGTACCCTGGGGCAGCTCCTGATGCCGCTGGTCGCGCTCGGCGCCTTGCTCTACAAGAATCGCGATGCCTTCGGGGCCTCGCTGTGCCTGTGGTGGCTGGGCCAGAGCGTCATGGATACCGCGCCCTACATCAACGATGCGAGGGATTTGCAGCTCATGCTCCTCGGCGGCGGCACCGGGCGCGACCGCCCTGGCATGCACGATTGGGAGAACATCCTGCTCGACCTCGGCCTGATCGAGCATGAGCGCAGGATCGCGGCTGCGGCCGATCGGCTCGGCGAGGCCCTCGTGCTGCTCGCTTTGCTGTGGGGCGCGCTGCTGCTCTATCGCCAGTTCCAGGGCCTGGAGCGGGGAGAAGCGGATGGCTGAATCGAAGGCGCTCTCGGTTGTCGCCCATGCCGCGGCGGACCCGCAAGCCTGGCTCGCGCTCCTGGGCGAGCGCTTCGGCCCGGAGGAACAGCGCGTGATCGAACGCGCGCTTGCGCTCGCGCGCGCGGACCTCGAGGGCCGCCTGCTCGGCAGTGGCGAGAGCGCGCTCGAGCATGCGCTCGCCACCGCCGCGACGCTCGCCGAGCTCAACCTGGATCACGAATCGGTGGCGGCGAGCTTGCTGCTCGATCTCGTGCCCACTTCCGGCCGCGCGCGCGAACGCCTCACCGACAAGGTGGGTCAAGGCGTGGTCGCATTGGTGGAAGGCGCGGCCCGCATGGCGCAGATCGATGCGCTCGGCGCAAGCGCGGGCGCGGAGGCGCAAGCCGACGCGCAGCTCGAGGGCTTGCGCAAGATGCTGCTCGCCATGGCGCAGGATTTCCGCGTCGTGTTCATCAAGCTTGCCAGCCACACGCAGGCGCTGCGCCATCTGGTCAAGGGCGGAAGCGCGGCCGAGCGCGCGGTCGCCGCGCGCTTGTCGCTCGATATATTCGCGCCCTTGGCCAACCGCCTCGGCGTGTGGCAATTGAAATGGGAGCTCGAGGATCTCGCGTTTCGCCTGACCGATCCGGATCTGTACAAGCGGATCGCGCGCATGCTCGACGAGAAGCGGGTCGAGCGCGAGCAATTCATCGCCGCTGCCACGGCGCGGCTTTCCGAGGAGCTGCGGCGCGCCGGCATGCGCTTCGAGATCAGCGGCCGGCCCAAACACATCTACAGCATCTACAAGAAGATGCAGCGCAAGGCGCTCGCCTTCGAACAGCTCTACGACGTCAATGCGCTGCGCGTGTTCGTCGCCGACGTCAAGGACTGCTACACGGCGCTCGGCGTGGTGCACAACCTGTGGACGCCGCTGCCGCGAGAGTTCGACGATTACATCGCCAAGCCCAAGGGCAACGATTACCGCTCGTTGCACACGGCGGTCGTCGGTCCGGGCGGGCGCGTGCTCGAAGTGCAGATTCGCACCCAGGAAATGCACCGGCAGGCCGAGCTGGGGATCGCGGCGCATTGGCGCTACAAGGAAGGCAGCCGCGGCGATCGGCGCTACGATGAAAAGGTCGCGTGGCTGCGCCAGATCCTGGAATGGAAGGACGAGCGCTCGCTCGCCGAGCATTTCAAGGCGGGGCTGTTCGACGATGCCGTCTACGTGTTGACCCCCCAGGGCAAGGTGATCGATCTGCCGGCCGGTTCCACGCCGGTGGATTTCGCCTACGCGGTGCACACCGATCTCGGCCACCGCTGCCGGGGCGCGCGCGTCGACGGCGTCATGGTGCCGCTGAGCACCCCGCTCAAGCATGGCCAGTCGGTCGAGATCGTCGCCGCCAAGCAAGGCGGTCCGAGCCGCGACTGGCTCAATCCGGCCTTGGGATTTACCGCCAGCCACCGCGCGCGGGCCAAGGTGCGGCAATGGTTCAATGCGCAGAACCTGGAGGCCGCGATCGCGCACGGCCGCGGCGTGGTCGACAAGGAATTGCAGCGCACGGGCGCCACGGCGCTGAATCTCGAAACCCTGGCCGGGCGCGCGGGTTATGCGGCGCTCGCCGATTTTCTCGCGGCGGTGGGACGCGGCGAGATCAACGCGCGCCAGTTGCAGGCAGCGCTGCGCGAACCCGCGGCGCCGGCTCCAACCGCGGAAGCGAGCCCGTTGTTCCAGCACAAGGCACGCGCCGCGCCGAGCGGGCGCGGCATTCTGCTGGTCGGCGTCGACAAGCTGCTCACGGTACCGGCCAAGTGCTGCAAGCCGGCACCGCCGGACGCCATCGTCGGCTTCGTCACCCGCGGGCGCGGCGTCACGATACACCGCGCCAACTGCGCCAACGTGCGCACGATGGATGCACAGCGCCTGATTGCCGCCGATTGGGGCCAGTCCGAAGGCGGTGCATTCGAGGTCGATATCGAGGTCGACGCGCTCGACCGGACCGGGTTGTTGCGCGACGTGTCGGACACGCTCGCGCGCGAGCGCATCAACGTGGTGGCAGCCAATACCGGCTCGCGCGACGCCGCCGCGCGCATGCTCTTTACCATCGAGGTGCTCGACCTGCCGCAGCTCGAACGCGTGCTCGGCCTGCTCGAACGGGTACCCGGTGTGACCCGCGCCCGGCGCCGCTGATCGGCGCTGACACAGTGCTCGCACCAATGGCGCGGGCCTGGTTTCGGGCGGCGCCGAACTCAAGTCCGCGCGCCGGCAGCGCCGCTCCAACCGCTCCAGCGGCGCGGGCCGGTTCGGGTTCCTAGACGCCGTCGACGACGATGAGCTCGGTGCGCGCCGAACGCTGTCGAAGCGCCTTCGCGCCCGCGTACTGCTCGGACGCCCACCACGCCTTGGCGCTCGCGCGATCGGGGAACTCGATCACCACCACGCGCTGCGGTGACCAGGCGCCCTCGAGCGTTTCGCTCGTGCCGCCGCGCACGATGAAGCGTCCACCGTACGCTGCGAGTGTGGCCGGCACTCGGCCCCGATAGTCTTCATACGCGTCGCGATCGATTACTTCGACTTCGGCGATGACGTAGGCGGGCATGGCAGCTCCTGAAGAATCCGTGATTCCCTGCCGTTACATCCGGCTAGCCGAATCGTAAGCAAACGCTATCGTGTTTGAACGGACGCGTGTTTTTCGCTTACAATCCGGCGCTCGCAGGCGCGTAGCTCAGCTGGTTAGAGCACCACCTTGACATGGTGGGGGTCAGTGGTTCGAGTCCACTCGCGCCTACCAGGATTGTCGCAAAGTCATCGAGGATGTCACGCGTGACTCGCCGAACGTGCTGCAGGCATTGCCTCTAGACGGTTGAGTACGACTGAAGAAAGTGCGGCTCGACCGCGCTTTTTTTTGTCTTCGAGGAGCGCCCCATGCCCGACATCCGCCTGCCCGACGGCTCCATCCGAAGCTTCCCGGCGCCGGTCAGCGTGCACGAGATCGCCCAATCCATCGGTGCGGGGCTCGCGCGCGCGGCCTTGGCGGGTCGGGTCGATGGCCGGCTGGTCGATACCTCGTATCGGGTCGCGCACGATGCCGCCGTCGCGATCATCACCGAGCGCGATGCCGAAGGCATCGAGATCCTGCGCCATTCCACCGCGCATCTTCTGGCGCACGCCGTCAAGGAGTTGTTTCCCGAGGCCCAGGTGACCATCGGACCGGTGGTCGAAAACGGCTTCTACTACGACTTTTCCTTCAAGCGGCCTTTCACCCCGGAAGACCTGCAGGCGATCGAAAAGCGCATGCAGGACATCGCGCGCCGCGATCTGAAGGTCGAGCGCACGCTCATGGCGCGGGACGACGCCGTGGCCTATTTCCACGGGCTGGGGGAGCATTACAAAGCCGAGATCATCGCCTCGATTCCGGCCGATGAAGCCATCTCGCTCTACCGCCAGGGCGACTTCACCGACCTTTGCCGAGGGCCGCATGTGCCTTCGACCGGGCGGCTGAAAGTCTTCAAGCTCATGAAGCTCGCCGGCGCGTATTGGCGCGGCGACCCCGCGAACGAGATGCTGCAGCGAATCTACGGCACCGCCTGGGCGAAGAAGGAAGACCAGGACGCCTACCTGCATCAGCTCGAAGAGGCGGAGAAGCGTGATCATCGCCGGCTCGGCCGCGCCCTGGATCTGTTCCATCTCCAGGACGAAGCGCCCGGAATGGTGTTCTGGCATCCCAAGGGCTGGTCGTTGTGGCAGAGCATCGAGCAGTACCTGCGCTCGGTGCTGCGCCAGCGCGGTTACCAGGAGGTGCGCACGCCCATGGTCATGGACCGGGTGTTGTGGGAGCGCTCCGGCCATTGGGAGAACTACCGCGAGAACATGTTCACGACCGAGTCGGAGAAGCGCGACTACGCGGTGAAGCCGATGAACTGTCCGGGACATGTGCAGATCTTCAACAGCGGCCTGCACAGCTACCGCGAGCTGCCGCTGCGGCTCGCGGAATTCGGCTCCTGCCATCGCAACGAGCCTTCCGGCGCCTTGCACGGCCTGATGCGGGTGCGCGGCTTCACCCAGGACGATGCGCACATCTTCTGCACCGAGGACCAGATTCAGGGCGAAGTGGCCGAGTTCATCCGCCTGCTGATCGAGGTCTATGCCGATTTCGGCTTCGCGGACATCGTCTACCGGCTGGCGACCCGGCCGGAGAAGCGCGTCGGCGACGACGCTGTCTGGGACAAGGCCGAGGCTGCGCTGGCGCGCGCGCTCGATGCCCACCAGGTCAAGTGGGAGCTGCTGGCCGGGGAGGGCGCGTTCTACGGGCCCAAGGTCGAGTTCTCGCTCAAGGATTCCCTGGGGCGCGTGTGGCAGTGCGGCACCATTCAGGTCGATTTTTCGATGCCCGGCCGCCTGGGGGCGGAATACGTGGCCGAAGACAACACCCGGCGCGTCCCGGTGATGCTGCATCGGGCGATCCTGGGCTCGATGGAGCGCTTCATCGGCATGTTGATCGAGCACTATGCCGGCGCCTTTCCCCTCTGGTTGGCGCCCGTGCAGGCGGTGGTCATGACGATCACGGACGCCCAGGCCGAGTACGCCGAGCGGCTCACGGCGCACTTGCGGGAAGCCGGCTTGCGGGTCCATGCCGACTTGAGGAACGAAAAAATAACCTATAAAATCCGGGAACATAGTTTGCAGAAGCTGCCCTACCAACTGATCGTCGGCGAGAAGGAGCGGGCAGCCTCGACGGTCGCCGTGCGAAATCGCAAGGGTGAAGATCTCGGCGCGATGCCGCTCGCGGCGTTGCTCGATCGCCTTCGCAGCGAGCTCGCGGCCCGCAGCCGCACGGCTTAGTGTTCAACCAACCGGAGTAACCGCAATAGCACAGGATAGAGAGGCAAGGGTCAACAGCGAGATCTCGGCTCAGGAAGTGCGCCTGATCGGGGTCAACGGCGAACAGATCGGTATCGTTGCGATCGCGACCGCCAACCAGATGGCCGAGCAGGCCGAGGTCGATCTGGTCGAAATTGCGCCGGGCGCATCGCCTCCGGTTTGCCGGCTGATGGACTACGGCAAATTCAAGTACCGCGAGAGCAAGAAGCGCCACGAAGCGAAGCTCAAGCAGAAGCAGATCGTCGTCAAGGAAGTGAAGTTCCGTCCCGGCACGGACGAAGGCGACTATCAGATCAAGCTGCGCAACCTGATCCGGTTCCTCGACGAAGGCGACAAGACCAAGGTGACGCTGCGCTTTCGCGGCCGCGAGATGGCGCACCAGGAGTTCGGCATTCGACTGCTCGAAAGGATCCGTGCCGATCTGGAGCCGCACGGCGTGGTCGAGCAGTTTCCGAAGATGGAAGGGCGGCAGATGATCATGGTGCTGTCACCCAAGAAGGTCTTGCCCAAGCCGGCGGTGAAGGTGGCCCCCAAGGCCGCTGCCTCGAAATCGGAGGCAAGTCCGCCGCCGCGGGCGACACAGAGCTGAAGGCGCGAGCCGCGCACCCTGCGGCTTCGCGTCCACAAGTGGCCGACTGGTACGACAAGCGTTCCCCGCCGGGAACCACCGGTCGCCATGCCATAAGAGCGGGAGTAGTCATGCCGAAACTGAAGACGAAAAGCGGCGCTGCCAAGCGCTTCAAGGTGCGCGCGGGCGGCAGCGTCAAGCGCAGTCAAGCCTTCCTGCGCCACATCCTCACCAAGAAGGCGACCAAGCGCAAACGCCACTTGCGCGGGACGACCGGGGTCCATGCCGCCGACAAGAAGTCGGTGCGCAGCATGATGCCGTACGCGTAAGGAGAGCCCGCCATGCCCCGAGTCAAACGCGGCGTCACCAGCCGCGCCAGCCACAAGAAAGTCCTGAGCCAGTCCAAAGGCTATCGCGGCCGCCGCCGCAACGTGTTCCGGGTGGCCAACGAAGCGGTCATGAAGGCGGGACAATACGCCTATCGTGATCGCCGCCAGCGCAAGCGCCAGTTCCGCAGTCTATGGATCGCGCGTATCAATGCCGCGGCCCGCGACATGGGGCTGACCTACAGCACCCTGATCAACGGCCTCAAGCGTGCGGCGATCGAAGTCGATCGCCGGGTGCTGGCGGACCTCGCGGTACGCGATCCGGGCGCCTTCAACCAGCTCGCGCAACGCGCGAAGGCGAGCCTGCCGGCGCCGGCAGCGCCGACCTGAGCGATCGGTGATCGGCGCGGCTTGCGCTAGCCGGCAAGCCGTGTCGCGGGTCGGCCGCCGTATCGAGCTCGCGGCCAGGCTTGCCGTGTATGCCGAACACGTTCTGCGCTGAACTGTGCCATGTCCGATGTCGATGCCATCGTCGCTGACGCCCTCGCCGAGTTCGCGGCGGTGCACGATCCGGCGGCGCTCGAAAACGTCAAGGCCCGGTTCCTGGGCCGGACCGGACGTATCACCGAGCTGCTGAAGGGCCTCGGCAAGCTGCCGCTCGACCAGCGCCGCACTGCCGGCGGGCGCATCAACGAAGCCAAGGCCAGCATCGAGCAGGCTCTCGAAGCTCGCCGCGCGGCGTTGCGCGATGCCGATCTCGAGCGGCGCCTGCGCGCGGAGGCGATCGATGTGACCCAGCCTGGCCGCGGCGCAGGCAACGGCGGCCTGCATCCCATCACGCTGGTGCGCGCACGCATCGAGGCGCTGTTGCGGTCGATGGGCTTCGACGTCGCCGATGGACCCGAAATCGAATCCGACTTCTACAATTTCACCGCGCTCAACATGCCGGCCAACCACCCGGCGCGCTCGATGCACGACACGTTCTACGTCGAGGGGGGCAGCCACGTCTTGCGCACCCACACCTCGCCCATACAGATCCATTACATGCAGTCGCATCGGCCGCCGCTGCGCGTGCTCGCTCCCGGCCGGGTGTACCGCTCGGACTCGGACGCCACGCATTCACCCATGTTCCACCAGGTCGAAGGGCTTTGGATCGACGAGACCGTGAGCTTCGCCGACTTGAAGGGGGTCACCATCGAGCTGCTGCAGAAGTTCTTCGAGCGCACCGACCTCGCCGTGCGCTTCCGGCCGAGCTTCTTTCCCTTCACCGAGCCCTCCGCCGAGATCGACATGAGCTTCGGCGAGGGCTGGCTGGAGATCGGCGGCTGCGGCATGGTGCATCCAAACGTGCTCGAGCACGGCAACGTCGACTCGAGCCGCTACCAGGGATTCGCGTTCGGCATGGGCGTCGACCGGCTGGCGATGCTGCGCTATGGCGTGGACGATCTGCGGCTGTTCTTCCAGAACGATCTTCGCTTCCTGCGCCAGTTCGCGTAGAGCTGTTCGCCTGCCATGAAATTCTCCGAGAACTGGCTGCGCAGCGTGTTCGATCCGGGCCTGTCGAGCGACGAACTCGCGCAGCTGCTCACGATGGCCGGGCTCGAAGTCGAAGCACGCGAGCCGGTTGCACCCGCGTTCGAGGGCGTGGTGGTAGCGCGCGTGTGCGCTGTCGCAGCGCATCCGCAGGCCGAGCGGCTCCACGTTTGCGAGGTCGACGCGGGCGCGCAGCGCGCGCGGGTGGTTTGCGGTGCGCCGGATGTACGCGCCGGCATGCTCGTGCCCTTCGCGCCGCCGGGAACGCGGCTGCCGGGTGCGGCGATCGAGCGCGCCACCATCCGTGGCGTCGAATCGTCGGGCATGCTGTGCTCGGCGCGAGATCTCGGCATCGGCGAGGATCACAGCGGATTGCTCGAGGTGAGCGCGGACGCCCTTCCCGGCACCGATCTACGGGCGGCGCTCGACCTCGACGACGCGGTCTTTACGCTCAAGCTCACGCCCAACCGCGGCGACTGCTTGAGCATCCATGGGCTTGCCCGCGAGCTTGCGGCCTTGAGCGGCAAGACGCTCGTCTTCGCGCCGCAGCCTCGTGCCCCGGTTGTCCTGGACGAAGCACGCCGGATCGTGCTCGAAGCCGGCGCTGCGTGCCCGCGCTACTGCGGTCGCATCGTGGCGGGCGTCGATCCACGCGCCAAGACGCCGGCATGGATGCTGCGCCGTCTCCAGCGCGGGGGCGTGAGGCCGATTTCCGCGCTCGTCGATATCACCAACTACGTGATGCTCGAGCTCGGCCAGCCGCTACACGCGTTCGATCTCGGTCAGCTCGCGGGCGACATCCACGTTCGCTTCGCGCGCGACGGCGAGCGGCTGAAGCTGCTCGACGGCCGCGAGCCGGCGCTGCGGCCCAATCACCTGGTGATCGCCGACGATGCCCGAGTGCTGGCGCTGGCCGGTGTCATGGGCGGCGAAGCCAGCGCGGTCGATGATCCG
The DNA here is from genome assembly GCA_020848435.1 of Burkholderiales bacterium. Classification (GTDB taxonomy): domain Bacteria; phylum Pseudomonadota; class Gammaproteobacteria; order Burkholderiales; family WYBJ01; genus WYBJ01. The sequence continues at coordinate 10,943 of JADLAC010000049.1, read as the reverse complement.
ACCACGGCCGTGTTCCTCGAGAGCGCGTACTTCGACCCGGAAGCGGTGGCCGAAGCCTCGCGCGGGCTGGAGATCGCGAGCGACGCCGCGCACCGCTTCGAACGCGGCGTGGATTTCATGCTCGCCGACCGGGCCATCGAGCGCGCGACCGAGCTCATGCTCGCTATCTGCGGCGGACGCGCTGGTCCGCTGAGCGAAGGCCGCGGATCGCTGCCGTCGCGGCCGGGCGTCGACTTGCGTCCCGATCGGGTGCGGCGCGTTCTCGGCGTCGACCTCGGCACGGACGCGATGGCGGATATCCTCGGCCGTCTCGGCATCGTCGTCGAGCGCGCTGGCGAGGCGCTTCGCGCCACCGCGCCGAGCTTTCGCTTCGATCTCGCCATCGAAATGGACTTGATCGAGGAGATCGCGCGCGTCCACGGCTACGAGCACATCCCGGCGAGCCTGCCCGCGGGCCGCGCGGCGATGCTGCCCGTCCCCGAGCAGACGCGCTCGATCGAGGCGGTCAAGCAGGCCTTTGCCCGCCGCGATTTTTTCGAGGTCGTGACGTTCAGCTTCGTCGCCGAGGAGCTGGAGGCCGATTTCGCCGAGCAGCGTGATCCCGTCGCGCTCGCCAACCCGATCGCCAGCCAGATGAGCGTGATGCGCTCGACGCTCCTCGGCAGCCTGGTCGAGTGCGTGCGCTTCAACGTTGCACGCAAGCAGGAACGAGTGCGCCTGTTCGAGGCGGCGGCGTGCTTCGGCCGCGCCGGCAGCGCGTTTCGCGAAGTGCAACGCATCGCCGGGATCTGTTACGGCGCCGTGCTGCCCGAGCAGTGGGGGCAAGCGGGGCGGCCCGTCGATTTCTTCGACCTCAAGGGCGATCTCGAAGCGGTGCTGGGAGCTCATCTGCCGAGCTTCATGCCCGCTCGGCATCGCGCCTTCCATCCGGGCCAGACGGCGCGCGTGCTGCTTGGCGGGCGCGCGGTCGGATGGCTGGGTACGCTGCACCCGCGGCTGTTGCAGAAATACGAGCTCGCCGCGGCGTGCGTTGCCTTCGAGCTCGACCTCGACACGATCCGTGCACGCGAGCTGGCGCGTTATCGCACCGTAGCGCGCTTCCCGCCGGTGCGTCGCGATGTCGCGCTCGTGGTCGACCATGCCGTCGCCGCGGGCGAGCTGCGTTCGACGATTCTCGGCTGCGGCGGCGTGCGCATTGCCGACGCATGGCTGTTCGACGTGTATCGCGGCAAGGGCGTGCCGGAAGGCAGAAAAAGTCTTGCTTTCCGAGTGTTATTACAAGATACTGAGAAGACATTGACGGATGCCGAGGTGGATGAGGTGGTCGCTCGTCTCCTCGAAGTTCTCAAACAAAAACATGGCGCTACGTTGCGGAGCTAAGGTTGGACTTGAGAATGGAATCCAAGCCTCTGATCTAGCGCCACATCAGGGAGAGTGGTCGCAATGCATTCTGACCCGGACTTCACCCCAGCGGCGTCTGAAATCCAGCACCCTGACAGCCACGCGGACAGCGCCAAGGCAACCCTGACCAAAGCCGAGCTCGCCGACCTGCTGTTCGAGCAGGTTGGCTTCAACAAGCGAGAGGCCAAGGACATGGTCGAATCGTTCTTCGAGGAGGTGCGCACGGCCCTGGAGCGGGGCGAGGGCGTCAAGCTTTCCGGCTTCGGCAACTTTCAATTGCGCGACAAGCCGCAACGTCCCGGTCGCAATCCGAAGACCGGCGAGGAAATTCCCATCACTGCCCGGCGGGTCGTGACCTTTCACGCATCGCAGAAGCTGAAGGCCTTGGTCGACAAGCACTACCCTGCGGATGGACAGCAGCAACACTCCTAAGCCGGCGCTGCCGCCGATTCCGGCGAAGCGCTATTTCACGATCGGCGAAGTGAGCGAGTTGTGCGGGGTCAAACCGCACGTGCTGCGCTATTGGGAGCAGGAATTCACCCAGCTCAAACCAGTCAAGCGGCGCGGCAATCGGCGCTATTACCAGCACCACGAAGTCCTGCTCATTCGGCGCATCCGGGAGCTGCTCTACGATCAAGGGTTCACCATCAGCGGCGCGCGCAACCGCCTGGACGAGATCGCATCGCGCCCGGCCAACGACGTGCGGCGACCGCGCGCGGATCTCGCCCACATTCGCGACGAGATTCGCGGCGTCCTCGATCTACTGCATTGACCTGACGCGGGTGGCCGGCGGACCTTGCGGACGGCGCAGCCCGTGCGCGGGCTGGCTGGAGATCGCAATCCAAGCCATGCTCGCGCGCAGCCGTTCTGCGTGAGGGCGGTGGCGCTGCGCCGAAGACAGCGGCGGGCAGACCCGCGCGGATGCGCGCCATCACCGGCGCTGGCCAACGCTGCGGATCACCCGCCGCGCCGGATCGCCGCGGCACACCCGTGCCGGGGCACACATTCGTCCGTCGCTTGGATCGCGGAGCGTGTGACGCCATGGATCACGGTTATTCCGGCTTGCTCGACGTGCTGGTCCTGCTCACGGCCGCCGTTATCGGGGTTGCAGTAGTACGCCGGCTGCGCGGGCCGTCGATACTGGCCTATCTCGCGATCGGTATCGCCGTCGGTCCGTCAGGCTTCGCCGTGCTGAAGGAATCGCACGAGGTGGACCGCTTCGCCGAATTCGGCGTCGTGTTCCTCATGTTTTCCGTCGGGCTGGAGTTCAGCCTGGCGCGTCTGCGCGCCATGCGGCGCATGGTATTGGGCTTCGGCGCGGCGCAGGTCGGCCTGACCGCGGCGGGCACGGCGCTGGTGACGGTGCTCTTCTATGGCCAGTCTTGGCGCGCCGGCGCGGCTGTCGGGCTGGCGGTGGCCATGTCCTCGACGGCCATCGTGGCGAAACTGCTGTCCGAGCGCTTGGACCTGCACTCCCGCTCCGGCCGCCAGACGATGGGTGCGCTGCTGTTCCAGGATCTCGCGGTCGTACCGTGCCTGATCGTCTTACCCGCGCTCGCCAGTCCGGGCGCCGGCCTGCTGAACGCGCTGGCCCTCGCGCTCGCCCAGGCCGCCCTCGCGCTCGCCGTGTTGGTCTGGGTGGGACAGCGCTTCATGCGCCGTTTCTACGACGCGGTGGCGCGGGCGCGTTCCGACGAGCTGTTCGTATTGTCGACGCTGTGGATCGCGGTCGGGCTCGCGTATGCGACCGGGCGTGCCGGCCTGTCATTGGCGCTGGGGGCCTTCGTGGCCGGCATGCTGATCTCCGAGACCGTGTACCGGCACCAGGTCGAGGCCGACATGCGGCCCTTCCGCGACATCCTGCTCGGATTGTTCTTCGTCACGGTCGGCATGATGCTCGACTTGCGCTTCGTCGCGGCCAACCTGCACGCATTGCTGCTCGCGCTCGTATTGCTGATCGCCGGCAAGGCGATCGTCGTGCTGGTGATCGCGCGGGTGATCGGCAATGCACCCGAGGTCGCGCTGCGCACGGCCGCACAGCTCGCGCAAGCGGGCGAATTCGGCCTGGTTCTCATCGACCTCGCGCGCAGCCAGGGCCTGGTCGGCCAGGATATTTTTCAGTTGACGCTGGCGGCCATGCTGTTATCGATGTTCATCGCACCTTTCCTCGTCCATCACGTAGGCGTGGTGGGCGGATGGATCGGGCGCCGCGATCGCGCCGATGTCGTCGGCGCTGTCGCGACCGTCACCGGCGGCGCGATCGATCACGTCATCGTATGCGGCTACGGGCGCACGGGACAGCGGGTCGCGCAGTTTCTCGGCGCGGAAGGTTTTGCTTTTGTCGCGCTCGACGCCGATCCCGAGCTGGTGAAACGCGCGGGCAAGGAGGCGCCGGTCGCGTTCGGCTCCGCCGACCGCGCCGAAGTGCTGAACGCGGCCGGCCTGCACGCGGCACGCGCCGTGGTCGTGGCCTATCCCGACGCGCCCTCGGCGCTGCGCCTGGTGCGGCGCGTGCGCTCGGTGCGCAAGGACATCCCCGTGATCGTGCGCGCCCCTGACGAGACGCATATCGCCGCGCTCAAGGCCGCCGGGGCAACCGAGGTCGTTCCCGAGGTTCTCGAAGGCAGTCTCATGATCGCTGCCGAAACGCTGGCGCAGCTCGGGGTTCCGGTGGAACGGGCGCTGGCGCGGGTGCGCGCGGTGCGCTCCGAGCGCTATGGCACGCTGCGCGAGTTCTACCGGCGCGAGCGATAGAGGAACGCGCAGCGCGACAAGAAATTGCTCAGAGCATTGGAGCTTCGCGCGGTGGATCATCCGCCTGGTCCAGGCGATCACGATGCAACGCCGCTCGCACCAGCAGCATGAAAGTCACCGGCGTGGTGAGCGTCATGAATATGCCGATCAGGATCTCGTGCAGCACCGGGCGCGATTCCAGCGCCGAGAACAGAATCATGGAGGCGATCAGCACCGAGCCCGTGCCCAGCGTCGTCGCCATGGTCGGCGGATGCACGCGCTCGTAGAAGGTCTTTAGGCGCAGCAGCCCGATCGCGCCGATCAGGGCGAGCGCCGCGCCGAATACGAGCAGGGCCGCGACGACCAGTGCGGCGAGCGCCGGCAATTGCTCGGCCGCGCTCATTCGATCACCGTTCCGCGCATCAGGAACTTGGCGAGCGCCGCGGTCGCGACGAAACCGAGAAGAGCGATGACCAGCGCCGTCTCGAAGTAGTGGGTCGAGCCTTCGCGCATGCCGAAGGTGAGCATGACGAGCATGGCGAGCACATACAGCGTGTCGAGCGCGAGCACGCGGTCCTGCGCGCGCGGCCCGAGCACGAGACGCAGCAGCGCGCACATCATGGCAGCCGCGAGCATGAGCTGGGAGATCGTCATCGCCGCCGACAACACGTCCGCAGCATTCATGGAAACATCTCCAGCAGGCGGCGCTCGTAGCGCGTCTTGATGAGGTCGATCCAGGCATCCTCGTCGATCAAGTCGAGGATATGGAGGGTGAGCACGCCGGCGGTCGCGTCGTAGCGCGCCCAGGAGGTACCGGGCGTGGAGGTGACGATGCATGCGAGCAACGCCAGGCCGAGCGAATTGCGCAACTCGAGCGGGATGTCCAGGAATCCCGCGGTGCGGTCACGGCTGCGGGCGAAGATCACGATGCGCGCCACGGCGAAATTCGAACGCACGATGTCGCCGAGGACAGCGAATGCGAGCGCGAGCCCGACCCATACGCGGCGCACGGGCGTGTGCGCCGGGCGCAGCGATGCATATCCCCAGGTCGCCGCGATGGCGATCGGTATGGCAAGCAGCCACTGCGCTGCGGCGAGCGTCTGGTTGAGCGTGAGCCACAGCGCCACCAGGGCGAGCGCGAGCAGGACATACGATGACCAGGATTTCATCGCGGCCTCATGACCTCCTCGATGTAGCCGCGCGGGGCGTGCAGTGCTTGCGCGGCATCGTGAAAGTAGCGCATGGCCGTGCCCGCCTGCAGCGTGAGGGAGATGCAAAGCGCGAGCAGCAACGCCACCGGCGCGATCTCGATCAGGCGCACGCGTGCAACGATGGGCTCGTGCGGTGCCCAGAAAATGCGTACCCCGGCTCGGCCCATGGCAATCGTGGCCGCGAGCCCGGACAAGGTGAGCAGCAGCATCATCGCCCAATCCGATGCCGCGATCGTATCCTCCGCCAGCAACGCCGACAGTAGAGAGAATTTCGCAAGAAAGCCCGGCAGCGGCGGCAGTCCCGCGAGCACGAGCGCGCAGGCGGCGAAGCTCACTCCGAGTATCGCCGTCGCGGCAGGAATCGCGATACCGACCTCTTCTTCGGGCTCCGGCTGGTCGGCGTCGCCGAAGGCTTCGGCGGTGACGGCCAACACGTCGGCGCCCGGCTCGCGCGAGCGCTCGACCAGCTCGATCAGCAGGTACAAGGCGCTTACGCCGAGCGTGGAGACGACGAGGTAGTACAGCGCCGCGGCCGTGACCGCGCTGTGGCCGGCACCGATCGCGGCGAGCAAGGTGCCGGCAGACACCAGCAAACTGAAGCCGGCGACATGCGTGAGATGCTGCGAGGCCAACACGCCAATGACACCGAAGGTGAGCGTCGCGAGCCCGCCGTATACGAGTGCGGCGGCGGCAAATCCGGCGGACGCGGAGGTGTCTTCACCGGACAGCAACAGCGAGGTGCGCAGCACCGCGTACACACCGACTTTGCTCAGAATCGCGAACGTCGCCGCAACCGGCGCAGCCGCGGCGGCATACGTTCCAGGAAGCCAGAAGCATAACGGCCACATCGCCGCTTTTACCAGAAAGGCGACGCCGAGCAGCGCCGCACCGGCCTCGAACAGGGCGCGGTCGGCCGCTGCGATAGCGCTCGCGCGCTGCGCCAGGTCGGCCATGTTGAGGGTGCCGGCGACCGCGTACAGCAGGCTCGCGCCGATCAGGAACAACAGCGACGCAGCCAGGTTGATGATGATGTAATGCAAGCTTGCCCGTACCCGGCGGGTGCCCGATCCGTGCAGCGCCAGAGCGTAGGAAGCAGCGAGCAGGAGCTCGAAGAACACGAATAGGTTGAACACGTCGCCGGTCAGGAACGCGCCGTTCAAGCCCACCAGGAGGTATTGCAGCAGCACGTGGAAGCGCGGCCCGGCGCGATGCCAGCGGGCGAGCGCGAACGTCATCCCCGCCGTGCCGAGTATGGCCGCGAGCAGCACCATGACCGCGGAAAGCCGGTCGGCCACCAGCACGATGCCGAACGGCGCCGGCCAGGCGCCGAGACGATAGACTTGCGTTCCCGCGGCATCGACCGATTGCACCAAGCCGATCGACGCCGCGAGCAGCAGCGTGCTCGACGTGAGGCTGATGAGACCCTTCAGTGCATGCCGCTGCTCGTCGACGAGCAACAGCAGCGCTCCCGTGGCAAGCGGCAGAACGACCGGCACGATGGCCAGATGATCGGCCCAGGATGTCACGCGTCGTCCTCTTGTCCGTCGACGTGATCGGTGCCGGTGAGCCCGCGCGCGGCGAGCAGCACCACCAGCAGCAGCGATGTCATCGCGAAGCTGATCACGATGGCGGTGAGCACCAGGGCCTGCGGCAACGGATCGGCCAGCGCCGCGGGATCGACGCCGCGACCCGCTTCGACGATCGGGGCCGCATTCACGCGCAGCCGTCCCATCGCCACGATGAAGAGGTTCACCGCGTAGGAGAGCAGCGACAAGCCGATGACCACTTGATACGTCCGCGGCCGCAACAGCAGCCAGGTACCCGAGGCGGTCAGTACGCCGATGGCCAGAGCAACGATGACTTCGTTCATGACGGTGGCGCGCGATGCGTGCGAATCGACTGGTGCGAGAGCGCGATGAGGATGAGCGCCGTGGCGCCTACGACGAGGCAGAATACGCCGAGGTCGAACAGGAACACGCTCGGCAGGTGCAGCTCGCCGAGAAGTGGCAGCACGACGTGCGCGGTATGGGACGTGAGAAAAGGATGCGCGAACCACCAGGCTCCGGCGCCGGTGGCGCAGGCGATCGCGAGGCCCACGCCGATCAGGCGCAGCGGGCGCAACGCGAGGCGTGCTTCCGCCCAGCGCACGCCGCCGGCCATGTATTGCAGGATCATGGCAACCGCCATGGTGAGCCCGGCGACAAAGCCGCCTCCCGGCAGGTTGTGTCCTCGAATGAGCAGGTATCCTGCCAGCACGGCGATGACCGGAAATACCAGCCGCATGATGTACAAGGACACCATCATGTCGTCCTGGTAGGTCTTCTCGTCCTGCTCGCGTTGTTGCCGCGGCGGCTCCAGGCTCTCGCGGGCCGGCCGGAAGCGGCGCAAGAGCGCGTAGACCGCTATGGCGGTGACACCGAGCACGGTGATCTCGCCCAAGGTATCGAAGCCGCGAAAATCCACCAGGATGACGTTGACGACGTTGCTGCCGCCGCCCGCGGGATAGGCGCGGGTCACGAAGAACTCCGAGATGGCCTCGGGACGCGGCCGGGTCATCACGGCATAAGCGAGCGTCGCGAGTCCCCCGCCGGCGGCGAGGGCAATCACCAAATCGAGCGTGCGGCGTGGCAGCGCGGCGCGCACGTCCGGCCAACTGAAGCTCGCGGGGATACGCTTGGGCAACCAGCGCAGGCCGAGCAGAATGAGCACCGTGGTCACGATTTCCACCAGGAGCTGCGTGAGCGCGAGGTCCGGCGCGGAAAACCAGACGAAGGTGACGCACGTCGCCAAGCCCGCGCCGCCGGCGAGCATCAACGCCACCAGTCGATGAAACTTCGCCTGCCATGCTGCGCCGATTGCGCACGCCAGGCCGATCACCCAGACTAGCGCGAGCACAATATCGAGGCGCCCTGGCGGGATCGGGTCGAGCTCGAGACCGCTGACCCACACGGGCAAGGATGCAGCCGCGATGCTGAGCGTCACGAGCCAGCGCAGTTGCGGCTTGAGCCGTGCCGTTCCGAAGAGGCGCTCGAGCGAGCGCGCACCGCGCCAGGAGATCGCGACCAGCACGCGATCGAACAGCGAGCGGCCATCGAGGTCGGGAACGAGCGGTACGCGATCGCTAGCTTGCGCGAGGCGCTTGCGCAGCAAGACATACAGCAGCGTTCCGCCCGCCAAGGCGAGCACGCTCATGAGCAGCGGGCGGTTGAAACCATGCCATACCGCGAGGCTATAGCTTGGCGTGTCCGCGCCGAGCACCGCGCGCACGGCAACATCGAGAAAGGGTCCGATGGTCTGCGCGGGGAACATGCCGACCAGGACGCACGCCAGCACCAGCAACTCGATCGGAAAGCGCATCCAGCGCGGCGGCTCTTGCGGCATGCGCGGCAGGTCCTGGGGGTCCGGCCCGAAAAACGCACCATGGATGAAGCGCAGCGAATACGCGACGCTGAACATCGCGGCGAGCGTCGCCACGTAGGGCAGCGCACGGTCGATCAGAGGCGATGGGCCTTCGACGTCGAGCGCTTCGGCGAAGAACATCTCCTTCGAGAGAAAACCGTTGAGCAAGGGCACGCCCGCCATGGCGGCCGCGGCGACGATGGCCAAGGTCGCGCTGATCGGCATGGCGCGGACGAGCCCGCTCAGGCGCCGGATGTCGCGCGTGCCGCTCTCGTGGTCGATGACGCCCGCAGCCATGAAAAGCGATGCCTTGAAAGTCGCGTGATTGATCATATGGAAGATCGCGGCCACCGTCGCGAACGGGCTGTTCAGTCCCAGCAGCAGTGTGATCAGACCAAGGTGGCTGATGGTGGAATATGCCAGCAGACCCTTCAGATCGTACTGAAAGATCGCCGTATAGGCGCCGAACACGAACGTCGCCAAGCCGGTTGTTCCGACGACCCACATCCACGCGTCGGTTCCGGACAGCACGGGCCACAAGCGCGCCAGCAGGAATACGCCCAGCTTCACCATTGCCGCGGAATGCAGATACGCCGACACCGGTGTCGGCGCCGCCATCGCGTGCGGCAACCAGAAGTGAAAAGGGAATTGCGCGCTCTTGGTAAGTGCGCCGAGCACGACGAGCACCAGCGCCGGCAGGTAGAGCGGGCTCGTTCGTATTCTGTCGGCAGAGCTCAAGACCGCGTCGAGGTCGTAACTGCCCACGATACGACCGACGAGCAGCATCCCCACGAACAGCAACAAGCCGCCGGCCGAGGTTACGATCAGCGCCATGCGCGCCCCCTCCCGAGCTGCGCTGCTGTGATGCCAGTAGCCGATCAGAAGAAAGGAGAACAGGCTCGTCAGCTCCCAAAAGAAGACGATCTGAATGAGATTGCCCGAGAGGACGACGCCGAGCATAGAGCCCATGAAGGCGAGCAGAAACGAAAAGAAGCGCGGTACCGGGTCCTTGGGCGACATGTAGTACCGGGCGTAAAGCGCTACTAGAAAGCCGATCGTGGTCACCAGGAATGCGAACAGCCAGGCGTACCCGTCCATGCGCAGTGAGAATTCCAGCTCGAATTGCGGCAGCCAGGATGCGCGGCTATGAAGCACGTTGCCGGACGCGACGGACGGAAAGCAGAAGGACACGACGAAAACGGCAGCCAGCGCGATCCCTCCCGCCAGCCAGGCCTCGGCATTGCGCGCGTTGACAGGCAGCAGCGCAGCGACGATGCTGCCGGCGAAAGGCAACAAGAGCAGTGCGACCAGGGTCGTGGCGTCGGTCATGCCAGCCAAGCAAGAACGAGCCCTTCGTCGCCCGGTCGCGCGAAAACCCGCCTCATGGCGCGGGCGGGCGACTTACCCGGCTCCGAGCTTGGAGCTTACCATTGCCTCGATGAGCCAGCTATTTTGCGGCTGGCTATGGCTCCTTCGAACGCAAAGAAGCAAGCCCTTGCATGTTGCAGATCGTCTGCGAACATGCAAGGCGCGAGGCTGCGACGAATTACATCGCGCGGCCGTCGTACGTGTCGGTCGAGGATCCCATGCTGCTCGAGCTGTCGCCCGAGCTGAGATGGAACGGTGCGGATTCGCTCATCGACGCCATCGTGCGGGCGTGCGCGCTGATGTCGGCCGAGCTTTGAAAGCCTGTGGCCTCGGTGCCGTCGAATCGAGGTACGTTTGCGTGCGTGACGCGCTCGCCGCTGGCGGCGACCGCGGAAATTTCATTGGCGCTTTGAAAGCCGCCGGAGACTTCTTCGGTCGCGGTGGCGAGAGGGGAAGCCGCGATCAGGCCTGCGACAACGATGGAACGTATCTTGAAGGTGCTCATGGTGTTGCTCCTTGCGAAACGATTGAGAAAAATCGGTGCTGCTCGCTAGGAAAAAACGCAAGTCGCATGCCCCGACCGGCGCAAGCCGAAACAATGCCGGGAATGATTGTCGGCTTTGAGCGACGCGACGGGGAAAAGCGCGCGCGGGTCGCTGTGCGTCAGAGCGCGCAATCGCCCGATGAAAAGGGCAGCGAAGCTGGGAGCCTGTCGGACTTGATTTCACGTGTGCGACGGAGGCGATTTTCGCGCAGGGCTAGGAGGACGACGCAGCCGATAGCGAGACTATCGGCAAGTCGTTCGACACCGCCATGCGCGAAAAGCGCCCC
>JADLAC010000048.1 GCA_020848435.1 Burkholderiales bacterium | reverse complement strand
TCCTGAGTCCGAAATTCGCCGCACAAAAGATGCCGAGAATCGACGCCATCCTTTGTCGCGAATCCTCGCCAGGTGTCCAACCTGGCTGCGGTTCGCTTCGCGTCTGGCGCCGATTTCGACACTTTTGTCATCCTGCTGCCATGGTCGGGTATTAACAATACAGCGACGAACTTCAGACTCAGGACGCTAGCAAGGAGCGATACGCCATGTGGGAGCAGCGCTGCAAGGTCGCATTGAGCGGCGTGGGATTCTCCAAGGTGACGCGCGCGGCGGACAGGCCGCTTGCGGCGCATGCGCTGGAAGCCGTCAAGGCGGCCGTGGCGGATTCGGGGCTCGACCTGGCCGCTATCGACGGGCTCGCGACTTATCCCGAGCTGCCCGCCACCGGGCACGCCGAGATCGACGGCATCTCCATCGTCTCGGTGAACTGCATGATGGCGATGCTGAAGCTGCCCAACCTCGCTTGGCACATTCAAACCGGCTCGGTCAATATCGGCGGCGCGGTTCAGCAGGCGGTCAATGCCCTGCTCGCCGGGGTGTGCAAGTACGCGGTGGTGTGGCGGGCGATGCACAATCCGAAGGGAACGTACCAGAACCTTCCCGGTACCTATGCGAGCGGCGCGACGCAGTTCACGGCCCCGTACGGATTCGGCGGGCCGGGACAAGGCATGGCAGTCGCCTATACGCGCTGGCTCGAGCGGCACAACCAGACGCGGGAGAAGATGGCCACGCTGGCGGTGACGCAGCGCCGCCACGGCCACAGGAACCCGCACGCCTACTTCTACCAGGTTCCGCTCACGCGCGAGGACTACCTGGATTCGCGCATGGTGGCGTACCCTTTCTGTCTGTACGACTGCGACATCCCGGTGCAGGGTGCGGTCGCGGTCGTGCTCACGAGCGCCGAACGCGCGCGCGATCTGAAACCGCGCCCCGCGTATGTCGCCGGCTACGGCCAACGCTTGCATTTCGAGGTCGCCGGGCGCATCGGCAGTCTCAGCAGCTACATGGACGGTGGCCGCAGCTCGGCGCGGCTGACGTGGGAGCGCTCCGGCTTCAGGCCGAAAGACGTTGACGTGGCCCAGATCTACGATGGCTTTTCGGCCTCCGTGATCTATGGGCTCGAGTCCTACGGTTTCTGCAACGAGGGCGAAGCGCTCGATTTTATTCAGGACGGGCGCATCGAGCTGGACGGCGAGCTGCCGCTCAATACCTTCGGCGGCAGCCTGAGCACGGGGCGCATCCATGGGCTGTGGCATATCATCGAAGGCGCCTTGCAGGCTTCGGGACGGGCGGGCGAGCGCCAGGTCAAGGACGCGAACGTCTCCTTCGTAGGCGCCAGCGCGCCGGTCGTGCAGGGGACCACGTTCATTTTCGTCAGTGAGCCGTATTGATCGAGATCCCTGACGTAGCGCAGGAGAAACAATGCTGATCGTCGACTCGCAAATCCACATCTGGCAACACGGCAAGATGAGCACGCACCACCGCCAGATTCCGACCTATTCGATCGACGATGCGCTGGATGAGATGGCGCAAGCCGGCGTCGATTGCGCCGTGATCCATCCACCCAGCCGGCTGGGCGACGCCGTCAATGCCTATGCGGTCGAAGCGGTACGGCGTCATCCTAGCAAGTTCTGCATCCTCGGCCATTTCGATTTGCGCAGCCCGGATCGGGAGCGCATCGTCGCGCGCTGGCGCGAGCAGCCCGGCATGCTCGGCTTTCGCTTCACATTCAACCAGCCGGATGAAAAGTCGTGGTGGACCGACGGCTCGCTCGATTGGTTCTGGGCGGCGTGCGAGCGCGAGGACTTGCGCGTGGGGCTGCTCGCCACCGGCGGCAACATGGCCGCGCTGGGCAAGATCGCAGAACGCCATCCGCGGCTCAAGCTCCACGTCGACCACCTCGGACGCGGCGGCGGCGGAAAGGGAATCGTCGATGACGCAGCCTTCGCCGATCTCGACACCATGCTCGCGCTCGCCCAGCATCCCAACGTCGCGGTGAAAATGTCGGGTGCGCCGAGCTATTCCAGCGCACCCTACCCGTACCGGAACATCCACGGCTACCTGCGCCGGATCTTCGAAGCCTTCGGACCCGAGCGTTGCTTCTGGGGCACCGACATCACGCGCATGCCGTGCTCCTATCGCCAATGCGTCACCATGTTCACCGAGGAACTGCCATGGTTGCAGGGCCGCGATCTCGAACGCGTCATGGGCGGGGCCATCGTCGATTGGCTGGGGTGGAGACGGCCGGCGGCTTGACGTGACGCACGCTTAGGCGATGCGCGCCAAGTGAAGACTGACCGCGTCGATGCGCGAGCCCTGAACGCGAGCGAATCCCGCTGCGGATGGGCGGTCACTGCAACGATCATTGCCAACAGACAAGGAGAACGCCATGCCCATGCTCGAACACGACGGCGCATCGATCTACTACGAAGTCCACGGCGAAGGCTTTCCGATCCTCACCTTCGCTCCGGCGGGCTTGGCTTCGACCATCGCGGTCTGGAGCCAGCCGATGGCGCCGATCAATCCGATAAGCGAGTGGTCGAACGCTTACCGCGTCATCGTGATGGATCAACGTAACGCGACGGGCGGCCGTTCCCGCGCGCCCATCACGGCGCAGGACGGCTGGCACAGCTTCGCCTCCGATCACATCGCATTGCTCGATCACCTCAAGGTCGACCAATGCCATCTGTTCGGCCAGTGCATCGGCGGGCCGTTCATCTTCAGCCTGCTCAAGGCCCAGCCGCGGCGCATCGCCTCGGCCATCATTGCCCAGTCGATCGGCCGCGTCGGGTCGCTCAAGGCGGAAAAGGCGCCGCGATTCGTCGCCTGGGCGAAGGATCTGAAGGATCATCCCGAGGCGACCGAACAAGTGCTCGACAGCTTCTATCACAACCTCTACGACCCCGGCTTCGTCTACAGCGTCGATCGCGATTTCGTGCAACACTGCACGACGCCGTGCCTGGTGCTCGCGGGCAACGACGAGGCACATCCGCGGCCGATCTCCGACGAGATCGCCAAGTTGCTGCCGAACAACGAATACGTCACCGAGTGGAAGGAAGGCGCGCCGCTGCAAGAGGCCAAGGCGCGGGCCAAGGCGTTCCTCGACAAGCACACGCCGGCGCATTGAGCCGCGCCCCCAAGTCGTCACTGCACGCGGATGTTGCGCGCCTTGGCGAGCGCGGCCCATTTCTCGGCGTCTCGTCGCATCAACGTGCCGAACTGCGCCGGACCGAGCGGCGCCGGCGTTGCGCCCAAGGCAATCAGCCGCGCGCTGATTTCGCTTTCTCGGACGATGGCGCCGATCTCGGCGCCCAGGCGAGCCACGATCTCGGCCGGCGTACCCGCGCGTACGACGAAGCCGTTCCAGGTCTTGGTTTCATAACCCTGGAGGGTATCGGCGATGGCCGGCACGGCGGGCAACATCGGCAAGCGCTGTCCCGCCGGCTCGCCCGTGCCGAGGGCGACGAGCTTGCCGCGGCGCGTATGCTCGATGACGTTCTGCACGGTGCCGAACATGAACTGCACCTCGCCCGAGATCAATGCAATCGTCGCCGGCTCGCCGCCTTTGTAAGGGACGTGCAGGAAGCGTGCGTCGCCAGCCTTGCCGAGCAGCTCGCCGGAGAGATGGCTGATGTTGCCGAGCCCGAACGACGAGTAGGCGACGGCGCCGGGTTTCGTGCGCGCGAGATCGATCAGCGCGCGCACGTTGCGCACCGGCATGGACGGATGCACGACCAGAACCAGCGGTTGCGTAATGGCCAGCGCAACCGGCGCGAAATCGCGCTGGGTGTCGTACGGGAGATCGTCTCGAACCGCGGGATTGATGACCAGCGGTCCGTCGGAGCTGGTCGCGATGGTATAGCCATCGGCCGGCAGTTGCTTGAGTCCCTGCAATCCGATGATGCCGTTCGCGCCCGCTCGATTCTCCACGTACACCGTCTGGCTCAGACGCTTCGTCAGCTCCTGCGCCACGATCCGGCCGATCAGATCGTTCCCGCCCCCCGGCGGAAACGGCACGATCATGCGTATCGTCTTCTGCGGCCATTGCTGGGCCTGGGCGGCAGCTGCGGCGAGCATACCCATGAGCGCTGACATGGCCAGCAGGACAGGTCCCCTCGACATAGGCTCCTCCAGAGGCGATCCGGCGTTCGTTGCCGAGTATATCCCTGGCCATCCGGTGTGCCCGAGGAGGTGGGCACGGCGGAGGTAGAGCGCGCCGTAGCGGCAGCGGGCGAAATCGAAGAAAGCAGCACCCAGGCGCAAGCAGGCATGACGCCTTGCCCAACCTCCGGGTAGTGCTCGACACCAACGTCAAATCACCCCATCCGCGGCCAGTTCCTCGATCGCCTTCGTCGACATCCCCAGCAACTCGCCGTAGACGTACTCGTTGTCCTCGCCATAGCACGGTGCGCCGCGATCGAGGCGACCGCCGATGTAGGCCGGCGACTCGCTCAGCTTGATCGGTACCTCGGCGATGGGCCAGCGGCCGATCTTGGTGCCGGTCACCTCGGTCAGCCATTCCAGCGCGGCGAGCTGCGGATCGCGGTCGCAGCGATCTTCGGCCGTCTGGCATACGCCGGCCGAAACGCCCGCCTGCTGCAAGGCGAACATCGCCCGGTAGGGCTCCTGCGTGCGAGTCCATTCGGCCACCAGTGCATCGAGCGCGCTTTGATGTGCCAGGCGCGCGCCCAGATCGGCAAAGCGCCGGTCGTCGAGCCATCCGGGCGACTGCGCCACCTCGGCGAGCGCGCGCCATTCGCGCTCGGTGAAGCAGGCGATGGTGATCCAGCGGTCGTCACCGGCACACGGGTAGACGCCATGCGGCGCGGCCGGCTTGTATGGCGAACGGTTGCCGTAGCGCGTCCAGATGCGCTCATTCGCCGACCAGTCGAGAATCGCCGTGCCGTTGATGAACAAACCCACCTCGGTTTGCGAAGCGTCGATCCACTGCCCTTCGCCGGTACGCTCGCGATGATAAAGCGCGCTCAGCATGGCCGCTGCGAAGCTGTAAGCGCCCATCCAGTCGAGATACGAATAGCCCCAGCCCGCCGGCATCGCCGGCTCGGGGAGCCCCGACATCTCGGATAGCCCGGCGAAGGCGTTCGCGATCGGACCCACGGTGCGAAAGCGCCCGTAGGTGCCTTGCGCGCCCATGCCCGATTGCTGCACGTAGATGATGTCGGGCTTGATGGACTTGAGCGCACCGTATCCCAAGCCCCAATTGTCGAGCACGCCTGGCGAGAAGCCCTCGGCGACGATATCCGACATCGCGACCAGGCGCCTGGCGATCTCGAGCCCCTTGGGATGGCGGACGTTGAGCGAGATGCCGCGTTTGCCGGGATTCTTGTTGTTGAACTGCCCGCCCATGTCGGGATCGGTGACGCCGGGAAGCGGCGCCGTCGCTTGTTCGCGCGCTTCGCGTCCGCCGACCGGCGCCATCGCGGCAAGCCGCGTGTCGGGATGGCTCTTCAGCTCCACCTTGATGCTCTCGGCGCCGAACGCGGCCAGAAAGCGGGTGCCGCCGGCGGAGGCGAGGAACCACGTGAAGTCGAGGATGCGAATGCCGTGCAGGGGAAACGGCTTGCCGCGACGCGACGGCGGCTCGCCGGGATCGAGCCGCGCCGCGGGCGCCGCGATCGGCAGGCTGCGCGTCACGGGTCTCGGGACGAGGTCGGCGTCTTCGTTCAGCAGTGGCGCGCGCCGTCCGGCCACCCAGGCATTGGCGGTCGAGATCCACTTGCTGGTGGCATAACGGAAGCTGCGGCCGAGCTCGGGATGCTCGATGTCGGTGACGCTCTTGCGCGCGAGCCAGTGCGGGTCGAGCGCGTTCTCGTGCGGCTTGCGCAGCGGCGCCCACAACATGCCCGCTTCCTGCGCCTCGCGCCAGGGCAGCTGGTCGTGGATGAATGCGCGCGCGAAGCGCTGTACCGCCTCCATGCCATGATCGCGCTTCTGGTCGATCGGGCCGGTGCCGGGGACGAAGCGCCCGCCCTTGGGCGCTACCGTCTTTTCGGCATCGAGTCCCGCCGCCATGCCATAGCGATCGAGCAACGCGATCAGCTTCTCGCCGTCGTCGGGCCGATTGCCGAGATTCGCCATCACCCAGCGCCCGTCCTTGGTGTGTGCGATGGTCGGGCTCGGCGATACCGTTTCACGCGCATGGCGGCAGGTCTGGCGCATGACGAGCGCGCGCCGCATCACCCAGGTCATGAGATCGACCTCGGTGGATGTCGCCACCGCCTCGTG
Source organism: Burkholderiales bacterium (assembly GCA_020848435.1). Taxonomy (GTDB): domain Bacteria; phylum Pseudomonadota; class Gammaproteobacteria; order Burkholderiales; family WYBJ01; genus WYBJ01. Next base: position 45,343 of record JADLAC010000048.1, on the reverse strand, counting down.
CACGGCACACGATAGCGATTGCCCCTTGCCGGTGCGCCAGCGGAATAGCAGAGCGGCCAGGATGGCCATGGTGAGCTGCTCGCCGGCGATGTGATAGGCGTGCCACATCTGCGGTGCGATCGGCGGCAGATCGTACTTGCCGTCGGGCGCCGGATCGTAGCCGCAGTTCATCATCACCCCGCCCAGCGCGAGATGCACGAGGTCGGAGGCTTTGAAGTCCGCCCAAGGGCCAGAATCGCCGAACGCCGACACCCGCGCCACGATGAGCCGCGGCGCTGCGCTTCGCAGCGAATCCGCGCCGAGCCCCAGGCCTTCCAGGTACCCGCGCGGCGTGGATTCGAGCAGGATGTCGGCATCGGCGACGAGCGCGCGCAAGCGCTCCCGGTCCTTGGGCATGCTCAGATCGAGCACGACCGAGCGCTTGCCGCGGTTGTATTGCCAGAAGAAGAGCGAGCGGCCGGGACCCTCGCGATCCTCGTAGAAAGGCCCGATGCGCCGGGTCGGATTGCCGCCGGGCGGCTCGATCTTGATGACCTCCGCCCCCAGACCCGCCAGCGTGAGCCCGCAATACTCGGCCTGCTCGTCGGCCAGCTCGATGACGCGGATGCCGGCGAGCGTTTCCCGGCCGCTCGTGCGCTTATCCGCATCCGTCGGTCGTACGTGTGCTGCCATGGTCGCCTCTCTTGCAACGGTGTGACGTGGTTGCGCCTGCTTGCCGGTGCCGATCCATACGCGCTGCCGGCTTGCGCGCTCGCCCCGATACGCAGAGCGACGCTCGTCGGCTTCACCTCGTCGCGCTATGGAGCGAGATTACACGCACCCCGGCGCGCGGCAAAGCCGCACGATCCGTCCCTGATTGGTGAGCCGGGGCTTGAACCCAGCGCGTGTGCTATGGACAATGCAGCACCGTCCAAGGAGCCTCGGCCGCCGGCGAGCCGACGCGCGCCCCGCCGGCAACTGGGCTTACGGACAATCTCTCCAGAGGAGGTATCGCCATGCGCTTTTCGACGGCTCTCGCGGCAGTTGCACTGGCGTTTTGCAGTCTCGCCGGCGCGGCGATCAAGGAAGAACCGGTCACGTACCAGGACGGCGACAGCGTCATGAAGGGTTTCATCGTCTATGACGATGCCGTGCAGGGCAAACGCCCGGGCATGATCGTGATCCACGAATGGTGGGGCATCACCAAGCACGTCCGCGACGAGGCGCGTGCGTTCGCGAGCCAAGGCTATACCGCGCTCGTCGCCGACATGTTCGGCGAGGCGAAGACCGCGGATAATCCGAAGGATGCCGGAGCGCTGTCCGGAGCGGTGCGCAAGAACCCCGCCGTGATGCGATCGCGCTTCAATGCCGCCATGAACGTACTATCGAAACATCCCACGGTGGATGCGGCGCGCCTCGGCGCCGCCGGCTATTGCTTCGGCGGCTCGGTTGCGCTCGACATGGCGCGCGCCGGTGCGGATCTCAGGGGGATCGCCGCTTTCCATGCGAACCTGGGGGCGTCGGGGGCGACGGCTGCGCCCGGCAAGGTCAAGGCGAAAGTCCTGGTCCTGAACGGCGAGGCCGATCCCTTCATCAAGCCCGATTCGATCGACGCCTTCAAGCAGGAGATGAGCGCGGCGAAGGTCGACATGCGCTATATCGCCTATCCCGGCGCGGTACACGCGTTCACCAACCCGGAAGCCACCGAAAAGGGCAAGCAGTTCAACCTTCCGCTCGCCTACGATGCTCAGGCGGACAAGCAATCGAAAGCGGAGAGCGCGAAGTTCTTCCGGGAAGTCTTCAAGACGAAGTAAGCGCGATCCGGACGTCGCTTCCTACGCGGGAGCCGCGCGCGAGCGGCAGCGCCGAGGGCCGAAGATAGCGGCCGGACACGAACGCCGGCGCCGTGCAGAGCAAGGGCGAAGCGGCAGGGTCAAGTAGTGCTGCGGCGCGGCGCCGGCTGGCGCGCAGTGGTCAGCTCCCCGCGACGATATTGCTCTCGCGCACCACCTTGCCCCAGAGTGCCATTTCCGCGGCGAGATGCTTGGCGAAGGCCTCCGGCGTGGAGGCGATCACGGTCATGCCCAATTGCTCCAGGCGGCTGCGAATGTCGGGTGCGGCCATGACCTGCAGCAGCGCGGCGTGCATTTTCTGCATGATGTCCTTGGGTATGCCGGCGGGCGCGACGATCCCCCACCAGGAGATCACTTCGTAGCCGGGAAAACCCTGCTCGGCGACGGTCGGAATGTCGGGAAGTTGCGGCATGCGCGCCGCCGAGGTGAGCGCCAGGGCACGCACGCGCTGCGAGCGCACGAACGGCGCGACGAAGAACACGGTCCCAGCCTGGAGCGTGATCTGACCGCCGAGTACATCGGTGATGGCCTGCGAGGGCCCGCGGTAGGACACCTGCGTGAACCTGAATCCGGCGCGGCTGGCCAGCAGCGAAAACGCCAAGTGGCCGCGGCTGCCGACACCGCTCGTGCCGAGCGTGACGTCTCCGGGCTTGGTCTTGGCCGCCGCGATGAGATCGGCCAGGTTGCGGTAGGGCGCCGCGGGATTGACAACGAAGCCGAAGGGCGAGGAGGCGAACAACATGATCGACGCGAAGTCGCGCAGCGTGTCGTAGGGCAATTGCTTCTGCAGGCTCGGATTGGTCGAATGGGCGTCGAATACGACCAGGTAGTTGTAGCCGTCCGCCGGCGCCTTCGCCGCCAGCGCAGTGCCGGCCACGCCGTTGCCGCCGCTGCGGTTGTCGACCACCGCAGGCTGCCCGAGCGTGGTGGAGAGCCGTTCCGCGACGATGCGCGCCAATTGGTCCGACGAGCCGCCGGTGGCGAAGCCGGTGAGAAAACGCAGCGGCCGATTCGGCCAGTCCTGGGCCGGCGCTCGCGCGGGGGCCAGCCAAGCCGCGAGCAATGCGATCGTGATGCAGGTGCGAAGACGCATCGAGAGTACTCCCGTCTCGTTTCGTACGCGCGTGGCGACCGCTACGGCGCTGGCGCGCTCCGGGCTTGGCGCTTGGCTTGGGGCAGCGCTCGCAGCGAGGGCCCAAGCCGTTTCCAGGTTATCGACAGGCCACGCCAGCGAACGAGTATAGTCAGCGCCGAATCGACGTCCAATACATTTTCGCTCGCCGCTTGATATGGAAAAGCTCTCAGCGGCTACGCGTACGGTCCAGCCGCGAGCGCGGAAGTGTCGGTCAAACCCGCTGCACCTCGGGATAGACCTCCTGCGCGGTGTCCAGAAACAGGCGTATCGCCTCGCTGCGGCGGCGGCCGTGCCAGACCAGCGAAACGGCGCTGGCCGGAATCGGCTCGTCCAGCGGGCGATAGACCACGCGCGGCACGCGCCAATGGCGCACCGTATTGGGCACCAGGGCGATGCCCAGTGCGCAGGCGACGAAACCGATCTGCGAGGTTATGGTGGCGCCGCGGTACGCGAGATTGGGACGGAAGCCGGCGCGCGTGCAGGCATCGAGGATGCGATCGTGCGAGCTCGGCCACATGCGCCGCGAGTACACGACCAGCGGTTCGTCGGCGAGATCTCGCAGCGCGACGGTGGCGCGGCGCGCGAGCGCGTGCCGCGCGGGAATTGCCGCGATGAAGTGGTCGTTCATGATCCGGCGTGCGCGCAGCGGCGGCTCCGCCTTGTCGATGCGGATGATGGCGACATCGACCTTTTCATCGAGCAGTGCCGCCAGCGCCGATGCGGTTTCGAAGTCCTGCAACGCGATGCGAATCTCGGGATGGGTGGCGTGCAGCCGATCGAGTAACGGCGGCAAGATATCGAACAGCACCGAGGACAAGCAGCCGATGTTGAGGCGGCTCAGCGGCGCGCCTTGGCTCTGGCGCGCCACCGAGCGTACCCGCTCGGCGTGTTCGAGCAATTGGTGCGCCTCGGCGAGCATGGATTCGCCGGCCTGGGTGAGGCTCACCTTGTGGCGCGTGCGCTCGAACAGCCGCGTGCCGATATCCTGCTCGAGCGCCTTGATCTGCTGGCTCAGTGGGGGTTGCGACATGCCGAGGCGCTGCGCGGCGCGCCCGAAGTGCAGCTCTTCGGCCACGGCGATGAAATAGCGCAGGTGACGCAGCTCCATGGCGCCGATGATACATAAAACGAATCACCTCGCCACGCGAAACGTATTGGACGAACCCGCCCGGGAAAATGCATAGTCGGCGTCTTGTTTCGAGTCCGAAGTGCGCCGCCGGTCGGCCGGCGCCGCACGCTACTGTCCTGAGTCTGAGCTGGGTCGCTGATATGGCCAACGCTGCAAACGCGGCTGCGACTGGCAAGCGTGTCGAAATCGGCGCCCGATTCGAGGAGAATCCGCAATGCAGGGTAGTCATTATCGCCTGGCGGTCGACGTCGGCGGCACCTTCACCGATCTGGTCATGCTGGACGAGGCGAGCGGACGCATTCAGACGCTCAAGGTGTCGTCCACGCCCAAGGAGCCTTCCGCGGCGGTGCTGAACGCCGTCGAGCGTGCGCGCGAACGCTTCGAGCTCGAGTTCGCCCGCGTCGGCCAATTCACGCACGCAACCACGGTGTGCTCCAACACCGTGCTGGAAGGACGCGGCGCGCGCACCGGCTTGCTGGTCACGGAGGGCTTTCGCGACGTGCTCGAAATCCAGCGCCACAAGCGCTACCGGCTGTTCGACCAGGCGTACCGCAAGACCCCGCCGCTGGTGCCGCGGCACCTGGTCCAAGGCGTTCCTGAGCGCATCGATGCCCAGGGCGAGATCGTTCGCGCGCTCGACGAGGCGGCGCTCGCGCAATCGATCGAGGCGTTGGGCAAGCAGGGCATCGAAGCCCTGGCGATCTGTTTTCTGTTTTCGTTTCGCAATTCCGCCCACGAGCGGCGCGCGGGCGAGATGGCGCGCGCCATGCTGCCGCAGTGCTTCGTCACGATCTCGAGCGAAATCTTTCCTCAATACCGGGAATACGAGCGGGCGAGCACGACGGTCGTCAATGCTTATCTCGGCCCGCGCGTGTCGAGCTATCTCCAGCGCATGAGCGATACGCTGGCCGCGACCGGCATCGCGGTGCCGCTGCACATGATGCAATCCAACGGCGGCATCATCGCCTGGACCGAGGCGACCCGCATGCCGTGCCGGATCGTCGAATCCGGCCCGGCGGCAGGGGTCATCGCGGCCGCGCATTTCGGCAAGCTGGTCGGGCGCCGCAACCTGATCTCGTTCGACATGGGCGGCACGACGGCCAAGGCGGGATTGATCGAGAACGGGGAGGTGCGCCAGTCCAGCGGCCAGGAGCTCGGCACCGGCATCAATATCTCGCGCATCCTGCAAGGCGGCGGCTACTACGTGGGCGCGGCGACGGTGGACTTGGCGGAAGTCGGCGCGGGCGGCGGCTCGATTGCCTGGGTGGACGACGGCAACGTGCTCAAGGTCGGCCCGCAAAGCGCGGGTGCCGATCCAGGACCCGTCGCCTACGGCCTCGGCGGCGAGAACGTGACGGTGACCGACGCGAACCTGCTGTTGGGGCGCATTCCGGCCGACGATTTCCTCGGCGGGCAAATGCAAATGGACATCGCCACAGCGCGCCGAGCGGTCGAGGACAAGATCGCGCGCCCGCTCAGGCTTTCGGTGGAAGACGCCTGCGCGGCGGTGGTCGAGGTCGCCAACGCCAGCATGCTCAAGATGCTGCGCATCGTGACGGTGGAAAAAGGCTGCGACCCGGCGGATTTCACCATGGTCGCATTCGGCGGCAACGGCCCGCTGCACGGTCCCGAGCTCGCCCACGATCTGGGCATCGGTGAAGTGATCGTGCCGCCCGCGGCGGGGGTGCTGTCGGCGCAAGGTTTGCTCGTCGCCGACATCCGTTACGATTTTCGCCAGACCCACGTGGTATCCGTGCTCGATGGCGATCTGTCCCAGGTCGAGCGCCTCTATGCCGGATTGGAAGAGCAGGGCAAGGCGGCGCTGCGCCGCTACGGCATGGATCCTCGAGCGGTCGCCTTTCAGCGCAGCGCCGACATGCGCTATCGCCGCCAGGCCTACGAGATCAACGTGCGTCTGCCGGACGAAGCCTTGTCGCCCGCGGATGCGCCGCGTATCGCCGAATCGTTTCACGACATGCACGAGCGGCTCTACGGCCGGCGCGATCCGGCGGGCGTGGTGCAATTCGTGACCCTGTGCGTGAGCGCGATAGGCAACAGCCGAGCGCTCGAGTATCGCCCGCTCGAGCGCGGCGACGGCTCGGCGCGGCAGGCGGCCAAGGGCCGGCGCAACGTGTTCTTCCGCGACACCGGCATCATCGATTGTCGCCTGTATGAGCGCGGGCGGCTGCTGGCCGAGGATCGCATCGCGGGCCCCGCCTTGATCGAAACCGACGATTCGACCCTGCTGGTATTGCCGGGATGGAGCGCGCGTTGCGATTCGATGGCAAACTTGATACTCACCCGCGAAGAGGTTTCGGCATGAACGATCGCCCCCGCCAAGCACTCGATGCCGCCCGCCTGGAGATTCTCACCAGCGCGCTCAACGCCATCACCGAAGAGATCCAGCTCACGCTGTTGCGCTCGGCCTATTCGCAAGTCGTGAAGGAGGCGCAGGACGCCTCCTGCGCGATATTCACCGCCAACGGCCGCATCGTCGCCCAGCCGGTGGTCGTTCCCGGTCATCTCGGCTCGATGCGCTTCATGCTCCAGGAAGTGCTGAAGGAGTTCGCGCCCCAGGGCATGCGTGCGGGCGATGTCTTCATGCTGAACGATCCTTACCGCGGCGGCAGCCATCTGCCCGACATTGCGCTATTCCGGCCGATCTTCTGGGAGCAACGCCTGGTGGGCTTCGCCGGCTGCATCATCCATTACACCGATGTCGGCGGCATGGTGCCGGGAAGCGCGCCCATGACGGCCACCGAGCTCTACCAAGAAGGGGTGGTGATCCCGCCGGTCAAGCTGTGCGCTGCCGGCATCGACAACAAGACCTTGCTCGACATGCTGTGCGCCAACGTGCGCGGCCCTGATATCTTCATGGGCGACCTGCGCGCGCAGCAAGGCGCGCTGCGCAAGGGCGAGCAGCGCCTGTGCGATCTGTTGCAGCGCTACGGCTATGACGGCGTCACGCGCGCCATGGAGCTCTTGATCGAGTATGCGGAAAAGAAAGCGCGCGCCGCGGTGGCCGCGATCCCGAGCGGGGAGTACGAGTTCAGCGACTACATGGATCACGACGGCGTCGATCTCTCCAAGCCGGTGAAGATCCACGTCAAGCTGACCATCGGCGGGGGCAAGCTGCGGTTCGATTTCACCGGCAGCGACCCGCAGGTCAAGGGCCCACTCAACGCGCCGCTGTCGAAGGCGTGGACCACCTGCTTCTATTGCGTGCGTTGCGTGCTGCCCGACGACATCCCGTTCAACGACGGTCTGATCCAGGTGGTGGAGGTGTACGCTCCGGAGGGCACGCTGCTCAACCCGCGTTATCCGGCGCCGGTCAACGCGCGCTCGGTCACGGTGAATCGCATCGCCGACGCGGTCATGGGGGCGCTGGCGCTCGCGCTGCCCGATCGCGTCGGCGCGCAGTGCTGCGGGGTGCCGGTCGGTGTGTCCTTCGGCGGCATCGATCCACGCACGGGCAAGAGCTTCGTCTTCTACGAGAGCTACTGCGGCGGCATGGGTGGCTCGATGACCAGCGACGGCGCCGATGCCGTGAGCACGGGCACCTCCAACCAGATGAACATCCCGGCCGAATCGATCGAAATCGATTACCCCATCCGGGTCTTGCGCTACGAGCTGGTGCCCGATTCGGGCGGCAGCGGCAAGCACCGCGGCGGGCTGGGGATCTGGCGCGAGTACGAGATGCTCGCCGACGGCGCGAGCGTGAACGTGCGCGGGGATCGCGCGGCTTTCGCACCGCGCGGCTTCCACGGCGGCGCCGACGGCAGCCTGAGCGTCTTCACGTTGCACGAAGGCGGCGAAGAGCGCACGATTCCGAGCAAGTTCACCGGCCGCATCGAGGGTGGCGGCCGGTTGCGCATCAAGACGCCCGGCGGCGGCGGCTTCGGAGCGAAGAGCGAGCGCGCGGCCGAGGCGCTCGAGCGCGACTTGATCGACGGCAAGATTTCGGCGGACAAGACGCTCGCCGACTATGGCGCGCGGGCATCGCAGGCGGTGCGACGGGCATAGCGAGCGTGACTCGCGGCCCGGTCGCGATGGTCGCAGCCGCAACGAGGGGGGAGATCATGACAACCCAATCGCCTTGTGAGCTAGAGCACGGCGGCGCGAGTCGCTTGGCTAGGCGCATCGCGCGGAATCAAGTCCGAGCGGCTCCCAGGGCAGCACTCGTGCGCATGGCAAGCGCGGTCGCACTGGCTGCGCTGAGCGCGGCCTCGACGCTGCATGCCCAGGGCTATCCAGTGCGGCCGATCCGCATCATCAACACCAGCGCGGCCGGCGGACCGGCCGAGCTGGTCGCACGCATCGTCGGGCAGAAGCTCACCGAAGCCTGGGGCCAGCAAGCGGTGGTGGACTCGCGTGGCGGTGCGGGCGGCATCATCGGCGCCGAGATTGCGTCGCGCGCCAGTCCCGACGGCTACACGCTGCTGCTCGGCTCGGGGGCGACCATGGTGTTCGCGCCGTTGTTGCAGCCGAACATCCAGTACGATCCGCTCAAGGATTTCGCCCACGTCAGCATGGTGGTGTTGAGCCCGTTCGTGCTCGTGGCTCACCCGTCGCTCGGCGTGAAGACCGTGAGCGACATGGTGGCGCTCGCCAAGGCGAAACCGCGCCAGCTCAATTTCGGCATGCTGGGCGTGGGCAGCACCTCGCACCTGGGTATCGAGCTGCTCAAGATCCACAGCGGCATCGAGGTACAGCAGGTTGCCTACAAGGGCGGCGCGCCGGCGGCGACGGCGCTCGTAGCCGGCGAGATCCACCTGCTGTTCAACAGCCTGGCGAGCGCGTTGCCGCACGTGAAGGCCGGGCGCTTGACTCTGCTGGCCACGGCCGGTCCGAGACGCTCGCCGCTCATCCCCGAGGCCCCGACGGTGGCGGAGACCTATCCCGGCGTCGAGGTGGTCACTTGGTACAGCGTGCTCGCGCCGGCCAAGACGCCCGCGGACATCGTCGCCAAGTTGAACGGCGAAATCAGGCGCGCGCTCGCCAACCGCGAAGTGATCGACCGGCTGGTGCAGCAAGGCCACGAGCCGCATGCGAGCAGCCCGCAGGAGATGCGCGATTACATGCGCCGCGAGCTGGAGAAATGGGGCAAGATCATCAAGACGGCCGGGGTCAAGACGCAGAGTTAGCCGACCCTGGCCCGGCCCTGGTCCTGTTGCTGACAATGGGGGATGCCGGATGAAATCGATCTTCGCGGCGATCGCCGCAGGCGTCACGGCCGCGCTCGCGCCGGCTGCCGCCGCGCAGGGCTATCCCTGCTCGTGCCGGGCTACGAGGTCGCGGTGTTGGTACGGCTTCCTCGGCCAGCGCGGCACACCGAAGGCGGTGGTCGATCGCGTTCACGCCGGGGTCGTGCAGGCGATGGCGAGCCCGGACATCCGCGATCGCTATGTCAACGAAGGGGCCGATGTGACCGTGCGCGGTCCCGACGACTTCGCTGCGCTGTTGCGCGGCGAGCTCGTCAAGTGGGCGAAGGTGGTGAAGGATTCCGGGGTGAGGATCGATTGACGGCGAGCGCTTGCGGCCGGAGCCTCGAAGCGTGTGAGCGTACGCACGACCAGTGCCTTGGACTCGCGTAGCAAGGCCACGAAGCGCTGCACCATCTCGCAAACCGAATATTCCTATTGGACCGCGCAGCGCCCGCGCTCGATAATCCGATCGAGCACATGCGAAGGGAGAGAGCCTCGATGCAGTACACCGCAATCAAGTACGAGCTGCGTGGGCCGCAAGCACGCATCACGCTCGATCGGCCGCACGTGCGCAACGCCATCGATCACGCCATGGAAGTCGAAGTGAAGGACGCGCTGCTGAAGGCGAACGCCGATCCGCAGGTGCGTGCGATCGTGATCACCGGCACGCCGCCCGCGTTCTGCTCGGGCATCGATCTGAAGCTGCACCGGGGGCGCACGAGCCAGCAGGCGCGGGCCCACTTCGAATCGTTCTACTGGGGCTTTCATACCACCCACCGCAGCCTCGACAAGCCGACCATCGTGATGCTCAACGGCCCCGCGCGCGAGGCGGGCTGCACCATCGCGTTCATGTGCGACATGATCATCGCCGCGGAAGGCGCGACCTTCGGCCTGCCGGCGCTCGATCGCGGCATCGTCCCCGCTTATCACCTCGCCTATCTGCCGCGCGTCATGGGCAAGGTGAAGGCGTTCGAGTTCTGCTTCTCGGGCGAGCTGATGCGGGTCGAGGAGGCCGAACGCTACGGAGTCGTGAATCGCGTCGTTCCCGCTGCTCAGCTCGAGGCCGAGGTCGACAAGGTGGTGCAACGCTTCGCGACCAAGTCGCCTACGGTGATGAAGGTCGGCAAGGAGCTGTTCTACCGCCTCATGGACATGGAATTCGAGAAGGCGGTGCGCACGGCCTCGGACATCGTCGCCCTTATGGCGAGCTATCCGCATTCGGTCGAAGGCTTCTCGGCCTTCGTCGAAAAGCGCGCGCCGGAATGGAAAAGCTGATCGCCCCGGAGCGCGACGTGACGCCGGAGCGTCGCGACGGCCTCTCGTCCGAGGGCGCGGCGCAGCCGTCGGACATGCCGCTGCCCCTGCGAGGCATCAAGGTTCTCGACCTGAGCCGCGTGCTCGCCGGGCCTTACTGCTGCTCGCTGCTGGGCGAGCTGGGCGCGGATGTGATCAAGATCGAGCGGCCGGGCAGGGGCGACGAAAACCGGCGCTGGGGCGGCCTGTATCGCGGCGAGAGCCTCGATTACATGAGCGTGAACCGCAACAAGCGCGACGTGACGGTCGATATCAAGACGCCTGGCGGGCAGGAGATCATCCGCAAGCTCGCGCGCACGAGCGATGTCCTGGTGGAGAACTTCGTCGGCGACGTGCTCGCCGGCCTCGGCTTGGGCTACCAGCAACTCGCCGCGCTCAACGAGCGCCTCGTCTACTGCTCGATCTCCGCCTATGGCAGCCGCGGTCCGCTCAAGGACAAGCCGGGCTACGACGGTGCGGTGCAGGCCTTCAGCGGGCACATGGCGATGACGGGCGAGGCGAACGGCGGCCCGGTGCGTACCGGTGCATCGATGGTCGACATGGCGACCGGGATCACCGCGTATGCCGCGATCCTTACCGCGTTGCAGGGGCGCCAATCGAGCGGCCGGGGGCAACGCGTCAGCGTATCGCTGCTGCAAACGGCGCTTGCGCTGATGGGCGCGCATGCCGCCACGTTCCTCATGACCGGCCACGCGCCGGCGCGTGCCGGCTCGGGCGTGAGCCACCTTGCACCTTATGGCGCATTCCCGACCGCGGATTCGTATATCGTGACCGGGGCGCTCAACGACGATTCCTGGCGCGAGCTGTGTCGAATCGTCGATCGCGCCGATCTGCTCGCAGACGAGCGTTTCGTGAACGAGCAGCAGCGCTTGCATCATCGCGCGCCGCTCGATGCCGCGTTGAACGAGACTTTCCGCACGCGCACCACGGCGCACTGGGTGGAGCTGTTCGAAGCGAACGGCTTCGTCATCTCCGCGGTGAACGGCTTGCGCGAATCGCTCAACCACGCCCAGGTGCAGGCGAACGACATGATCGTCAGCGCGCAGCACGAAGTGGTGGGCGAGGTGAAGCTCGTGGCCGTACCGATGAGCTTCGAGCAATGGCGCTTGCACCCGCGCAGGCCGCCGCCCTTGCTCGGGCGCCATACCGACGAGGTGCTCGCCGAGCTCGGCTATACGCCGCGCGAGATCGAAGCATTGCGTGCCGAAGGCGCGATATGAGCCGATCGGCCTGGGCGTTGCCGCGAGGCCGGAGCGGTCGCGTGCCTAGGAGCCTGTCGGAGCCACCGATGCATTGCGTCTCGCAACGGCGGGGGCGTCGTATGGTCGCGGCTGAAGAGGAGCGGATGATGTCTTGTCGTAACGCAAGCAGAGTGATCTGCATGCTGGCCTGGCTCATTCCCGCCTATGCCGGGGCGCAGGCCTATCCGAGCAAGACCGTGCGGCTCGTCTCGCCTTTCGCGGCGGGCGGATCCACCGATCTGCTGGCGCGCATATTCGCGCCGAAGCTCAACGCCGCATGGAAGCAGCCGGTCATCGTGGAGAACCGCGCGGGCGCGGCCGGCAATACCGGCGCGGACGCGGTTGCGAAGGCCGCAGCAGACGGGCATACCTTGCTGGTATGCGCGAGCAACCTCGCCATCAATCCGAGTCTGTATACGCGCATGCCCTTCGATACGGTGCGCGATCTCGCCCCGGTCGCCTTGATCGGCACGGCGGCCAATGTGCTCATCGTGCATCCGTCGCTGCCCGTGCAACGGGTGCAAGATCTCGTCGTATTGGCCAAGAAACGCCCTGGCGAGCTGCAATACGGCTCGGGCGGCAGCGGCGTCGGCTCGCACATCATCGCCGAGATGTTCAAGCATGCCGCCGGCATCGACATGGTGCACATTCCGTACAAGGGCAGCGGGCCGGCGTTGATCGGGCTGCTGAGCGGGGAAGTCTCGGTGTACTTCAGCAACATGGTCGCGGCGATGTCGCAGGTCAAGGCCGGTCGCGTGCGCCTGGTCGCGGTCACCAGCGCCGAACGCAACAAGGCGATCCCGGCTACGCCGACCATCGCCGAGGGCGGCATTGCCGGGTTCGAAGCCGATAACTGGTATGGCATGTTGACCACTGGCGGCGCTCCCGCGAACGCCGTGGCAGCGGCCCATCGCGACATTCAACGCGCGATCCAGGACGAGCAGATTACGGCACGCTTGCACGAGCTCGGCATCACGCCCGCGGCGCTGAGCCCCGAGCAGTTCGGCCGCTTCATCGCCGCCGAGATGGACAAGTGGCGCAAGGCCGTGCAGCTCGCCGGCGCGCGCCTCGATTGAGCGCCGTTCGAATCGCACGGCGAATAGGAGACACACGGTATGCAAGCACTGCGCGCCCGAACGATTGTCGTGATCGGTTTCGTTTCGGCCTGGGCCGGTGCGCCCGCGCTCTACGCGCAAGGCTATCCGGGCAAACCGGTGCGCATCGTGGTGCCGTACGCGCCGGGTGGCATCTCGGATCGGCTGGCGCGGCTCGTGGGCCAGAACCTTTCCGTTGCGTGGAGCCAGCCGGTGGTGGTCGAGAATCGGCCCGGCGGCGGAACCAACATCGGCAGCGAGGCAGTCGCCAAGTCGGGTGCGGACGGTTACACGATCCTCTGGGCGGGTATCGCCAATACGGTGATGCCCGCGCTGCATCCGAAGCTGCCCTACGATCCCCTCAAGGACTTCGCGTGGGTCACCAACCTGGCGAAAGTGCCCGTGCTCATCGTCTGCCATCCCTCGCTGCCCGCGCGCAACGCACGCGAGCTGATCGCGCTGGCCAAGGCGAAGCCGGGAGCGTTGTCCTTCGGCAGCGCCGGGATCGCGACCTCGGGCCATCTGGCGGGCGAGCTGTTCAAGCTCGACGCCAAGCTCGACCTGGTCCATATCCCCTACAAGGGTGCCTCGCAGGCCCTGGTGGATACCCTGTCCGGACAGATTCCGCTCTATTTCGGCGCGATGGCCTCGCCGATATCGCATGTGAAGTCCGGCCGCCTGCGGGCGATCGCGTTGACGACCTTGAAGCGCTCGGTGGCCGCGCCGGAGATCCCGACGCTGCACGAGCAAGGGGTCACGGGCTTCGAGACGTCGACCTGGTACGGCGTGGCGGTTCCCGCCGCGACCCCGGCGCCGATCGTGCAGAAGCTGCAAGCGGACATCGCGCGCGCCGCCGAGCTGCCGAACGTGCGCGAGCGCCTGGCATCCGAGGGTGCGGAGTTCGTGACCGATACGCCGGAGGCGTTCACGGTGTTCGTCAAGAACGAGCTCGCCAAGTGGGCGCGCGTGGTGCGCGACGCCGGCATCAAAGCCGACTGAACGCAGGCTCGGTTCACAGCGCGGCGACGAATTGCTCGATCAGCGCGTTGACTCGATCAGGATTCTCCATGGGCGGGAAGTGGCCCATGCCGGGCAATTCGACGTAGCGCGAGCCGGGCACGGCTTCGTGAATCTCGCGCTCGTACTCGGGCGGATTGCCGTGGTCGTCGAGCCCGCGCAGCAGCAGGAGCTTGGGCTTGAACGAGCCGATGCGATCGCGCACGTCGAATGCATCGATCGTCTTGAGATCGTGGTATTGCGACAGCGGTCCGACCTGGCGATGACGTTCCATCAGCCGCTCGCGTAATTCCGGCGCGACCAGCTTCATGGCATGGCGCTGAAACGCGATCCACTCGTCGTACGCCTTGGGATCTTCGAGCGCCCGCAAGCGCATCTCGTACGTTCCCGGCGCGCGTACCTTCGGTCGCGCCGCCACCGTCATCGCGACCACGCCGCGCACTTCGTCCGGATAGTCGAGGCCGTATTGGAGCGCGATGGCGCCGCCGAGTGTGTAGCCGACCAGCACGAGGTCGCGGTGGCGCTGCTGCGCCCACAACCAGCCGCGCACCCACTCTGAATAGCGGGCGACATCAGGGCAACGCGTTCCTTCCAGATGCCCGGGCAAGGAAGGCGCCAGAGCAGCGGGAAAGTGCTTCAGTTGATAGTGATACGCGTCGGCGCACGCGCCCGCGCCGGGTCCGTGCAGAAAAACGAGCTGCGGCATATGAGGTCCTCCGTCGCGCAGTGTAGCGCGTCGGCCGCCGATCGGGGTCAGGGCCGCCCGAAGCGCGACACGTCGGCGCTGGGCGCGCCCGAGTCCAGCCATGCCGCGAAATGGCGCATGTCGTGCGCGAGGCGCCATTTCTCCAGTACGCTGCGCGCCATGGCCCAGGTCGCGCTGCCGGCCTCGCGTAGCGGTCCGTATCGTGGTACCCGGCGGCCCGGAACCGGGACACGCACCCGGCGGGCGTGCGATCATTACGACCGTCGATTCTGTTCCCGGCATGCACGAGCGTTGCCCGCTGGTCGCGCAGCACGGCGGGTTTCGCCTGCCGCGCGCAATCCTTGTCACGGAGCTTTCATGTTCTATTCGAGCAACTGGATCCACAGCTTTCCACGGCACTATCAATGGTCGAACGCGGCGCTGGTGACCAAGGGCATGGCCCCCTATGGGGCTGTCGCGCTGGGCGAGATCGACTGGGTGGTGCAGCGCCTGCACGAACGCATCGATGAGCCCGATGCATGGGCGCAGGAGTGGTGCGCGGTCGCCGAACGCGTCGAGCGCGAAGGCGCCAAGGCGGCTGCCGAGGGACGGCACGCCACCGCGGGCAATTACTACTTGCGCGCGGGCAACTATTACTACACCGGCGAGCGCATGGTGGCCCCGGGCGAGGCCAAGCTCGCGATCTATCGCAAGGCGTTGCGCTGCTACCAGGCGGGTCTCACGCGCCGCTATCCGAACCTGGAGATCGTCGATGTGCCCTACGAGGGCAGCCCGCTGCCCGCGTACTTCCTGAAATCACAGAACGCCGGCGGGCGCGCGCCGGCGGTCGTATTGTTCGACGGCTTGGACAACTGCAAGGAGATGAGCGTGCTCTTCGCCGGCGTCGAGCTGGCTTTCCGCGGCTTCAACACGCTGGCGATCGACGGGCCCGGACAAGGCGAGGCGCTGCGCCTGCGCAATCTGCCGGCGCGCTACGATTATGAAGTCCCCGGAACGGCCGCGTACCAGTACGTCGCAGCGCGCGCCGACGTCGATCCCAAGCGTGTCGCCATCATGGCCTACAGCGCCGGGGGCTATTACGCGCCGCGCGCCGCCGCATTCGAGCCGCGCTATGCCGCCTGCGTCGCCTGGGGCCCGCATTTCGATTATCACGCGGTGTGGGAAAAGCGCTGGGCGGCGATGAAGCAGGACGAGAACAGCGTGGCCACTTCGCATTTCCAACTTCCCTGGGTCTTGGGCACGCCCGACATGGACAGCGCGATGGAGAAGCTCAAGCGCTTCACGCTGGCCGGGGTCGCGCAGCGCATCACCTGTCCCATGCTGGTGTGCTGGGGCGCGGAAGACAAGCTCACGCCGCGCTCGGTCGCGCATCAGCTCTACGATGGCGTGGGCTCGAAAGACAAGACGCTCAAGATCTTCACCACCGAGGAAGGCGGCGCCGAGCATTGCCAGGTCGACAATCGCCAGGTCGGCACGGACTACATCGCCGACTGGCTGGCCGCGCGGTTGCTGTAAGTCGATCGGCATGACAACGATCGTTGCGTCGTGCGTCGCGGCACGATCGCGGCTGCAATCCAGGGAGACCAGCAGGTGAAGTATTCAAAGCTATTCACCGCCGCCGCCGCCGTGGCCATCGTGGCGGCGTGCAACGCGGCATACAGCCAGAGTTATCCGACGCGTGCGATCCGCATCGTCATCCCGTTCGCTCCGGGCGGGGCGACCGATGTCGTGTTTCGCATGCTGACCCCGCCGCTCAGCGAGCAGTTGGGGCAGAGCGTCGTCATCGACAACCGCCCCGGCGGCGCGGCGACCATCGGCATGGACGTGGTGGCCAAGGCGCCTCCCGACGGGTACACCTTGGGCGTGGCCAACGTGTCGCTGGGCGTCAACCCGTTCATCCTGAAGAAGCTGCCTTACGACACCGAAAAGGACTTCGCGCCGGTGAGCATGGTGGCGACCATCACCATGGTGCTCGCCGTGCATCCCTCGGTGCCGGTGCGCTCGCTCAAGGAATTCATCGCCTTCGCCCGCGCCCGCCCCGGTGCGCTCAACTACGCGTCGGGCGGCAATGCTAGCTCGGGCCATCTCGCCTGCGAGCTGTTCATGTACCGCACCGGGATCAAGATGGTGCACATCCCGTTCAAGGGCGGCGGGCCGTCGGTGGCCTCCAGCGTCGCCGGGCAGACGGCGATCATTTTCACCACCGTGCCGGCGTCGGTACAGCACTTGCAGCAACGGCGCCTCATCGGGCTGGGCGTGAGCTCGCTCAGCCGCGATCCGTCCGTGCCCGACATACCGACGATTGCCGAGGCGGGTGTTCCCGGCTACGAGTTCTTCGATTGGCAAGGCGTGGTCGCGCCGGCCGGAACGCCGCCAGCGATCATCCAGCGCATCCAGCAGGAGATCGTCAAGGCGCTGGCGAGCCCGGAGCTGCGTAACCGCATCGCCGGCGTGGGCGCGCGCACGGTGGGCGGCAAGCCCGAGGAGCTGGGGGCGTTCATCAAGAAGGAGCTGGAGACCTGGAGCAGCGTCGTCAAGGCGACCGGCATCCGGATCGATTGACGGCGCCCGCGCACAACGGCGCTCTGAATCCGGATCGATTCATCTGCGGGCGCGAACGAGCGTCCTGAACGGGGAGAGCAACATGCAAGGGATCAGGCGGGTGGTCACGGGTCACGATGCCGGCGGCAAGGCGGTGGTGCTATCGGACGGTGTCGCCAGCGCGGTGCGTACCGTGCCGCTATGGCCGGGATTGGTCTCCACCGACATCTGGAAGACGCAGCGCTCGCCCGTCGCTCTCGGCCCCGAGGAAGCCGACCCGACGCTGGGACCGCGTAGCCTGCATCCCGCCCCGAACGGCACGATCCTGCGCATCTCGATCGTGCCGCCGGAAACGGACGAGATCCTGAAGCTCGATGCGACCCAGGCGCAGCAGGTCTTTCGCGGCGTCGGCAATGCCGCGGCCTCGACCCTGGCGCACGGCGGACGCCATCCGCTGATGCACCGGACCGAAACCCTCGACTATGCCGTGGTGCTCGACGGCGAGATCACGTTACTGCTCGACGACGAGGAAGTGCAGCTCAAGACGGGTGACGTGGTGATCCAGCGCGGCACCAATCACGCCTGGAGCAACCGCTCGGGAAAGCCCGTGCGCATGCTCTATGTTCTGATCGACGCAGCGTTCGAGCCGCAGCTCAAGGCGGCGATCGAGGCACACGACGCGCGCTGAGTCGCGCAGCGGACCAGGGCAGCGGACCAGGGTCGGACCAGGGTCGCCAGGGTCGGACCAGGGTCGCCAGGGTCGCCAGGGTCAGACCGGGGTCGCCGGCACGACTGCCAGCCCGTCAATGGGCCGGCCACCGGGCCGGACCACTAAGGCAGCAAGAGGATCTTGCCGGTGTGCGCGGCGCTTTCCATGGTCGCGTGCGCGGCGGCCGCTTCGGCGAGCGGGAACGCGCGATGGGTCACGGGGCGGATGCGCCCGCCCTCGATCAGCGGCCAGACTTGCTCGCGCAGCTCGCGCGCGATGCGGGCCTTGAACTGCGGCGGGCGGGTGCGCAGCGTCGAACCGGTATAGGTCAGCCGCTTGAGCATGATCGGCATCAAGTTGATCTCGACCTTCGAGCCGAGCGCGAATGCAAGCTGGATCAGGCGCGCGTCGTAGGTTGCGGCCTTGATGTTCTTGTCGATGTTGGGGCCGCCGACGATGTCCAGGATCACGTTGGCGCCGCCGGCCTGGCGGACGATTTCGACGAAATCTTCCTGGCGATAATCGATGGCGCGATCGGCGCCGAGGTCGCGGCAGACCCGGCAGCGCGCCTCCGGGCTATCGGTAGCGAATACCTTCGCGCCGAAAGCCTTGCCGAGTTGAATCGCGGTGGTACCGATGCCGCCGGCGCCGCCGTGTACCAAGAGCAGCTCCCCCGCCTTGAGCTGCGCGCCGATGAACACGTTGCTCCACACGGTAAAGAAGGTCTCGGGCAATCCGGCCGCATCCTGGACGCTGACGCCGCGCGGGATCGGCAGGCATTGGTCGGCGTCGGCGAGGCAATACTCGGCATAGCCGCCGCCGTTGGTGAGCGCGCAGACGGCCGTGCCGGCGTGCCATGCCGCGACGCCCTCGCCGAGTTGCACGATCTCGCCCGCGACTTCGAGGCCCGGCAGATCGGAAGCGCCGGGCGGCGCGGGATACAGGCCCTTGCGCTGCATGATGTCGGGACCGTTGACGCCGGCCGCCGCCACCTTGATCAGGACTTCGCCGCGACCGGGCTGAGGGACGGGCCGCTCGCAGGCTTTGAGCACCTCCGGCGCTCCGGGCGCGCTGATTTCGATAGCTTTCATTGGGGAGTATTTCGTTGTTGGATGCAATCGTGCGGGTCAGGGCAGCTCGTAGCGCACGGCGACCGCGGCGGCTGCGATGACCGCGGCATCGTGCTCGCCTTCCTCGGGCACGTCGAGACCGCCCTTGACGACGTTCACGCCGATCTTACCGTGCGGCAGCGCGGCGCGGATAGCCTCCCGCTCGACGCGCTCCGGACGCTGTACGCCGATGGTCACTTCGATGTGCATCTGCTTCGCATCGAGGCCGAGCGAGCGCAGGAAGCTCAACGACGAGTGGTGCAGCGCATCCTGCAGCGCGCGCAGCGCCGCCTTGGTGTAGTCGCCACCGTGCAAGTCGGTGCCAGTGCCGAGCTCGAGAATCACTCTGCGCAGCGCCATGTCATTTGCCCTCGACGTCGAGACGCACGATGGCGGCCGCGTTGGCGATCACCGTCGAGCCGCTGCCCGCATCGTTCATGATCTCGAGCCCGCCTTCGACCACTTTCACCGATCCGGTGCCGTGCGGCAAGACGGCCAGTACCGCGGCCTGGTCGACTTGCTCAGGTTTCGGCACGCCGATCAGCACCTCGACTACCATCGAATCGACCGGTTTGCCGAGTGCGGCGGCGACATTGAGCGAGTTGTGCCAGAGGGCATCGCGCAGGGCACGCACGGCCGCCTTGGTGTAATCGGTGCCTCGAATGTCGGTTCCCATGCCGAGCTCGAGCAGCATGCGTTTCATGGCCATGTCGCGTCTCCTCGTCACAGCGTTCGCCTATCATGCCACAGCGCGCCTCGATTGCTCCATGTCAAAGCCGCATCGAGCGCCACGCGTGTACCGTTGCCCGGATGTGACCGCGGAACGCCCGCGGGGCGAGCGCGCATGGACACATGAATTGACACGCCGCGGCGCGGTGCCTAGGATCGACAGGAACGAACCCGAGGAGTGATACGGCATGGCCACGCAAACCGGCAAGGCAATGGTCTGGACTGCAATCGGCGCTCCGCTGGAGCCGCGCGAATACCCGCTGCCCGAGGTCGCGCCGGATGCCATCCTGGTCAAGATCCGCATGGCGTGCATCTGCGGCTCCGACGTGCATTCGTACAAGGGCGAGTACGTCGGGCGCCTGAAGCCGAGCAAGGAGCAACCGCTCATCATGGGCCACGAGATGTCGGGCACCGTCTACAAGCTCGGCCGCGACGTCACCGCGGACTATCTCGGCCAGCCGCTCAAGGAAGGCGACCGCATCATCTACAGCTACTTCAACCCGTGCGGCAAGTGCTGGGCGTGCCTGAGCGGCAAGTCGCCGTGTCCCAACAAGCATCGCTTCCGCAAGACCAGCGCCGAGCCGCCGCATTTTCGCGGCGCGTTCGCGGAGTACTACTACCTGCGCGGGGATCAGTGGGTGTTCAAGGTGCCCGATGCGCTTCCCGACGAGACCGTCACCCCGATCAACTGCGCCATGTCGACCGTGACCTACGGCATGCACCAGATTCGCATTCCTCTGGGCGGCACGGTGGCCATCCAGGGCGCGGGCGGTTTGGGCTTGAGCACCATCGCCGTCGCGCGCGAAATGGGCGCGGCACGGATCATCGTGCTCGACAAGCTGGCCTCGCGGCTCGCGCTGGCAAGACGCTTCGGCGCCGATGACGCCATCGACCTGGAGCAATACCCGACCCCGGAAGCGCGCTTGGAACGCGTGCGCGCGCTGACCCAGGGCAAGGGGGTCGATGTCGCCGTCGAGGTCGTGGGCCGGCCCGAGGTAGTGCAGGAGGGGCTGGAGATGTTGTGCCCGGGCGGATCGTATCTCACCATGGGCCTGGTCACGGGCGGCATGTTCTCGCAGGTCGACATGGAGCGCGTAGTGCACAAGGGCCTCACCATCGTCGGCTCGGGCAACTACCAGGCTTGGGTGTTGCCGAAGGTGCTCGACATGCTGGTGAGGACCAAGGACAAGTATCCGTTCCATCAGCTCGTATCGCACAAGTTCCGCCTCGACGACATCAACGAAGGCCTCAAGCAATCGATCGAGGGCAAGGTCGTGCGCGCGGGGGTCGTGCCGGGCTAGCCGGTCGACCCGAGGCGCGGGTTTGGCGCGGGGTGGCCGAACGACCGACCGCTTGCGAGCGTGACGCTGCGAGCAGGCTGAAGACGCGGTTCACGCATCCGCATCCCGCCCAGGCATGTCTGTTCCACTCGTCGGCCCCTTCACCGCGTGGATGCTAGAATGCACTCGTGGCCGACATCTCCGGACAGATCCTGAGGGAAATTCGCGACGAGGCGCGCGAAGCTCGCGCGGAGACGCGCGACAATTTCAAGACCGTTTTTCACCGGCTGTCGGTCGTGGAGAGCCGGGTCGGGGATGTTGAGCGCCGGCTGGGTGAGGTGGAGCGCCGCATCGGGGAGGTAGAGTGCCGGCTGGGTGAGGTGGAGCGCCGCATCGGGGAGGTAGAGCGCCGGCTCGGGGAGGTAGAGTGCCGGCTCGGGGATGTGGAGCGCCGCATCGGGGAGGTAGAGCGCCGGCTTGGGCTGGCGGAGAACGGCATGAACGACATGAAAGAGCGCCTCACCGCCGTGGAGCGGCACATGGCGGCGCTGCTCGCCACAGTGCCGGTGACTAACGAGCGAATCGACCGGCTGGAGGCCCGTGTAGCTGCGCTCGAGTGTCGCTCGTCCTGACCGCATTGCAGCGACATCCCGCCGGTACGAGTGAGGCACACGGCGCCCCCGCGCTGCCCCTCGTCCAGGGCGTTGCTGATGGCATGCCTCAAACGGCGCCGTCGCTGGCATCTATGGGTGATAGACAGCGGCCGTGTTCATCCCGACCTTGGTCGCGGGCAAGCCGGTGCTCACCGGCAGGCGTCCCCCATTTTCAATGCGCGGGAGCTGCGATCCAGACGCGGTGCCGGCGCGTGCGCGAGAGCAGGAACAGCACGATCGCGACATTGACGAGGTTCCATGCGGTTCCGTTCAGGAACGCGGCCCGATACGATCCGGTCAAGTCGAAAATCGCGCCCGACATCCAGCCGCCTAGAGCCATGCCGAAGAGGGTGCACATGAGCACGGTGCCGACCCGCGTGCCGGCTTCACGCGGGTTGAAATACTCGCGGATGATGAGCGCATAGCTCGGCACGATGCCGCCCTGGAACAGGCCAAACATGGCCGAGACGAGGTAGAGCGAAACGAGGGCATCGCTGACGAGAAACATCAGCAGGGCGATCCCCTGCAATACCGAACCGAGCAGCAGCGTGCGCAGGCCGCCGATACGATCGGAGATGAGCCCCGAAACGATGCGGCTGACGATACCCATGCCGAGCATGAGCGAGAGCATTTCGGCGCCGCGTGCCGCGCCGAATCCAAGGTCGCCGCAGTACGCCACGATGTGTACCTGAGGCATGGACATGGCGACACAGCATGCGACGCCGGCGACGCCCAGGAGCGTTTGCAGCATCGCCGGCGACATGCCGAGCGGGCGGGCGGGTGCGCTGGCTACCGGCGTCTGCACTGGCATCGCTTCCTCGACCGGCGCTTGCGCCGCGGCTGCGCTCGGGCCGCCGGCGGCGACGGGTGCGCGCCGCCGCAACACCAGGATCAGCGGCAACATGGTGGCGAGACAAAAGAACCCCATGCCGATGTAGGTCTGGCGCCAACCCACGGTCTCGACGTAGTGCTGGAGCACGGGCGACCACAACGCGCCACCCAGATAGTTGCCTGTCATGACAATGGCGAGCGCGATGCCGCGCCTGCGGTAGAACCACCTGGAGGTATCGGCCACCAGCGGTGCGAAGCTCGCCGAGGTACCGAGCAATCCGATCAGGAGCCCTTGCGCCAGGCTGAACTGCCACAGGCTCGTCGCCGAGCCGCCGGCGACATAGCCCAAGCATAGGAAGACGGCGCCGATGGCGGCCGGTACCGCGACGCCGTAGCGGTCCGACAGCTTGCCCATCAGCACTCCACCCAGGCCGAACCCGATCATCGCCAATGTGTAGGGCAGCGACACATCACCGCGCGCGGCATCGAACTCGCGCTGCAGCTGCGGCAGCACGATCGACACGGAATACATCCCCGACCCGCCGATGGTCATGATGGCGAGCGAGACGAACAGCCGCGTCCAGGCATACGGCGACTCGACCTCTCGCGCTGTTGCCGCCCGAGCGTTCATGACTGCGCGTGGCCGGGGCGCGAACGACCGGCGCCGTCAGCCCTGCCACACGGCATAGCCTTCCTTCCGCAAGGCAATGGCAAGCTCGACTTCCATGTCGCGCGCGGCTTCATATGGCATCGGATTGGCGTAGGCGTAGAGCTTGGGCAACAGGCGCAAGCCGAATCGGCGTACATATCCATTGGCCTGTATCCCTGCCTTGTGCCGGGCGAAGCGCTGTTCGGGCGTGAGCCCCGTCATACCGACATACAGGCACAACTTCGTCATATCCCGATTCGAATTCGCCCGCCGAAAGCTCGCGCTGTTCAGTACGGCCGGATCGAGCTCGACGACGTAGACGTTGTAATGATCGCTCGGGCGCCGCGAATCGGGGGAAGGGACCAGGTCGCGCCCCCGCTCATGTCCCTTCGCGCAGCGCGCGGGCGCGCTTGGCCGCGGGCCGCTCCCAGCAGCGGTTGAGCCATGCTTGCAGCTTGGGCCACTTGCCTAGATCAAGCGTGAGCGCCCGATACAGAGCGGAGGCGACGTTGAGATCGGCGACGCTGAATTCGTCGCCGGCGAGCCACTGCGACTTCGCCAGCGCGCCTTCCAGCACGTCGAATGCCGGCACGATTTCCGACCACGCCGCGCTTGCGACGTCAGCCTTGCGCTCGGCCGGCGGCAGGGCGCTCGTGTGATTGACGTAGTTGACCACTTGCCGGTCGAGACGGTCGGTCTCCCACAGGCTCCATTGCAGCGCGAGCGCGGCTGCTTTCGGATCGCGCGGATTGAGCTTGCCGTGCTTGTTCGCCAGGTAGAAGTTGATCGCCATCGATTCCGACAGGACGAAGCCATGGTCGTCGATGACCGGTACGCGTCCGTTCGGATTGAGGTTGCGGAATTCCGCCGTCTTGGTCTCAGCCGAACGTGGCAGGTAATCCTTGTGCTGGTACTCCAATCCCAACTCGCCCGCCATCCACAACGTGCGCAACGCACGTGACTTCGCAGAACCGTAGATCGTCAGCATGGTGTGTCCCTCTCGCGGCCAATGGGCACCCGAACTTTACCCGCGCTTCGCGTCACAGGCCAGTGCCGTGGCGCGCTGCCGGAAACAACGCCATGCGCGTGTGCCCGCGGAGAATCCGCGGCCAAGCGATCGGGCGCGCGTCATGGCCGGGTGGTGACGCATTCGCTGCGCGCGATAAGCGCGGTCCCTGCGCTTGTGAAATATCGCGCCAACGGTCCGCATGGTGATATCGGATGAGGGGGGGACACCCGGCTTCGGTTACAGTACAGACTGCGCGGAAGGCATGGCCGCGCGGCAAGCATGGCCATCGGCACGAAGGAGTGTTTCCGGTTGGATGTCGGTCGCAAGTCGCTTTCGGGCTGCCGGGTGGTCGAGATCGGTAGCGGCAGCGCGCTCGCCTATGCCGGCAAGCTCCTGGCCGCGTTCGGCGCCGAGGTCGTCAAGGTCGAGGCGCCGGGCGGCGATCCCGGTCGCGCCGAGCCGCCGCTGGTCGATTGCGGCGATGGCGCGTTGGAAAGCGCTTATTTCGCCTGGCTCAATGCCGGCAAATCGAGCCCGCGGCTGGACCAAGCGGCATTGCGCCGCCTGGTCTTGGATGCCGATATCCTGTTGGATGGCCGTGCGCCCGGCGCTGGGGCAACAGGCGAGTTGGCCCATGGCGCGCTGCGCTCCGAGCGGCCCGACATCGTCATCATTGCGATAAGCTGGTTCGGCGAGCACGGTCCCTATCGCGACTATCTCACGACCGATGCAAGCTGCCGGGCGCTCGCCGGGCTGATCCACTTGATCGGTCCGCTTGAGCGCCCGGTCGGCATCAACGATCACCAAGCCGACATCGTCGGCGGTTTGTGGGCATACATCGCCGCGCTGAGCGGCCTGATGGCGCGCGGGCGGCGCTTCGAGCTCTCGATCCACGAAGCGGTCATGACGCTGTCGGAGACGCACACCGCCTACGGCCCGAACGGCCCGCGCGCGCGCCTGGGCAACAACCGGTTCGCCAACACCTATCCCATCGGCGTGTTCCGCTGCAGCGCGGGCTGGCTCGGCATCGGCGTATCCAGCTTTGCGCAATGGCGCGGATTCTGCGAGCTGTTCGACATGATCGACGCCGCGGACGATCCGCGCTACGCGGTCGGGGCGGATCGATCCGCGCGCTGGCAGGAGATCGAACCGCGCTTCGTCCCTAAGCTCAAGGAACGTACGGCCGCGCAATGGTTTGCAGAGAGCCTGAAGCGCAAGCTGCCCTTTGCCATCGTCCCAGAGATGCACGAGCTGCTCGCGCAGCCGGTGTTTCGCGACGCCGGTGCAATCGCGCAGGTATGCGTCGGGGCTGCGAGCTTCGAGGGTCCCGCGGTGCCGCTGCGCTTGCCCTTGTCGCCGCCCCCGGCCTCGGGCATCGCGCCCATGGCTCATGCCAGCGAGTCACCCGCGCCGCGCCCCGAGCGCGTTGCCGGTCGCCTCGCGCACGCCGCAGCGAAACGGCCGCTCGAGGGAACGCGCATCGTCGATCTGACCATGGGCTGGGCCGGTCCGCTCGCCACCCGCACGCTGGCCGACCTCGGCGCGGAAGTGGTGAAAGTCGAAGCCTGCGCCCATGCCGACTGGTGGCGCGGCCAGGACCCGCGTCCCGCGTATTTCGAGCAGAAGCTGTACGAGCAGCGGCCGAACTACTTGTGCATGAATCGCAACAAGCTCGGCATCACGCTCGACTTGACGACCGCGGACGGCATCGGGCTCGCCAAGCGGCTGGTGGCCCGTGCCGATGCCGTGATCGAGAATTACGCGCACGGCGTGGCCGGCAAGCTCGGCCTGGGCTACGCGGCCCTGAGCGCGACCAAGCCCGATCTCGTCATGGTGTCGATGCCGGCATTTCGAACCGGTCCCTGGGCCGCGGCGCGCGCCTACGGATTCACGCTGGAGCAGGCGAGCGGGCTGCCGACCATCGCCGGCAACCCCGATGGGCCGCCGCTGCTCACCCACTATGCCTACGGCGATCCCATCGGCGGACTCAACGCGACCTGCGCCTTGCTCACTGCCTTATGGCATCGCCGCCGCACCGGTGAAGGACAGCACATCGAGATTTCCCAGGTCGAGTGCATGCTTCCCTTGACCGCGCCCTGGATGATCGAGCAGTCGGTGCTCGGGCGCATCGGCGAGCGCAACGGCAACCGCCATCCCAGGCACGTGCCGCAGAACTGTTTTCGCTGCGCAGGCGAGGATAGTTTTATCCACATCGGCATTGGCGACGATGCGATGTGGCAGCGCCTGTGCCGGGCGATCGGGCGCGAGGATCTCGCGGCCGACGCTGCGCTCGCCGACGCGCCCGGGCGGCGCGCGCACGAGGCAAGCATCGAGGCGGCAATCGAAGCGTGGACCCTCCAGCATGACGCGGACGATGCCATGCGCGCGCTGCAAGCCGAGGGCGTCGCGGCCGGTGTCGTGCGCTCGCCCTACGACCTCGCGGCCGATCCGCACCTGGCGACACGCGGCTTCTGGCAGCCGGTGGAGCGAGCATTTTGCGGTAGTCACCTGCAATCGTCGCTGCCCTTTCGCGAAGCGGCGCGGCCGTATCCGGTACGCTCGCCCGCACCGACCCTGGGCGAGCACAACCAGGCGGTGCTGGGCGATTTGCTCGGCGTGCCGGCGGCGGAGCTCGAGCGCCTGGCGAAGCTCGGCGTCATCGGCACCGAAGCGCTGCCGCCCGCGCGCAAGTCGAAGCGAGCGTGAGGCATGGCGCAGCGGCTGCGCACGCGTTTGTGTCTGCGCCCATGATCACCCGCCCGAGGCAGCCGCACGCCGCCGGCGATTCCGCTTGCCGTATCCGCTGTCGTGGAGTCTTTTCGATGCAAGTATCGATCGTTCGTTACGCGCTGATTGCCGCCACGCTGTCGTGCGGCGTTGCCGGCGCGCAGAGCTATCCGGCCAGGCCCGTGCGGCTCATCGTACCCTTCGCCCCCGGCGGATCGACCGACATCATCGCGCGCGTCGTCGGCCAGCGCGTCGGCGAGCGCTTCGGCCAGCAGATCGTCATCGACAATCGGCCGGGTGCGGCGAGCAATCTCGGCACGGCGCTGGCGGCACGCGCGGCCGCGGACGGCTACACGATCCTCATGGGCACACCCGGCTTCACCATCAATCCGAGTCTGTACCACGATGCAGGCTTTCATCCGCTGCGCGACTTCGGCGCGATCACGCTGCTTGCATCGGTGCCGCTCATGATCGTGGTGCACCCCGCGCTGGCGGCGAATAGCGTGCAGGAGCTGATCGCGCTCGCCAAGGCCAAACCGGGCGCGATCAACTACGCATCGGCCGGCTCCTCGACCCACCTGACGGCGGAGCTTTTCCTGCAACGCGCCGGGATAACGCTGACGCACATTCCGTACAAGGGCTCGGCACCGGCAACCAACGACCTGGTCGCGGGCCATGTGCAGGCGGCAGTGGACAACATCCTGTCGGCCTTGCCGCACGTGAAGACCGGCAAGCTGCGTGCGCTCGCGGTGACGACGGCCGCTCGGGCGTCCGCGGCCCCCGGCGTCCCGACGCTGAGCGAAGCAGGTTTCGCAGGCTTCGAGGCCAGCTCCTGGTTCGGCATGCTGGCCCCCGCCGGAACCGATCGGGCCATCATCGCGCGCATCGATGCGCAAGCGCAGCAGGCATTGCGCGATAGCGACGTGCGCACCCGCCTCGCCAATGTCGGCGCGGATATCGTCGCGCTCGGGCCGCAAGCGTTCGCCAAGTTCATCGCCGATGAGCACCAGCGCTGGGCGCGGCTCATCCGCGAGCGCAGCATCAAGGCGAGCTGAGGGGCGCAGCGGCTTGCGTCTCACGCAGCGCACGACCGCGCACGCGACGCGAGCGCAACATCGAGGCGAGCTGACGGCACAACGGGAGGCGCGTTACTCAGTCGTTCGGCCGACGCTCGCGCGCGTGTGAGCGTCGTCAGAGCTCTAGGGACCCCTCGGCTGCGTCGGCCGCGACGGGCGTCAGTCCACCCTCGCGCCCGAAGCCTTCACGGCCTTGCCCCAGGTCACGATCTCGGCGCGGATGAACTTGCCGAGCTCTTCCGGCGTCGAGGGCTCGGGCGGTGCCCCTTCGGCAAGCAAGCGCTGGTGCACGTCGGGCATCAGCATGGCTTTGACGAGCGCCCCGTGCAGCCGGTCGATGACAGGGCGCGGCGTTCCCGCCGGTGCGACCATGCAATACCATGACGACACGTCGAAGCCGGGGAGGCCCGACTCCATCATGGTGGGCACGTCGGGCAGGGCCGGCGAGCGCTTGGCGCTCGATACGGCGATCGGCCGCAAGCGGCCGGATTTTATGTACGCGTGGAAGGTCGCCACCGAGCCGATCACCAGGTCGACCTCGCCCGACATGCCGGCCGCGCTCGACAGGCCCGAGGTCCGGAACGGAATGTGCACCATCTGGATGCCGGCCGCGGTCTTGAACAGCTCGACGACGAGGTGGCCGCTGGTGCCGCTGCCGCCCGACCCGTAATTGAGCTTGTTCGGGTGCGACCTGGCCAAGGCGATGAGCTGTTTCAGATCGCGCGCGGGCACCGAGGGGTGCGCCAGAAGCGCCTGCGGCACCTTCATGATCATCGAAACCGGCGCGAAATCGGTCGCCGGGTTGTAGGGCAAGCGCGGGCCATAGAGCGTGACGTTGATCGCCAGTGGGGAGACGATCCCGAGCAGCACCATGTAGCCATCGGGCGGCGCCTTGGCCACCAGGGCCGAGCCCAGGTTGCCGCCCGCCCCGATGCGGTTGTCGATGAGGATCTGCTGGCCGAGGGTTTCCGTGAGCCGCTGGCCGACGATGCGCGCGACCACGTCGGGGCCGCCGCCCGCGGCGAACGGAACCACCCAGCGTACCGGCCTGGCCGGGTAGTCTTGTGCCGCGGCTGCCGCGCACAAGAGCAAGCCGGCGGCTGCAGTCACGATATCAATGCGTCGTTTACCCGCCGATGTAGCCATGATCGGCCATCCTCCCATCATCAATTCAATGCGTCGCCTACGAGCCGACGTAGCCACGATCGGCCTAGCTCCCATCCCCAATCCAATCCCGGCGGCGCGTCGCGAGCATGCCGCGCCCCTTGCAATCTTGGGGCGCGCTCGACGCTGCAACCAGCCGATGCGTGAATGAGCGCGGCTTCGAATGCGAACCCGCGCTGGTGAAACCCTGCGTGCTCACTTCATCTCGATGAATTCGAGTTGGACGCCGTCGGGGCCCTCGAAGAAGCACACCCGCCGCCCGCCCGAGACCACGGTCTGTTCCAGGATGTGGATGCCCTGGCCCTTGAGCTTCTCCACCAGCGCGTCGAGCTCGTCGGTATCGATGGCGATGTGCTCCATGCCGTACTTCTGCTCCCGGCTCTGGTGCTCGAGGAACTTGCTGACGTTGAGCGACAGGCCGTGCAAGTCGAGTCGATAGCCGCCGTTCGTGGTCTGGTTGACGATGGTCGCGCCCAGCGTGTCGACGTAGAAGCGCGCCGTCTGGTCGGGATCTTGCGTCTTGAGGTGCAGGTGATTCAACTTGAATGTCATGCTTTCCTCCTCACTCCAGATCGAAGGCCGCGGCCAACAATTCGTACGATCGATGCCGCGGGGCGGGATCGTAGGTCCAGGTGACGATTACCAGCTCGTCGAGCGAAAGCCGCGCCGCGAGCGCGCTGAGCGCATCCGCGACGTGTTGCCCCGTGCCGACGAATGCGCGGCTGCGGATACGCTCGATCATGGCGAGCTCGGCCGGCGTATACGGATGCGCTGCCGCCTCTTCGGGCGAGACGAGCGCGCGGCGCACGCCGCGCTCGCGCTCCACCCGCGACAGTTCGCGCGTCCGGGCCTGGTGGCGCGCTTGCGCTTGCGTGTCGGCGGCGAGCGCCCAGACGCAGATGGTTGCGTGCGGCTCGGGATGGCGCTCGCTCGGCCGGTAATTGCGCCGGTACAGGTCGAGCGCGTGCTCGACGCCGTCGCCGTCGCTGAAGAAGTAGGCGAAGGCATACGGCAGCCCGAAGTGCGCCGCCAGGCGGGCGCCGTAATCGGAGCTGCCGAGGATCCAGATCTGCGGCGAGGTCGGCCCGCGCGGATGCGCCTTGAGCGCGCCGAAGGGATGGCCTTGCTGCAGCGGCGCGTCCGATACCCAGGCCTGCAACTCGAACACTTGCCGCGGAAACTCCTTGGCCGCGTTGCTGTGCGGATTGAGCGCATAGGCCGTGAGCTGGTCCGATCCGGGCGCGCGGCCCACGCCGAGATCGATGCGTCCCGGAGCGATCGCTTCCAGCACGCGGAACTGCTCGGCCACTTTCAGCGCGGCGTAATGCGGCAGCATCACGCCTGCGCTGCCGACGCGAATGCGCTGTGTCGTTGCGGCGATCGCTGCCATCAACACCTCGGGAGCGGTGCCCACGATGCTGTCGCTCGCATGGTGTTCCGATACCCAGTAGCGGTGATAGCCAAGCGCGTCGCAATGACGCGCCAGCTCGAGCGTTTCGCGTATCGCGACGTCCTGCGTGCGGCCTTGCGCGGCCGTCGATTGGTCCAGTACCGAGAGTCTCATCGCGGATCGTGAGCGTGCTGCACAAGGCCGGACGATACCACGGCCCAACGCACGCGGAGGCCGCGCCGTCTTGGCCCTTGATGTGCGTCAAGACCACGTACGCCAGCGCGGCGTGAACGCGCAAGCGATCAAGCTCGGATCGAGTCCGTCGGGGCGTAGCCCTTGATGCAAATGAGCGACTCGACCCGCGCGAGCTTGCGTGCGAGTCTCGCGGCATTCGCGGCGAAGTGTTCCCAAGGCGCGGTCATGGCCCCGCCCCGCATGCCGCGTGTCTGAAAGCGTTCGATCAACGCGGCTTGCCGGCCGATGGCGTGGGATTGAGCAAGGTGTGGTCGATCATCGCCTCGGCTTGCAGCCAATCGTCCATGTCGTAGCCGTCGGCATAGCCGCGCTGCGCATAGAGAGCATAGGCAGCATCGCTGATCAAACGGTGCCGCAGGTCGGGATCGAGCTCGTCGTGGGAGCCCTCGACGAACGGCATGTCGGGATCACCGTCGAGCTCTTCGACCGGCGGTTGGGTCGGTACGGAACGCGGGTGCTTGGTGGCGCGCTTAGGCATGGATCCCTCCGTCGAAATCATTTCACGTCGAGCGCCTTCCTGCTTGCGCCTTGCCGCTTCGGTATGGTCACTTCCAGCACGCCGTTCGCAAGCTCGGCGCGCGCGGCGTTGGCATCGACGCTCGCGGGCAAGGCAATGGTGCGCGCGTACGACTGCCCGCCTATGCGGGCGGGCGGTTCTTCACTGCCGATCGTGCGAGGCCGGACTTGCGCTCGCCCACGCCCCGTTCCGCCGGCATGCCGACACTATAGCCCCGGCCGGCGCCCGCGCTTTGACCGACATCAATGCCGCGCGCCAAGCGCGAAATGCGCAACCCGAGCGGCTGGTTGGAAACTGGCGGATGTGGCCGACACTCGCAGCGCACGCGAGCTGAAGCGGATGCTGGCCAGGCACGACCCCCGGTCCGACCCCGGTCCAATGATGCCGGGCTCAGGCGGCGCGCGGGGTCTCGATCAGCGCGTACTCGATGCGTTCGAAATCCAGGCCGCAGTCGACGCAACGCTGGACCTGGATGCAGTCCCAGCGCTTGCCGGCGCTCACGCTGTAGCGCCAGCTCGGGCTGAAGATGCCCGGCGGAACGATGAGACACGGTACGGCCGACGCGAGCCTGATCGCATCGTACTGCAGGGGAGCTTCGCTGCTGCCGCGGCCGGCTTTCGCCGTATCGACCGTCAGCCGCGCTGCATAGGCGCGGCCCTTGAGCTTGTGGAGCCCGAGGCGCAACGTCTCGCCGCGGCCGCGGCTCAGACGGCGCACCATCGCGAGCGCCCAAGCCACGCTTTCGGGCTGGCGATATGCGATTAGCATGCCTATGCTCAGCCATGCTCCGGCACCGGCGGCTTCGATGCCGAGCCCTTCGTCGCTCATGTCTAGCAGCTTCCACGTTTCCGTGGCCTGTTCCAGCGCCCGTTCGTACGTGACGAGATTGTGCAAGGCTTCGGCTGGCGCTACCTCCGCCAGGCTGGTGGGCGAGCGCAGCTCCCCCGCATCGCGGGCTTTCAGCATGCTGTTGAGCGCGTAGGCACTGAAGCGATCGTAGTCGAGCGAGCGGCCGGTTCGAGCCATCTCGCTGAATGCGACCAGGCGCCGAATGTGTGCGAGATCGTGAGCGACGAGAATGTCGCCCTTGCCGGGGTCGCGCCGGTGCCGCCGCGACGGCGGTGCGCTCGACCATTGGGCAGCCAGGGCGTCGAGCAACTCGCGGTACAGCGCGGGGCTGACCTGGCTCGGCTCGATCCAGTCGGGGACGGCGCGCGAGCCGGACGCCTGTTCACGCTCGGCGCGCAGCTCGGCGTGGCTCAAGCCCGGACCGAAAAAGCGCATGCCGGGTCTGAGCGCTCGGCCTTCCAGCCAGCGCTCGGGTTTCGCATGCTGGCCGCGCTCCAGCACGAAGGGGCGGGCGAGGGCGTCGTAGCGATCCATCATCTGGAAGTGATGGGCGTGACGCCGCAGCCACAAGTAGAGCGCGTGCTGCTGGGCCGGCAGCCAGTTCGCCGCGGGCGCCACCTGCAAGAGCAGCGCCGCGAGGTATTCGCGCTCGACGCTGGTCGCATTCGCGCCGTCAGGATAAAGCGGCACGAGCGCGACCGCACGCGCATCGGTCTGCGAGACGGCGGCCAGGCTTGCCATGCTGGCCGTGAGATCGAGCGCCGGCTCCTGGTAGCGCATGCGCAGGAGCAAGACCTGCCTGCCCAATGCGTTCATGGCCCGGCAGGCCATCACCGCCGCGTCGCGCGCATGCTCGCCCGCGGGCGCCTTCGCCGCCAGCAAGGCGAGCGCTGTGCTGTAGCCTGCGTGGCGCGCGCGATGGTATTCGTAGAGCGCGTTCCAGACAGGCTCGGCCAACACTTGCCGCGGCGAGTTGTCCACGAGCTGTCCGAGCAATGTGGCGTGCGGATGCTGCGCGCCGGCATCGAGAACGTCGAGGGCGCGCACCAGCTCGGCCGGGTCGAGGGACAGCGTGGATGCCTGGTAGAACACGGACGACACGCTCGCCAGGATTTCGCCCGGCATTTGCGCGCAGAGCGCCTCGACGAACGCCTGCAAGGTCTTGGGCGATCGCAGCCGGGCGCTCAATGCGGCATCGGGTTTGAGCTTGCTCGCAATCCACTTCAGCATGTTCGATCGTCCCTCGGGCGAGATGGGGGGATAGCCAGCGCGAGGCGCAGCCCCGCGGCGGAGGTCAGCACGAGTATCGGCAGCGGCGCGTCCAACCTTAGATGCACGCGGCGCGGACGTCGCGCTGGCCGGCGCATCCCGGCGCCGCAATGGATGCAAGGTCCGGGCCAACGTCGTGTGACCTGTTACCAGGTCGCGCGGAAGAACCGGGTGCTATACTGATTTCCTCGCGCTGTTGGGGTGCAGCCATGGAACTGGTGCTTGCTAATCCCCGTGGCTTTTGTGCGGGGGTCGATCGCGCGATCCGGATCGTCGAGCTGGCGCTGGAGTTATACGGCCGGCCGCTCTACGTGCGTCACGCCATCGTTCATAACCGGCACGTCGTCGACGAGCTGTCCCGAGCGGGCGCCATCTTCGTGGAAAGCCTGGAGGAGGTCCCCGACGGATCGAGCGTCGTATTCAGTGCGCACGGCGTCGCCCCCGGTGTGTGGGCCGCTGCCCGCCGGCGCGAGCTACACGTGGTCGATGCGACCTGTCCATTGGTAGCGAAGGTCCATCTCGAAGTCGAGCGGCACGCGCGTGCTGGCGCAAGCGTGCTGGTGATCGGACACCGCGGCCATGTCGAGGTCGAAGGCACCTGCGGGCATTTTCCGCCGCATGCTCGCGGCCTCCTGCACGTGATCGAAAGCGAGCGCGAAGCGGCCGAGGTGAGCGTGCCCGAGCCGGATCGGGTCGCCTACGTCACGCAGACGACGCTGTCCCTGGACGACGTGGCGCGGATCGTCGAGGTTCTCAGGGCGCGCTTCCCGGCGCTTGTCGGACCAAGAACCGACGACATCTGCTACGCCACCCAGAACCGGCAGACCGGCGTACGCCAGCTTGCGCAGCGCTGCGACGTCGTGCTGGTGGTCGGCGCAGCGCACAGCTCCAATTCGATGCGGATGAAGGAGGTGGGCGAGCGCGCGGGCGCGGCGGTGCATTTGATCGAGGACCCGGGCGAAATCGATTTCGACTGGTTCCGTCATGCCCGCAGCATCGGGCTGACGGCGAGCGCGTCGGCCCCCGAGGCTCTGGTCGCCGCTACGGTCGAACGCCTGCAAGCGCGCTGGCCGGATCTCGCGCGCTCGACGCTCGGGGAGCCGGAACGCATCAGCTTCAGGCTTCCGCGCATGGCGCCGCGCTCGGCTACGGTGGCTTCCGAGCGGGGCTAAGTGTCCCGAGTCCGAAACCCGTCGCACAATAGATGCCGAGAATCGACGCCATGCTTTGCCGCGAATCCTCGCCAGATGTCCAAGCCTCGCCTGCGGTTCGCTTTGCGTCTGGCGCCGATTTCGACACTCTTGCCAGGCAGAGTGTGGGTGTTGATGATGAGCGATGTAGCGACGAAGCTCGGACTCAGGACACTAGGAGCCTGTCGCCGCCATGCTCGTGGCGAATCCTCGCCGCGGCAGCGGCGAATCGATGGAGGTCGACATGGAGAATGTAGTCAGCGTGCAGGAACAACCGACCGGGCTCGAGGACGTCGTGCGCTCGGTGCGCGCCTTGGCCCGATCGAGCAGAAACGTCGCCGAGTCGGCGGTCGCGGTCGCCGAACGCGAGCTGGCCATGGCCATCTCGATTTCCGAGCGGCTGCGCGATAGCGTGGTGACCGCGCAGACCTTGGAGGAGGCGCGCAAGCAGCCGCTGCCGGCGCGCTTGCGGCAGGACGCGCATCGTGCGCTCGACGTCATGGCCGATGCCACTGCCGTGGCGCAGTTGGCGCTGCTCAGGTTCGTCGAAGGCTTCGTCGACGAACGCCGGCCGAGCCTGACGGATAGCGGCGAGAAGCTCTGAGCCGCCTGCCGCGGCGCCTCGCGCTACGCTACGCGCCGTCGGCGAGAACGTCGAAGTGAATCGACGTGCGATAGGCGCCGCTGCCGAGATCGATTTGTGCGCTGTAGGCGCCGGGTGCCGTGTCGAGCGGCACGACGATGTGCACCGTGAGCTTCTCGAAATCGCGCGCCATGATGTTGAGCGTGGGCGGCTCGCAACGCACCGCGCCGGTATCGAGCGCTCGCCCGGGCGCGGCGTCGTGATACTGCATCGCCACGCATTGGAAGGCGGCATCGCGAATCGGCTCGTCGCCCGGGTTCTCGATCGACAACGGGATCCGCAGACTCGCGCCGCGATGTACCCGCGGCCGTCCGCCCGCCGGCGCTGAAGCGGCGTTCGCGGCCGCCTGGCCCGGTTGGCCGCCCGCTTGAAATGCGCCCACGCTGCCGGCGACGGCGCCGACGACGTTGGTCAACGCGGCGAGCCCGTAATGCACGATCGCGTTCAACGGGCCGGCATTGGCCGCGGGTGAACGCACTGCGCGCTCGCCCGCGGTCGCCTCGGCGACGACCCGCGCCAGCGATACCCCCACGCCGAGGGCCGCTTGAACCACTTCGGACATGCCTCGCGACAGTTCTCGGGCCGCCGTATCGCGCTCGCTCTCGGATTCGCTCATGCGGGGGCGCTCACGGATGATCGGGTTGCGCGTTGACCGGCGCACACGGCTTGTCGTCGGGGCAGGGCTGCGGCGTGGCGACGGTGGCGCCCGTGAGGCGCACGCTGATGACACGGTTGTCGCCCATGCGAATCTCCATGGTGTAGTCCGAAGCGACGTGCCAGGGATTGCAGAAGCGCACCTGCAGCGGCGTGCGCATCTGCAGCGCATGGTGGATCGGCTCCGATAGCCGGGTCTCGATCCGGTGGCTCTGCCGATGGTCGTTCTCGAAGTGGTGCGACATGCTGACGCGCAGCGGCGCTTTTTCGTCCCCCACCAGCGCGACCCGCCCGGTGATCTCGCAGGCGCAATCCTCGTCCCACGTCACCATATGCACCAGCGGCTGCTTGGCGTCGGAGACGTGCACTACCTGCGCGCTCAGGCGGTGCTGCAGCGGCTGGTGCTCGGGGCCGCCGTAGAGCGCGACGCCGCCGTCATGCTCGAGCGCGAGCCGCTCGCCGGAGTTCTGACGCAGCGTGACTGTCTTTTCTTCGGCCATCGCACGCTCCTCGCTATCGAATGCGATACACATCCATTGCGAACTGCATGTCGCAGGTCCAGCCGCACAGCTTCACGCGCACTTCGTGATCGCCGTCCAGGCACGCGTAGGCGAATTTTACTCCGGCGCTGTCCGCGTCGTGCAGGCACAGCGCGCAACCGTCGACCAGCAACTCGAACTCGGTCTGGAGCTTGAGCTGGAAGCGGTAGACGCCGTGATTGAAGCAGCCCTGCCCGATCCACTCGGCGGGATAAGGCAGCTTGAGATCGCGCAGGCTCGCCGGCGTGAGATCGCTGCTCGGCACACCCGGGGTGCATTCGAAGCCGTCGGGCCCGCGGTCGAGGCTCATGCGCGAGATCCGGATCCAGACCGGCCGGCTCGCCGAAGCGAGCGGCGCGAGCAGGGTCACGCCGGCGGCAAAGGCGGGTTGCTTTTGCGGCGTCTCGGCTCCCGGTTTGACTTCGACGTGGGTGATCGCCGCGCGCACGACCGAAGGCGTCGTGGTCCCCGGTTTGCCGCCGCCGACGGCATCGCCGCCGGATCGCGGCTCCTGCGGCTTGATGCGCACGGCCTGCACGCGCATGCGCAGCCCGTCGCGCAAGCCGGCTTCGAACAACTTGTACTGCTCGGAGCCGCGCAGCACCAGGAGATTCAGCGGCTCCGGCGCGAACGGCGTGAGCCCGACGATGTTGCCCTCGCCGACGAAAGGCGGCGCGGTGATGAAGCCGATCGAGGCGACGTTGCTCACCCCGGCGATGCCGGCGAGCGCGATCGATTCCACGAAACCGTCGATGGCGTCGCTGCCTTCGCCTCCGGTCCCGGCAAAGCCATCGTTGCCGACGCCGGCGATGACGGCACTGGCCGTATCGACGATGAAGCGAAGCGGCTCGCCGCGCTCGCGTGCTGCGGTGATGAGCGCGAGCTGTTGCGCCGCGGTCGTGCGCTCCGGAATCTGGAGATCCAAGCGCAGCGTGTGCGGCTGGAGATTCTGGTCGACGATATCGACTTGGGCGAGATCCGCGCGCTCGCCGGCCGCCAGCGGCCGATTCTCGGCCAGCACGAATACGTTGAGCACGATGCCGATCAGGCTTTGGGTGGCCCGCGGCAGCGCGGTCGAATCGCGGCTCAAGCGCACCACGCGCTCGATCTGCCACGGCCCATCGCCGTCGCGCGACGATTCGATCTCGACCGGCTCGGCGCGCATCATGGCATCGCGCAACAAGCCGAGTTTGGACAGGCGCTCGTTGAAGCGTTCGGGATCGGCGTCCAGGTCTTGAATCTGGTAGTCCGTGGTGGTGCCGTCTTCGTGCAACAGCGTCGCGACCACCAGGCCCGCTCGGCCGACATCGATGCGCTGCACGAACCCGCGTTTGATCTCGTTTGCCATCTCGAGGCTCCTTACGGTCGGGGCAGGTTGCCGCTGCCCTGCAAATCTTCGAAGCTGGTGCCTTCGCGCCGGATGCGCAATTTGCCGGGAAAGACGAAGCCGTCGGCGCCAACGCTCAGATCTTCCAGGCACGCCTGCAATTCGGCCACGCCTTGGACGACCGGCGGAATGGGCTGGATCGCGCGCCCTTGGCCGCCCGCGATCTCTTCAGCCAGCTCGCCGCCGACCTCATCAATGGTCGATTCGATGATCGCGAGCATGATCCAGCCGACGATGGGTATGATGAGGTCGATGAAGACATCGCAGCAGCTCTGATCGAAGTCGAAGTCGCCCACCTGCGGTTGGATTTCCATGGTGCACTCGGTTGGGGTCTCGGTGAGCGCCACCCGCAGGAAGATCGGGCCGTCGAAGGAAACGTCGGGATCGGGCCAGCAGTCGATGTGCACTTCGGCCGTGCCGCTCACCCACAGATGACCTTCGGCTTCGTCGTGGCTGCCGGCATCGGCGGGGACCACGCTCAGCGTGTACAGCGTCGCGCTGCCCTCCTCGGTCGAGACCTCGTGACCGCCGTCGTTGACGCCGGGAAACTCTTCGTCGATGGCCGCGGCGATGATCTCATCGACCTTCGCGCGGCCCACCGCGAGGGCGAGCTGGCTCGAGCCCAGGAAATTGTCGGGCGCGAAATCGCTCACCGAGCCGTCGCGACGGTTCATGAGAATCGCCAGCACGCCGTCGGCCGGCAACAGGAAGCCGACCGGCGTGGCCAGCGGCTCCTCCTCGTCGCCGGACTCGGGCGTGTAGATGGGGAAGCGGCGCACGTTGATATAGGCGGCGATCTCGTCGCGCAACAACTGGCGGGCGGCGGTCTCGTCGAAGCCCGGCTCGGTGATGGTGCCGAAGCCGGCGAGCGCGTTGCGCGCGAGCGGCGTGAGATTGGCGATGATGAGATCCTTCGCCGGGCTCGCGGCATCGAGCTCGACCGTGGTGGCGAGCGCCGCGGCCGCGGGCTCGGCCGCCATGTTCACCGTTATGGTGGTGCCGGTGCGCTCGACGGCGCGCCAGAAGACGATCCGCCCGTAGGATTGGTAGAACGCGGTCGGCACGCTGACATGAATCGGCAGGCGGACTTTCACGTATTCCGTGCCAGCGTGGGCTTCGAGCGCGGCCTCGATCTCGAACGGCGTGGCGGCGTTCGGCGGATCCAGGGTCAGGTCGCGATTGCCGTCGTAGAGCAGCAACTCGTTGTCCGCAAGGGTGTAGCGATGCTCGAGGCTGTCGTATTTCGAATGCAGCGCCGCGGTGAAATTGCCCGCGTCGATGCTGGGCAAGCCCGCCAGCGAATCGATCGAGACAGCCGCGGCCGCGACGGCGGTGAAGTCGATGCCGAGCTGATCGTTGCCCTCGACCGGCCAGCTCGCGAGCGCGCCGGGAATGCCCGCGACCACCTTCAGGGTCACCTCGCTCAAGGCCGGATCGGGCGCATCGGGAACGCTCGCCGTGAGCTCGAAGGGAATCGAGAACCTGATGTGTTTGTCGTCGGCGAAGCTCAAGTCCGCCGCAGCGTCGATATCGTCGAGCAGGCGCACCGAGATGTCCATGGTGCGACCCGAGAAGACGCGCGCGAAGGGCCCGATGTTGTGCGGGAACAGCGCCTCGTTCTTCAATGCGAGGTGGAAAATCGCCCGCACCGGATCGATGCCCAGCTCGACGCAGAAATCGAAGTTCGAAGTGAGGTTCACGATTCGGCCACGGGGAAGCGCACCGACCGGATCCAGTTGCGAAAGGCATTGCGCCGCTCGCCCGCGCGAATCTTGCGATAGGCATCCGGGGTATGGAACGGAAACCCCTGGCGCTGAATGATGCCCAGCTCGAGCAGCTGGCGCGCGAGCGGATGCGCATCCTTGTAGAAGTAAAGAGCGTCGAGGGCAAGCTCGCGCGGTGCCTGGGCGAGCGCGGGCAGCTTCGGCAACTCGGCATCGAGGTCGAGGCGCCGCGCCGCTGGCTGCCAGGCTGCGACTCGGATGCCGGCCTTGACGCTGGCGCGACGTGCGCCGCGGTAGCGCGGCTTGGGCTTGGGACGCAAGGCGGCGAGACGGGCGATGAGCGCTGTATTGAGCGGTGGGAGGTACGCCGGCTCAATGCCGGCGCTATCCACGGGAGCGAGCTTGAGGCGTTCGAACACGGTGGCGGCGAGCCAGGCGCGATCGTTCGGTCGCGGCTCCTCGCCAAGCGCTTCGCGCAGCGCTTGTTCCAGCGCATCGCGACGCTTGCGCAGCTCCACCGGATGCTGCGTTCGATGCATGAGGTGGTGCTGAACCTCGGCGGACAGCTCGATGCCGAGATCCTTGAATGCGAGCACCGGATTGACGAGCACCATCACCGCGAAGCGCGGATCGGCGTTGATGCGCGCGGCGATCTCCTTCTGGCTCGCGGCGAGATCGCGCCGCGTGGCGATCGTGAGCGGCGCGTTGCCTTGCGGCAATTCGATCGGCGGTGGCGCGCGCCCGGTGACGCGCGCGGCGCGCGGTGCGAACGATTGGTAGGGGCGGGAACCGAGTGCGGCGGTTTTCGTCGGCGAGGATCGTGGCGATCGAGCCATCACGAGCTCCCTCGAGCATGCGGGCAAGCCGCGGCTTCGTGGCGTATGACGAAAGGCGGGCGTTCGTATCTGCAATCGGATTATACTTTTCGATATCCCCGGTGCAACGCTCGAATCTCTCGGCATTCGTGACATATGCCCGCTGCACTTCACGATCGCACGCCCGCGCTCGACGAGGCGGATCCGAGCCTGGGTCCGCGCGGGCCGTTTCCCGATATCGCATTGCGCCGGGAGATCGAACGGCGCTGGTTGCACTACGCCTTCTTGTCGGACGAGCGCGATCTCGGACTGGTTTCGAACATTGCCTGGCTCGGCCCCGCCGCGAACGATCCGTTGCGGCGTACGCGCAACACCGCCATCGTGCTCATGTACGACCGGCACGAAGGCTGGAGCGCGAGCCAGTTCAACGCGCTCGTGCGCGCGCCGGCATGGTCTGCCTTCCGCCTTTCGGCGAGCGCGCGCGTAAGCCGATTCGAGATCGCTTCCTCGGCGCAGGCGCCCGGCGTCGATCTGACATTGCGTCGCTCGAGTCATCCGTGCACCAGCCAATGCGTGGCATTCACGCCGGATCAGCACTTTCGCTGGCAATCGGAGACGGGCATCCATGCTACGGGCATGTGGAGAACCAAGGCGAGAACCTACCGGCGGGTGCGCGCGATCGGCTATCACGAGCGTGTACGCGGTTGTTGGGGATGGCCCGAGCTGGGGGGCTGGGTATTCGGTTTCGCCAACGCCCCGACCGGGAAGGACGGGGCGCCGCCGCCCTACGCGCTCGTTTTCACGCTCGTTTATCCGCAAGCGCCGGCGGAGGCAGCGACCGCTTCGGTGATGCTTTGGCAGGACGGCCGCTTGCGGCGTCACTTCACTCGCCGCAACATCGACGTCGCCGTGCGCGGGCTGCTCGAGCATGATCGCGTGCGGCATGTACCGGCGCTGTCGCAGCATCTCGGGGTCTTCGCGATGGCGCCCATTCCGCGGCTGCTCGTCATCGATGCGCGGCAAGGGCGCGACCGGGTCCTGCTCGAGTTCGAGTGCCGTGCGGCGGCTCGCATCGTGATTCCGTCCGAATCGGGCTTGTCGCCTTTCAGCGTGCATGAAGTCATCGGACCGTGTCATGTGAGCGGCTTGGTCAATGGCAAGACATTCGGTTTCGAGACGCGCGGCATCGTCGAGTTCGCCGGGGGTGCGCATGCCGACTGAGTCGGCCGCGCGCTTGCTCGAACAGACCATCGGCGAGCTGTCGGTGCGTGCGCCGGCGATCGTCGCGGCGGCAGCCGGCCAGTTGGCGCCGATCGCGCTCGGCCTGCATTTCGGCGACGGCAGCCATGCCGTGCTGGCCGCGCGCGCGAGCCGACTGCTGGTGA
Source organism: Burkholderiales bacterium (assembly GCA_020848435.1). Classification (GTDB taxonomy): domain Bacteria; phylum Pseudomonadota; class Gammaproteobacteria; order Burkholderiales; family WYBJ01; genus WYBJ01. The sequence goes on along the minus strand of JADLAC010000048.1, from coordinate 3,577 downwards.
CGCTCGGGCGCGCGCGCGGTGCCGACGTCGAGGTGTATTTCGACGACCGCTCGATGAACCTGCTGTTCGATCGCGAGCACCGGCCGGTGCGCGAGCTGCTCGAAGCGAGCCTCGACGTGCGCGGCGCGCGCGCCGACGTGCTCGCTACCTGGCGCTGCTTTCGGCTGTTGGCGCAGCGCGCCTGGGGCCTGCGCATGGTGCAGACGCTGTGGCGGGAATATCGCGCCAAGAGCACCGAGCGCTGGGGCGAGCCGCCGCGCGCGCCCGGGGGGACTCGCCGCGGGCGCGTCCGCCACGCGCTCGCCGATAGCGGATGGAACGCCTTGGACTATCTCGACCGGCGCGATCCCGCGTATCGCGACCAAGCGCACGAGCAGGCACCATGGCTGCGCGCGGCCGCGCGTTCGCTCTGGGACGGGCGCACCGCGAGGGCGTGGAGCGACGCTCCGGCGCTGCTCGACAACGACCTGATGGAAACGATGAAAGCCTGCCGCGCGCGTGTCTTGCGCGAGATCGCGGCGATCATTCCGCGGCGCGAGCCCCGCGCCCAGCTCTACGCGCTCATGCGCGACTATCCGTCGCGCGAGGGCAAAGGGCTGCGCGCGACCTTGACCATCGCGACGTGCGCGAGCCACGGCGGCCGTGCCGACGATGCGATCCGAGCGGCGGCCGCGGTCGAGCTGTTTCACAACGGATTCCTCATTCACGACGATATCTCCGACGAATCCACGCACCGGCGCGGCAAGGCCACCATGCACATGGCGCAGGGCATCGGGCTCGCCGTCAATACCGGCGATGCGCTCAACCTGTTCGCGGTCGATACCGTGCTCTCGAATCTGCCGAAGCTCGGACTCGCGCGCACCTTGGCCCTGATTCACGAGATCATCCACATGTGCCGGGAGACGGTCGAAGGCCAGGCGATCGAGCTCGGCTGGATTCGCGCGAATCACGTTCCGGTTCGCGACCGGGATTATTTCCAGATGAGCACCAAGAAGACGGGCTGGTATACGTGCATCAGCCCGTGCCGGCTCGGTGCGGTGTGCGCGGGCGAAACCGATCCGGCGCGGCTCGACCGGTTCAACGAAGCCTTTCGCCTGATCGGCATCGCGTTTCAGATCCAGGACGATGTGCTCAACCTCGTCGGTGAGCAGGCGCTGTACGGCAAGGAGAGCTTGGGCGATCTGCTCGAAGGCAAGCGCACCGTGATGATGATCCACCTGTTTCGTAGCGCCGATGCCCGCACGCGCGCGCGTATGGCCGAGATCAACGGTTTGCCGCGTGCGCGCAAGCGCGCTGCCGATGCGAAGGAAATGCTGCGGGCGATGGAGCGCTTCGGCGCTATCGACTATGCGGTCGCGCTCGCCGACCGGCTGGCCCATCGCGGGGTGCGGCGCTTCGAGCGCGATCTCGCGCACCTGCCGGAGAACGAGGCTAAAGCCGTGTTGCGTCAGGTCGCGCATTACGTGACGACGCGTCCGCTCTGAAGCGCATGGCCGCTTCTCCCCAGCCGCCTTCCAGCGCGCCGCCCATCGGGCGCGAGGACATGGCGCTGCTCGCTGAATTGAAACGCTTGGGAGACTGGACGCGCGCGGTGCTGTGTACCTTGGCCCGCCTGGGCGTCGCCTTGCGCAATCGTTCGCCGTCGCGGGCGCGCACGATACTCGATGCGCTGTCGGTCTATCCGCCCTACAAGGCTGGGCAATTCTTGTTCGACCTGATGGAGTGGGAGGACTTCATGCTCGACGCGCCGCCACCTCCGCTCATGCCCCAGGTGTTCGAGGCGATGAGCTTCGAGCGCATCGCCGCTATGCTCGATGGCTTGCGCTCCACGATCGATCCCGCTATCGAGCAGCCGGCGCGGGGGTCGCTGCGTGCGAGCGCGGCGTGGAGCGTTCCGCCGGATCTGCCGGCCTTGGATGCAAGCCGCTACCTGTACGAGGACGTGGTGCTCGGCTTGTGGGATCGTGCGATCGCAGCGCTCGACGCGGCTCCGGTCGCGGACGAATCGAGCGCCGGCGCATCCAGGGCCGGAGCACAGCCGGCGCCCGAGCCGCGCGCGCCACGCGCGAACCGGGCGCGCAAGTCGCCCGCGCGAGCGCGCAAATCCGCCGCCAGGAAATCCCCGGATCGGGGTCGTTGAGGTTAGTGTCCTGAACACTGGCCGGCGCACCGGGCGCGAGCTCGATGCGCCGAGGGCGGCTTCGCCGGTGCGCATCGCCGTCGCATTCGCACCGCCCGGGCACATCACGATCCGTTTTCGCAGCTACGTATCGTCGCGACGACGCCATCGCGGGATGCGGCTCGCAAGCGATATGCCCGCAGGCAGTCGCGACATTTCCGTTTTGGTCGAGCCGCAGGCGCGATTTCGCTGCGAACAGCGTTGACACCGCGCGCGCGCTTTCGCAATATCGGTGCAGTCACGCTGTCGTTAAGAACAGGAGCTGAACATGCGCGACTCCATGCCGTACGCGATCGTTAAGGCAATCGGTATGCTGGTGGTGGCGTTGATGATCTGCGCCATCGGCTATGCCGCCTACATCTCGGTGTTGCACTGGCACGGCATCGGCGTGTAACGAGTCGCGGCCATGAACAAACGCCAAGCACGTACGTTCGCGATCGCCTCGACCGCGCTGGCGACCGTCGCTTTCCTCGCGCTCACCGTCGATAGCCACCGGCAGTTCGGCCGCTTGACCAACGCCGAGAACATTACGCCGGCGGTGAAGCGCGGCCAGGACGCCTGGCATGCCAATAACTGCATCAACTGCCACACGCTCTTCGGCGAAGGCGCGTACTACGCGCCAGACCTCACCAAGATCACGCAGCATCGCGGGGAACAATACCTGAGCGCCTACATGCGCGATCCGTCGAAGTTCTACGACGAGCAGCGCCACCGGCGCCTCATGCCCAAGCAGGACTTGAGCGAACAGAACATCACCGACCTGATCGCGTTCCTCGACTGGGTGAGCAAGGTCGACAACCAGGGATGGCCACCGCGGCCGATTCTCGTCACCGGGGCATCGATCCCGGGTACCGATCTGACGGCCGCGCAGCAGGCCCGTGCGCCTTCCGCGGTCGACGAGCGCGCGCCCGCGGCGCGGCCCGTGACGGGCCAGGAGAATCCGATCGCCTTGGGACAGGCGCTCTTTCGCAGCGTCGCGCCGGCGTGTAACGCCTGCCATTCGATTGCGCCGGGGGTGAACATGGTGGGACCGACGCTCGCGGGCATCGGCGAGCGGGCGCAAAAAGCGCTCGCCGAGCCCGGCTTCAAGGGTAAGGCGGCGAGCGCCGAGGAATACGTGCGCGAGTCGATCGTGGCCCCGAGTGCGCACCTCGTGCCGGGTGCGATGTACTCGGCCAACGGCGTTTCGTTTATGCCCGATACCTACGGCAAGACGCTCAAGCCCGAGCAGGTCGATCAGCTCGTCGCCTATCTCATGACGCTGCGCTAGCGTCCTGAGTCTGAAGTTCGTTGCTTGAGCGAGCAACGCTACGACTGTACCCTGAGCGGCAAAAGTGGCGAAATCGACGTCAGACGCGAAGCGAATCGCAGCCAGGTTGGACACCTGGCGAGGATTCG
>JADLAC010000047.1 GCA_020848435.1 Burkholderiales bacterium | reverse complement strand
TGTCGAAATCGGCGCCAGACGCGAAGCGAACCGCAGGCGAGGCTTGGACACCTGGCGAGGATTCGCGACAAAGTATGGCGTCGATTCTCGGCATCTTTTGTGCGGCGAATTTCGGACTCAGGACACTAGAGCAGGTTCGCGCCGCCGCAGTTGACTTCGCCCTGCGCGACATACCACACGCCGGCATCGGACACGCACTGTCCGGGCGCGTACGTCGCTGCCGGCGCGGGCGGTGCCGCGGGCGCATTGCCGCCCGAGGCAGCGTCGCCATAGGTCGAAAAGCGAAAGCTTCCGCTCAGCCCATTGCCGTCGTCGGCTTTGCGGTCGACCTCGGCCGCGATTTCGACCGGCACCAGCGCACCCGTCTTCAGATTGTGCCGATTCGCCGCCGGCGTGACCTTGTCGGCGTAACGGCCGTCGTAGACGATCTGCAGGTAGATATTGAACGGGTTCTTCGGCGTGTTGACGTCGCTGGCAAGCGTCTCGCCCGCGGTCATGGCGTAGCTGCCGTTCATGAGCCCGGCTGCCGTCAGGTGCGTCCAGACGAGGGTCGCTTCGTTGGGCTCGGAACCGGCGAGCGGCACGGCGTTGCGCTCGATCACGCCGTCACCGTTGCCGCGCAGGCAAGTGCCGCCCGGGCACTTCAACGTCCGATCCGCCATCACGTAATCGCCGGGTAAGCTGCGATAACGATCCTGAAAACCGTAGAACGCTGCTTTGACGCCGTCGATGAGCGCCGTAACGCTGCGTACCCTGGCGCTCGTGATCAGCTCTTGGCCTTTCAACACCCCTCCCATGAGGAGGCCGAGAATGACAAGGACGATTACGATCTCGATCAGCGTAAAACCCCGTTGATCGTGCTCGCGCATGACCCACCCCCATACTGCGTGTGATGACGATCCGCGAGCTACCTCGACAGGGCACCCGAAAGCGGACGTTTTCCACATCGTAAAGTTGGCGTGAGCCACAAAAACAGGGCACATGTCACATTACCGGCGGCCACACGGTACGCGTCACGGGCACGGGATGTGCCTTCACGGCGCGAGCGACCCCGATTGCTGCCATGCCAATGGCCGCGGTGCGGCGCGGTCAGCGTTCGCTGTCGACGGCAGAATCGATTGCGCAGCGGCGAGGACTCAGGCTAGGCGCCTGGCGGAATTGATGCCACGTGTGCGCGGGAGGCCTCGCGCGAGGCGCTAGGCGGGGCCCATGCCGTGGGCATAGGCATCGCCGTAGCTCTGCGCGCCGCGCGGGCGCGCAGGCGCCGTGCGGCTCGCGGCGAAATCGAGCATGCGTTCGATGCCGCGCAACGCTTTCGCTCCCGCCTCGGGATCGATGCGGATTTCGTTGGCCCCGGTTTCGAGCACGCGCGCCAGGGCGCTCAGTCCGTTCATCGCCATCCACGGGCAGTGCGCGCAGCTCTTGCAGGTCGCGCCGTTGCCGGCCGTCGGGGCTTCGATGAAGCGCTTGTTCGGGGAAAGCTTTCGCATCTGGTGAATGATGCCGCCATCGGTCGCGACGATGAACTCTTCGCTCTGCGACTCGCGGCTGGCGCGGATCAACTGCCCGGTCGAACCGACGACATCGGCGAGTTTGATGACCGGCTCCGGCGACTCGGGATGCACCAGCACCTTGGCGTGCGGATGGCTTGCGATCAGGGCTTGCAGCTCCACGGCCTTGAATTCGTCATGCACGACACAGGCACCCTGCCAGATCAGCATGTCGGCGCCGGTCTCGCGCTCGATATAGCGGCCGAGATGTCGATCGGGCGCCCACAGCAGCTTCTCGCCGCGCCGGTGCAGCTCGCGCACGATATCCAGCCCGATAGCGGAGGTGACCACCCAGTCGGCGCGCGCCTTGACCTCGACGCTGGTGTTGGCATACACCACCACCGTACGGTCGCGATGCGCATCGCAGAACGGCACGAACTCCTGCGCGCTGCACGCCAGGTCGAGCGAGCAGGTCGCTTCGAGATCCGGCATCAGGATACGCTTCTCGGGATTGAGGATCTTCGCCGTCTCGCCCATGAAGCGCACGCCGCAGATCACCAGGGTTCGCGACGACTGCTCATGTCCGAACCGCGCCATCTCGAGCGAGTCGGCGACGCAACCTCCCGTTTCCTCGGCCAGGTCCTGAAGATCGGGATGGACGTAGTAATGCGCCAGCAAGGTGGCGTCCTGCGCGCGCAGCAGGCTGCGGACACGCCCCTTGAGGTCAACGCGTTCGGCGGCGGAGGGCTCCGCCGGGGTGCGCGCCCAGGCATGGGCCACGGTCGAGTCGTGGCGGCAGAAATCGACGCTGAAGCGCTCGGATTGATCCATGGTCGTGTCTTGATATGCGTGTGACAAAGCAAAAAGCAAGATGGCGCGCTCGATCGCACCACCGTCCGCGCCGGCGGCGGCTCAGCGGCGAGCGGATGACTGCGCCAGGGCGGCATCGCCGCGCATCATGCGCATCTGCCAGGGCTGATCTCGGATGATACTCGCGCCTGCGCCACGCGCGAAGCCGATGCGATAGGAAGGATGCGGACGTGCGTTGCGGGCGCGCGACCAGCGCGGCGCGGATCGCCCCGAGCGGCCGCCGGAATCCGCCTGCCGAGCCATCCGGCGGCCGCGCAGTCCCGCATCACACCGGCCCGCCATTCGCTCCCCTGCCGCGGGCCAGTCGCGCCGGCATGCGTCCGCGCCGGTGCAAGATGGCGGAGCGAGCCTCCTCACAGTGGCGCCACGTTTCGCCGCTGTCGGAGGATCGCGCTGCAAACGAGGCAAGGTCCGTACCATCCGATTACGGTCGCGCGCGGCGCCACTTTGCTCATACGGCGCACGGGTACGCTTCCACGGCCGCGGCCCAAATGACGAGCGACCCTCGCCCGGCGGCGAACAATGGTCAAGCGCAAGCGCTCACGCCTGCACCGCGTAGCGACGGATGTCGAAATCCGGCGAGACCTGGATGATGAGACTGCGCCGCGAGCCGTGCAGCTCGCGGTTGGAGTGTTACGACGCTGACGTCCCACACGCTTGCGGACTCACGCGCCGAGGGAAGGCCGCGCACCGAGCGACTTCTCGGCCCACGCGGCGTAGGTTCCCGTTTCGATCATCTTCGGCCGGATCACTTCGCGCAGCGTGTGCAGCTCCGCGGCCGAGGGCGGCCGCGTGGCTGGTATCGGGCCGCTCATGCCGAGATCGAAACCCGTGTCGTGCCGGATGTCCTCCAGCGTGTAGGGCGAATGCACCGATTCCAGACGCAAGACACCTTCCGCCCGATCGAAGCCGAACAGCGCCTTGGGCGTCACGAGCTTGCTCGGATTGCCCCAGCGCAACACGTTCGGCGCCGAGCTGCCGGCGGCCGAGACATAGTCGACGCGGTCGACCAGCGAGCGGCGCGTGTGCTCGGTGCGGAATATGACGCTGCGCCGGGCGGCATAGTAGATCAAGCCGCCGCCATAGCCGCCGGGGAAACGCACCTCGGGATGGTCGGGATCCCTGCCGAGCTGGTGCAGGTTGTAATTGCCGTAGCGATCGATCTGCACGCCGCTCACGAAGAACAGGCCGAGCTCACCGCGCTGCGCCAGGTAGTGGAACTGGCGCGAGGTGTGGAACGGCCGGAATACGGTGTTGAGAATGATGATCTCGGCGTTGGGGGCGTGCAGCTCCTTGGCGAGGAGCAGGGCGGCGGCCGGGATCTGCGACAGGGCGCCGCACGCGGATATCTCGCCGTCGCGCACCTCGCGCGCCATCAGCACGGCCATCAGCTCGGCATCGTTGTACGCGGCAGCGGTCATCGCGTCGATCTCACCCGTTGCGAGCGCCTCAAGCGCGGACGGTGCGCGAAGGGCGCTGCCCCTCGGGGGATACGAACAGCGCCACGTAGTCCTCGTGTGTCGGCACATCGAACACCTGCGCCTTGAGGTAGGCCGCGAACGTATCATCGTCGCGCGCCGCGGCGAGGTAGCATCTCATCTGCGCCTTGTCGGGCGCATAGCGGCCCGTCACGCCGGCGGGATGCGCGCCGAAGGGCGCATGGACCACGGTGTCGACCAGGATCGAGGGCACGAATGCGCCCGTCGCCTCGCTTTCGGTCACGCGCTCGACGATCTCTTCGGCGGTAACGATGACGTGCTTGGCGGCTTCCGCCAGGATCACCGCCTCCAGCGCATAGCCGCACGACACGTTGCCGTGACGGTCGGCTTGATCGACGTGAAACACGGCCACGTCGGGTCGCATGGCCTTCGCCACGACCGTCATGGTCCCGCCGCCGAACGGATCCGGCGCGACCACCATGTCGTCTCGCCGCTTCAACAGGTCCGTCCCGACCAGACCGATTACCGGAATGTACGGCACTCCCATAGACCCAGCCTGGGCCTGCGAAAAGAGCACCCCTCACGTATTGTCGAGGGCACGCACCCGGCCAGCGAGCACATGGCGCGCGAAGTTCGGTCCGGTGCGCGCGAATTCGCCCAAGCTGACGCTGCACGTATCGACCGCGGCTACGGCGCCTGCCCCGACCAGGAAGTCGATGTTCAGCTCGCCGCCGACCACGCCGATCACCCGCAGCTTATCCACCCCGCGCCGAACGATGGCGCGCAGAAACGCCATCGGCGTGCCGCGCGCCAGGTTGGCGCTCATGACCAGTCGGCTGCCGCTTGCGACCCGGGCCGCGGCCTCGTCCAGCGATGTCAGTTTGTCGCCCATGGCAACCCCTACGAAGAAATCAAACCCTTGGCTGCGTCCCGCTCAGCGGCCGATCTTGTTGCTCGGGGTGCCGAGCCAGCCGGTCTCAGAGATATCGAAGTTCACGTTGTCCGGACCGCTGTAGCGCACCTCGACATTGCCCTGGGCGCGCGCTGCGCCGTGGTGCAGGCCGAGCGCCGCGTTGATGTCGTCGCGCGGCCGAGCGCCGCTCGCCGCCAGCTTCTCGGCGGTTTCTTCCAGGCTGTCGACCTGGAAGCCGATGTGGTGGATTCCGCTCCAGCCCTTGCCCCGTTCCGCACCCGCGACGACATCGTTCTTGAACCGCAGTATGGCGAGGTTGATGTTGCCGTCGGTGAGGAAATAGCCCGCCGTGCGCTCGCTGTCGAGCTTCCGCACCTGGGTGAGACCGAAGTTCTCGATGTAGAAGCGGGCAGTCGCTTCCTCGTCCTGGGTCTGGATCGCGATATGCCTGATCTGCGCCATGCGCCTCTCCTCGGTCGGTGGATCTGCGATCCTACGCCAATTCGCCGCGAAACCTGGGATAGACACGTCTTCCCGCGACTCGAATTGTCGCTGTTGGCCCGACAGAAAAGAACTGGTCGGTGCCGGTTTCAAGACCGCTCGGCCGGAGCACTAGTCGACCTTCGCGCCCGAGGCCTTGACCGCGGCGCCGAAGCGCACGATCTCGCTTTTCACCAGGGCCGCGGCCGCTTCGGCCGTACTGCCCGTGGTATCGAAACCCTGGTCGGCGAAGCGCTGCACGACGTCCGGCAGCTTGGCGATGCGCGTGAGCTCGTCGGCAAGCTTGCCGATCACGGGCCGCGGCGTGCCTGCCGGCACCACCACGCCGATCCAGTTGCCCATGACGAAGTCCTTGTAGCCCTGTTCGACATACGTCGGTACGCTAGGCACCAGGGCGTGGCGCTTCTCGGTCATCATACCGATCGCGCGCAGCTTGCCCGAGCGTATCCCCGGCAGCACCAGGCCGATGTCGTTGCTGTGAAACTGGACCTGCCCGGCCAACAAGTCGACCAGCGCCGGCCCACCCCCCTTGTACGGCACGTGGGTGGCATCGAAACCGCCGGCCTGCTTCAGCATTTCCATCGACAGATGGCTGATCACGCCGACGCCGCCGGAAGCGTAGGCGATCTTCGTGCCTTTCGCGTGCTTCACCAGCTCGGGCACGCTCTTCACAGGCACGCCGGCATTGACGACGGTGATGAGTGGGGACGAGCCCAGGATCGATACGGCAACCAGATCGCGTTCCAGGCTGTAGCCCAGTCTCTGGTATAGCGTCTGGCCGATCGCGTGCGCGGTGCTGATGCTCAACAGCGTGTGACCGTCGGGACTCGAGCGCGCCACCACCTCGGCGCCGGTGTTGCCGCCGGCGCCGGGCCGGTTGTCCACGATCACGGGTTGACCCCAGGATTCGCTCAGCTTTTGGCAGAACACCCGGCCGACGACGTCGTTGAGCCCGCCCGGGCCGAAGGCGACGACGTAACGCAGGGATCGCGCCGGATACTCCGCCGCGAGGGCGGCGCCCTGGCACGCGACCAGTGTGACCTGCGCGGCGAGCGCGCAGTGGAACAGTTTGCCGACGGTTGTCATGAGCAGCCTCCTCCTTGGTATTCGACCGGCATGTGGATGGCCCAAAGTCTACTCCTTCCGAGCTTTGGCGCAGGCTCTCGCTTGAGCGCAATTGCCCGGAGTCGATGCGCCAAGTATCCTCCGCGGGTGCACCTTGGAGGTCTGGCCGTCTCGAGACGTCTGCCGCGACCAGCCGCGATCGGCGCGCCTGATCGAGAGGGCCTGCCAGCGCGTTGGCCGCGACCCAACCCAACCCGCGCTGGTTTCGCGATCCGCCCAATGATTGAATAGCGGGTCACGCCTGCATCATGTCGATCGCATCCACTCACGCGCCGCCCCTCGCTCGCCTGCTCGCATCGCGCCTGTCGTTCTATTACGGCTGGGTGATTCTCGCCTGCGTATGCCTGTGCGGATTCGCGCGCCAAGGTGCAGCGGTCGCGGTATTGTCGATATTCGTCGAGCCGATGCGCCGCGACCTGGGATGGTCGAGCACGGCTTTCGGCGCGGCGGTTTCCATCGGCGGCTTGCTCGCCGCGCTGGTATCGCCCTGGATCGGGCGTCTGCTCGATCGGCATGGGGCGCGCCTGCTGTTGTGCGCGGCGGTGATCGGCATGAGCTGCGCGACGCTGTCCATTTCGTTGGTCGCCACGCTGCCGGCATTCTATGTGCTGTTCTGCTTCGCTCGCATGATCTGGGCCGGGCCGTTCGATCTCGGGCTCTACGGCGCGCTCAATACCTGGTTCGTGCGCAATCGTGCGCGCGCGGCTTCCATCGCCACGGTGATGCAATTGGCCGGTCTGGTGGTCTTTCCGCTGGTCGCGCATTTGGCCATCGCGGGCAGCGGGTGGCGCACGGGCTGGGTGGTCATCGGGCTATGCGTGCTCGGCGTGGGTTTCTTGCCGGTATGGCTGCTTCTGGTGCGACGTCCCGCCGACCTCGGTATAGCGCCCGAGCCGGAGGATCGAAGCCGCGCAGCGACCGAGCCGGAATCCCATTTCAGCCGGGCGCAAGCTTTGAGCACGCCGGCCTTCTGGTTGCTCGCGCTCTACACGGTGTTGCTCTTCCCTTGCCAGGCCGGCGTAAGCCTGTACCAGGCTTCGCACATGCTCGAGCGCGGCATCGAGCCGGCCACCGCGGCGGCCGTCGTCAGCACGTTTTCGCTGGTGTCGGCCGCCGCAAGCCTCGGCGTCGGCACTCTGCCGCGGCACTGGCCGATACGCTACATGCTGGCCGCATGCGCGGCATCGATGTGCATCGGCACGATCGGCATGTTGAGCATCGATTCGAGCGCCAGCGCGTATGCGAGCTCGGCGCTGTTCGGTTTCGGCATCGGCGGCATGCTCACGCTGCTGCCCATCGTCTGGGCCGATTATTTCGGCCGCACCAGCTACGGGGCGATCCGCGGCGTGGCGCTTTCCATGCAAGTGCTGGCGCAGGCTTGCGGTCCGCTCGCGGCCGGCGCGCTGCGCGACGCTTACGGCGACTACACCCGTTCGCTCATGCTGTTCGCGGCGCTCTCGGGGCTGGCGGTGCTGGTCGCGCTGGCCGCGGCGAGACCCACGCCCGCCCGCGCGTGAGGGTCGGTGTAGGACGTCGCACGGCCGGGCGCACCTCGATCGCGTGTTGCCGTGATCCCCGCCGCCGTACACTGGCGATGCGAGCGCGCGTCAATCGTAGCGACCCGGCGCGATTCTACTGCCGGCTCACCTGCTCGATGCGCTCGAGATTCGACGACCAGCCGAGTGCGGACTGGCACCAGATCTGCCGGCTCGGTGGCAACTGCTGGCGTTGATCCAGGCAGCCGACGCGCAGCGAATAGGCCGCAGGATCGCTGAGCGCCGCCGAATAGACCGGTGTGCCGCATTGCGGGCAAAAGGCGTGGGCGCGCTGGTTGCCGCTGTCGGCGGTCTTGATATAGATCTTGGGCGGCCCGCCGCGCAGCGTGAAAGTTTCCCTGGGTGCCTGAACGCTGGCGCGGTATGCCGAGCCGCTCAGCATCTGGCAATCGCTACAGTGACACACGCTCACTTTCGAAGGATCCACCTCGGCCTCGTAGCTGATGTTGCCGCAGTGGCATCTGCCGCTCACCTTCATGTGCGTTCCTCCACGTTGCCGGATTCGAAGCGTCGGCATTCGATGCTACTCCATTCGGCGGCTCGCGCGCGCTTCATTGACAACGCTGAGCCAGGTCTATAGCGTCGCGCAGGCGAGCCTCGAGCGAGGAGCGAAGACATGACCGACGCCGACGCGATCAAGCACTTGTGGACGCACAAGACCCAGGACCATCCGCACCTCCCAGACGAAGCGTTACTGTTCGAACGCGGCCAGGGCATCTATGTCTGGAACCGTGAAGGCCGGCGCTTCATCGACGCCTTCGCCGGCCTGGCGGTCGTCAACGCCGGCCACGGACGGCCCGAGATCGCCGAGGCCATCGCCAAGCAGGCGCAAACGCTGGCTTACTATCCCACCACGCGCCAGTTTTCGAACCGGCCGGCCGCCGAGCTGGCGGCAAAGCTCGCGGAGCTAACGCCAGGAGACCTCAAGTACACCCTGTTCGCGGTGAGCGGCTCGGAAGCCAACGAGCGGTCCATCCAGATCGCGCGACATTACTGGCTGAAGGCGGGACGGCCGCGCAAGTACAAGGTCATTGCGCTCGAACGCGGCTATCACGGCGCTACCCTCGGGACGCTGGAAGTCTGCGGCATTCCCGAGCTCTTCCAGGCGTACGCGCCGCTCGCATGGCCGGGTTTCGTCAAATCGCCCGCGCCGTACCCGTTGCGCGACCGCGCGTTGGGAAGCGACGAGCAGATCGTGCGCCGCTGTGCCGAGGCTCTGGCGGACGCCGTGCTCAAGGAAGACCCGGAGACGGTAGCCGCCGTCATCCTCGAACCTTGCCTGTCCTCGGGCGGAGTCATCATCCCGCCGCTCGGCTGGCTCGAGCGCGTGCGCGATGTCTGCGACGAGCTCGACGTTCTCATGATCGCCGATGAAGTCATCACCGGCTTCGGCCGCACCGGGAAGTGGTTCGCGGTCGAGCACGAGGCCGTCGTTCCCGACCTCATGTCGGTGGCGAAGGGAATCACGTCCGGTTACGTCCCCCTGTCTGCATCGATCGCGCGGTCGAAGCTCGCCGAGGTCTTCGCCGAGGACAGTCGCGACGAGAACGTGCACCCGAACACCTATTGCGGACATCCGCTCGCATGCGCCGCCGCGCTCGCCAACATCGCCATCCTGGAGCGCGAAAACCTGGTGGAGAATTCCGCGCGCATGGGCGAGCGGCTGCAACAGGCGATCGAACGGCGCATAGGCGGCTTGCCGATCGTGGGCGAGGTGCGCTCGCGCGGCTTGTTGCTCGCGGTGGATCTGGTCGATCCGCAACGCAAGGGCCAGGCGCTCGCGCGCGAGCACGTGGCGAGCCTCGACATGCGCGCCTGGCAGCGCGGCGTCATTCCGTTCGCCCGCGGCAGCGTGCTGCGGCTGGCCCCGCCGCTATGCATCGATGCCGCCCAAGTCGACGAGCTGGCCGCGCTCATGTGCGAGTGTGTCGAGGAGCTGCAGGACGCCGTCAGCGCGCAAAGCAAGAACAGCGTCGCGACCGGTGCGGCGTGAACGGCGGCGCCGCACCGAAAACGTTGTGCCATGGGGGACCACGTTTTCCTGCGACCTTGGAGATATCGATGTTTACCCGACCGGGAAACGTGCGCTGTCTTGGGTTTGCGTCCCGACCGGGAAACGTGGCTGTTCCGATTTCTTGCGCTAGAGCTTCAGTAGCTCGCACAATGCGCCCGCGCTCGGCGCATCGGCCATCCGCCACGCCTGCTCCAGGATGCGCCGGCTCGCTTCGGCGCCATACGCGCTTTCGAGCTGCCCCAGCGTCTTGCGCGACAAGTCATCGTCGCTAAGAGGCACGCCGGTGCTGCCGATGCAGCGCTCGACGCTCGCCGCCAACACCTTGCCCGTCTTGAGCACCACGCGCAACTGCGCCGCTTCGCGCGCCACGTCGGCGCGCGGGGCGGCGACGAACTTCCGGCGCAATGCTGCAACCGCGGGATCATCGACCATCGCCTGTGTCACCTGCGCAATTCCGGCCGCCTTGTGGAGCAGCGCTACCGCACCCCAGTGCTGGAAGCTCACCATCGCCTGGGCGCGGTCCTTGGGTTCGGGGCGATTGCACAGCTGTACGGTGAGCGGATTGACGGCGATCTCCACCCGTTCGATATCGGCCGCATCGAACTGCTCGCGCCGGGCGAGGTCGAGACACACGTCGATCACCGGGTGGGTGACGAAGCCCGACGGATACGGCTTGTAGGCGAGCGCCAGGATCTCGAAGCGGCTGCCCAGCTCGGCGACAGCCGCATCGGGCTGCGCGTTCTGCCCGTAAGTCACCGCGAAGCCTTTCACGCCTTCGATCATGCTATCGGCGATGGTGACGCCCCTTCCGGCGAGCAATGCCGCGAACACCCCGCAGCGTGCGGCATGGCCGGGCGTGAAGGGGCTGCCCATCGTGGCGTGCGCTTCGCGCAGCCCCGCGCACTGGTTGATCGCGTGCCCGATCGCGCGGCACATGCCATCGGCATCCAGGTTCATGAGCTTGCCGGCGGCGACCGCGGCGCCGATGCCGCCGACCAGGCCCTGCATCGACAAGCCCACCGACACCACCGCGGGCGGTGTGCACAGTATCGCGCCGACCCGGCACTGCAACTCGATGCCCAGGATCACGCCGTGAATGAGCGCGCGCCCCGATACTGGCCGGCGCTCGGCGATGGCGAGCGCGGCGGCGCCGGCCGGGCTGGACGGGTGCGCCACCGTGAGATAGTGGGTGTCGTTGAACGACAGCGCGCCCGAGCTCATCGAGTTGATCAACGCGGCGTTCAAGGTATCGAGCCGCTCGCGCCGCCCGATCACGGTTGCCTTGCTGCCGCCGTCGAACTCCGCCAGCAGGGGGAGGATCGTCTCGACCACGTCTTCGCGCGCACCGCCCGCGGCACAACCGAGGAAATTGACGAAAGCCCGCGTGCCCTCGTGCCGAACCGTCGCGGGCAATTCATCGTACTGCGAGCAAGCCGCGTATTGGGCCAAGGTCCGAGTGATGCCGTTCATGCCGATCTCCGGTTGCGCTGTCAGTGGGGTGAGACGCTCCTAGTATGCCTCGGGCCCGATGCCGATGCACCCGCCGCGGAATATCCGCGCAAGATCGAATTCATCGCCGAGCTGCCGCTGGCGACGACGGGTAAGGTGCAACGCAGAATCCTGCGCCTGCGCGAACACGGCGGCGGCGAACACTCGGCCTAGCGGGGCGCAGCGGCAGCAGCGCGAACTCTGCTATCGTTCCGGTTATGGCTTCGCGGCGCGCGCCGGCATCGTCCGCCCCGCCGCCTCGATCCTGCGCATGACACCCGCTTAGAGGAAAATTGGAGGAGCTGCGATGAGCCGCAAGGACCCTGTTGCAACCGTCATCGATCGCAAGCGGCGCCGCTGCACCTTTGCGCTGGGATTGACGCCGCTCGCGAGCGCGCTCGGCCCCTGGGCAAACGCGTTCGCCCAGTCGGGCGCGGCCTATCCCAATCCCGGCCGCCCGATCACCTTGATCTGCCCGTGGACCGCCGGCGGTCCGACCGATGTCGTGTTTCGCGCGCTGGCCGACGCGATGAGCCGCGCGCTCGGCAATCAACGCATCATCATCGAGAACAAGGGCGGCGCCGGCGGCGCCCTCGGCGCGCAGTACATCGCCCAACAGGGCAACGCCGACGGCTATCTCCTGTCGCAAACTCCGCTCGGGGTGTTCCGGCTGCCGTTTCTCACCAAAACCAGCTTCCATCCGATCAACGATCTCACCTACATCCTGTGCGTGGCCGGCTACAACTTCGGCCTCAACGTGCGCAGCGACTCGCCGTGGAAGACGTGGAAGGAATTCGTTGCCGACGCCAAGGCCAATCCGAACAAGATCCGCTACGGCAGCCCCGGCATCGGCACCTCGCTGCACGTGACCATGGAAGACCTGGCGCAGCGCGAGGGCGCGCAATGGGTCCACGTGCCGTACAAAGGCTCGGCGGGATCGACGGCGGCATTGATGGGCGGCGAAGTCGACGCGATGGCCGGCAGCCCGCCCTGGGGCCTGGTCGAGTCCGGCAAGGTGCGGGTGCTCAATACCTGGAGCGCCAACCGTCCCAAGCGCGCCCCCGACGCGCCTACCCTGAAGGAGATCTACGGGATCGTCGCCAACTCCCCGTGGGGCATCGCCGGTCCCAAGGGCATGGATCCCAGGATCGTGAAGGTCCTGCACGACGCCACGCGCAAAGCGATGGACGATGCCAATTTCCTGCAGGTGCTCGATCGGGTCGGCCAGGAGGTCTACTACATGGACGGCAACGCCTACACCCAGTTCGCGCGCCACGCGCTGGAGAAGGAAAGGGAAGCCGTCGAGCGCTTGGGCCTGGCGACCAAGAGCTAACAGCCGTCGGCGCAGTGCCGACCGCGACGCGCGCACTCGAAGGTCGTCGCAGCAAGGCCGAACGCCGACAGCCCAGCGCAAACCCCGAGCGATGCCCCTGGCGGCCGAGTCGCAAGGCCGCCGCGAGCGCGCGCGGCGCACCGTCAGTTGAGCGTGACGTTGGCCTCGCGGATCACCTTCGCCCACTTCTCGATCTCGTCCTGGACGAAGCGGGCGAATTCCTCCGGTGAGCTGCCGGCGGGCTGAGCCCCCAAGCCCAGCAGGCGATCACGCACGTCCGGCAGGCCCAGGATGCGCCGTGTCTCGGCGGATATCTTTGCCACCACCTCCGGCGGCGTCCCGGCCGGAGCGAACAAGCCGAACCAGGTCGAGGCGTCGTAGCCTTTCACTCCGGCCTCGCTCACCGTCGGCAACTCGGGCGCCGCGGGCGAGCGCTTGGCGGGCGTCACCGCGAGCGCGCGAATCTTGCCTGCCTTCACCTGCGGCAGGTAAGGCGGGATGTTGTCGATCACGACCTGCAATTGGCCGCTCATGAGGTCCTGCAGGGTCGGCGCGCTGCCCTTGTAGGCAACGTGCGTCATGCGGATGCCGGTCATGGACTTGAACAGCTCGGCGGAAAGATGGCCGGTGCTGCCGATGCCCGGCGAGCCGTGCGCAAGCTTGCCCGGATTGGCCTTGGCATAAGCGATCAGCTCCTGCACGTTCTTCACCGGCAGCGCGTTGCTCACCACCACGATATTAGGAACGATCGCCGCCAGGCTGATGGGCGCGAAATCCTTCAGCGCGTCGTACTGGAGTTTGGGGTACAAGGTCGGATTGATGGCGTGGGTGCCGGCGGTGCCCATGAGCAAGGTGTAGCCGTCGGGCGCTGCCTTGGCGGCGATCTCGGTGCCGATGTTGCCGTTGGCGCCCGGTCGATTGTCGACGATCACGGGCTGCGACCAGGCTTCGGTGAGTTTCTGCCCGATCGCGCGGGCGAGGATATCGGTGGTCCCCGCCGGCGTATAGGCGACGATGATCCGAAGGGACTTGTTCGGATACGCGCTCTGTGCCCCCGCCGTACCGGCCAAGACGCCGAGTATGCCGATGCCGGTGAGAACCGGCCCAAAGCAACGCAGAACCATGGATGCTCCTCCTTTGGCTTTCTAACCGCCCGCGGCCTTGATCATGTGGCGCGCGATCACGAGCTGCTGGATCTGGCTCGTACCCTCGTAGATCCTGAACAGGCGCACGTCGCGATAGAAGCGCTCGATGCCGTAGTCGGCCATGTAGCCCGCGCCGCCGTGGACTTGGACCGCTCGGTCCGCGACCCGGCCGCACATTTCGGACGCATAATACTTGCAGCAGGAGGCTTCCAGGCCGATGCGCTCGCCCGCGTCGTGTTTGCGCGCGGATTCCAGCGTCATCGAGCGAGCCGCGAAGATCTCCGTGCGGCAATCGGCGAGCATCGCCTGCACAAGCTGGAACTCCGCCACCGGCCGGTCGAACTGGCGGCGCTGCAGCGCATAGGCGAGCGCGTCCTGGAGCATGCGCTCTGCGACCCCGACGCACACCGCGGCGATATTGAGCCGCGCCTTGTCGAGCACCTTCATCGCCGTCTTGAAGCCCATCCCTTCCTTGCCGCCGATCAGGTTGTCCGCTGGCACCCTGACATTGTCGAAAATCACGTCGCAGGTGTGGCCGCCGCGCTGGCCCATCTTCTTGTCGATCGGCCCGAGGCTCAACCCCGGCGAATCCGCCTCCACGATGAACGCCGAGACGCCCGAGGCATCCTTGGTGGCAGGATCGGTGCGCGCCATCACCGTGAATATGCTGGCCTCGGGCGCATTGGTGATGAAGCGCTTGCTGCCGTTGAGAATGTAGCCATCGCCATCGCGCCGGGCGCTGGTCGCCAGGGCGCCGGCGTCCGACCCCGAGCCGGGCTCGGTGAGGGCGAACGAACCGATGATCTCGCCCGCGGCGAGCCGCGGCAGGTACTTGCGCTTCTGCGCCTCCGAGCCGTCGATCACGATCCCCATCGAGCCGATGCCGTTGTTGGTGCCCGCAATCGAGCGAAAGACCGGCGAGCACTGCGAAAGCTCGAAGTTGACCAGGACCTCTTCCTCCAGCGTCAGGCCCAAGCCGCCGTATTGCGCCGGGATCGCAAACCCGAACAGGCCCATGCGCCGCATCTCGGCGACGATATCGTCCGGGATTGCGTCGTCCTGCGCGGTGATCGCTTCCGCGGGCACACAGCGTTCGCGCACGAATCGACGCACGGCGTCGAGCAGTAGGTTGAGCGTTTCCTGGTCTCGGATCATGCCGGGGTCCGTCGCGCGCGGTCGTTCGCTGCTGCATTATAGGGCGCCGCGCGATCGTCACCGCCATCGACGCCGCACTTGCCCCGAGCACGGGTGCGAATCCCGATTTGCTATGATGCGCCGTTTCGATCGCCGGAATTGCACACGTGAACTCGCCTGCCGTCGCCGCCGCGGCTGCTCCCGCGCCGTTCAAGGAGATCTGGCTCATCTCCCTGGGCCATTGCCTCACCCACTGGTATCCCGCCACCTTCTACCTGCTCCTGCCCATCATCGGTAAGGAGCTCGGACTTTCGTACACCGAGATCGGCTTCGTCATGACGGTGCAGTATGCCGTCGGCGCGCTCACCAATATTCCTGGCGGCATCGTCGTCGACGCGCTCGGCCACCAGGGGCGGCTGATGGCGACGTCGCTGTTCTGGGTCGGCTTTCCCTACCTGCTCATGTCGTTCACGCACAGCTACTGGATGCTGCTCGCGTGCATGGTGCTGATCGGCATCGGCAACAACCTCTGGCACCCGGCGGCGATCTCCACGCTCGGCAAGCGGTTTCCCGAGCGCAAGGGTCTCGCGCTGTCGTTTCATGGCATGGGCGGCAACCTGGGCGAAGCGCTGGCGCCGCTGGTGATCGGCGCCTTGCTGACGGTGCTGTCCTGGCGCATGGTGGTGGTCGCGAATTTCGTCCCCGGCGTCGTCATGGCGAGCATGATCCTGCTCTACCTGGGGTCGATGAATCTGGCGCCGAAATCGGGCGCGAAGAAGACGGGCGAGAAATGGACCTGGGCGGGTTACGTCGCGCAGGTGAAGCCCATGCTCGCCAATCGGTCGCTGGTATTGATCGTGCTGTGCTCGTTCTTCCG
The DNA here is from genome assembly GCA_020848435.1 of Burkholderiales bacterium. Taxonomy (GTDB): domain Bacteria; phylum Pseudomonadota; class Gammaproteobacteria; order Burkholderiales; family WYBJ01; genus WYBJ01. The sequence goes on along the minus strand of JADLAC010000047.1, from coordinate 48,977 downwards.
TAGCGGTGCGCAGTCCACCCTGCTCACCTTCCTGCCGCTGTACCTCGCGAACACGATGGGCTACACCCCCGCGGGCGTGGGCGTGGCGCTGTTCGTGCTGCAAGCAGTCGCGTTCGCCTCGGCGCCGCTCGCCGGCTACGCCTCGGACCGGTTCGGGCGCAAGGGCGTCATGACCACGGCCATGGTGATGACCGCGGTCGTCACGTTCCTGATGGCGGTGGCCGCCACCTCGACCTGGGTGATCTTTCTCATCGCCCTGCTCGGGTTCTTCATGTACGCCACTCGGCCGGTGATCCAGGCCTGGTCCCTCGAAGCCGCGCCGGCCGCGATCGGCGGCACCGTGGTCGGCATCATGTTCGGCATGCAAGCGCTGGGGGCTGCCGTCTCGCCCTGGGCGGGTGGGGCCATCGCCGATGCCTACAGCCTGTCGGGAACGTTCTATTTCCTGACCGGGCTGATCGTCGCCGCCAACATCGTCATTCTGTTCGTGCCCGCTCCGCGCGGCAGCGGCCAAACCGCCAAGAGCGCCGCGTGAAGAAGCGCGCGTAGCTCGTCTTCCCGCACGGCCTCGAACCGACGCGGTCAGCGCCGCTGCGCTCGCAGGCGCTCGACTCGGCACGGCCGCGTGCCTGCCGATGTCGCGACGCGCGACTCGATCGGGCTCGCGGCTACTTCAGGATCTGCAACAGGTTGTTGAAGTCATCGGTCCAGAGCGAAAGCTTGGAAGGGACGTGCACCGGGGATTGCGCTCGCTGCACCGGATCGCTCTTGTGGAAGCTCTGGTCGTGGGTCAGCAGGATCCAGTCGGTGCGCGAATAGCGCTGCTCGTGTTCCTCTGGGTCGTGCGATACGAACACGGCCGCAATGCCGGCGGCATCGGCGAGCTTCTGTACCACCGGCGGCAAGTCGAGGTAGCGATTGGTGACATGGAAGGCGATGATGCCGTCGGGCGCCATGTGCCTCATGTAGACCGCCAGCGCCTCGCGCGTGATTAGATGGACCGGGATCGAATCGCTGGAAAACGCGTCGATCACCAGGATGTCGAAGCCCTGCGGCGGCTCGCGCTCCAGGTTCAGGCGCGCATCCCCTATTACGGCCTGGATCCCGGCCGCGGTGTCGTTGAGGTAGGTGAAGTCGCGCCGGGCCACGGTCAGGACTTGTGGATCGAGCTCGTAGAAGCGAAATACGTCGCCGCTCTTGCCCCAGGCGGCCAGGGTGCCGGTGCCGAGGCCGATCACCCCCAGTTTCAGCGGCCGCTTGGCATAGTGGCGAATCGCCAGCCCGATGCCGGAATCGGGCCCGTAATAGCTCGTCGGCTGGCGGCTCAGGCGCGGCTCCAGGTACTGCTCGCCGTGCATGATCACGCCGTGCATGAGGCGCCGCACCGTCGTGGGCTCGTCGACCGGACCGCTGTCCTTGACCCGCAGCGTGCCGTAGAAGTTGCGCGTCATGAGTATCGTGCCGCGCTTGAGCTCGCCGATGTACTCGACCACGAAATAGGTGCAGGCGACAGCCACGCCCAGTGCCAGGGCGGGAATCCATTTCGGCAAGGGCCACAGCAGGTACAGCGCGAGCAGCGCGGTGATGACCAGACCGATGCCGAATTCGTAGTAGGTGACGAATACCAGCGGCGCGATCACGCCGACGAACAACCCGCCGAGCGCGCCGCCGAGCGAGACCATCAGATAGAAGCGCGTGAGATAGCGCGGCGCGGGTTTGAGGGCGGCGAGCTCGCCGTGATAGAACATGCAACACACGAGCAGGCCGGCGCAATAGAGCGGCACGGCGTCGGTCACCTCCATGATCTCGCCGCCGGCGTGCAGACCCCAGGCCATGGCGAGCACGGTGACGGCGAGCGGCCCGAGAAAAAAGCGCCGCTGATACCAGCCGCGTCCCTCGAAGCACAGAATGAAAGTGATCAGATAGAGGATGAGCGGCAGGATCCAGAGGAACGGCACCGAAGCCACGTTCTGCGTGATGTGATTGGTCACGGCGAGCAGCATGTACGAGCCCATTGCGGCCAGCAGCAGCCACAGAACGTATTCGCGCGCCACCGGCGCCGAGCCGCCAGGCTCAGCATCGGCAAGCACCGCGCTCGCCGCTGCGTTGCCTGCTGCGCGCAAGCTGAATATGCCGGCGGCGATGCACAGCGCGACGAAAAGCGCGTAACCCGCGCTCCAGGAAAGCGACTGCGCGCGCGTTGGTATCCAAGGCTCGATCAGCGGCGGGTAGGCGATCAGCGCGAGCAACGAGCCGAAATTGGACAAGGCGAACAGGCGGTAGACGGTGCCGCTCGGGAAGCTGCGCGCGAACCACGCCTGCACCAGCGGTCCGGTAGTCGAGAGCAGGAAATACGGCAAGCCGATGGTCGCAGCGAGCAAGCCCAGAATCCGCAGCACCGGGTCTTCTCCGCCCGCGGGCTTCCATACGGCGTCCGGAATGATCGGCAACGTGGCGAGACTCAGCACGAGCAGCAGGCAATGCAGCCATACCTGTGAGCGCGGCCGCATGCGCCGGGTCGTCAAGTCCGAATACGCGTAGCCGAACAAGAGCAGGAACTGAAAGAACACGAGACACGTGGTCCAGACCGCCGCGGAGCCGCCGAACCACGGCAGGATCTGCTTGGCGATGACGGGCTGGACCAGGAACAACAGGAAGGCGCTGACGAGGATGGTAGCGGCGTAAACGAGCATCAGGGTCGCTGTCGGATGATATCGGGTCGATGCGGCGATCGCCTCGCGGGGCGCTTTTCGCGCATGGCGGTGTCGAACGACTTGCCGATAGTCTCGCTATCGGGTGCGTCCTCCTAGCCCTGCGCGAAAATCGCCTCCGTCGCACACGTGGAATCAAGTCCGACAGGCTTCTAGCTAGGGCTTGACGAACTTCAAGACGAATTCGTCGTTGGGCTGTCGCGGTTTGAAGACGCTCTGGTCGCGCGGGTCCTTTGGGTTGCGCAGGAAATTCCCTTCCTCCGCCAAGCGGAAGCCGGCCGCCTCGATCTCTTTGCGGACCAGCGCCTCCTCGACGCGATGCAGAGACTTCGATTCGCTGATGCCCGTGCCTGGCCGGCCGGAATGGTCCGCGACCACGTAATGGCCGCCGCTCTTGAGCGCCGCGAATACCGCCCGGTTCATGCGCGCGCGGTCGGTGCCCATGTAGCCGAGGTCGTGGTAGTTGAACATGAACGTGACCAAGTCGAGCGACCCCGGCGCGACGCTGGGCGGCACCGGCTGGTCGAAGTCGAGCACGTGATGGACGACGTTTCGCATCGCTTGGGACTGCATGCGCTCCTGGAAGCGGCCTTTGACGAAATTCTTCAGCGTGTATTCCGTATTCTGCGCGTGCACCTGGCCGCTCGGTCCGACGGCGCGTGCCATGAGCTCGGTGGTATAGCCGCCGCCCGCGCCCATGTCGAGCACGCGCATCCCCGGACGCGCATCGATGAAGCCGAGCACTTGCGCCGCCTTGCGGCGCGCATCGTTGGCCCGATCCGCTTCGCTGCGATCGGCGGCGCTCAAGAGCGTATCGATCTGCGCCGAAGTCATGCGCGGGGGACCACCGGCACAGGCGACCAGCAGGCTTGCCAAGGCGAGGGCGAGGGCGATGCCGAGTCTCATGTGAAGCCTCCAGAAGATCCCTGCCCTGCGGCCCAGTGGCTTCCGGGCGCGGGCCGGGCCCGGGCCGACCGCGCGAATCGGGCGCAGCGAGTGTGCCCGCTTCCGCGCCAGGCCGCAAGCGAGCATAGAATCCGATCCTTCCCCAGGCAAGCATTCGAGGAGCGCGGATGCAGCATCCGTTTCGCGCCTTGCGCCATCGCGACTTCGCGCTCTTCGTGGTCGGGCAAGGGACCGGCATCCTCGGCTATTGGATCCAGCAGCTCGCGGTCCACTGGCTGATGTATCGCCTCACGGGCTCGGCGCTGCTGCTCGGCGTAACCGTGTTCGCCGCGCAGATTCCGGTGCTGCTGCTCGCACCGATCGCGGGCGCGCTGGCCGATCGCGTCGATCGGCAGCGTGCGTTCTTCGCGGTGCAGGCGCTGCAACTGCTGCAAGCCGTCGTCATGGCGGCGCTGGCGTTTCTCGATGTGATCCAACCCTGGCACATGATTGCGCTTTCGCTGTTTCTCGGCGTCACGATCGCGATCGAATTGCCCGTGCGCCACGCCTGGCTGCCGGACTTGCTCGGCTCGCGCGACGACTTACCCAATGCCGTCGCGGTCATATCTCTGGTCGGGAGCGCGGGCCGGCTCATCGGCCCATCGATCGCCGGCATCCTGATCGGCGTCTTCAGCGAAGCGAGCTGCTTTCTCATCAACGCCCTGAGCTTCTCCATCGTGCTCGCAAGCCTGCTGGCGATCCAGCGCAAGGCGCCGGCGCATCGCGCCGCGCCGCTCCCGATGTGGTCGGAGCTGCGCGAAGGGGCGCTCTATGCTTGGCGCTCGCGCCCGATCCGCGGCCTGCTGCTGGTGCTGGCGGTGGTGAGCTTCATGGCAACGCCCTATCAGCCCCTCATGCCGGCGTTCGTGCGCGAGGCTTATGCGGGCGGGCCCGAAGCCCTCGGCTTTCTGGTCGCCGCCGCGGGCCTCGGCGCGCTGGCCGGCACCTTTTACCTCTCGACCCGGGCGAGCGCGCGCGGTCTCGGGCCGCTCATTGCCGCCGCCACCATCTGCGCGGGTTTGGCCTTGCTCGCATTCGCCTTCACGCGTTGGTTCCCCCTCTCGCTACTGCTCATGGCGATCACCGGATTCGGGATACTTGCCACCACCGTCTCGGTGAGCATGATCCTGCAATCGCTAGTCGAGGATCGGGTGCGCGGGCGCGTCATGAGCCTCTACACCGCGGCCTTTCTGGGGATCGCGCCATTGGGCGGCTTCGTGGCCGGCGCCGCGGCCGACACGATCGGCGCCGCCAAAACGCTGGCGGCGGGTGGGATCTGTTGTGCGCTCACCGGCATCGGGCTGGCGCGTGCGAACCGACGCGTCGTCGCGCCTGCGGCGGCACCGTCCGCCAAGCTTTGATCAACGCCTGCGTCATCGAACCGCCCATCACCGATCCACCCAGCCACGATCAAGCGGGCGCCACAGCGGCCGGGCCTCGTCCTGGGCGGATGGCTCCCCGCCGTCGTGCCGCAGCCGATTGCCTAGCCAATGAACGCCGTCGGCGACGATCAAGCCGAGCAGGATGGCAAGTCCCAAGCCGCCGTGGCCGCTGGCCGTTAATCCCGGCTGCGCACCGGGTGTCGCAGGCACGCTCTGCGCCGCCGGAAACCCGCCGCGTAGGGCCACCGATCCGCCGCCGCAACCGGCGAGCGCGAGCGAGCACAACAGCAGCATTCCGCTAGCGCTTCGTCTTGCGGCCATCGCGGGCTCGTTGCTAGCACAGGAAGAAGCTGCTCAATCGCCAAAAGGCTGGGCTCCGGGCGGGTTGATGTCATGAGCATTGAGGGTCATGGCGATCATCGAGTAATAGCCGACCAGGCCGGCGAGCTCGACCGCGCCGCGGGTGCCGAAGGTGCGCGTGACGGCATCATACGTCGCATCCGAGACGCGCCGATTGCCGACCAGCTCGCGCGCGAAGTCATGCACCAGGCGTTCCTTCGGCTCGGTGAAGCCAGGATCGCGGTCGGTGCGGATCGCTTCGATGGCCGCCGCCGGAATCCCCGCTTGGGCGGCGAGCTTGGCGTGGGCAAACCATTCGTACTGGCAGCGCAGCCCACGCGCGGTCACGATGATGGCGAGCTCCGAGAGCCTGGGGCCGAGGCTCGTGTTGTAGCGCAGAAGCTCGCCCAGATGCTGAATGCGATCGGCCAACTCGGGTACGTGCAACAGGGCCAGAAAGGGCCCGCGAACGCCGCCGCGCGGGCCGGAGGCGATGGCGTCGTACACCTTGCGTTGCTCGGCGCTCAGTGTTTCCGGCTCTAGCAGCTTCAATCTCGGCACGTCGCTCTCCTCGTTGGGGCCGTGGCCTCGGGAGCGATCGACGCTCGAGGCCGTTTCGGATCGATCAATCCTGGCGAATGGCGTTGTCGCCCGAACGCCACCGCCGCCACGCCCACTGCTGATCCTCGCGGATTTGCGGATCGTTCAGCAGCGCGCGCACCAGCGCCGTGATCTCCGATTCGTACAGCTTCGGATCCGGCTTGGGTTGCCAGCGCCTGCCGGCCGCAAAGACCGGGGACTTCCTGATCGGTTCGTCAGCCATGATGGCGCCGTCCTTGCTCTGCTCTTTGATCGCGAGGCTTCGATTATAGGCTCGCGGCGAGCCGGCATGCGCTAGTGAGTCCGGGGTTCGTCGCTGACATGGCTTGTCCCTGCAACCGCGCCTGCGAATGGCGAACTTCGGACTCGGGACATCAGTAGCGCTTGCCGCCGAGGAACGCGCCGGCGAGCAGAATGGCGCTGTTGATCCAGAACACCGGCCCCATGCCGAAAGCCGAGCCGAGCGCGCCGAACGCGAACGGCACCACCATGTGGGTGAGGTTGTTCGCCATCTGCCGGATGCCGTTCGCCTCGCCGGCGCGCCCGGCCGGAGAGCGGCTGTAGGTGATCATCATCGTGAGCGGCTGGCCGCAGCCCAGGCCCAGGCCCATCAGGAAGGCCGCCGCCATCAAGTAGACCATGTTCTCGAACAAGGGCAACGATCCGAATGCGACCGCGCCGAGCGTCATCGCCCACGCCAGCACGGCCGGCTCGCCGTGACGCCGAGTGAGCAGTGGAATGAATATGCGCACCACCAGCGTGGCGACGCCGAAGGTGCTGATCACCACACCGATCATGGTCGCGGAAAGACCGATGCGGGTGCCATAGATCGGCATGAAGAACGTGAACAAGTCCCAGCCGGTCACACACGCGCCGCTGGCGGCGAAAATCGCCAGCAGTCCGCGATTGCGCAGCAGATCGAGAACGCTGCGCTTGTCCTGTGTGGCGCCGCTCGCCTTGGCAGTGGGTATCCGCCGCCTGGATGCGAGGACGGCGACGGGCGCGAGCAGAATCATGCTGAGAATCGCATAGGCCCAGATCGGACCCGCGTGGTCGACCGCGTAACCCACGATCAGCGGCGCGATCAGGGTCGCGACCGAGTACCCCATCGACAGGATGCTGAAGTTGAACGCCCGCCGCTCGAGCGCGCTCATGGCCCCGACCAACGCCTGGGCGGCGATGTTGAACGCGGCAAAGCTGCCGCCCGTGATCGCCGCGGACACGAACAACGCGGGTAAGCCGGGCCAGAGCACCGGAACCATCAGCCCGATCACCATGCCGAACGCGCCGCCGAACATGGGCACGCGATGGCCGATGCGATCGGCGATACGTCCCGCCTGCACGGAGACGAACATCGGCGTGAGCGCGTAGACCGAGATCAGCGCGCCGATGATGAACGGCGTGCCGCCGAGCGACAGCGCATACAAGGCGAGCAGGATGCGGCTGCCGCCGAAGCTCACGTGCACCAGGACGACGATGGCCGTGAGGAGATAGATCGGATCGAACGGCCGGCGCAACGATGCTCTCACCGGCAAGGCATCGCGTGCTCGAGCACGCGCGGTAATGCGCCGGCATTGCGCTCGCCGGCCTTCGAGCGCGAGCCTCTAGACGCGAGGGCGGCTTTGCGTTGCGACGCGTCGCGCAAAGGCGGTGCCGGTCGCGCCGCGCACCGCCGCCACCGGAACAGGATCAATTCTGCGCCGGCACGGTGCTCCGAAACGAGCCGCGGGCCGCCAAGCGCTCGGCGTATGCCGCCAGCCCCGGATGGCTTCGGCGCCATGCCACGTCCGCCACGACCTGGTCGAGATAGAACAGCGCATAGCCAGCGCAGATGTCCGCGAGACCGAAACGATCGCCGTGCAGCCAGCTACGTCCCTCGATGCTACGTTGCAGGAAACCGAGCGTGCGCTTGAGCTTGTCGTATTGGCGCGGCATCCAGCCCGCGCGCTTTTCTGGATCGTTCATGGGCCCGTAGTCGTGCGATATGGTGACGGCGATTTCGGCCAGGCCGTCGCCGAGGGCTTCGAGGCGCTTGACTGCGATGCGCCCGGCGAAATCCGCCGGCACGAGCCTCGGCTCGGCTTTCAGGCCATCGAGATATTCGCCAATGACCACCGAGTCGTACAGCGCCTCGCCGTCGTCGAGCAGCAGCACTGGGATCTTGCCGAGGGGATTGAGGTCGGGAATACGCGATCCTTCCACGTTCGGCCGCTCCACGACGTACTCGATGGGAATATTCTTCTCGGCGGCGATCACGCGCACCTTGCGCACGAACGGGCTGCCCGGCGATCCCAACACTTTCATCGCTCTTCACGCTCCTCGACTGGGTTGTACAGACGACGCGACCGCGCCGTCGCGTTTGAACCGGAGGCGCACGTGGCGCCCTCGGCGCGGCGGCGACGGCTCAGACGGCACGCAGGCTCGGTCCGTCCACGCGCACGTCGTTCGCGCGCGTCTTCAGGCTCTCGAGAAATTCTATCAGCGCCGCCTTCGGCTCGGTGCGCTCGGAGCTGATCATGGTGATGCCCCACTGATCGAGCACCGCTTCCTGCACTGGATTCGGCTTGGGCACGAAGATATAGGAGCGCGGCCGCACGGAGTACTTGCCGTGCAGCTTCCACAGCTTGTCGAGCTTGTAGAACAGGTAGCGCAGGCTCACGTCCGAGAGCGAATAGCCGATGAAAAGCACCGAGCGCGCCAGTACGTCCGAGCGCAGCTTGATGTCGAGCGGGGACTCGAACTCGAGCCGCTCGAAGTAGCTCGACTCGTCGAGCACGAGCGAGCGGTCGTCGTCGAAATCGCCATGGAATTTCACGATCTGGGTCGCGCCGTCGCGGATGCGCACCAGGTCGGTGACGTTGGTGATCTTGCTATAGGGACGCTGGTGGTGATCGAAAGCCGTTTCCAGCCAGCGATCGTAGTTGGTGGTGTAGATGATCGGGAAGTCGATCTCGACGATCAGCCGGTGCACCTCCGACTGCCCGATGTCCACGGCATCCGAATGCCAGGTGCGGTCCATCCAGCTTCGCAACCCACCCAGGCTACCAGTCTTGATCTTGTAGTACTCGGCGAGCGCCAGGTAATCGCCGAACCCGCTGAACTGCTCCGGTTCGAAGCCCAGGTCCTCGGCCATCTTGCTGATGAGGCCCTTCCAGGACAGCAGGCCGAGATTCATCGACACGCCCGCGCCGACGAACAGGACGACGCTCTTGCGCTTGATCGAGCTGATTAGGTTCTCCATGATCCCTGTACCCGATCTGGTCTGAACGTGGCTCGCCATACCCGTGGGCAAGCAAGCCTTGGGCCCATTCGCTGGAACTCGCGCGCAAGCCGTGATGGTCGGGGCGGCGAGATTCGAACTCGCGACCTCGTGCGCCCAAGGCACGCGCGCTACCAGGCTGCGCTACGCCCCGACTCGTCACCCTCCCGCTGCCCGAACACCCCGGCGCGGTTGACAGTTGCCGTGTACGTCAAGCAAGGGCGGCCGCGTAAGGCTGGCGGACTGAAGTTTACCGCATGCGGCTGCTTCATCGCTGGCTGGTCCGATTAAAGAATGCTTTAAGTGGCCGGACCTCGATTAAAGCAATTCATACGGTGCGAATCACCTTCACCTACGTCGCATCGACAACGCAGGGCGAGACGTAAGCCTGGTAGCTATAGCTGCGGTTCGTCTTCTGTCCGGTCGGACCATCGAGTTGCTGAGCCGGTGACCGGCAGCCTGCGCCTGATTCGCTCGCGCGTGAGCAGTGCAACAGCGTAGCGCGCGTCTGCTCCGAAGGTGCAGCCCGTTCCGGCGACCGCAACCGCCGAATCCGGTGCGCGGATTCCTGGTGCCGGCTAGAGGACTTGAACCCCTGACCTTCTGATTACAAATCAGCTGCTCTACCAACTGAGCTAAGCCGGCTCGGAGCGGACCGAGGCGGTCCATTATAGGGCTTGGCATCCCAAGCCAGGGAGCGCGAACCCAGCCGCGGATCGAGGCCGGCGGATAGCGCGGGCTTCCCATCCGGGGCACTCGGCGACGATTCGCGGTTTCTTCACCGATGTGCCGTTCCATGCGCCAGATCAAGTCCCTGCGCGTGCGCGCCGGCTACGATTCCGCGGCATTCTTGTCACAGGTGTCGCCATGCCGTTCATGCTGCTCATCTACGGGTTTCTGTTCGCCACCGTCGTGTGGGCCTTCTACCACTACCGGCCGCGCGGAGTGAATCGCAAGGCTCTGGAGATCTACGACGCGCTCACCCAGATACTTGCGGTGGTCGCGGCCTACTACGCGGGTATGTGGATCTACTGGGGCGCGGCCGGAATGCCGGAGAAGCAGAAGATCGTCGCCTACCTGGTCTTCATGTCCGGCGGCACGGCTTATCTGCTGGTGGTCGCCATCGCCGGCCTGGCGCGTAACGTGGCGGTGTTTCCGCGTTCGCGCCGCGCCGGTCCGCCGGAGGATCACCGCATCGACTGAGCGCGCGCCGCAGCGGCGCGTCCGGGCGTTACGGCGCGACCTACCGTTCAGGCGGCAGGTTGGCGGCTACTTGACGATCTGGAAGGTGGGACTTGCGCGCTTTTCGGGTTGGGCGCGCCGCGGCAAACACCTGGCAGCTACTTGACGATCTGGAGGTGGGACTTGCGCCCGTTGGGGCTCGATGGCGCGGGGCCGCTCGGGCCGCCCGGCGTTGTCACCGCAGGCGCGGCGGCCGGCTCGCGCACCGGCGGCTCCACTGCCGGCGCATCCTGGGCCTGCGCCTGGAAGAACATGCCTTCGCCGTTCTCGCGCGCGAACACCCCGCGCACCGCGGCCATCGGCACCGAGCATTCGCGCGACACGCCGCCGAAGCGCGCGGCGAACTGGATGAGATCGTTGCCCAGGGTCAGTTTATGGGTCGCATCGGCGCTGATGTTGAGGATGATTTCGCCGTTCTTCACGAACTCGGCCGGAACGCGGGTGTTCTCGTCGACCTGGACGGCGAGGTACGCCGTATAGCCGTTGTCGGCGCACCATTCCCAGATCGCGCGCACGAGGTAGGGCTTGGTCGCCTTGCTGATCACTTGCGCATCACCTTTTCCGAGGGCGTGAGCGACTCGATGAAAGCCGGGCGGCTGAACAGCCGCTCGGCATACTTCATCAGCGGGGCGCATTGCTTGGGCATCTGGATATCGTAGTAATCCAGCCGCCACAGCAACGGCGCGATGGCCACGTCGAGCATCGAAAATTCCTCGCCCAGCATGTGCTTCTGCTTGTTGAACACGGGCGCGATTTGCGACAGGTTGTCACGGATCACCGTGCGAGCCTTCTCGGCGCCCTTCTGGCTGCCCTTCTCGATCGCCTCGAGGTGCGCGAACAGCTCCTTCTCGAACCGGAACAGGAACAGCCGCGCGCGCGCGCGCATCACCGGGTCGGCCGGCATGAGCTGCGGGTGCGGGAAGCGGTCGTCGATGTACTCGTTGATGATGTTCGATTCGTACAAGATGAGGTCGCGTTCGACCAGCACCGGGACCTGGTTGTACGGATTCATGACCGCCAGGTCCTCGGGCTTGTTGTACATGTCGACATCGATGATCTGGAAATCCATGCCCTTCTCGTAGAGCACGTTGCGGCAGCGTTGCGAGAAGGGATCGGTCGTTCCCGAATAAAGCGTCATCATGATGAATTCGTTCCGTGCCACCTTCTCAGTGCACGTCCTTCCAGTAAGCGCGCTTCAGCAGATACGTGATCGCGATGAACAGCACCAAGAACATCATTACGTAGATGCCGATCTGGATGCGCGATGCGCTTGACGGCTCGCCCATGTAGTCGAGGTAGTTCACGAGATCGCCGACGAACTGATCGTATTGCGCCTTGGACAGCGTACCGGGCGTCTCCAGCACCAGCGTTTGGGTCTGCTGCTTATGACCGGCGGCATCGGTGCTCGTTTCGACCTTAAGGCTCTGCACCCCTTGAAGCTCGTACAGGACGTGGGGCATGCCGACGCTCGGGAACACCACGTTGTTCCAGCCGGTCGGGCGCGCGGGATCGCGATAAAAGCTGCGCAGGTAGGTGTAGAGCCAGTCGGCGCCGCGCGAGCGGGCGATCACGGTCAAATCCGGCGGCGCGGCGCCGAACCACTGCGCCGCATCCTTGGTGCGCATGGCGACGGTCATGGTCTCGCCCACCTTGTCGGCGGCGAACATGAGATTGTCCTTGACCTGCTGCTCGCTCAAGCCCAGGTCGCGCAGCCGGTTGTAGCGCATGTACGCCGCGCTGTGGCAATTCAAGCAGTAGTTGACGAAGCCCTGCGCGCCGCGCTGGAGCGACGGCAGGTCGGTCGGATCGACGGGCGCACGGTCGAACTTGAGCCCGGCCGAGCTGGCGCACGCCAGCGCCGGCAGCAACAGCAATGCGGCAAGGAACGTCTTCATTTTAGTGTGTGATCCCTTCCGGCTCGGGTTTGCACTTGTCCCGGCGCGAGTACCAGGGCATCAGCAGGAAAAACAGGAAGTACACAATCGTGCCGACGCGAGCGGCCCAGGTGGCGATGTCCTTGGTGTCGAGGAAGAAGGCGTCGAAACCGAACTGCCCCCACACGGTGGTGGGCGCGGTGCCGAGATAGCCCAGGATCAGGAAGGTGACGACGAACGCCGCCAGCCAGCCCTTGAACACGGATCCCTTGTAACGGATCGATTTCACCGGCGCGCGGTCGAGCCACGGCATGAAGAACAGCAGGATCACCGCCGCGCCCATCGCGGCCACGCCCGGAAACTGGGAATTGAACATCGGCGGCACGGCGCGCAGGATCGAGTAATACGGCGTGAAATACCACACCGGCGCGATGTGCTCGGGGGTCTGCAGCGGATTCGCCGGGATGAAATTGTTGTACTCGAGGAAATAGCCGCCCATCGCCGGGGCGAAGAACATGATGGCGCAGGACACCGCCAGGAACACCGCGACGCCGAACAGATCCTTCACCGTGTAATACGGATGGAACGGAATGCCGTCGACCGGGTGGCCGGTGGCCGGATCGATCCGCTTCTTGATCTCGACCCCGTCCGGATTGCTGGAGCCGACTTCGTGCAACGCCATGACGTGGATCGCGACCAGCAGCAGCAGCGCGAGCGGCACGGCGATGACGTGCAGCGCGAAGAAGCGGTTCAGGGTCGCATCGGAGATGACGTAGTCGCCGCGGATCCACACGCCCAGGTCGTCGCCGATGAAGGGCACGGCGCTGAACAGATTGACGATCACCTGCGCGCCCCAGTACGACATCTGGCCCCAGGGCAGCAGGTAGCCGAAAAACGCTTCGGCCATCATGCTCAGATAAATGAGCACGCCGATGATCCAGAGCAGCTCGCGCGGCTTGCGATACGAGCCGTACATGAGCGCGCGGAACATGTGCAGGTAGACCACGATGAAGAACATCGAGGCGCCGGTGGAATGCATGTAGCGGATGAGCCACCCGCCCGGCACGTCGCGCATGATGTATTCGACCGAAGCGAACGCCTGCGCGGCGTCCGGCTTGTAGTTCATGGTGAGGAAGATCCCGGTGACGATCTGGATCACCAGCACGAACAGCGCGAGCGAGCCGAAGTAGTACCAGAAGTTGAAATTCTTCGGCGCGTAGTACTCGGCGAGGTGTTCCTTCCACAGCGAAATGAGGGGAAAGCGCGTGTCGACCCAGGTCAGCACGCCGTTGAACGGCCCGGCTCCCGTTACCGGCTGTTTCGGTGCGGCCATGGCTCAAGCCCCCTTCTTGTCTTCGCCGATGACGATGGTCGAGTCCGCGACATACATGTGCGGCGGCACCTTCAGGTTGGTCGGTGCAGGCGCGCCCTTGTAGACGCGGCCGGCGAAATCGAACTTCGAGCCATGGCAGGGGCAGTAGAAACCGCCCACCCAATCCGCCCCCATTTCGGGCGACATGTCCTTGGGCTTGAACTGAGGCGAGCAGCCGAGATGGGTACACACGCCTTCGAGCACCAGGACCTCGGGTCTGATCGAGCGATTTTCGTTCTTGGCGTAGTCGGGTTGCTGGTCGACTGCCAGTTGCGGATCGGTCACCTTGTCATCGGACTTCTCGATCGACTCGAGCATCTCCTTGGTGCGCCGCACGATCCAAACCGGTTTGCCGCGCCATTCGACCCGCATCATCTCGCCCGGCGCGAGCTTGCCGATATCGACTTCGACCGGGGCACCGAGTGCCTTGGCCCGCTCGGAGGGAAACATGCTTGCCACGAAAGGCGTCGCGGCACCGGCGGCAGCCACTCCGCTCATTACCGATGTCGCTACCAGAAAGCCGCGCTTGCTCTTATCCAGCTCGTTCTCGCTCATGGTCGTCGGGTTCCCAGGGTGTGCCACTCAAAAGCTGGCGATTTTACCCGATGCGCATGGAAAACTTAACAGTCTTGGAGTTTAGGTGCGCGTATTCATGAGCTTATGAGTCCGAGCCGATTCCGCCGCGAGCCCCGCGAAAGCTCGCTTGCCCGAACGCAGGGACCACAGCCCCGTCGGCCGGAACGTACCAGGGGCAGTTTCGCGCCAGGATTTCGCCCTTACTCGATCGGTATAATGGATCGACTTCCCGCTGCCGAATCGCTCATGCGCCGTCTCTGGTTGATCTTCGCGCAAACGGCCACCGTGTGCCTCGCGGTGCTGTTCGTCGTCTCGACCCTGCGCCCGGATCTGCTGCCGCTATCGCGCAATCAGGTGGTGACGGTGCGCGAGCCGCTGCTGCCGCCCATGGCGGTCCCGACTTCAGGAGGCGAGACGCTCGCCCGCGCCGCGCCGGTCAGCTCGCTGCGCGACGCCGCCGCGCGCGCGATGCCCTCGGTGGTGAACATCTATACCACCAAGGAGACCAAGGTCGCACGCATCGCCCCGACCAGCGATCCCCTGTTCCGCAAGTTCTTCGGCCACCTGTTCGGCGAATCGGTGCAGCGCACGGCGAGCCTGGGCTCGGGGGTGATCGTCTCGGCCGAAGGCTACGTGCTCACCAACAACCACGTGGTCGACGGCGCCGACGGCATCGAGCTCGCGCTCACCGACGGTCGCAAGATCGCGGCCAGGATCGTCGGCATGGACCCCGACACCGACCTCGCCGTGCTCAAGACCGACGTGAAGGGGCTGCCGGCGATCGTATTCGCGCAGCCGGACCGGGCCCGGGTCGGCGACGTGGTGCTCGCGATCGGCAATCCCTTCGGCGTGGGTCAGACCGTGACCTCGGGTATCGTCAGCGCTGTCGGTCGCTCGCACCTGGGCATCAACACCTACGAGAACTTCATCCAAACCGATGCCGCCATCAATCCCGGCAACTCGGGCGGCGCGCTGGTCGACAGCAACGGCCACTTGATCGGGGTGAATACCGCGATCTTCTCCAAGAGCGGCGGCAGCCTGGGCATCGGCTTCGCGATCCCGGTAGCGGTCGCGCGCTCGGTCATGGACAGCATCATCGCAACCGGCGGGGTCACGCGCGGCTGGATCGGAATCGAACCGCAAGACGTGGCGCTGCGGGGAACGGGGCTCGCGCACGCCGCGCCCGACCGCGGCGTGCTGGTAATGAACGTGATGCCGAGCGGCCCGGCCGAAGAAGCAGGCATACGCCGCGGCGATCTGCTGCTGGCGATCGCAGGCAAGTCGGTGAGCGATACGATCGGCTTGCTCAACGCGGTGGCGTTGCTGAAGCCCGGCTCGGAGGTGCCGCTGTCGGTGCAAAGAGACCGCAAGCGCTTCGACGTGCAGGTGAAAATCGGGCGCCGGCCCACGCCCCAGACGCCCTGAGTTCCCCCCGCCGGCGTTCAGTCGACGTCGGTGCTGAGTCCCTGCGCCGCGGCTGCGTCCGGTTTTGGCGCCAGCAGCCGCGCCACCCATATCCCGAATTCGTACAGCAGGCACAAGGGCACGGCGAGCAGCAGTTGGGATATCACGTCCGGCGGGGTGAACACCGCGCCGATGACGAACGCCCCGACGATGACGTACGGCCGCGCCTGCTTCAACTGCTCGATGCGCACGACCCCGAGCCGCACCAACACCACCACGGCCACGGGCGTCTCGAAGGTCACGCCGAAGGCGATGAACATCGTCAGCACGAAGCTGAAGTACTTCTCGATGTCGGTCATCCACGCCACCCCCTCGGGCGCGATGGCCGCCATGAAGCGGAACACGGACGGAAAGACGACGCAGTAGGCGAATGCCATCCCGGCGAAGAACAGGATCGAGCTGGTCACGACCAGAGGCAGCACCATGCGCTTCTCGTGCGCGTACAAGCCGGGGGCGACGAACGCCCACACCTGGTAGAGCACATACGGCAGCGCGATCAGGAACGCGACCAGCAAGGTGACCTTGACCGGCACCAGGAACACGCCCACCACGTCGGTGGCGATCATGCGCCCGTCCGCCGGCAGGGCGGCGAGCAGGGGCTTCGCGAGCAGCGTATAGATGTCGGACGCCCAGTAGAACAGCACGAGAAAGACGGCCAGCACGGCGACGATGATGCGCAACAGCCGGTCGCGCAGCTCGACCAGGTGCGAGATGAAGGTGTCTTCGCCGCCGTTCGTCATGCGTGCGTTCCGGGGCCGGGTCTCGGCACGGCGGGCGGCAGCTCTGGCGCCAGCTCAGGCGCCGGCGCTTGGGCGCTCGGCTGCGCCGCTGGATCGGTCTTCGCGGCTGTTTGTTCGAGCGACTCCAGCGCGCGCAGCTCGTCGCGCGCGGCGCCGAGCTCCTGGTTGACCGACTGCTCGATGGAGCGCGCCGAATCTTCCACGCTGTCGCGCAGCTTCTTCAGCTCGTCGAGGTCCATCTCGCGCTGGATGTCGGCCTTGACATCGTTGACGTAGCGCTGCATGCGTCCGAACAGATGGCCGAGCGTGCGCGCAACGCGGGGCAGGCGCTCGGGACCGATCACGATCAGGGCGACCACCGCGATGACCATGATCTCGGAGAAGCCGATATCGAACATCTGCCCAACCTGTGGAATACCGGGACGAGCGTCGCGCAAGACTGCGCGCCGGCCCCGGATCGATCGGCTGCGCCGCGCGCCGAGGCCGGCGCCGCGCCTCAGGCGCGGGTCTTCTCCTTGACTTCACCTTCGATGGTCTGGCCGGCGGAGGCCGGGATTTCGGCTTTCGGCTGCCCCGTCTTGTCCTCTTCGGATTTCATGCCGTCCTTGAATCCGCGCACCGCGCCGCCCAGGTCCGAGCCGAGATTGCGCAACTTCTTGGTGCCGAAGATCAGCACCACGACCAGCAATACGATGAGCCAATGCCAAATACTGAATGTACCCATGGTCGATATCCTTAGCGCCTGACCAGCATCGGCGGCAGCACCTCGGTGCCGCCGATCACGTGGACGTGCACGTGCATCACGTCCTGCCGGCCGATGCGCCCGGTGTTGACGATGACGCGAAAACCCTCGCTCGATCCTTCCTGCCGCGCAAGGCGCGCAGCGAGCGCCATGATCCGCCCCATGACAGGCTCATGCTCGGCCTCGAGCTGCGCCATCGAGGCCACGTGCGCTTTCGGGATGAGCATGAAATGCACCGGCGCGACCGGGTTGATGTCGTGAAAGGCGTACACCAGCTCGTCCTCGTAAACCTTACGGGAGGGGACTTCGCCGCGCACGATCTTGCAGAAGATGCAGTTGTCCATGACCCGGGTATCCCGCGCGCGCCTCGCTTCAGCCGCGGCTCGCCTTCTCGTCGATGCCGGAGATGCCTTCGCGGCGCCTCAGCTCGGCGAGCACGTCGTCGGGCTTGAGCCCGTGCCACGCCAACAGCACCATGCTGTGGAACCAGAGATCGGCCACCTCGCGCACTAGGTGCAGTTTATCACCCTGCCTGGATGCGAGCAGACACTCGGTCGCTTCCTCCAGCACCTTGCGCAGGATCGCATCCTCGCCGCGCGCGCACAGGCTGGCGACGTAGGATGTATTCGGATCCGCGTCGCGGCGGCTCGCAAGCAGCTCGCCCAGGCGCTGCAATATGCCGGCGTCGATCACTCGGCCTTGGCTCCTTTACCGGCGTCGGCATCTTCCGTACCCGCGCCGTAGATCTGCTCGGGGTCCTTCAGCACCGGGTCGGTCACGACCCACTGGCCGTCTTCCAGGCGGCGAAAGAAACAATTCCCCCTGCCGGTGTGACAAGCGATACCGCCGAGCTGCTCCACTTCGAGGAGAATCACGTCTTCGTCGCAATCGAGCCGAATCGAGCGCACCTTCTGCACGTGGCCCGATTCCTCGCCCTTGCGCCATAGCCGCTTGCGCGAGCGCGACCAGTAGACGGCTTCGCCCCCGTCCGCGGTCGCCTTGAGCGCCTCGCGATTCATCCAGGCCACCATCAGCACCTTGCCGCTGCCCGCCTCCTGGGCGATCGCCGGTACCAGGCCGTCCTGCGACCAGTTGATCTCCCGCAACCAGCGCTCGTTCATAACCGTCTTCTTCCGCTTCGGCGCCTCGGACGTCACTGCCGCACCTCTATCCCGCGGCGCGCCATATGGGCCTTGACCTCGCCGACGCTGAGCTCGCCGTAATGAAAAACGCTGGCGGCGAGCACGGCATCGGCGTGACCGGCCAACACGCCCTCGGCGAAATGCTCGACCGAGCCGACGCCGCCGCTGGCGATGATGGGGATGTCCAGCGCATCGGCGAACGCTCGGGTCAGCTCGATATCGAAGCCGTGGCGCGTCCCGTCCCGGTCCATGCTGGTGAGCAGGATCTCACCAGCACCGGCGGCTTGCATGCGCCGGCCCCATTCTAGCGCGTCCAGCCCGCTCGCACGCCGCCCGCCATGGGTAAAGACCTCCCAGTGTGGCGCAGCGGCCGCGGCCACCCGCTTGGCGTCCACCGCGACGACGATACACTGCGAGCCGAAGCGAGCGCATGCGTCCAATACCAATCGCGGATCCTGAACGGCGGCGGTATTGATGCTCACCTTGTCCGCACCGGCATTGAGCAGCCGGCGCACGTCGTCGATCGCGCGCACGCCGCCGCCGACCGTGAGCGGAATGAAGACCTGCGCGGCGACGTCCTCGATGATCTTGAGGATCAAGCCGCGGCCCTCGGAGCTCGCGGTGATGTCGAGAAAGGCCAGCTCGTCCGCGCCTTCGGCATCGTAGCGGCGTGCGATCTCGACCGGATCACCCGCGTCGCGCAGGCCGACGAAGTTGACGCCCTTGACGACCCGGCCGCCGGTCACGTCGAGGCAGGGAATGATGCGTTTGGCGAGTCCCATCTTGAGCATGCGTACGTGACGGCGTGCCGCGGCGGCGGCGATCGCGGCGAAAGCGGAAGCAGAGAGGCGGTCTAACTTTGCGCCGACTGCGCGAGCTTCACGGCCTGGGCGAAATCAAGCGTTCCCTGGTACAAGGCACGGCCGGTAATCGCCCCGATGATGCCTTCGGACTCGACCGCGCGCAGCGCCTCGATGTCCTTCAAATCCGTGATGCCGCCGCTGGCGATCACGGGCACGCTCAGCTCGCGCGCGAGCCGCACGGTCGCCTCGATGTTGATCCCGGAGAGCATGCCGTCGCGGCCGATGTCGGTGTAGATGATGGCTTCGACCCCGTAGTCCTCGAATTTCTTCGCCAGGTCGATGACTTCATGACGCGTCATCTTCGACCAGCCTTCGACCGCGACCTTGCCGTCGCGAGCATCGAGCGCCACCATGACGTGCCCCGGAAACGCGCCGCAGGCATCGTGCAGGAACCCGGGCGTCTTGACCGCGGCGGTGCCGATGATGACGAAGCTCACGCCGTCGTCGAGATAGCGCTCGATCGTGTCCAGGTCGCGGATGCCGCCGCCGAGCTGCACCGGCATTTCGCCGGCAGCCGCGACGACCTTCTTGATCACGGCCTCGTTCTTCGGCTTGCCCGCTTGCGCGCCGTTGAGATCGACGACGTGCAAGCGCTTCGCCCCCTGCCCTAGCCAATGCCTGGCCATCGCCGGCGGATCCTCGGAGAAAACGGTGGCTTGATCCATGTCGCCTTGTTTCAGGCGCACGCACTTACCGTCTTTGAGGTCGATCGCAGGAATGATAAGCATGGCGGCTCAACTGGCGCTACGGCGCGGGTACGGCGGCAAAGACGCAACGGCGGACCCACCGGGAAGGAATCGTCGACATGCGATTCGATGAGAAGCGAGCGAGAAGGCGATCAGGCGGTAGCGGCCCTGGTCACGGATCGGGCCGGTGCGCGACCGTCCCAACCCGCGAAATTGCGCAGCAGCGCGAGACCTGCAGCCTGGCTTTTCTCCGGGTGGAATTGCACGGCGAAGATATTAGCTCGGGCAACGGCACACGTAAACCGGAACGGATAGTAGCTGCTGCCCGCCACGATGGCGGCATCCTCGACCAGCGGAAAGTAGCTGTGGACGAAATAGAAGCGGCTGCCGGCATCGATGCCGTCCCATAGCGGGTGGGCGCACTCCTGCCGGACGTGATTCCAGCCCATGTGGGGAACCTTCAGGCGCGTGCCATCGGCGAGCACCATCGCCTCGGCGGGAAAACGCTTCACCTCCCCGCGCAGGATGCCCAGGCCGCGAACGGCGCCTTCTTCGCTGAAATCGAACAGCATCTGCAAGCCGATGCAAATGCCCAGAAAAGGCTTCGCGCTCGCCGCCGCCAGCACCGCGGCGCGCAAGCCGCGGGCGTCCAGCTCGCGCATGCAATCGGGCATGGCGCCCTGGCCGGGAAACACTACTCTCTGCGCGCCCGCTATGGTGGCCGCATCGCTGGTGACGACCACCGCGGCGCCGGGCGCGACGTGCTCGAGCGCTTTCGCCACCGAGCGCAGATTGCCCATGCCGTAGTCGATCACCGCGATCGTGCTCATGGATTGCCCTGTCGCAGGGAGCCGCCCGCGCCCACTCCTAAAGACTGCCCTTGGTCGACGGCACGCTGCCTTCCACGCGGGGGTCGCGCTCGACCGCCTGCCGCAGCGCACGTCCGAATGCCTTGAACACCGTCTCGGCCTGGTGGTGCGCGTTGCTGCCGCGCAGGTTATCGATGTGCAGCGTGGCCTTGGCGTGATTGACGAATCCCTGGAAAAACTCGTGCACCAGGTCGACGTCGAACTCGCCCACGCGCGCGCGGCTGAAGGGGACGTGGAATTCCAGCCCCGGGCGGCCGGACAGATCGATGACGACCCGCGACAAGGCTTCGTCGAGGGGGACGTAGGCGTGGCCGTAGCGGCGAATGCCGGCCTTGTCGCCGAGCGCCTGGGCGAGCGCGGAACCGATCGCGATGCCGGCGTCTTCGACCGTGTGGTGGGCATCGACGTGCAGATCGCCTTTGGCCGTGAGCTCGAGATCGAGCACGCCGTGACGCGCCAGCTGCTCGAGCATGTGGTCCAGAAAGGCGACCCCGGTCGCGATCGCGGCGCGGCCGCTGCCGTCCAGGTTCAGCTTGACGGCGATCTGGGTCTCGAGGGTATTGCGGCTGATCTCGGCTTCACGCATGGCTGGTGGCAATCTCCGGCAAGCTCGCGGTGAGCGCCGCCAGAAAGGCATCGTTCTCGGCCGGCGCGCCGACGCTCACGCGCAGACAGTCCGCCAGCGCCGGGTGCGCGCCCGCGAGTGACTTGATCAGAATGCCGCGCCGCTTGAGCGCGTCGTACAGCGCGCTCGCCCGCGCAACCCGGAACAGGATGAAATTGGCCTCGCTCGGATAAGGATGCACACCAGGGAGCTTTGCCAACGCGCCCGCCAAGCGCGCGCGCTCGGCGCGGATGGCGGCGGCTTGCTGCTCCAGAATCGCGCCGTGCTCGAGCACGTGCGCCGCGGCGCACTGCGACAGCACGTTGACGTTGTAAGGCAGACGCAGCTTGTCGATGTGCGCCAGCCACTCGGGTCGGCCGATCAGCATGCCGAGGCGCAAGCCCGCCAAGCCGAGCTTGGACAGGGTGCGCATCAGCGCCAGGTTCGGAAAATCGTGCAAGCGCGACATGAAGCTCGCCCGGGCGAAAGGATGATACGCCTCGTCGATGACCACGAGCCCCGGGGCTTGCGCCACGATGCGTTCGAGCGCAGCGTGATCGAACAGGTTGCCGGTCGGGTTATTCGGATAGGCCAGCAGCACCAGCGCCGGGCGGTGCCGAGCCATCGCGGCGAGCACCGCCTCGGTGTCGAGATCGAAGCCGCCGGCAAGCGGCACGCTGACGAAGGCGAGGCCGCAAATGCGCGCGATCAGCGGAAACATCGCGAACGAAGGCTCGACCCCGAGCATCGACGCACCCGGCCGCGCGCAAGCAAGCGCCAGCAACTGGATGATCTCGTCGGAGCCGTTGCCCAGCAGCAGCTCCATGCCTGGCGGCACCTGCATGGTCTTGCGCAAGACGCGCTTCAGCGCGCGCGCTTCGGGATCGGGATAGCGATTGAGCGCTTGCGCGGCGGCGAGCGTGCCCAGCCCGGAGCGCACGTCGCCGGGCAGGCCGAACGGATTCTCCATCGCGTCCAGCTTGATCATGCCGCTCGCGTCGGCGACGCGATAGCCGGCGAGCGCGCGGATGTCGTCACGCACCACGCGCGCGATGCGCGCATCGAGATCGGCCGGCGAAACGCGCTCAGGCATCTTCATGGTGCACGAATGTTACCTGAAACGCCTCCTGCCGCAGGGCCTTGGGGTCTCCACTGCATTGCGGTCTTGCGCGTTGCATCATTGCATTAGGGTCTTGCCGGTTGCAACACGTCACATTGCATTGCGGTCTTGCGCGTTGCATGATGTGTTGCAACGTGCACGACCTCCGCCGTGACCCCCGCTCCGCCCCCTCAGACGCCGAGCCAGCGACAAAGCGCGAGCAGATCGGGAAATTCATGCGCGCCCGCGACCGCCTCGCCCGACCAGGCTCGGCCATGCCGATTGATCCACGCCGCGCGCGCCCCGGCGCCGATCGCGCCTCGCACGTCGAGGTCCGGATCGTCCCCGACATGCAAGACAGCCGCCGGCGACACGTCGAGGCGCGCACACGCGGCATGGAAGATGCGCTCGTCCGGCTTGGGAAACCCGACACCGCGCGCATTGACGATGGCGGCGAAGAAGCCGTGGATGCCGATTCGCTCGACGTCGGCGTTGCCGTTCGAAACGACCGCGAGGGGAAAGCGTGCCGCGAGCCGCGCCAAGGCTTCCTGCGCATCGGGATAGAGCTCGATCTGGTTGCGCGCGGCGAGAAAGTGCTCCAGCGCCGGTTCGGCCAGCGCATGGTCTTCACCGTGCAGTCGAAGCGCGCGCCGCAAGGCCTCCAGCCGCAACGCCGTGTAGTCGTGCGCGAGCGTGGGTAGTTCCTGGGCGAGAGCGCGCCGATACGCGGCAAACTCCGCGGGCGGCAGCGCCAGGGCGAGCTTCGGCGCGCGCTGCTCGCACCACTGGTGCAGCATGCGCTCGGCACGCTCGATCACCGGGTCGATCGCCCACAGCGTATCGTCCAGATCGAGCGTGATGGCGCTTACGCGGTAGGGCATGGGCCGCGCTGGGGTCTTACTGGGGTCATCGTGCTGGGGGCAGGTCTTGCACGTTGCAGGCACGGGTCATGTAAGCGCTGGGGCAGGTCTTGCATGTTGCATGGCGCGGCGTCGCCGGTGATTGACGCGATAGCGTGAAACGTGCAAGACCTGACCCCGAAGAATCAGTCATCCTGCAGCCGATACTCGGCCGCGCGGGCATGCGCGCTCAAACCTTCGCCGCTCGCCAGGACGGCCGCGATCCGCCCCAACTTGTCGGCGCCGCGGCGCGAGATCGCCAGCAGGCTCGATCGCTTCTGAAAGTCGTAGACCCCGAGCGGCGACGAGAAGCGCGCGCTGCGCGAGGTCGGCAAGACATGATTCGGGCCGGCGCAATAATCGCCCAGGGCCTCCGAGCTGTAGGGGCCGACGAAGACGGCCCCGGCATTGCGAATGCGCTCCACGACCGCATCCGCATTCGCCAGCGCGAGCTGCAGGTGCTCGGGTGCGATGCGATTCACCAGCTCGCAGGTCTCGTCCAAATCGCGCGTGGCGATGAGGGCGCCGCGGGAGGCGAGCGATGCCTCGATGACTGCGCGGCGCGACATCCGCGGCAGCAGCCGCTCGATGCTCTCGGCGATGCGATCGAGCAGCGCGGCGTCCGGGCTGATCGCGATCGCCTGCGCGATCTCGTCGTGCTCGGCCTGCGAAAACATGTCCATGGCGATCCAGTCGGGCGGACAGGAGCGATCGCAGACCAGCACGATTTCCGAAGGGCCCGCGACCATGTCGATGCCGACCACGCCGAATACGCGCCGCTTCGCCGCGGCGACATAGGCGTTGCCGGGACCGACGATCTTGTCCACCGCCGGCACCGTAGCGGTTCCATAGGCGAGGGCCGCGACCGCCTGGGCGCCGCCGATGGCGAATACCCGGTCGACCCCCGCGAGCGCCGCGGCCGCGAGCACGAGGTCGTTGCGCTCGCCGCGCGGTGTGGGCACCGTCATGATGATCTCGGCGACCCCGGCGACCTTGGCCGGAATGACGTTCATGAGCACCGTGGACGGGTACGCGGCCTTTCCGCCGGGGACGTAGACGCCGACCCGCGCGAGCGGCGTCACGCGCTGGCCGAGCACGCTGCCGTCGGCCTCGGTGAAGCTCCAGGACTCCAGTCGCTGGTAGTCATGGTAAGCGCGGATGCGCTCGGCCGCGCGCTCCAGCGCCTCGCGTTGCGCCGGGGCGATTCTCGCCAGCGCTTTGGCGAGGTCGGCGTGCGGGATTTCGAGCTCCGTCATGGCGCTTGCGCGAAGCCCGTCGAACCGATGGGTGTAGTCGAGCACGGCCGCATCGCCGCGGGCGCGTACCGCCTCGATGATTTCGCCCACCGCGTCCTCCACCGCGGGGTCCTGCGCCGCTTCGAATGCGAGCAGGCGCGCGAGTGAACGCTCGAAATTCGCATCGGCCGTGTTCAGGCGTGCCAGTCTGCTCATGATCGAAATCGCTTTCCGCCGCGCCCGCGCGGGCGCACCGGCGCCGCCTTCCCGGCCGCACGCTCGATCGCCGCGAGCAAGGGCTGCAGCACATCGTGCTTGAGCTTGAGCGCCGCCTGATTGACCACCAGGCGCGCCGAAATGGACGCGACCTCTTCCACCGCGACCAGGTGGTTGGCCGCCAGCGTCGAACCGGTGCTGACCAGGTCGACGATGGCGTCCGCCAGACCGACCAGCGGCGCCAGCTCCATCGAGCCGTACAGCTTGATCAGATCGACGTGCATGCCCTTGGCCGCGAAATGCTCGCGCGCCGCCGCGAGGTACTTGGTGGCGACCTTGATGCGCGCGCCGCGCCGTAGCGCCGCATCGTAATCGAACCCGGCGCGCACGGCGACCATCATGCGACAACGCGCGATGCCGAGGTCGAGCGGCTGATACAAGCCTTCGCCGCCGTGCTCGCTCAAGACGTCCTTGCCCGCGATGCCGAGGTCGGCGCCGCCGTACTGAACATACGTCGGCACGTCGGTCGCGCGCACCAGCACGATGCGCACACCGGCGCGGTTCGTCTCCAGAATGAGCTTGCGCGAGCCCTGCGCATCGTGCGCCGGAACGATGTCCGCGGCCGCCAGCAGCGGCAGGGTCTCGTCGAAGATCCGACCCTTCGACAGCGCGATCGTGAGCACGCTCATGCGGCGCGCCGTATGCGCGCGCCCAGCGCCGAGAGCTTGGCTTCGAGCTGCTCGTAGCCGCGATCGAGATGGTAGATGCGATCGACCACGGTCTCGCCGCGCGCCACCAGGCCCGCCAGGACCAGGCAAGCGGAGGCGCGCAGATCGGTCGCCATCACCGTCGCCCCGTCGAGGCGCTCGATGCCCCTGACGACCGCGGTGTTGCCTTCCACCTCGACGTCCGCGCCCATGCGCTTGAGCTCCTGCGCGTGCATGAAGCGGTTCTCGAAAATGGTTTCCGTGACCCGCGCGGTGCCGTCGGCGATGGCGTCGAGCGCCATGAACTGCGCTTGCATGTCGGTGGGAAAGCCCGGGTAGGGCGCGGTGCGAATGCTCACCGCGCGCGGCCGGCCTTGGGCCTCGAGCGTGATCTCGGCATCGTTCGCCGCGATCGAGGCCCCCGCCTCGCGCAGCTTGTCGAGCACGGCGTCGAGCAGGCCGGCACTCGTCCCTTCGAGCGTGATCCTGCCGCCGGTCATGGTCGCGGCGGCGAGGAAAGTCGCCGTCTCGATCCGGTCGGGCATGACCGCGTGGCGCGCGCCGTGCAGCTTATCGACACCTTCGATGGTGATGATATCGCTGCCGGCACCGCGCACCTGGGCCCCCATGGCGTTCAGGCAGCGCGCCAGATCGATGACCTCCGGCTCGCGCGCGGCGTTTTCGATGACCGTTGTGCCCTCGGCCAAGGCGGCGGCCATCATGAGGTTCTCCGTCCCGGTCACGGTCACCAGGTCGAGCACGATGCGCGTGCCCTTGAGTCGCTGCGCACGCGCGTGCAGATAGCCGTGCGCGATGTCGATCTCGGCGCCCATCGCCTGCAGGCCCTTGATGTGCAGATCGACCGGACGCAAACCGATGGCGCACCCGCCCGGCAGGCTGACGCGCGCGTGTCCACAGCGGGCAACCAGCGGACCGAGCACCAGGATCGAGGCCCGCATGGTCTTGACCAGGTCATAGGGCGCCAGCGGATTCGACAGGGCATGGCCGCTGAGCTCGAGCGCGCCGGGCGCGGCTTGGCGCACCCACAGCCCCATCTGCGTGAGCAAGCCGCACATGGTCGACACATCGCGCAACCGCGGCACGTTCTCGACGCACAGGGTCTCGGAGGTGAGGATCGAAGCCGCGAGAATGGGCAGCGCGGCGTTCTTCGCTCCCGAAATCCTCACCCTGCCTTCGAGCGCGCGGCCGCCCTCGATGATGAGCTTGTCCACGGGCTAGCGCGGCAACCTGGGACGCGGGCTCAAGCGCCTTGCCACTGCTCGGGTGTCAGCGTCTGCATGGACAAGGCGTGGATCTCCGCTTTCATGCGATCGCCGAGCGCCTGGTAGACGCGTTGATGCTGCTGCACCCGGTTGCGGCCGCGGAACTCGGCGCTGACGATGATCGCCTCGAAATGGTGGCCGTCGCCGCTCACTTCCACGTGCTCGCACGCCATGCCTTGCTCGATGTAGCGCTTGATCTCGTCCGGTGTGGTCATGACAGTCTCCGATCAACTCGACGCGGCCGGGCCGGCCAGCGCGATCAGCTCGAGCACGCCGTACACCTCGGCCAGGGAGCGCATGTTCGGCGGCAGGTTGGCGAACACGATGGTCCAGCCGCGCGCCTTGGCCGCGCGCTGCCATTCCAGCAACAGGCTGAGCGCGGTCGAATCGGCTTCCTCCACGCCGGCGAGATCGAGCGTCAAGCCGTCGCGATCGATGGCGCTCAAGCCTTGTTCGCGCCACCGCAGCGCCTCGGGGAAGGTCATGACGCCCTTGAGCGCAAGCCGATCGCCGCTGCGCTCGATCATTTCTGCTCGGCGCCGCGCTTTTCCAAGCGCGCGTTCTGCTCGGCGAGCATTTTGATCAGGCCGTCGATGCCGCCCCTGCTCACCTCGGTGGCGAAGGTCGAGCGATAGGTGGTGACGATGCTGACGCCTTCGACGCTCACGTCGAACACCTTCCAGCCCTCCGGCGTCTTCTCCATGCGGTATTCCATCGGGATCGGCGGACCGCCGGGCTGATTGATCTGCGTGCGCACGGTCGTCTCGGTTTCGCCTTGCTTGAGCGCGACGGGCCTGACGTCGATCGTCTGGTTGCTGTACTGCTCGAGCGCGGTCGAATAGGTACGAACCAGCAGCGTTCGAAACTGCTGCACCAACTGCTCGCGCTGTGCGGCGGTGGCATCGCGCCATGGCCGGCCGACCGCGAGCGTGGTCATGCGCGTGAAGTTGAAGTGCGGCAGCACCTTCGCGTCCACCAGCTCCAGCAGCTTGCGCGAATTCGATACCAGCTCCTTGTCCTTGCGGATGTGGGAGATGATTTCGTCGGTGGTCCTCTTGACCAGCACATCGGGCGCCATATCCTGCGCGCGCGCGCTGCCCCACACCATGCCGAGCGCGATAAACGACAGCAGCAGCAGTTTTTTCATCGAGTCCTCATGCGCCCCTCGGGCAGGTGGTTGGGTCCGACACCGGCAGCGCCGGTGTCGCTCGTCGCGCGCCGAGCGCGCTGCCGGCCGCGGCTCACTCACTTCGGCGCGGCCTCGTTCTTACCGCCGCCTTCGGCCGCCTTGCTGTACAGGAACTGGCCGATCAGCTTTTCCAGTACCACGGCCGATTGCGTCAACGTCAGTTTGTCCTGGTCCTTGAGCATCGCGCTGTCGGCACCCGTTTCCAGCCCCACGTACTGCTCGCCCAGCAGGCCGGACGTGAGCACCGACGCCGCCGTGTCCTTGGAGAAGGGATAGCGCTTCTCCAGCTCCATGCGCACGCGCGCCTTGTAGCTCTGGGTATCGAACTCGATCCCTGTCACCCGTCCAACCACCACCCCGGCGCTCTTCACCGGCGCGCGCGCCTTCAAGCCGCCGATATTGTCGAACTCGGCGTAGACGGTATAGCTCTCGGGCGCCGAGAATGAGCCCATGTTGCCGACCTTGAGCGCGAGGATCACCAGCGCCGCGACACCGGCCATTACGAACAGCCCTACCCACAGATCGAGCGTGGTCCGCTGCATCACATCCCCCGGAACATGAATGCCGTCATGATGAAATCGAGCCCCAGCACGACCAGCGACGAGGTCACCACGGTGCGCGTGGTCGCCCCCGATACCCCTTCGGCGGTCGGCGGCGCGTCGTAGCCTTCGAACACCGCGATCCAGCTTATCGCGATGCCGAAGACGACGCTCTTGATGACGCCGTTGAAGACATCCTCGCGCACATCCACCGCCGCCTGCATCTGCGACCAGAACGTGCCTTCGTCCACGCCGATCAACACCACGCCCACGAGATAGCCGCCGAATACACCCATGGCGCTGAACATCGCGGCGAGCAACGGCATCGAGATCACCCCGGCCCAGTAGCGCGGCGCGATCACGCGCGCGATCGGATCGACCGCCATCATCTCCATCGCCGCGAGCTGCTCGGTCGCCTTCATCAAGCCGATCTCGGCGGTAATGGCCGAGCCCGCGCGGCTGGCGAACAGCAGCGCCGACACCACGGGTCCGAGCTCGCGCACCAGCGATAGCGCAACCAGCACCCCGAGCGCGGATTCCGAGCCGTAGGTCGTGAGCGTCTGGTAGCCCTGGAAACCGAGCACCATGCCGACAAACAGTCCGGAAACGAGAATGATGACGAGCGACAGCACCCCAGTGTAGTACACCTCGCGCACCACCAGGCGCGGGCGCCGCCCGCAGGTGCCGGAATGGCTGAGCGTCAGGCCGAAGAAGCGCGTGGCATAGCCCAGCCGCCACAGCGCATCGATCGAATTCGCGCCCAGGCCGCGCACGGACAACGCATCGCGGCCGAACATCATACGCCGAGCTCCTCGGCGATCGGCCGGCTCGGATACTGTTGCGAGACGGGACCGTCGGCTTGGCCGTAAACGAACTGGCGCACGAGCGGGTCGACGTTCGCCCGCATCTCCTCGGGCGTGCCTTGGGCGACGATGCGTCCCTCGGAAAGGTAGTACACGTAGTCGACCACTTCGAGCGCCTCCTCGACGTCGTGCGTGACCACGATCGAGGTCGCACCCAGGGCGTCATTGAGCGTGCGCACCAGGTTGGCGATCACGCCGAGCGCGATGGGATCGAGCCCGGTGAAGGGCTCGTCGTACATGATGAGCGTCGGATCCAATGCGATCGCGCGCGCGAGCGCCACCCGGCGTGCCATGCCGCCCGAAAGCTCGCCGGGCATGGCGGCCTGGGCGGCGCGCAATCCGACCGCGTGCAGCTTCATCAACACCAGGTCTCTGACCATCGATTCGGGCAACTCGGAGTGCTCGCGGATCTGGAAGGCCACGTTGTCGAACACTGACAGGTCGGTGAACAAGGCGCCGAACTGGAACAGCATGCCCATGCGCCGGCGCAGCCGATACAACCGCGCGCGGTCGTGTGGATCGACCCTGACCCCGTCGAATAGAACCTCGCCGCGCTGCGCCCGCAGGACCCCGCCGATCAGGCGCAGGATGGTCGTCTTGCCGGACCCCGATATGCCCATGATCGCGACCACCTTGCCGCGCGGAATCGCCATCTCGATGTTCTGCAACACCGGGCGCTCGCCATACGCGTAGGTCAGATCACGAATCTCGACCAGGTACTCGGAGCTCACCGGGATTGTCGGACCGAACAGAAGCGTCGAATATTAAACCAGCGCGCTGCCCTGTGCAGCAAGAACGCCGCGCCGCGAGCGCATTGTCCCCGCCGTGCGGGTGTCGCTTGCGGGCCGAAGACGGATCAGCGCAAGCGCACCGAAATGCCTTGATGCGATAGCAGGCGCATGGTCGGCGCGAGCAGGCGCAGAACGAATTCGCGCCGGTGCGGATTGCGCGCGGCGGCCCGACGCCACGCGCGTCCATCGCCCAGGCCCGCGCGCTCGTAGAGCTCGGCCTGCGGCCAGAAAAAGCCGTGCACGAAACGATTGAAGAGCACGTTGAACAGCGCCGGCATGATTCGCGCCACTGCCCTGCCGCGGCCTTCCATCGCCATCTCCAGGCGCCGCCTCGCATACGCAAGATGGCGCGATGCATCGAGCATATGCAAGCTGATGAGCTGCCGGATGAAGGGGCTGGTCTGCGGGCCGCCATGCCGGCGCACGAAACGATGCAGCTTGTCCGGCACGTCCTGGGCGACCACCATCATGAACCAGTACGCGACATCGCCCGGAACGAAACGCGAGTACGGACGGGCCAAGCGGGGCAGGGCATCGCGCCAGTCGGGAGCAGCGAGGCCGCTCGCGGCCGCGAGGCGCAGGAACATCAGGCTGTGACCCGCCTCCTCGCGCATCTCGTGCAGCAGGAAGGCGTATTCCGCGTCGGGCTCGGCCCGCCGCAAGCGGCGCGCGGTCGACTGGAGGAAGGCGCGCTCGAGCGCGATGGCCGAGTGTGCGAACGCCAGGAACTCGTGCTGCGAAAGACGCATCCTGGCCGCATCGGAGAGCGCCTCGAACTCGTCCAGCCCGTGCAGCGAGATCGCCTCCGGCGGCAGCCAATAGCGATCGGCGGACAGCGCGCGCCAATCGAGCACCGCCAGCGGATCCCGGTAGGGGACGCTGTTGGCGGAGAGCTGTTCGAGCAGCGGCGCTTCGGGGGAAGACATCGGTCCGAATTTAGCACAGGCCGGGAGCATGTCGGAGGTGATTTCGCGTGCGCCGCGCGGCGAGCTT
Organism: Burkholderiales bacterium; assembly: GCA_020848435.1. GTDB lineage: Bacteria > Pseudomonadota > Gammaproteobacteria > Burkholderiales > WYBJ01 > WYBJ01. The sequence continues at coordinate 17,753 of JADLAC010000047.1, read as the reverse complement.
CCGCCGCGCCCGCGCTTGGACGGTCCGCCGGGCCGGCGCATAATGCGTCGATACCGCGAGCCCCAGGCGCAATGACCGCCGCCCTTTCGTTCCAGCACGTATCGAAGACCTTCGGCCGCCATGTCGCCCTGGCCGATTTCACGCTGGAGGTAGAGGCGGGCGAGCTGTTCGGGTTGGTGGGAGTCAATGGCGCCGGCAAGACGACCCTCATCAAGTGCCTGCTCGATTTCGCCCGGCTCGACGGCGGCAGGATCGAAATCTTCGGCAGCGGCGCGCAGCACACCGAAGCGCGGCGCAGCCTCGCCTATCTTCCCGAGCGCTTCCTGCCGCCCTACTACCTCACCGGCAAGGACTTCCTGCGCTACATGCTCAGCTTGCATCGCAGCGCCTTCGCGCTCGATCGAGCCGAAGCGATGTTCCAGGCCCTCGATCTGGACCGGCGGGCGCTCGAGCTGCCGGTGCGCTCGTTTTCCAAGGGCATGACCCAGAAGCTCGGGCTCGCGGCTTGCCTGCTGTCGGACAAGCGGCTCTATGTCCTCGACGAGCCGACCAGCGGGCTCGACCCCAAGGCGCGCGCGCTGCTCAAGCGGCAACTGGCGGCGCTGCGCGCCGGCGGGCGCACGCTGTTCATCACCTCGCACCTGCTCGCCGATGTCGAGCAACTGTGCGATCGCATGGCCGTCCTGCACGGTGGCACCATCCGCTTCGTCGGCACGCCGCAGGCGTTGCTCGCGACCGCCGGCAGCCACGACCTGGAACAAGCCTTCTTGCGCTGCATCGAGACGGCGCCGAGCGGGGCGGGCGAAGCGCAAGTCGCCCCTTGAGGTGTCCGGCGACAGTCGATCTGGCAAAATAGCCGATTGAAAAGGCCTAATGAAGGACAGGGATGGACCCCGCCACCCGCTCCAAGCCCGACCTGTTGATCGTCGACGACGATCCCCTGATCAGCGACACGCTCAATTTCGTCTTGAGCCGCGATTTCAACGTCTACGTCGCCGATTCGCGCGAGCAGATGAAGAGCCTGTTGCGCCAGCTCGACAGCGCACCGAAGCTCGCGCTGGTGGACCTGGGCCTGCCGCCGACGCCGCATCGACCCGACGAGGGCTTCAAGCTGATCAGCGAGCTAATCGCCTATTCGCCGGCGATCAAGATCCTGGTGCTCTCGGGCCAGAGCGACGAGACCAACGCCAAGCATGCGCGCACCCTCGGCGCGATCGACTTCATCGCCAAGCCCTGCGAGCCAGCCGTGATCAAGGCGCAGTTGCTGAAGGCGCTGGAAATCACCGACGCCGAGCTCGAGGCCGCGCCCGAGACGAGCAAGCTCATCGGCGCGAGCATGCCGATGGAGAAGCTGCGCCAGCAGATCAACCAGTACGCCAATGCGCCGTTTCCGGTCCTGATCGAGGGTGAATCAGGTAGCGGCAAGGAGCTGGTCGCGTCTTCCCTGCACACCCGTTCCGGGCGCGCCGCCAAGCCCTACCTGGCGCTCAATTGCGCCGCGATCTCGCCGACGCTGGTCGAGCCGACGCTGTTCGGCTATGCCAAGGGCGCGTTCACGGGCGCCACCTCGTCGCGCTCGGGTTACTTCGAAGACGCCTCCGACGGGACGCTGTTTCTGGACGAAATCGGCGAGCTGCCGCTCGAGTTGCAGGCGAAGCTGCTGCGCGTGCTGGAAAACGGCGAGTACCAGCGCGTGGGCGAGACGCAAAGCCGCAAGAGCAATGCGCGTGTCATCGCCGCAACCAACCGCGACTTGCGCCAGGAAGTGCGCGGCGGGCGCTTCCGCGCGGACCTCTACCATCGGCTGTCGGTGTTCACCATCGGCGTGCCGCCGCTGCGCGATCTGGGCGACGACAAGTCGATGCTGCTCGATCACTTTCGCGACTTCTACGCGAAGCAGGCGGGCTGCGCGCCGTTCGAGCTAGACCAGCGCGCACGCCAGGCCTGGGTCGAGTATGGCTTTCCGGGTAACGTGCGCGAATTGCGCAACATCGTGATCCGCCTGACGACCAAGTACGCGGGCCAAAGCGTGACCAGCGAGCAGCTCCAGGCCGAGCTCGACCTGGAAAGCGTCGACGTCGCGCTGCCGGGCCTCGCCCCTGCGCAGGACTTCAAGACGCTGCTCGAGGCGGCGCGCAAGCATTTGCAGCTACAGAAGAACTTCAACCTCGACATGACGCTGCAGCAATGGGAACGGGGTTACGTCGAGGCCGCGTTGTCGATCACCCACGGCAACCTGTCGCAAGCGGCGCGATTGCTGGGCATCCACCGCACCACGCTCTACAGCCGCATCCAGAACTACGGCGGGCAAGAGGGGGCGGCGGACAAGTAGGCCATGTATTACGCCCATTTCGGACTGAACGAAGCGCCTTTTCGGATCACCCCGAACACGGACGTTTTCTTCGCCGGCGGCAATCGCGGCCCGATTCTCGATGCCCTGATCTACGCGATCTCCCAGGGCGAAGGCATCGTCAAGGTGACCGGCGAAGTCGGCACCGGCAAGACGATGCTGTGCAACATGCTGCAGACGCGCCTGCCCGCGCACATCGAGACGGTCTACCTTGCGCATCCCAGCGTTTCGCCCGAGGAGATCCTGCACGCGATCGCCTTCGAGCTACAGTTGAAGGTCGTACGCGATGCCAATCGCATGGAAGTCATGCAGGCGTTGTACGCCTACCTGCTCGAGCGGCACGCGGCCGGCAAGCAGGTGGTGATCTTCGTCGAGGAGTCGCAGAACATGCCCATCGCGACGCTCGAAGAAGTGCGGCTGCTGTCCAATCTCGAGACGGGCAAGCACAAGCTGCTGCAAATCGTGCTGTTCGGCCAGCCCGAGCTGGACGCGAACCTGCGCCAGCCGAACATCCGCCAGCTACGCGAGCGCATCACCCACAGCTTCGCCCTGCCGCCGCTCGCCGCGCAGGAAGTCGGCGAGTACCTGATGTTCCGCCTGCGCGCCGTGGGCTATCGCGGGCCGGACCTTTTCAGCGCTAACGTCATCAAGCGCATCGCCCAGGCCTCCGCCGGGCTCACTCGGCGCGTGAACCTGATTGCCGACAAGGCGCTGCTCGCCGCGTTTTCGGAGAACACGCATACCGTCGAACCGCGGCACGTCGCGGCCGCGATCCGCGACAGCGAGTTCGCCCGCGACGACGCCCCGGAGGGTATGCGCAGGCGCTGGCTGATCGCCCTGGGCAGCCTGGCGGCGCTGCTGCTGATCGCGGCGGCGATCTATCTCGGCGTGCACGGCGCGGCTACGTTCAAGTCGAACGCCAACCCGCTGCCCGACAGTCCCTTCGCCCCCGCGCGCAGCGCGACCGAACCCGCCGAAGTCGCCAAGGCGCGCGGCCTCGAGTCGAAAGCGCCGGCCGCGGGCGCGGCCGTCGAGCCGGCCGATCGCGCCTTGCAGCCGGCGCGCCTCGCCGCGGCAGACCCGCCCTCCCCGAGCAGCGCCACCCCGGTTGTTGCTCAAGTGCAACACGCCGTCGCCATCGAGGTCCCGGCCGGGCCTCCGGCGGAGCCCGCCAAGCCGCAGCAAGCGCTTGAACCCGCGGAGGATATGCTCGATTCCAGGCTGCGTGCGACGCGCCGCTGGCTGGAAGCCGAAGCGGCCCAGACGCATTCCATCCAGCTCCTCGGCTCGGAGAATCCGCAGCAGCTTAAGGACCATCTCAGCTCCATCGCCAAATCTATTGAAATAAATAGTCTATTTGTGTACCGTACAGTCGCCAGGCAGAAGCCGTTCCTGACCGTGCTGTACGGCAGCTTCGGCAGCAGGGAGGCTGCTCAGGACGCGCTCGATCGCTTGCCGCCGCATCTGAAGGCCTTCAAGCCATACTTGCGCACGGTTCAAGGGGTCCGCGAGGAAATGAGCCGCAACAAGACGCTGTGAGCGCGGCGCTTGACTTCGCCTGCCGCAGAACAGGGGTCAATCAGATGCGACTTGCCATGTCGCGTTTTCACGATCGCCGTATGAGCAGGGTTGCAGCACGGCCCGCAGTGCGCGCCGTTGCCGGGCTTGCCGCGGCTCTGATGCTGGCAGCGCTCTCCGGTTGTGCCCGCCACAGCACCGTCGCGCCCTCGGACGGGCACGTGCGGGTCGAACCCAAGGCCGCGGGCGAAATCCTCGCGCCCGTGAGGAGCACGAGCTTCGCGGTTCCGGCGCCCAAGCCGGCAGTGAAGCCGCAGACGTATAGCGTGGTCGTCAACGACGTGCCGGTGCGCGAGCTGCTGCTCGCGCTGGCGCGCGATACGCGCCAGAACATCGACATTCACCCCGGCTTGAGCGGCCTGGTCAGCATCAATGCCATCAACGAGACGTTGCCGGCAATCCTCGACCGGATAAGCAAGCAAGTGAGCCTGCGCTACCTGCGCGAGGGCAACACGATCATCGTGCAGCCCGATACCCCGTACCTGCGGACCTATCGGGTCAACTACGTGAACATGCAGCGCGACAGCGTGTCGCAGATCGGCGTGTCCGGATCGATCACCGGTTCCGTCACGGGCAGCGGCGGCCAAGCCGGCCAGGGCGCGAACCAATCGCAGACCACCGTCAATACGCGTTCGGAGAACCGCTTCTGGACCGTCCTGCAGGAGAACATCCGCTCGATTCTCGCCTCGACCCAGGCACTGTCCCGGACGGCCGAAGAGACCGCCGCGCGCAACGAAGCGCTGCGCGCCGCGCGCGACGAGCGCATCGCCCAGGCCGAAGCCGTGGCGCGAGCCGGTCAAGCCGCCCCGGCGCTGCTGGAGAAGGCGTTTCAAGGTCCCCCGCGCGAGATTCCCGGCGACGTCAACGAGAAGATCGTGATCAACGCGGTGGCCGGCACCGTCAGCGTACTGGCCACCGAGCGCCAGCACGAGCTGATCCAGCAGTACATCGACAGCGTGCTCAATGCCGTGCAGCGCCAGGTCATGATCGAGGCGACGATCATCGAGATCCGGCTCTCGGATGCCTACCAGGCGGGGATCGACTGGAGCCGTCTCTCCAACAACAACCGCGGCTTCACTTTCACGCAAAGCCTGCTGTCGGGGTTCGGCCCGGGGCTGACGCAGCAGGGAAACAATTTCTTCCAGCTCGGCTATTTCAATCCCGGCTCCAAGTTCGGCGACATCGCCGCCACCCTCAAGCTGCTGGAGGAATTCGGCAACACCCGCGTGCTGTCGAGCCCGAAGCTGATGGCGCTGAACAACCAGACCGCGCTGCTCAAGGTGGTCGACAACATCGTCTACTTCGAAGTCAGCTCGTCGACGACCACGCCGGTCCAGGGCGGTGCGACCACGAGCGTGAATACCACGGCAAAGACGGTTTCGGTCGGCGTGGTGATGGGCGTGACGCCACAGATCAGCGATGACGGGCGCATCACCTTGACCGTGCGCCCCACGGTGTCGCGCGTGCTCCAGTTCAAGCAGGATCCGAATCCTTTGCTCCAGGTTCAGAACCGGGTTCCCGAAGTGCAAGTGCGCGAAATGGAGTCGGTGCTGCAGGTCGGCACCGGCCAGACCGTCATCCTGGGCGGCCTCATGCAAGACAATGTCCGCTACAGCCGCGAGCAGATTCCCGGCGCCGATTTCATCGGCAGCGTGGGCGAGCTGTTCCGCTTCCGCGACAACAGCGCCGTCAAGACCGAGCTGGTGATTTTCCTCAAGCCGACGGTGATAACGAACCCTTCGCTCGAGAGCGACGAGCTGCGCTTCTATCAGCGTTTCCTGCCGCAGAACCTCGGCACGCAGAGGCCCGGACCATGAGTCTCCTGCTGAAAGCACTGCAAAACGCGGCCAAGAATCGCGAAGCGGCCGCGCCCGGCGCCGAGGAGCAGCAACCCGCAGAACACCGCGCCGCCGACGGAACAGAGATTTCGCTCGAGCCGGTGGAAGCAAGCCCACGCGGCAGCGCGAGCCAGCGCGCCGGCACCGCGGCGCGCGCGCCCGCGTTCGACGAGGTGAGCGAGCGCGATCGCGCCCCTGCCGCAAGCCCGCAGCAAGCACAAAACGTCTTTCGCGCCGGCGCCAGGACAACGCCTGCGGCGAGTTCGCCAGGCTTACTCGATTGGCTCGCGCGCCGCCCGCTGGTGGCATTCAGCACCGCGGCGGGCCTGTTCGCTATCGGCTACGGGATCTATCTGTACATCCAGATCACCAGCCCGGGGATGTTCGTCGCCAGGCCGGTTGCGCCCCCGGCACCGCCATCGCCGAGCGTGGCGCCGCCTGCGCCCAGCATCGCCGCCGCACCGGCTGTTCCGGTCGAGCCGGCCCTGCCCCCGGCCGGGCCCAGCATGGCGCCGGCGCAATCGACCGCCGTCCAGAGCGCCCCAAGCGCGCTCCCCGGCGCGCCCGGGGCCGCACCGACGTCGTCGGCCGCACCCGCCCCTGCCACGCCCACAGTCCCGCCCACGTCGGCCGCACCCGCGCCCGCCGGCGCAGCGCCCGTAGCACCGGCCGCGATGGCGAGCCGATCCCTGCCGCCGAGCGCGCCCGCCGCGCCCGTCCCGGCCGCGCCACAGCCCCCGGCAGCCGCGGCAACGGCGAGCGCCCCGCCGCCCGCCGCAAACATCCCCGCAGCGCGACCGCCCGAGCCGGCACCCACGCCCGGAACGCCCGCGCGTCGCGCCATGCCCACGGCGCCGTCCAGTACCGCGCCGGGAATCGCCGCAGCGCCCGCAGGCAGGGAGCCCGCCGTGGCCCGTCCGCGTCCCGCGCCACGGGCGGCAACGTCTCCCGCGCAGGCCAAGCGCGACCTCGAAGGCGTAACCCCGGCAGCGGCCCCCCAGGTCCTCGCCGTCGATCCGGCCTTGACCTCGGCCTATCAAGCGCTGGAGAAGGGCCAGGTCAACGACGCCGAGCGCATGTACCGCCAGGTGCTGGCGGCCGACCCGCGCAATATCGACGCGATGCTCGGCCTCGCCTCGGCGCTAGGCCAGCAGAACAGGGGCGATGCCGCCACCCAGCTCTACCTGCGCGTCCTGGAGCAGGAGCCCCGCAATGCCTTTGCGCAAGCCGGCGTGCTGGCGCTCGGCGGTCGCGCGGATCCGGCGGCGGCGGAGTCACGCCTCAAGCAGCTCATCGCCCGCGAGCCCTCGGCCTACCTGTATTTCACCCTGGGCAACGTGTATTCCGAGCAGGGCCAGTGGGCCGCGGCGCAGGGCGCGTACTTCCAGGCGTTCAACCTCGCCCCCGACAACCCGGACTATGCCTTCAACCTCGCCGTGGGCCTCGAGCATCTGAGCCAACCCAGGCTCGCGCTCGACTACTATCGGCGCGCCCTCGCGCTGGCACAGTCCCGAGGCCATGCGCAGTTCGCGCTCGCGTCGGTGCAAGCGCGGGTTCGCAGCCTCGAGGCGGCCGTGTCCGAACGGCCGTGATGCGCTCGCTCGCCGCGGCCGGCGCCGGCGTGCTATTTTCGCGGCCGGGCGCAGGCTGACAGGCGAGCGCCTGGGTGCCGGGGAGAATGCAGGTTGCAGCCGTCCCTCGCACGCTTGCCCGTAGTTACCTGATCGCGTCGAGCATTGGCCGAGCAACGTAAAAAACTCCGGTTGGGCGAGCTGCTGGTGCAGCAGGGGCTGATCACCACCGATCAGCTTCGCATCGGGCTCACCGAGCAGAAGTCCAACAACACGCCCATCGGCCGCCAGCTCGTGCGCCTGGGCTTCGTCACCGAGGCCGCCATCCGCGACGCGATGGCGCGCACGGTCGGGCAGGAGTCGATCGACCTGTCGCAGGTCGTCGCCGATGCCGAGGCGACGCGCCTGGTGCCGCAGGAGTTCGCGCGCCGCCACCGCGTGCTGCCTATCGCCTGGGATCCCGACGAGCGCGCGCTCACCGTCGCCACCTCGGGCGTGTTCAACGTGGTCGCGCTCGACCAGTTGCGCGCGATGCTCGGCCAGCGGGTCGAGTTGAAGACGCTGCTCGCGGCCGAAGCGCAGCTCGAAGACTACATCGACCAGTTCTACGGCTTCGAGCTGTCGGTCGACGGCATCCTGCGGGAGATCGAGACCGGCGAAATCGACTATCAAAGCTTGCAGGCGATCGGCGATGAATACACCCAGCCGATGGTGCGCTTGGTCAACGCGCTCCTTGTCGACGCCGTCAAGCGCGGCGCCTCGGACATCCACCTGGAGCCGGAATACGCGTTTCTGCGCATCCGCTTTCGCATCGACGGCGTGCTCGAACAGGTGCGCAGCCTGCACAAGACCTACTGGCCGGGCATCGCGGTGCGCATCAAGGTGATGAGCGAGATGAACATCGCCGAGACGCGCGCGCCCCAGGACGGGCGCATATCGCTCACGCTCAACGGCCGCCCGATCGACTTTCGCGTGTCCACCCAGCCCACCATCCACGGCGAGAACATCGTGCTGCGGGTGCTCGACCGCGAGAAGTCCATCATCAGTCTCGACCGCATGAATCTCGCCGCGGATTCGATGCCGGCACTGCGCTTGATGCTGGCCCGCCCCGAGGGCATCCTGATCGTCACCGGCCCGACCGGCAGCGGCAAGACCACCACCCTCTACTCGCTGCTCGCCGAGATCAACGACGAGACGGTGAACATCATGACCCTGGAGGATCCGGTGGAGTATCCGCTCAACCTGATGCGCCAGACCTCGGTCAACGAAGCGATCAAGATGGATTTCGCCAACGGCATCCGCTCGATCATGCGCCAGGATCCCGACATCATCCTGGTCGGCGAGGTGCGCGATCGCGAGACCGCCGAGATGGCGTTCCGCGCCGCCATGACGGGCCACCAGGTGTTCACCACGCTGCACACCAATTCCGCGCTCGGCGCCTTTCCTCGCCTGCTCGACATCGGCATCCAGCCCGACATTATGTCCGGCAACATCATCGGCGTGATCGCGCAGCGGCTGGTGCGGGTGCTGTGCGCGTTCTGCAAGGAGGCGTACCTGCCCTCCCCGGAAGAGCGCAAGCTCCTCGGCAACCGCGCCAGCTCGGCGCCGAGCCTGTACCGGCCGGTGGGCTGTAAGCAATGCGCGAACAAGGGCTTCAAGGGACGCATGGCCATCATGGAGATCCTGGTGATGGACAGCGACCTGGACGAGCTGGTCGCGCGCCGCGCCACCACCCGTGAGCTGCGCACCCTGGCGTTGAGCAAAGGCTTCCGGCCGCTCGCCGACGAAGGCATCGCGCGCGTGCTCGACGGCAGCACGACCATCGGCGAAGTCTCGCGCGCGGTCGACCTGACCGGCCGCTACAGCTAGAGCGAAGCGCCGCCGCGCCATGTCCGCATTCGTCTATAAAGCCGTCGACAAGCAGGGCCGGCCCGCCCGCGGCGCCCTGGATGCCGCCAACGAAGTCGACCTGGAGCTGCGCCTGCGGCGCATGGGGCTTGACCTCATCACTTATCGCGTCCAGGACAAAGGGGCCTTTCGGGGGAGCCGCGGGCGCGTGTCGCGCGTCGACCTCATCACCTTTTGCATCGACGTCGAGCAGATCTCGCGCGCCGGCATACCGCTCATCGACGGCCTGCGCGACTTGCGCGACGGAATGGAAAACCCGCGCTTTCGCGAAATCCTCACCACCGTGATCGAGGACATGGAAGGCGGCAAGGTGCTCTCGCAGTGCTTGGCCGCCCATCCGGAAGTGTTTTCGCCGGTATTCGTCAGCCTGGTGCGCGCCGGCGAGCTTGCCGGCACGCTGCCCGAAGTGTTCGAGAACCTGAGCGCATCGCTGCGCTGGCAGGACGAGCTCGCCTCGATGACCAAGCGGCTCATGATCTATCCGTCGCTGGTGCTGCTGGTGGTAAGCGCCGTCGTGCTGTTTCTGCTCATGTGGCTGGTGCCGCAGATCACGCAGCTCATCAAGACCATGCGCGTCGAGATACCGATCCAGACCCGCATGCTGACGTTTTTCTCCGACGGTTTGCGCACATGGTGGCCATTGATCTTCGGGCTGCCGGTCGTGCTCGCCGCCGCGCTGGCCTGGTGGGTCCGTCAAAGCGAGAAAGCGCGCTACCTGTGGGACTACGCCAAGCTGCGCATTCCGCTCACCGGTCCCATCCTGCAAAAGATCATCCTCGCCCGCTTCACCAGCTTCTTCGCCATGATGTACCGCTCCGGCATCACGGTGCTCGACGCGTTGCGCAACAGCGAGGAAATCGTCGGCAACCGGGTGGTCGCCGACGGCCTGCGCCGCGCGACGCAGCAGATCACCGCGGGCGACAGCCTGGCCGAAGCGTTCCAGAACATCGGGATCTTTCCCGCGCTGGTGGTGCGCATGCTGCGCCTGGGAGAGGCGACCGGCGCGCTGGACACGGCCCTCATGAACGTCAACTACTTCTATGGCCGCGACGTGCGCGAATCGGTCGACAAGGCGATGAAGTTCATCGAGCCGGCGCTCACCATGGCGCTCGGCCTCGTACTGGCGTTCATCCTATGGGCGGTGCTGGCGCCGGTGTACGATATCCTCGGCAAGTTGAAGGTATGAGCGATTCCCGCAGCCCCACGAGCAAGGTGTAACCGGCATGGCCGAGAAACTACTCGTCTGCATTTCCGCCGGCCAGGCGAGCGTGGGCTTGTCGCGTAACGGCAAGCTCGGCCGCTGCCAGGTATTCCGCAACGACGCCCAGGGCAGCGAAGCGTTCGATCGCTTCCTCGCGCAATTCCACAATATCCCCGTACAGGTGATGGTCGACGTGGTGGAGGAGGACTACCGCTTCGAAATGCTGCCGCACGCGAGCGGGCGCGATCGCGGCGAGCTGCTCGACCGGCGCCTGCGCCAGCTTTACCGCAATACGCCGTACTGCGCGGCCGTGCTGCAAGGCCGTGATTCGGGCAAGCGGCGCGACGATCAGTACCTGTTCTTCGCGCTCACCAATCCCGACCTGGTCGAAGGCTGGATCGGCCAGATTCGCGCGCATGACTTGCCGGTCGCAGGCGTGTACCTGCTGCCCGTCGTCGCGGAGCCGCTCGCGCAAAAGCTCTCGCCCGGCGTTGCCAACCTGCTGCTGGTCGCGCACCATACCTCGGGCTTGCGCTTGAGCTTCTTCCGCCACGGCAAGCTGCGCATCAGCCGCCTGACCCGGGTCGAGAGTGTCGACACGCGCGGCCGGGTCGCGGCCTATACCGAGGAAATCGCCAACACGCGGCTGTACTTGCACGCGCTGCGCGTCATGAGCCTGGACGAGCACCTGGCGGTGGTGGTGCTCGATCGCGACGGCAACTTGTCCGGGCTCGAGCACTCGGTCGCGCGGGAGATTTCCAACGCCCAGGCGAGCCTGCTCGGCGCGAACGAGATCGCTTCCCGCACCGGTGTCGGGACAGCGATCGTGAGCGACGTGCCGGATGCGCTTTACCTGCATTTCCTGGGGCTGCAGCCGCCCCAGGGCAATCTCGCGCCCGAGCCCGTCACCGAGCGCTTCCAGATCTACCAGCTCCGCCGGGCGCTGTACGCCAGCGCCGCGGTCGCCGGCATCGTCTCGCTTGCCTGGGTGGCGATGAACGCCTACCAGATTTACGAGCTGCGCTCGGAGCAGGCGCATGCCGTGAACCAAGCGGCGGACTATCAGCGCCGCTACCAGGAAGTGACGCGGCGCTTCCCGGCCTCGCCCACCACCGCGGACAACATGGTCCTGGCGGTGCACACCGCCGAGCGGCTGAAGTCCATCAAGCGCACGCCCGAACCGGCGATGATGGTCGTGGGCCGGGCGCTGGAGCAATACCCGAACGTCTATCTCAAGAGCTTCGGCTGGAAGTACGGCACGCGCGATTTCGACAGCGACGGCGCCGCAGCGCGCCCCGATGCCGGGGCAACGGCTCCCGGCATGCCGCGCGGGAGGCGGCAGTCGGCGTTCATCGAAGCCGAAATCCGTCCGTTCCGCGGCGACTACCGCGCCGCGCTCGATGCGATATCGAGCTTCGCACGGGCACTCGAGCAGGACCCGGCGGTTGCCGACGTGAAGATCGTAGCGCTGCCGCTCAACGTCAGTCCGAACATGGCGCTGTCGGGATCGACCGCCGAAAGCGCCACCCGCGCGACCAGCGCGCCGTTCAAGATGAACCTGGTCTTCAAGCCGACGCTATGAAGTTCAGCAGCCGCTACCTGGATTCGCTCAAGGCGCCGCTCGCTCTGCTGGCCCTGGTCGTCATCGCGGGGACCGGCATGGTGTACTGGACGCGCGCCGAAATCGCGAAAAACGCGCTCACCCTGGCGGGACAGGAAGCGCAGCTTAAGGAGGCCCGCAACCGCTTCCAGCGCTCAGGCGACGAGCGCGATCTGATCGTGCGCTTCCTCGGGCCCTACCAGGAGCTGCGCGCGCGCGGACTCATCGGCCCGGAGCAACGCATCAACTGGCTCGATGCGTTGCGCATCGCCAACGAGCAGGCGCGCCTGTTCGGCGCCGAATACCAGGTGAGCACGCAGCAGCCCTATCCGTATGCGCAAGAGCTCAACGCAGCCCGGCTCGGCATGGCGCAATCGGTCATGAAGCTGAGCTTGCGGCTCGCGCACGAGGGCGAGCTGATGCGGTTCTTCCGCCTGCTCGAGCAGCACAACGCGGGTGCTTTCGATGTGAACGAGTGCGTGCTCGAGCGCGCCACGGCCGCCGAGGGCGTGTTCAGCGCTCAACCCAACTTGCGCGCGGAGTGCGAGCTGGCATGGATCACGATCAATCCGGAAACCCTGGAGCGCAAGCCATGAGCGCCGCTTCCCTGCTGGGGCTCCTCGCCGCTTGCTTGGCCGGTGCGCTCGCGCAGGCCGCGCAGGCGCCTGTGCTCCCCGCGCCAGCGCCGGCGCCTCCGGCGGCTGGCGCGCCGGGCGCCGCTCAGCCGCCGCAATCGCTGCCTGCCCCGCAGCTCGGGCGACTTTTCTTCACCCCGGCGGAGCGCGCCGCGCTCGACGATATGCGCCGGCGCCCGCAGGCCCCGGCCGTCGCGACGGCCGCCAAGCCGGCCGAGAAGCCGGCGCCTCCGGCCGCGCCCGCCCCGGAATACGTGACCTTGAATGGGGTGGTTCGTCGCAGCGATGGCGCAACGACGGTGTGGCTCAACCGCAAGCCGGTGCGCGGCGCCCAATCGGAGCAGGGCATCGTGGTCGCGCCGGCGGCGCGCACGGCATCGCCCGCGGACGTGACCGTGCGCGTGCCGCAAACCGGGCGCGTGGTGGATCTCAAAGTGGGGCAGCAGCTCGAGGTCAATTCCGGACGCATCCAGGAAGGCTACCGCGCACCGCCCCCACCCGCACCGGCCGCGGCGCCGCGCTCCAGCGCGGCCGACGACGCCGCCTCGCGCCCGCCGCGCCGCGCCAGCCGCGAGCGCGAATTGTTGCGCGATCTGCTGCGTGAAATCGATCCGCCTGCCGCCGAGCGTGCCGCCGCGCCCGCGGGCGCCGAGCCGGCGGCGCAATCTGGCGCGCAATGAGCACCCGAGCGCGCGGGCGTCCGAGCGTTCGCGCTCAACGCGGCGTGGCGCTCATTGTCGCGGTGGTGCTGTTCGCCCTGATCGGCGTCTCGGCGCTGCTCGCACTGGCGCGCGGCAGCGACACCGATGCCGAGCGCCAGCGCACCACCGAAGCGGCGCTCGCGCAGGCCAAGGCGGCGCTGATCGGCTATGCGGCAGGCGTGCCCCTGACCGGGCCCGAACGGCTCGGCGACCTGCCCTGTCCGGACGTGAACAACGACGGCGACGCCGATCCGCCCTGCGCCGGCGAAGCCACCCGGCTCGGCCGTTTGCCCTGGCGCACGCTGGGATTGCCCGATCTGCGCGACGGCGACGGCGAACGCCTCTGGTACGCCGTTTCGGTGGGATTCAAGAACAATCCCCGCACCGCATGCGTAAATCCGGCGGACGGCGGTTGCCTCAACAGCGACAGCACAGGCTCGATTACGGTACGGGATCGAGCCAACCTCGTGGTGCACGACGGCCGCGCGCGCGTGGTCGCGACGGCGACCGAGTTCAACTACAACGCCGCCATCGCGCTGGTGATCGCGCCGGGCGCAGGGCTCACGCGCCAGGACGGCGCGGCGCAGGATCGAAGCCCCGCCGGCGCCACCAATCCGGTGAATTATCTCGATACGGCATTCAGCGAAGACAACGCCAACTTCATCGACCACGACCTCGACAACGGTTTCATCAGCGGTCCCGTGCGCTCGGTCACGGGCGATGTGGTGCTGAACGATCGCATCGCGGTTCTGACCTACCAGGACCTGATGCCGGTGCTGGAGAAGCGCGTGGTGCGCGAGGCCGGCCGCTGTCTCGATCAATACGCGGCACGCCCGGCGAACAACTTGCGCTACCCCTGGGCCGCCGATACGAGCGAGAGCGCGCTCAACAATCGCTATGCCGATCCCAGCGGCAATCGCACCGGCCGCCTGCCCGACGGCATCATCGGCAGCGCCAACCCCGATCAGCTCTTCAAGAACAGCCGCGACGACAGCGGCGCTGCGATGGAAGACACCTGGCCCGGCCTGCCGTGCGCGCTCGGCTTGGGATACGACTGGTGGACCAACTGGAAGCTGTACGTCTTCTACGCGCTCGCGGATGCGTTCAAGCCCGGCTCGACCGCGATCACGCCGACGTGCGCGGGCAATTGTCTCACCGTGCTGACGCCGAGCGCGAACATGCTGAACCGCAATTATTTCCTCGTGGTGGGCGGCAAGCGCTTGCCGAGCGTGGGTGGCGGCCAGCCACGCGCGATGCCGGGCGAGCGCGCGAATCCGCGCAATTATCTCGAAGGCGAGAACGACTTCAGCACGCCGACCGCGGATGTGCACGAAACACGGCTCACGACGGCGAGCTTCAACGACGCCGCCATATTCCGCCCATGACCCAACCGCCAGCGGGCCTCGGATGATCGGCGCGCTTCGCCACCGCTACCTACCCATCACCCCGCGCCGCGCGGCGGGCTTCACCTTGATCGAGATGGCCGTGGTCGTGTTCGTCATGGCGCTCATTCTCGGCAGCATCCTGGTGCCGCTATCCACCCAGGTCGAGCAGCGCCAGACGATCGACACCCGCCGCCAGCTCGACGAGATCAAGGAAGCCTTGATCGGCTATGCCTTGGCGCAGGCCTCGGTGAGCCTGCCCTGTCCCGACAAGACGGTCGCGGCCGGGGCCGGCACGGCGAACGACGGCATCGAGGATGTCGATGCGGGCGGCACCTGCGTGCGCGCGGAGGGCAACGTGCCGTGGGTGACCTTGGGGCTGCCCGCGATCGATCCCTGGGGCAATCGTTACCGTTATCGCGTTTCGCCCGCGTTCGCCCACCACGTCACGGCCTTCACGTTCAGCACGCCGGCCACGCTGCGCGCGTGCGCGAGCGCTGCGTGCGTCGCCGGCGAAGCGATCACGGAAGTGCCCCCTTCGACCAACGCCATCGTCGCCCTGGTGCTCTCGCACGGCCCCAACGGCTGGGGTGCGATCAACGCGTCGACCAATGCACTCACGCTGCCGCCCGGCTGCGCCGCGGTGATCGGCTGCGCCGCGATCAGCGCCAACGAAATCGCCAACGGCGACGACAACGACACCTTCGTCAGCCGTGCGCCGAGCCCGTCGACCAGCACCGCCGGTGAATTCGACGATATCGTCGCCTGGCTTTCGCCGCACGTGCTCAAGCAGCGCCTGGTCGCGGCGGGCAGGCTGCCCTAGGTAGAACGCGCGCCTTCGCCCGGGACGGCGGCGATCATCTGCTGCCGGTGGTTCACTGCCGTGGGCGCGGTGCAGGAACCCCCGTGTCCACATCGCGTGCTGCGAGCAGGCAGGGGTATTCCTGTGCCATGCCGACTCGGCGGCGTTGGCGGCCGTCGGCGCTTCGCTGCCGCGCTTCTCACCCGACTTCCACAGTTGGACTTACGGATAGCCGCCGCATGGCCACCATCCGCGTTCTCAGCCCCGCTGCGCCAGCTCGAAGCGCACTTGGCCGGGCTCGTTGCTCGCGAGCGCCAGCCGATAGCCGTGCTGAGCGGCTTGCTTGGCCGCCTGGTACAGCCCGATGCCCAAGCCGGTCTGCGAGGGCACCGGCGCGGCGAACAGGTTACGCGCGACCGCCGGCGGCACGGGGACGCCGGCGTCGGTGACCCGCAGGCGCGGCGTCTCGACACAGGCGAAATAGACCTCGACCCGGAAGTCACGCTCGCCGCGCCCCTTGCTGAGCGCGTTCTGGATCAGGTTGTCCGCGACGCTGTCGAACAAATCGGCCGGCAGGCTCGCCTGCTCGGCGATCTCGCCCGCGGTGCAGACGACGTCGCTGCGCGCGTAGCGCGCCTTGAGGGCTTCCCACCACTGCTTCGCCTTGACCATCGCGATCGCATCGGGCTTGCCCGGGGCGCGCAGCTTGTCCAGCGTCGCTTGCAAGCGTTGGGTGATTTGCGGCAACTGCCGGTTGATCAGCGCCTGCAGCTCGGTAGCGCGTTCGGGGCCGCTCGCCTCGGCGGCGGCGCACAGCGAGGTGAGCGACTGCAAGAGATTCTTCACGTCGTGCGTGAGCCGGGCGCCCGTCTCGTGGATCGCTTGGGTATAGGCGCTCAAGCGCTGCTGTTGCTCGCGCCGCTTGGCGTCGTAGAAGTGCGCGAGCAGCCGGGTCAGCAGCTTCAGGTGCAGGAGCAATGCGGGCGAGAGCGACCAGCGGGTGTAGAACGTCAAGGTCAGCTCGCGGTAGCTCAGCTCGGCATCGAACTTCGACGGCTCGCCGAACTCGCCGCCCTCGCCATGGGTCTGCCAGCGCACCCCGGAGAGCCACGGCAATTCGAGCATGTCGTGCAAGGCGTTCACCAGGAAGCGCTCCGGCTGATCATCGTGCTCGGCGCGGTTGGCCACGTTCTGCATCCAGCGCTCGAACGGCAAGCCGACCGACAGCAGGTAGCGCGACAAGAGCTGACCGACGCCCGAGAATCCGCCATGCGGATTCCACAGCCATGACAAGGCAATCAACAGCCCGGCGATCCACAGCAGCGTCTGGGCAAGCGCGAGCGGATACGCGGCGCTCGCGAGCTCCTTGATCATGAAGCTGCCCAGCACCAGCGCGGCCACCAGCAGAAACAGCATGACGCTGTAGAACAGGTCGACCGCGTGCGGCACGTCAGAGACCAGGCGCTCGACCCGGGTGACGATGATGAGCAGCGGCAGCAGCAGCAAGCCGTAGCGCACCAGCAGGTCGATCGCCGCGCTGCCGGCTTCGGGGACGCTGAACAACCGCGGCACCACCCAGACCAACAACATCGCCAGGAGATAGACCGCCGCGAGCAGCGAGGCGAGGCGGTGCCGCTGCTCGCGAATGCCCGGTACGTTGCCTCCGATCAAGCCGAACAGGACCGCGAGCCACACTGCCATCAACCACCAGTTGGTGAAGCCGACCAGCACGACGCCGATCATCACGATCAGCGCCAGGTGGCGCGTGCTGAGATTGTTCTCGCCGCGCCACATCGGCTGCCAGATGAGGAACAAGCCGACGTGAGCGAGCAGAAAGGCGCGCGACCAGGCGCTGTCGAAGTCCCACGCAAGCGCGGCGTGCAGCGCCAGCAACATCGAGCCGAGCCAGATCTGGGGCGGCAGCCGGACAAGGCGCTGTTGCAGATTCATCGCGTTACGTCGCGCGGGCGCGCTCGCGGCAACGATCGCGCGCATCGCCAGAGGTCCCCTCGTTGGTCGCGAGCGCCAGTACGAGCGACCAGGCCGGAGATTGCGCGGTTGCTAGGAGCCTGTCGGACTTGATTTCGCGCGATGCGTTGTGCCCACAACGCCCGCAGGCAAGGCGCTCGGTGCAGACCAATATCGGGAATATTGGCAAGCCGAGCAACGCCGCATGCGGGCGTTATG
>JADLAC010000046.1 GCA_020848435.1 Burkholderiales bacterium | reverse complement strand
GTGCTCGGGCCATATCGAAAGCTGCGCCCCGCTGAGTTGCGCAAGACACGGGTAGCCCGTGAGGTCCACACCAGAAAGCATCATCGCCGCAGGTCGCTCGCTTGGTCGGAAAACTCAGCCGATTCTAATTGAAAACCGCTCGTTAATCCGTCCGCTCGTGTATTCATCGATAGATCGCCTCGATGCCCTTCGCCAGCTCGCGCGCATACCACTGATGGCCGCGCACGGAGAAGTGGCCGTCGTGCACGAAGGTGAGCAGCACGGGAGGATGCTCGTAGCCGGCGGGAATGTCGGGATTGATGCAGTCGAGCTTCTCCTTCTCGCATAGCTTGCGGTAGTGGTCGAGCAGGACACGCGTGCCGGCCACGATCTGCTTGCCGTCGGCCAGCATGAGCCGGGTTTCACACTCGTTCTTGCATTGCGCCTGGTCGAGCCCGGTGTTGACGACGATTCGTGGACCGGGGAACTGCTCCTGGTAATGGCGAACGATGTCTACGAAGTACTTCCACGCCTCCCTTCCATAACGGTGCATATGCTCGTGCGGAACCATCATGGTCTTCCAGAAGTTCACCCCGGGCACCAGTTCGGCCTGGTTTGGGGGGGTCACGAACAAGGGGTACTTGTTGCTCTCTTCACGCAGCCGCAGCTTGCCCGCATCGTCGTAATAAAACGAATCCAGTGGACTGTGGGTCTGGTCCCAGCCGATCGCCCGCCGCAATAGCTCGGGATGGATCTGCATCAAGTGGTAATTGCTGTTCTCGATTAGCAGCACATCGGGTGCGAACTTGATCGCGTAATCGCGCGCCGCTCGGAAGAGCGCGCCAATATCGCCATTATCCCGTCCCACGGAAACGACCTCTACACAGCGTCCAAGCGCGACGCCGAGTTCCTGCTCCAACACCATGTTGTATTTTTCGAACGCCCGAACCTGAAGCGATACCGCCGTACTGGCGCCCAGATGGGCGATCCGAAAACATCGGTCGGGGTTATCGAAGAAGCGGTCGCGATCGATCAGGCCGTAATTGTTGGAAAACGTGGTCGAGTCAAACTCCTGTACCGGACCAGCGCCGGGCCAGTACTGCCGGCTGTGCGGTTCGTAGGAGAAGTAGCTGACCGGCTTGCTGCGGTGGATGAACTTCGCCTTCTTCGGATCGGCGGGGTGATTGTCCGCATTCACATAGCTTGGCACGACTGCGATGACGATGTCCGTCCGATCCGTCATGGGCGAAAACCAGCGGCCCAGATTGGCGTAGTAATTCTGGCCCAGGTGACGGAATCGAAGTGACACCGGCCGCCCGGGCGCGAGCCCGTTGAATGCGAAGCTGCCGTCTTCTGCAATGGCCGCGGAATACCGCTTGTTGCTTTCGGTGACCAGTTCGACCGTTGCGTCCTGAGCCGGCGCAATGTTGCGTACTCGGCCGCTTACGGTCGCGATCGCGACATCCTGACGCTGGGCTTCGTTAGCGACGAGCGCCAGCGAGGCGACCTCCAGCGTGCTGCCCGCGGCATTCGACAGTACGACGAACCACGTGCGGATGGCGCCTGGCGGCGGTGCCTGCCGCAGCTCGGCGGTGAGCTCCGGCGGCAGCTTGACGCTCCACACGCCCGGTGCGCCGCGGGCGAAGGGCAGGACCTTCGCCGATGCGAGCGCGTCGCGGAAGGGCTCTGGAACCTGCGCAGGCCTGAATCCCTGCAGTCGGGAAGATTCGACTGGCGCGCTTCCGGTTTCGAACGCGAAACTGGTACCGGAGTGAAGGATCAGCCCCACTGTCAGCGTGGCCGCGGCAGGCAGAGCGCCGAACAGTCTCAGTTCGATGCCCGTAGCATCGGCGGCGGGAGATGCATCCGGCGACCACAGTACCCAGGCGTCGTTGCCGGAGGCAAGGAGAAGGCTCTTCTCCACCGTTATCGGACCCGACTGCCGCTGCCTCAATTCGCCTCCATAGACCTCCACCAAACCGTTTTTCTGGTAGAGCCCGACGCTGTCGAACATGGCGAATACGGCATTGCCGAGCACCGGCCGGTTAGCGTTTGCGGCTGCCGTGGTGTTGCCGCGTCGCGGAGCATCGGAGGTTCGGTCCATGCCGACGGCGAACGCCCGGTAGAGCTTGCCCGCCAGCACGGCGCCGGAATCCGCAAACATGACCGATGAGACAAGACCGGCCGCGATGGCCAGCGCCACCACCGCTATGCCGGTGTGGACCATACGGCGTCGGTTCATTATGTCGTCGATTCCTGACTCACGGCGCAAACGTAGGCGCCTGTCGGCGCTGATTGTGTTGCCTGCAAGCGGCTAGGTTGATATCCAGTTCGGCCTCGTTCTTGCGGATTTCGATGGCACGGCCGCGAGTCGGGTTGCACCGCTCGCCGTTGATCATCGCCGCGACCTCGATGATGGAGCCGCGCGCCACGCCCGAGAAGAAGTAGTAACCATGTTTATTGGTCGCGGTCCTTAGTCGCCGCCCAGCTTCTGCCGCGGCGACCACGGTCACGTCTGCGACGGGCGTGCCATCGGCATAGGTCACCTGGCCCGCGACCAGCTTAGTCGCATCCTGCGCCTCTCCGTTGCTGTTGGGGCGCAAGGCCATCAATCCGTCGAGATCCAGAATCTCCCCGGGTCGCGCGCCGCGTAAGCCGAAGCGCACCGTCTTTACCGGCCCGACGGGCAATGGCCAAGTCTGTTCGACCTCGTCGCCGGGTTTCGACACGAACGTCATCTGTGCGCTGTCCAAGGTGACGTAGCGCCATTCCGCGGCAGAAGGTGTTGCTGGAAACGACCATCCATTGAACGGCGTCGCGGTCGACTGGCGCGGATCCGATTCGCGGATCTCGATCCGCTGTCCGTTGCTCATCTCGAGCTCGATGTACATCGAGCCTTGCATGGCATGGGCTCCGGCGGCGCGCTTTCGATAGGCAAAGTGCAGGTGACTGGTGTTCCACAGGTCGAGCTGCCACGGCTGAAAGCTGACGGCTGCGGACGAACTCGTCGCTCTCAATCGCAGGAAACGCTTGCCATAGGCGGCGCCCGACTCGCTCGCGGCGTGGAGCAGACTCCCGCCGGATACTTGCACGGTCCCAATCTGAGCGGGCTTGACCTCATCGAGAATGACCGTCGGCGAATTGTTATCGACGATCGTGACGGAAGCGCGACCCTGCCGGTCCGGCGGGTTTCGCGTGAAAGTGTGTACCGGCGCGTTGCCGAGCCAGACCGTTGCCGCGCCGGCGTCCTCCACGTAGACGGTCAAGCCGTGCAGATCGCGCGTGCCTGCCGCGGGCTCGGGCACTGGGCTTCCGGTGACTGGATCGACCCATGGCGCGATTGTGACGCGGGATGCGGACCGCTCCACCTTCACGTGGTTGCGCGCGTTCGCGAGCATCGTGCGATACCTGACCAACACTCCGGCTGGAGGGACCCAGATGCGAGAGGCAGCGCCCGCGCCCGTACCCACCCCGTAATGGTGCTGGGCCAACCGGTGCATGGCTCTACCGATCGCCGCATGCAGCGTCGTGAGAGGTGAGGGCCTGCGGGTGGGATCGAGGTTCGAAGTGCCGAAGTGCGTATGCCAGAGCAAATCTGTCCGATGACCATTGCGGATCCGCAGCAAAGCAAGATCCACCAAGAGCTCCAGCGCCGCCCCCTGCGCGCCCTGATAACAGAAGACCGATCCCAGGCACAAGTATTTCGTGAGGTCCAGCTGCTCGGACAGCGGGTCGTAGCGCAGCAATGCGGTTCTTAGGTCGGCATAGTCGCGGGGCGCTGAAACCTCGTGCGGAATCGCCTTGCCTATTGTGTAGAGGCCCTCGATGCGGGAAGTCAACGGCGGCGGCGGCTCCGTCCAACTATGGTTCGCCAGCGGCCACTTTCCCCATAGCAAGGGCCAAACTGCGACCACGCCCAGATGCTTCAACAGGTCCGCGTGGTAGGCATGAGACGTTCGATCGTTCGCCCGCGAGGTCGCGGTGGTCAGTATGTTCGGTGCGCCGGCGGCCAGGCCCGGTTGCGCGAATGCCGCTGCGGGTTCGCCGAAGTTCTGATGATAGGTCCAGCCCCCGTGAGACGTCAGCAGCGCCGGCCGAATGTTCCAAGACTGCAGAAGCGGCAATTGACGTAGCACAGTGTGACGGCTGAAGTTGTCACGCTCGACGGCCACGAGCCGGGCAGCACAGCCCTTCTTTGCGCAGGAGGGCGCGCGCAATTCGAGCTCGGTGATCTGATCGGCTTCGGGGGCGTCCGCGGGCAGCGGCGTGCCCATGCCGAGAGGGACATCGAGAAGGGCTTCGACGTAGCGCGCACCGCTTGGCTCGGATGCCGATGCGCCGATCCGCGCAAGTTGTTCGCGCGGGATCGCGAGCTGTGTCCTGCCCGGGGCACGTAGCACCATTGAGAGGTCCGCCGGTGGCGGTGCATCGAACAACATACGCAGATGCTGCGGGGTCAAAGCGTGCGCTCGGGTTTGCGCCCCGGCGGTGCTGCGCGCCGCCGGCAGGCGGATCGTGACGCGGTCCGAGCTCAGGGCGATCCCCGGCGAAAAGACGTTGCGCAGCTGCGGGGTCGCATCGTCCTGCCAGCTGTGAAAATGGTCGTAATTTCCGCGGTGCCATTCGCGCAGCAATAGGCCGTACACAGGGTGAGCATGTACCCCGGAGGGTTGGTCATTGAGCTGTGAGAGCCGTGTGAAAAAGGCGCTATTGCCAGCTCCGCCACGGGCGATAACCCACAGCGAGTCAGACACGGGCAAACCGATACGCTCGTTCACCTGCGCGTGCAGCACTCTGCCGTAGAGGGGAGTTTGCTGATCGACGTCGCTCGCGAACGTGACGACATGGGAGAACGGATAAGGGTAGTCGCGTACCTCGCTCGCTGCGCACGCCGTGCCGATCGCGGCCGCGCTCAATCCGAGCAATGAGCGGCGTAGCATCATGTGCTTCAGTCGACGGCGCCCATGCTTCGGCTTGGAGGTGTAACAATACTGTCGTGCGCGCGAGCGCAGCCCGGTTGTTGCACCTCAAGGATTCGCTTTGAAGTCGAGTTTGCTCTCGATCATCTTCATCTGTTTGGATGCGTCGCGCTTGAACGTGAGCGTTCCGTGACGCACCATGCCGCCGTAATTCGGGCGGTTGTACTCGTCCATGTTCTTCACGTAGACGATCATGACCGTCGTCTCGGCAAGGCTCGCGTGCTCCTTTTTCGCGGAATAGAGATCGGCATATTTGGCTGCCGTCGCGGTGGCGATGTCGGCGGCTTCCTTGCCGGACTTTCCTCTCAGCTGCTCAGCAAAAGGGAATAGATCCAGCAGAATAAGAAGCTTGCCCTTGTCGGGTGCGACGACGATGTGTTTTGCCGGCACATCGAGCGCCGCGCCCCGAACGGGGCCTGCCGTTTCGGGCGCGGCGGCGCCACCTAGCCCGGAAGCACTCCCGCTGGCAAGCATCGCCAGCGCGCAAATAAGTGTCGATACTTTCATGGCTGAAGAAGAGACGAGACGAATGTGCGCCGAAGTATAACTCAGGCGCCTGTCGCGTCGCGCTCGATAGCCTGCGGCGCGGCTAACGTTCCGGCCAAATCGGTTTGCTCGTCCAGGTCGCCGCCAAGCAGGCCGAAGGTCGTGCACCAGCTCTCGAAGGACAACAGCGACCAGATTATCGGCAGATTGTTCGCCGCGCCGCTGAAGTGCGCTTCCAGCACCGATTGAACGAACTCCGGTTGGAATACGCCACGCGCGGCGATTCTGTCGGAGGCGAGCCGGCGCTCGATGAAGGGACGCAGCGCGCCGCGATACCACGAAGCGTCCGGTGGCCCGAACCCCATCTTGGGCTTGCGATACACGGCGTCGGGAACCCACGGGCGTACCGATTCGCGGAATACGATCTTGCCGGTCTCACCGTCGCACAGCAGCGGCCACGGAAGCTCGCACACGAAGTCGACGAGCTCATGGTCGAGCAAGGGGACCCTGGCCTCCAGCGAGTGTGCCATGGACAGCTTGTCTTCCAACACCAGCAGACCGTGCAGGTAGGTATGCGCGTCGACATACATCATGCGGTCCAGCGGGTCGTCGTATGGACACGCCTCGAGCACCGTGGCGATGGCCGACCGCGGCTCGTAAGTGCGCACTCGCGACCGAAACCGCGGCGCAAATGCTTGCGCGATCTGGGCGTGCGGGATAGGAAAATTCAACAGATTGAAGTGCGTTGCGTCCGCATGCTCGTGCTCTTGACGCGTATGCCAGCGATCGCGCAGCCACGACAGCCAGGCGTTCGTAGGAGCCGCGGGCCGGCCCGGAGGCATGACCGCTTGATATCGATAGAGGTAGCCGCCGTGAAGCTCGTCGCCTCCGGTGCCGGAGAGGACGACCTTGCTCTCCTGCGCAACCCGCTGTGCGATCAGGTAGTTCACGTATGCCATTCCCATGCGCGGCGTTTCCAGGGCGCGCACGGTTGCATCCAGGCTCGCCGCAAGCGAGCGCTGCGGCAGCTCGAGCGCGATATGGTCGAGGTCGAGGTAGGTAGCGACTGCGCGCGAGAATTCCCTCTCGTCCACGATACGATCGTCGCCGACGTCGGTGAGATCGAACAGGCACGAGTAGGCCCGCACTCGGGGATCGAGCCGGTGGGCCGCCGCGACCAGAGCAGTGGAATCGATGCCGCCGGAGAGATAGGCCATCACCGGCACGTCGGCGGCTATTTGGCGCTCGACTACCCGCGTGAGAATCGTCCGGTGTGCCGCTGCGGCATCTGCCAAGCGCATCCGTCGGCGGCGGGAGAATCGGTAGTCCCAGTAGCGTTCGCGGATCGATCGGCCGGGCTCGATGCACTCCATGGTGCCCGCCTGGAACTGATCAACGCCGGCGAACATGGTATTGCTTCCCCACAGGTTCTGCTGCGAGAAGTACTCGAGGATGCCGTCGCAGTCCTCGCGCGGCTCGATCAGCCCGGACGCATGAATGGCCCGGATCTCGGAGCCGAAAAGAATCGTTCCATCGGCCAGGCGCGCCGTGTACAAGGGCTTTATGCCGAAGCGGTCGCGCACGAGGAAAAGCATCTTCCTTCTCGTATCCCAGAGCGCGAACGCGAACATTCCGTTCAGCCGCCGCGGCAGGCCCTTGCCCCACTGCTCCCACCCGTGCACCAGCACCTCGGTATCGGAGTGATCGGATGCGAACCGGTGCCCGCGGGCCTCGAGGTCGCGGCGCAGTTCCCGGTGGTTGTATATCTCGCCGTTGAATACGACCCAAACGGAACGGTCCTCGTTCGCCATGGGTTGATGTCCGCCCTCGATATCGACGATGCTGAGGCGCACGAACCCCAACGCGATGTCCGAATCCGACCAATAGCCTTCGTCGTCCGGGCCGCGATGGCGGATGGAGCGCGCCATACGTCGTGTCCGCGCGGGAGCATCGGCGAGTGATCCTCGGTGAAGCAGGCCCACGATGCCGCACATCCTAGTCCTGCTCCCTCAACTCGAACGCGGCTTGTGGGTCTTGGTACGAGCGGATCATGGCCGCAGCAATCCGCCGTGGATGGTGCCAGCGCAGTACGAAACGGCGTGAGCGTTCACCGAGCTCGGCCAATCGACGCCGATCACTCAGAACCGCCGCCAGGTCGTCCACCACCGTGTCGGGTGTTATACGCACGATCGGCAGATCGCGCACCATCGCTTCCGGAACGCATGCAAGATCCTCATCGCGGATATAGCAGGCGATCGGTTTGCCCATGGCCATGGCTTCGACGGCGAATCCGCCGTACCAGCCCGCCAGCATTTGGTCGATGACCAGGTCCGCACGCTGGTAGAGGCGAATGGCTTCGGCGTGCGGAAGCCCTTTGACTTGCACGAATTCGATCGGAAAGTGGGCTTGCAGCCGCTCCAGCGCGGCGATGATCAGGTCGCTTCCCTTGATGCTCGGGTCACTCGGCGCATGTAGGATCACCACCGGGCCGTCTTCGGTCGGCAGCATGGGTTCAAAGGCATCGACATCGACGTTCGCATAGGGTACGAAAACGGCGTTCGGTACGAACTGGACAAGCTCGGGATTGAGAGCGAACAGGCGGTGCGCGAGCGGTAGAGCGTCCCCGATGAGCTCCCTGCGCGCCCTATCCAGCGATAATCGGCAACTCGGTGCGGCATTGCAGTGGCCTTCGTGGCAGGGCGTGTATCGATTGCGCGCGGCAGACTCGCTCGAAAGCCGGACGTCGCAGCCCTGCAGCGTCATGAACACCGTGCGGCCGAGCTTGCGCGCAAGCTGCATGTCTCGATACCAATACCAGTCGCGCTCGCCGAAGTCGTTCCAGGCGAGGAAACTGAGCCCGAAATAGTAGTGCAGCACGTCGTACCTGAATGGCGCGGTCAACCCGAACCAGGCCCGCCGCATGATGGACCGGCGGCTGCGATCGGCAAGCGCGGACAGGCAGCGATCCGATGAATAGCCCAGCCAGGTGTCGTAATTGACCACGAGATCCGAACGCACGCCCAGGGCGCGCTCGTGGCGCGACAGCACCCAGGGTTGGTTGCCCACGTTGACTGGACCGTGAACGACTTTCAGCATCGCGCGCTGGCGCTCGAAAACACTGGCGGCTTACTCGGCCGACCACGTCGTGGGTTACTTGTCGCAGTATTCTGCCCTCGAATCCGCTTCAATGGGTTCCCAGCCGCCCATAGATCCGCGGCAGCTTCAGCCATTCAGAAGCCGCACCGATCGTTTCGAGTACGCGCGGGATCGCAGCTTTCATGCTGGCGCGCAATTGCGGCTGCTCCACAAGGCGGGTGATTTGGGCGGCAATCGATCGAGGATCATATGGATCGAAACACAGGCCGACGCCGTTCGCAAGCACCATCTTGCGTGCCTCCGGGTAATCGGCTGCCAGAACGGGGAGCCCCGCGGCCATGTACTCGAAGATCTTGTTCGGCAGTGCGTAGTAGAAGTTCTTGCTCAGATTCGGCAGCGTCCAAACACCGGCATCTGCGCTTTCGGCCGCAGCCACCACGTCGCGCGACGGCACCGGCGGCAGCATGACGACCCTCGACGCCACGCCGAGGCGGCGTGCGAGCGTCATATACCCGTCTCCGAACAGATCCAACGACGGGCCTCTAATCACCAACACCGCGCGGGGAGCGTATCGAAGAGCCTCGATGATCGGTTCGATCATACGACTCGGGCCAGTGCCGCCCTGCCACAATACGATGAATTGGTCCTGCGCCAGACCCAGGGTCTGGCGTAACGGCGCGTAGGTGGTATCGGAGCGCGCGAGTGATGGGATGTTGCGGATCACCTCTACCGGCCGGCGCTTTCGGCGCCCCATCGCGTCCAGCTCACGCGCGATCGAGTCACACACCGTGATCACCTCGTCGGCGCGCGCCAATGCGATGCGCTCGGCGAGGCGAAACCAGGTCCGCTTCCATTTGGGATGTGCCAGCCATTGTTCCGTGGCGGAGTTCCACGAGACGTTCTCCGAGTACCATTCATGGAAATCGCACACGCAATATGCGCCGACGCGATAGGCAGCCGACAGTCCAATCAGCGCCGTCGTCAGGTCGTGACAATGGAACGCGAAGGGACGCTCTTCGCAGGCCGCTTGGTGCATGACCGTGCCGAATAGCCATGGGCGTGCCATGACAAATGCCGAGCTTTCAAAGGGCAGGTGGCGGAATGAGACGCCGGGTCCCCAATCGATACCGACGGCGGCAAGGCGCGGGTCCGCTATGTCGGGACAGATCACCTTGACTCGGTACCCCGCACCGGCGGCTGCGCGGGCCGCCCGCTCGACGCGAGGATCGATCCGCAGATTCGAGACGACCAGCATGACGATGTCGCGGCAATCGCGGTCGGGCTGTCTGCGTCCGCCGAAGAGCGCGCGTCGATAACGCAGAGCTTCGTTCAACTCGGTCAGAATCACGACGTCGACCCGAGCAGCACGGACGCACTTGCCGTGTCGTGGTCGAGCACCGTGCGATACGCATCGGCTTGCAATCGCACGATTCGCTCCGCCGAATGATACTTACGCATCCAGGCACGGTTGGCCCGGCCGCGTCCAGCTCGGTCAGCCCTATCCCCGACGACCGCGAGCATCGCCGCAGCGATCTCCTGCACGTTCTCACATGCGTCCAGCGGAGGGGTCTCGCCGAAGAAGCGTCGGGTCGCATTACGGTCGATGGCCGTTATGACGCGCCGCCCGAGCATCATTGCCTCGAACGTCACCCCGCCGATCGCCGGTACCACGAACTGGTCGATCACGCAATCTGCCTGCATGTATTGCTGCCACAGTTCGCGCTTCTTCATGGTCGGACGCCATTGCACGGAATCCTCGATCCCGAGTGATGCGATCAGTTCGCGGGACGCTTGCAGATCCCGGCCCCACTGGACGAGGATCAGGAGGAAGCGGATGCCTTGGCTCTTCAAGAGTGCGGCGGCGTGCAGCAAACGGTCGTTGCCTTTCGACCAGCCGGGATCGCCGCTGACCCAGTCCTGCCGGGCAGGCGAGAAGAAAAGCGTCGGGTCGTTCGAGGACCCGCGCTGAATCGGGTGCTCGTCCGCGTAGCGTTCGAGCTTGTCGCTGTCGAACGCATGCGGCAGATTCACGATTCGAGCGGGCGCGAGCCCGAGCTTTTCGGCGGATTCGACGTTGTCGGAATTGGTTACGAACACCAACCGGGCTGCCCGATAGGTGGCATTGCAGCAGCGGCCCTCTACCGTGTCGGCAAAGGGGATGCTGCGGATCGTGCCGTGCTCATACGCCAAGTAATCTCGGCGCCCGGCGAGGTAGGGCATGATGGTATAGGTGGCGTAGGCCTGGATGATGTCGTAGCGCGAAAAAAAAGCCGGCAGTGCGGAGTCCCAGAAAGCGCGGAAATACCCTTCGATTTGTTCGCGCCATTCCGGCGCGGTTACGCCGCTAGCCGGGGCGGCGAGAAGGTCCGCGAGCGACCCGCCGGCATCGGAGCTGATCGGCGCATCGATCGGCGGCAGCGACGGTCTTTCGATCATTCGCTTCCCTTTTCGCGCTGCCCGCATTGCCCAGCGCAGCGCGCGCGTCGTCGGCCCCTTCCGGCAGAGTAACCGGCGTTCCAACTCGAGTCTGCGCCACAGTCGCCGGGCAGCGCGAGTGCGATCGGCGTGCGCCGCGAGATACTCGACGCATTGGATCAACGGTCCTTGCGCGAACCAGCGTGGCCGCTTGAAACCGCGCAGATCCACGGACCACCAATCCGGATAGAAGGGATCCAGGATCTCGCCTCGGAAATCGGCATCCTCCCATTCGGGACAAGCCATTGTGTGGTAGTAGTTGTGGCAAAGCACATGGGCGTCGATGCCGTAGCGCTGCTGCAGGCGGGCGTTGTTATAGGCGTTGTTCGCGATGTTGCCGATGTGTAGCACCCGCAATGGCTTTCCCCGGCGTCGCTGCCAGGCGTCGAGCCATTCGAACCCCGTCCGCTCCTGCCGGGCGCCGCTCGCGATGGAGCCGCTCATATCGTCACCATCGTGTTTGGTCCGCCGGCGAGCGGCCGGGCAGCTTCCAACGCGCGAGCAAGCCGCTGTGCACGGCGCCGGATACGGTGGGATCCGAGATGCCCGAACTTTGCGTATTCGAGGTACATGTCCGCGAGGCGTACGGCCACGGCCTCCACGCTGTAATAACGCTCGACGAAGGCGCGGCCGCGCGCGCCGAGACTTGCCAAATCGTATCTGCCTTCGACGATCGCTTTCAACGTGTCGTAAAGGGTATCCGGGGTGGTGTTGATGATCGGGCAAGCGTCCGCATCGATGAGCAAGTCCGGGCTGCGAATATACGCAAGCACCGGCTTGGCGAGCGCCATCGCCTCCAAAGCGGTGTAGCCGTGGAAGCCGCCGATGAATTGTTCCGCCACGACATCGGCATCGCGGAACAACTCCAGAACCCGGTCGTTCGGCACGCCTTGAACGCGCACCAACTCGATCGCATAGCCCTCTGCCTGCAACCGATCGATGGCCTGTTCGAGGTACGGTGTGCCTTTGAAGTGCGGATGGTTCGGCGCGTGAGCTACGCGCAAAGGGCCGGCCCTGCGCGGCATCGATTCCGTTCTCAATCGCCGCACATCGATCGGCCAGAAATGCAGGTCGACGTGGTTGGAGACGTAGGCCTTCATGTCGCCCATGGCCGCCATGGCGGAAGCGTAACGCCCGATCGTTGCCACGTTGCGGCGGCCCTTCTCGTCGTCACATATGCAAAGCCGGCCGGGCGTGGGGCAATGCATGCAGAAATTCAGTGTACCCAGGGCGAGCGTACGCTGTCGCGTGCGCACGTCGGCACCGTAAGTGTATGTGAAGACCCGCTTGCCGCTGCGCCGAAGCAGGTCGAGCTCGCGCTCGTTAATGCCGATCGGGCCCGGATCCGGCAGCAGGATCCCGCGATCGCAAAAATAATGAAATACATCGTACCGAACCAATGCCCACGCCAATATCGCCTTGGTGAAGATCGCATACATCGTCGGATGCTCGCGTATCACCCAGTCCGACACACGCTTGAGGTTGATATCGAAGCTGCTCGAGATGTAGTAGGTAACGAATACCATGGATTCGCTGCGAAGTCCCAGCGCTCGATCGGCGCGCGCGAGTAAGGGCAACGTGAGAATAGGCGTGATGCCCCAAAGCGTACGTGGATTGCCCAGCGCGATTCGCCAGCGTGTCATCGCTCGGGAAAGAGCGACCAGGCCTCGTATGAGCAACGGCGTGCATACGATCCGAAGGCGTTTCGAAGCTTGCGCCACGACCGCCAGCAGCGAGCGTATCGATCGCGTCGCGGCCAATCGTATCGATACCCACGCACGCCATAACGCCACGCCGCAGCAGTGCCCGACGTAGCGCAAGCGCGCGGCCACGCGACCGAGGGAAGCTTTGAATCCATTTCCAGCTTGGAGTATGGCAGCGGCGAGCCGAGTTGCCGTCCCGCGCGCCCCGTGCCTGAATGCGTCTGCGTCCATTTGGCGCACTCGGGACCGCAATCCTTGCGCGGTCGAAGCGAGTCGGCGGAGGCAGCAACCCGTGTATCTCAGCGCGCACCGAGCGAGGCCAGGTGCCCGTCGGCACGCTTGCTGCAAGCGCATCCCCGCGAGCTCGGCGTTGTATTTGGCGCGGCCGACAAGCTTGCGCAGTCGCCAGCGCGCCGTGAACGCCGTGCTGGCAGCGAGGTAGCGGGCGCGTCGCGTGGATTTGGTCGTGGCCGGCCAAGAAGCCAAGGGGAAAGGCGACACCGCGCGGTACAACGTGTCGAGCCGTGCGGCTAACGCATCGAGCGAGTAGTGCGCCTCGACGTAATCACGAGAACGGCGCCCGATATCCGGGAGCGCCGTGGGATCCTTGGTCAGTTCCAGCAGCTTCGCGTAGAGCGTGTCGGGATTGACATTGATAACTGGAAAGCGCTCACGCTCGGGCACCTGACGGTCGTCCCGGACATAGCACAGCACCGGCTTGCCGAGCGCCATTGCTTCCACGGCAGTCTGTCCGAACGAGCCGCCGATGAACTGGTCGGCGACGATGTCCGATGATTTCATTAGCTCGATGACCCGCTCGTGGCTGACCCCCGTAAGCATGTCGAGCACGACCGGATGACCTTCGGCTCGCAGACGCTCCACGGCGTCGACGAGAAAGCGGGTGCCCTTGAAATGTGGATGATTGGGAACATGCGCGATTCGCAGCGCGCGCCTCAGTGGCACTTCGGTGTATGCAGGCTCGTAGATGCGAGTATCGATCACGAGGTAATCGATATTTCGCGGACGCGGCAGGTATGCCAGCGACAGGCCCGTTCCCAGAACCGCGGTCGCATAGCGATCTATGGTTGCAAAAATGCGCTCGCCCACTTCCCCGTCGCAAAGGCAGTAGCGGCCCACTTCGGGACAGTCCATGCAGAAGTTCCATGTGCCCGACCCAAGAGTCTTCATGCGCGTGCGGTAGTCCGCCCCGTAGGCGAGCGTATACAATGCCTTGCCCGCATCCCGGATGAGCCGCATCTCATCTTCGTTGATTCCCATCGACCCTTTGCCGTAACCCCCGGCAGGCAGGATGCCCGCATCGTTGAAGTAGTAGAAGGAGTCGTAACGGAGCAACGCCCACAGGAACACCAGCCAGCGAAAGGCCTGGTAGTTCGCTGGATCTCTCTCGCTGAACCAGCGCTCCAGGGGCTGCAGAATGATGTCGAAGCTGCTGGTGATGTAATAGGTCTGGAATACGAGCGTTTCGGCCTTCACACCGAGCAAACGCTCCGAAGCCCGGCATGATGTGAGCGAGATGATCGGGGTGGTTCCCCATACCGAGCGCAGGGCGCTTCGGCGAACCCGACTCGCGCTCGCCATACGAGCATCGCGCAGAATATACCGAAGGAAACCCGTCCAATGCGGGCTGCACATCAAGCGGCCGAAGGCCGAAGCCATCGCCCCGATATCGCGTGGCTGCGGCTCGCCCAACAGCAACTCGTCGAGCGCGCCGACGAAGCGCGGCCCGAACTGCGCTGCCTTCACATCGGGAGCGCCAAGCAGGTCTTGTGCGACGCTCGGATGGTTACGGGCGAACGCTGCCAAGCCGGCTGTTACGCGCGCGGGCGCGTCCGTTCCCAGGCTGGGGTCGCGAGTGATCACCGATCCGCTCTTCCCGCACCCGGCACGATCAGAGCCGCAGGCCCTCGACCAGGGATTCGACCACGAGGTCCTGCTCGGCGTCGGTCATTCCAGGGAATAGCGGCAAAGTGATGGACGTGTCCTCGCACAGCGAGGCAACCGGAAATTGCTCCGGCCGCAACCCGTACTTGACCGCATAGTAGCCGAGCCGATGCACCGCGTGCGTACCCGGACGGGTTTGAATGTCCAACTGCTGCATATGGTCCATGATTCGATTCCGCCGCGTCCGCCCGCCTTCGCGGACCAGGATCACGAACGATTGGTAGGTATGTCCCTGCTCGCCGGCGGCGGGCGAAACGACATCGCCGACACCGGCGAGCAGGCGCAGGTAGCGGAGCGCCTTGGCGCGGCGTTCGGCAAGGAGCCGATCGAGCTTGTTCATCTGTGCGATCCCCACCGCCGCTTGGATGTCGGACAGGCGCAGGTTGTAACCGAGGTTGTCGAATGTCGCCATCGAGTAGGGACGCGGGTTGTCTCGCTCCGCCTGCCGTAGACCGGTCGCGCCGTGATTGCGGAAGCTCGCTATGCGCGCCGCGAGCGCATCGTCGTTGGTCGTGACCATCCCACCTTCTCCGGTCGTAACGATCTTGCGAGGATGGAATGAAAAGCATCCGAGATCGCCGAGTCCGCCGACCGGCTGCCCAGCGTAGCTCGAACCGATGGCGCATGCCGCATCCTCGATAACGCTGATGCGGCGAGGGCGGGCAATCTCCAAGATGGGTTTCATCGGCGCCGGCAAGCCGAACAGGTGCACCGCCACTATCGCGCGTGTGCGTGGACCGATGGCGGCCTCGATTTGACGGGGATCGAGATTGAATGTCGCGGCATCCACGTCTACGAACACGGGCCGCGCGCCGACATATTCCGCGCAGTTCGCCGAGGTAATCCAGGTGAATGCGGGCACGATGACTTCGTCGCCCGCCTTCAGATCGAGTGCAATCGCGGCCAAATGGAGCGCCGAAGTGCATGACGTGGTAGCGAGGGCGTGCTTTACGCGATGTCGTTGTGCGACGGATCGCTCGAACTCGCCGGTGAGCGGCCCTTGCGTGACCCAGCCCGAGTCAAGGCACCGATGCAGGCTGCGGATCTCGTCTTCGTCGAAGAGGGGGCGTGTAATCTGCATGTGAATTGCTCCGCCGGATGGCGACTCCGGTCGGGGACGCGCCCGTTCCGGCAGCACGGGACCGTGCACGTTGTCGGCCAGCCGGCTCGCACGATGTGCTGCCGATGATACTTGAGCAGCGAGGTCGATTTCAATGACGCTACATGCGTTAGCTTCCGCTCACGAAGTGACACGCCTCGCGCTGTCCAACAGCAGCTGCCAACGTTCGTCGTCCACCTTTTGCGTGTCGGCGCTCTCGAACGAGGCGGGAACGACGGCGGCCGCCGCATCCGCGCTGCGCCCTAACGCGCATCGCTGCATGATCGCGCGCACGAGTCCCCGCGGGTTGTCGCAGACATCGCGGTAAGGCGCCTCGATTATCCGCGCTGGTGCGATACGCTGCACGGCCTGCGACATCGTGCGCTCGATTTCGACCGCCTGGGCCGTGACCTGGTCCCACCACGGAAGGCTGCGAATGCGCTCATAGCCGGGCGGACGTACCGACCACCAGAGATCTGGATTTCCGAGGCGCTCCTGCCGGGCGAGCAACAGCGACTGGGCAAGGTATAGCGGGTCGCGCCGGGATACCACAAAAACCGAAGTGGGCATGATCTCGGCCAGCCAGGCCGCTTGAAACGTGCACCAGGTGTTGTTCTTGAAGCACATCGGCCGGGCGTGGACCCTCTCGATCGACGCTATTCGTCGTTTCAGCGCAAGACTGTCGATTTCGGCAAGCTTCTCTGGGGGCAGCAGGTGGGTCGATTGCCCGCGATCGAACCATCCGCTCCAGAAGTAGCCGAACTCGTGCGGTGATCTTAGACCGCGCGTTACGCCGTGGTCCGAGTCGTAGCCTATCGGCGCCTGTGGCTCGCCCGCGGCGAGTGCCTGTTCGATGGTCGTGCCGATTGCAGGCGCGAGCCAGAAGCGCGCGACGAAATTGCTGATATATCCGAACTTGCCGGTCGCGGCGAGCAGTTGACTCACTAGGGTAGTGCCCGACCGGGGGGCGCCGATGATAAGTACCAGGGGCAGCTCGGGTCCGTTCAGCCCGGCTTCGAGCTCGATCTGCAGCGGATGGAGCAATGCGTTCATCGCCGCGAGCCTTGATTCGGTTCGCGGATCCTTGCGGTACTTCGGCAGTCTGATCGATTCTTCCATCAGCCGAGCGCTGCGCTATGGTCGGCCAGCAAGGTCCGACACGCGGCAATGACGGCGTCCTGGTCCTCGTCGCTCAGCGCTGGATAGAAAGGAAGCGACAAGGTACGAAGGTACAGCCTTTCGGCTACAGGGAAATCGCCCTCGGCATTGGCCAATCGGTGCAACAGACAATCGACAGGACGGCGGACCGCGATGCCCAATGCGGCGAACCCGTCGATGAGCGCCTGTACCGAGGTTGCGCTGGCGGTACGTAGGCGCAAGGGAAACCGGTACAGTGCCTGGACCGAGTTGAAATACCGGGGCAATTGGAGCAGCGGCAACGAAGCCAGACAGCGCCGATAGCGCTGCGCCAGCAGTTGGCGTCTTGCCTGCATCTGGTCGAGCCGGTCCATTTGCGCGTGAACCAGGGTCGACTGAAGGTCGGAGAGGGGGTACAAGTTCAGCTTGTACGGTGAATCCCGAAAGCGCTTCGCGGCCCCCAGCTTCGCGGCGAATTCGTCGCGACGGGCGATCACCATGCCGCCTTCGCCTCCGGCGATAACCTTCGTTGCCTCGAAAGAGAATATCGCGACATCGCCAATCCCGACCGCACCGGCAGCGGGGATGCACTGGGCAAAATCTTCGATGATCGGGATGCCTAGCGAACGCAAAGCGCGCATGTCCCGCATCATGCCCAGCACATACGGAACGACGATGGCCCGAGTGCGCGGACGGGCGGCCGCGGCAGCGCACGCCTCGTCGATGAGATAATCCTCAGCGATATCGACGATGCGCGCCGTGGCCCCAACCGCCTCGATCACGCCCAGCAGCTCGGCGCAAACGTAGGTCGGAACGATGACTTCGTCGTCGGCGCTCACGCCGAGCGCCTCCAGAGCTAGCCGCAGCGCTTGGGAACCGGATCCGGTCGCGACAGCCGATATCGCCCCGTAGCGCTCGCGGAACAGAGTCTCCAGCCTCGCGGTCGCGGTTCCTTCGTTGATCATGCCGCTGCGCAGGCAGGCGACGACGGCTTCAATGTCGCGCTCGGAGATCGATGCACGGCTGTGTGGGATCATCGACCGAGCTCAGTGAGCGGATACAAGTAAAAATTCGGGAATGATTCGAACAGCCGATCCCGGCAACGATGCAGTTGGTGCAGCCCCGCCTCGGAGGCCGAAACGAAATAGGAATATGGGTGGTCGGTGGCGCCGAACCCGGCCTTGAAGTGATGCAATGCGCTCTGGCCGGCCCACGTCCCGCCCCAATTCCAGTACATGAATCCCTTGCTGCAAGCATCGAGCATCGCCTGCCAGATGAGAAAAGACAAGGGCTGGCGCGAGCGGTATTCGGGCTTGGTTGCCGGCGTGACGTATTCGACCACGCGATTGAACGTGATCAGCAGCATTGCGGCAACGGGGATGCCATCACAGAACGCGAGCGACAAGCGTCGATTCTCCGGCGGTAGCGAGCCGCGCAGCGCGCGAAAATGGCTTTCCGGCTTGGGCCTCGCAGCGATTGCGTGCATGTTGGCCGCATGGGTATGGAACAGGACTTGCCACGCCTCGTCGTCGTCTCGAACTTGTTCCGAGAAGCCCTGGTTGCGCGACTTGCGAACGAGATTGCGGGTCTTCTGGCGCAGCACCCGTTCTAGACGTTGCTCGAGATCCGGCCCGGCGGTCGGCAGCTCGGTCATCTGGCCGATGCGCGCATCCCTGGCGCGCGGCCGCAACTCACGCACGTAGATGTCGAGATACGCGTTCTCCCAGGGACTGATGATGACATTGGAAAATAGGCCCTCGTCCCGCTCGACAAGAGCACGATACTCTGCCAGCAGGGCCGCCCTAGCGACGCGCTCCGTCTCGCGTGCCAGGATGCAACCACCGTGGCTGCCATACCACGGCTGGCTGTTGTACACGGCACCAATGCCGTCGACTCGCTTACCCACATAGGGCAGAGCGCCCACGATACGGCCCCCCCGCCTCGCGACCAAGGTATGTCCGAATCCACCGGTCACCTGCTCAAGGAAGCGGCGGAAACACGGAGCGAAATACACCATACTCTTGGGTTGGGCATACAACCAGGCGACGTAGCTTGCTTCGTCCCCGGCATCCAAGGCGCTAATCTGCACGCTCGCGTTCACCGGATGGCGGGTCCTTGCGGACACAAATGCATTGCGCGAAGCCGACTCAAACGAAAGCTCCGACACGAAAGTCGGATCGCACAGTGAGACAAACCGCGTTGGATCACCGGCCCTCGAACCAGTCGAAACAATCGCGCAGCGTCCAGGCCACGAATCCGGACCTGAGGACATCGAGGGCTGCACCGTGCATGGCTTCGGAGCGTCGTACGTTCTCGGGGTGCAGATTGATCACCATGACGCCCGGGATTCCCCGGGCGCGGATCGCGTCGGCTGCATCGTGTATGCAGCGCGCCGCGCGGGCTGCGTCCCAGTCGTTGACGAAAATCACGCCATCGCCGATGAGTGTCACTATCGACCAATGAGCGGTGAGTTCTCCTCGGTATACAACCCGAGCTGGAAGCAGGGAACCGTTGAGCACATTGCCGTCGAATCCCGGGAGGTTGGTGGAAATCTTGATTCCGCCCGCGAGCCAACTGGGCAGGTGTCCCCAATAGCCGTCGTTCAGGAAACCATGGTTACGCACCGACTGGGGGGGCTGCCCCGCCAGCGCGGTGAACCAGCGAGCTTGCTCAGTGAAGCGTTGTGCGTATCTGTCGGGTTGGTCGAGCGCATCGGGATGCAATCCGAAGTCTATTCGTGTGCGAGCCCGGAGCTCATCCAAGGTGCTGCGCGTGTGTTTGGTGAGCGGATGCAGAAAATAGGTGATCGGCGCGCCTCCGAGCAATTCGAGCTGTCTTGCATAACACTCGAGGCTCGCTTGATCGTCGTCGCCTGTCAGAACGACCGCGCCCCGAGCGCCGTCGGGTAGCACGTCCCGGAGCTTTACGTCGCAGAACGCGGCAAGCGTTTGGATCAAAGCCCACGCCCATTCATCCGCGTGCCGCACGTGAGCAGGCTCGCCTTCGCGCTGCGGTTCGAACAAATAGTTCGGTCGCTCTCCAGCATAGCCCCATCGCTGACGCGTATCGCGCTCGCGCGCGCATTCCGGATCGCCTTGGCGATAACGAACAAGATCTGCCGCGAGATCCGTGCCTACGAAGAGTATTCCGGAGTTGATGACCGGCTGCCAGAGCCAAACCGGTACGCCGTCGCCATCGGTCACGACGGGTTCCGCAGTAGCTGAGGTGTACGCCGTCATTGCATGCAGCGACCGCAGGTGCCAGTTCTGACGTGGCAGCGCGTTTCCAGTGAGCCCAGAGTCATAACGGCGCGGTAACCCCTGGCCTGCGAAATAGTCGAGGACGCAAGGCACCCGTGGGGACCGCGGCTCCGACGTAACGCCAAAGGCCGCTGAGAAACTCGCGTCTGGGCACAATGCAAGCACGGGGTCGCCGGCCGCGGTGGCGCGGCGTGCCGTATCGATGTCCGATTGCGTCGCGCGACACAAGATCGCGAGTTGCCTGGCACGACCGGCAACGGGCCAGCCCATGAGCCTCAGGTGGTGCTCGATGATTCGACGTGCCAACAGGCCCGACGTGGACGGTTCGTGCGAACCGGGGGGTTGCGGCCCGGCGGCCGGCTCCTTGCGAGCACAGCGAAAGGCGATCTGCTGAGCCGCGATTTCCGCATAGTTCTCGGGCCGGCGGAACAGACTGCCCTGAATCACCGGGCGTATCGAGCCACCGAACTTGGTCTTGAAGCGAGATACGCGGGCAATCGGCCACTGCGCGGGCACTTCCGGAAAGCTTGGTCCGAGGCGGTAACGACGCAACCCGGCGCGCTGTGCCCATTGCAGCGCCGACCAATGCAAGAAATCATTTACGCGATTGGGCAATTCCTCGGGCAACGATACACCGGCAAGGAAGTTCGCCGATTGCTTGTACAGGAGAAGAATCAGGCCGGCAGCCTGGATGTCGCCGCGACGGGCGAAAAGCATGGCGATATTGCCGGCAACTCCGAACCTCTCGGCAATGTCCCGGTAGTAGTCGATCGGCGGCAATTGTTCCGACGTTCGCAGGGCGGAAGCGCGGGCCAGCTCGAAGTATCGATCCACCGCGGCCGCATCGTTTTCGACTTCGGCTATAAATCCGAGCGACGTCGCTTTTCGAACCGCCCGCCGGCAAGCCTCGTCGAGACGAGCGAACATGCCGAGCTCGTCCGTATCCAAATCGACGATATTGTCCGCATTGCAGGTTGACATCCCTGGCGCGGGCGCCATGCCATTCGGGCCGAACGCCAAGCCGAGCTGAAAACCATGGTGTTCGACCCAGTAAGGGATTTCCCGGCGCGCGGGAGAAAGATTCTCCGGCGCCAGGTTATGCGAATTCAACTGCACCCGATCGACGTTCTCGCCCTGGGCCACTGCCAGCACCCGCGCCATGGCCTCGCTTCGAGCGCTTTTGCTTTCTGCATCGGTCAGGTCAGGTCGCAATGCAAGCCCGGTATGGCGGTGGATTCCCGAGTGGAGCAGCGTTTCACCGCCCGTACCGGTAGCGTGATCGCTGATGTACAAGGGCTGAATCGCGACCACGCGCTTGCCGGCCATCAGCGCGAACGAATGGTTCGCCTTGACGAAACGCCGCGACTCGATATCGACCCAGTCGTGGCGATGGAACAACCATGCCTGGGGCGACGTGTCGCAAACCTCGTCCCAGAGTGGCGCCGGCACCAGAGCGAACGGGACTGGCTTCACGTAGCCTTCTTGTGATACACGACGTTGAACCGATAACCGAAATAAGGATTCAAGCGGTGCACATCGAAGAGCTGCACGCGGGCACCCACTGAATCGGACAGAGCGAGAAAGTCCTGCTTGCGGAAGTAGAAACACAAGATCTCGGGTTGCGAGCGCACGACGCGGGCAAGCAGGCGCGTCGAAAGAGGGCGAAAGCCCGTCGACGGAGGACGAGGCCGCACCGGCCCGTAGCGAGAGTCGAGCTCCTTGGCGACTTCCGCAACACGTCTCTCGTAGGCTTGCTTGCAGTCCTCGTCAGGAATCGAGCCGATCAGGACGCGACCGGCGCTGCGTACGACGCGCAGCATCTCCGCAACGATGTGCGCACCAGCGGCGAACGTGGGGAAGTTGGTGAATACGTCGTAACAAAAAGCGGCGTCGAAGCTGTGGTCGGGGAACGGCAAGCGTGCTCCATCGGCGCGGCGAAAAGCGCAATTCGACGGAGCAATTCTGCGTGCGACCGACAGCGGCGCCCGTGCCAGATCGACACCCGTGTATCGTCCAACACGCGGCGCCAGTCCGCGTGCGACGAATCCCGCAGCGCATCCGACCTCCAGCACGTTGGAGTGGCGGTCGCTCGCGGTCAACTCCAGGATGTTGTCGATGAGGTCTTGGTACATGTCTGACTGCCACAGTCTCGGATCTCGCCCGCTGACGTAGCACAGGTCTTCCTGCGTCGGCGATTTCCCGAGCTCGGCTGCGCGCTCGGCGAAAAACAGTGCGAGCGAGCGTTGCCATGACGCAGATCGGCTCACGATCCGGTCTCGAACCGTACCTCGATACGCGGTTCGTAAATATAAGTGAGGTGCCATGGCGATGCGCGCTGAACCGAAAAAGTGCAGATCTTCTCGACGTAGTGCAAGATCGCTTCTTTGCTCTTCGGAAGCATATGCCGGCAAAGCGATACGCTGACGTAGTAGCGACCTTCCCCCAGATGAAGCTCGGGGATCCGGTAAACGATTCGGCCGCTGCCGTTCAACGGCTGTCCGTCGCTGATGAAGCTGCCGGTCTCGTATGCCTCGAAGCCCGTTACCGCCTGAGCTCTTTCCCCGTCGATCCGAAAGCTTGAGTAGATCTTCTCGTCGGACGACGAACCTGACCAATCGATCGCGAGCATGAACTCCTCGCCGTTGGTGAAGAGCGTTCGTTCCTCCCGCTTCGCATCGAGGGTGCGCACGCCGGTGATCCGCAGGCCGTCTCCGCCGAGCTCGTAACGACCGTCGGCAGCCGTTATGAAGAGCTTCGCCTCGTGCTCGCGATTCTCCGCATCGTTGCGTGCTTGCTCGCGCTCCCAAACGCTCTGTACATAGGCCTTGGTCACCGGCTCGGCAGCGCCAATCATGAACAACCGCCCGCCGTTCAGCCACATAGCTCGGTCGCAGAGCTCCGCGACCAGGCCGTCCGAGTGCGAGACGAAAAAGACGGTGGCACCGCTATCGCAGATCTCGCGCACCCTTCGCATGCACTTGTGAACGAAGAAAGCGTCGCCCGCCGCAAGGGCCTCGTCGATGATGAGGATGTCCGGGTCGACGCTGATCGCCGTCGAGAACGTGAGACGAGCCTGCATGCCGCTGGAGTATGTTCTGAACGGACGGTCGATGACGTCCTGCAACTCGCTAAACGCGATAATCGAGGGCACCTTCGACTCGATCTCCTCGCGCGACATGCCCAGGCAAAGGCCGCCCATCACGATGTTCTCCCGGCCCGAGTACTCGGGATGGAAGCCGGTGCCGAGCTCCAGGATCGCGGAAATCTTGCCATTGATGATGACTTCGCCGGAACTGCGGTTCAACGTGCCCGCGAGGATCTTCAGCAGGGTGCTCTTGCCGGCGCCATTCGGGCCGATGACGCCCATTACTTCGCCGCGCGCGACCTCGAACGAGATGTCCTGCAGCGCCCAAAACTCCGCGTGCCTTTTGCGCCCGGTGAGTGTCTCTTTCAACATCTCTGCAGGGCTGGAATAGATCGGAT
Source organism: Burkholderiales bacterium (assembly GCA_020848435.1). Classification (GTDB taxonomy): domain Bacteria; phylum Pseudomonadota; class Gammaproteobacteria; order Burkholderiales; family WYBJ01; genus WYBJ01. The sequence continues at coordinate 102,998 of JADLAC010000046.1, read as the reverse complement.
ACATCTTGGAGATGTTGCGCACGCAGATGGCGGGCCGCACATCGTGCGCATTCCTCGCGGGCGGTGACATTTGCACTGAAGCGGTCTGATTCAAAGCACGTTTCCGAGCTGCGGTTTGAGTTTCCGGAAGATGCGGTATCCGAACACGAAGCTGAGCACCGCCCAGAGAGCGAAAACGAACCACGCCCAGGGGTTCTCAATGCGACCGAAGTAAAGGGCGTCCTGGTAGCACCAGACCATATGGCTGAACGGATTGGCATAGATGATCGGCTTGAACAGATTGGGCACCCACTCCGGCAGATATACCACAGGCATCAGGTAGACACCCATCAAGGAGATGACCTGGACGAAATCCTTCGTATCCCGGATGTAGGCGCCGAAGACGGCTAGAGCGAATGCCACGCCGGTCATCGCGAGAAGCTGGATGGCCAGCAACGCTGGTACTAGAAGATAGGTCGCGTGCGGCAGCCCAAAATTCCAGAACACGTAGACGAGCAGTACCAGCAGGCCTATTACTTGTGGCACCAGGCTCGCAAGTACCGACTTGGCCGGCAGCACTTCGATCGGGAAGACGACTTGCTTCACCAGGCTCGAGCTCGACGTGAGCGTGCTGCACGCACGCATCATCGACTGCTGAAACGACAACCACGGAATCAGGCCCGAAAGCAAATACATAGTGTAGTCGTATGGCATCTCGTAGGTGCCGCCGACTTTGGTTTTGAATACGACGACGAAGACGAAGACGTACAGCCCGATCAGAAAAATTGGATGGACGATGGCCCACAAGCCGCCGAGCATCTGCCCGGCGTATTGCTCCAGGATCTCGCGCCGCGCCATCTCAAGCATGAGCGCACGGTAGCGCCCGAGGATTCGGACAAGCTCGGCGAACGCCCGGATGTTGATCAGAGGATGGACCAGACTACGCATTTCAGGCTCGCCCGCGAGGCACGGTATGCATCGTCCCGATATCAAGGCAGAAATGTTTCGAGCCAGTATTCAAGATTCAGCAGCGACCAGATGAGCAGCCGCCGGTTCTGGCGGCCTTGGAGATGTTCATTGACGAGTGACAGCACTGCATCGCGGTCGATGAGCTGATAGATCCGGGCGCGCTCGCTGTAGAGACGGCGCCGGACGTATTCGATGCTTTCGCCCTTGAACCAACTCGCATCCGGAGCGGAGAAGCCCTGCTTCTCGCGTTCGGTTATTTCAGCCGGAACGTAGCGCTCCATCGCCTTGCGCAGGATGAGCTTACCGTCGCGGGTCTTCTGAAAATACTTCGCCGTCTTCGAGCCCGGCTCGTTCTCGTTGATCTGTATGATTTCCGTGAGATTGCCCAACTTGTGCCGGGCGGGAAGCTTCATGGCGAAGTCGACCAGGTCATTATCGAGAAACGGAACGCGTGTTTCCAGCGAATGCGCCATCGATAGCTTGTCTTCGACGACCAGCAGTCCATGCAGGAAGGTCTTGGCTTCCAGGTACAGGGAGTGGTTGATGTAATCCTCGGGGCGGGTGAGCGTCGCGGCATGACGCGCGAAGACATTGCGGAAGATGTCTCGGGTCCACACGTGCTTGACCTTGGGCGCGATCGGCGTCAACACTTCGCGCAAGTGCCCGTTGGGTATGATGCGTTGCCAGAAGCCGTAATACTTATCTACGTAATGCTCGAAGTCGTCGTTCACCACGGCGCGGTAATAGCGCCACGGATAGCCGGCGAACAGCTCGTCGCCGCCCGTACCGCAGAGCACGACCTTGACGAACTTGCTCGCGAGCTGTGCGATATAGAAGTTGGGGTAACTCTGGCCGACTCGCGGTTCTTCGAGATGCCAGGTGAGGCGCGGCATCACGCGCTCCATGTCGCCGGCCTTGAGCACCATCTCGTAATGCTCGGTCTTGAACTTGTACGACATGAACTCCGCGGTCACGCGTTCATCGTAGCCCATCTCCACGCCGGAGGCGGAATGCAGATCGAACCCGCACGTGAACGATTTGATATAAGGCAGCTCCTTGGCCGCGAGCGCAGTGACGGAGCCGCTATCCATGCCCCCTGAGAGGTAGGCGCCGATGTCGACGTCGCTCACGAGTTGACGGCTCACTGCCTGGCGCATGAGCCGGTCGAGCTCCTCCAGATACTCCTCGGCCGGGGCGCTCTGCTCGGGCTCGACGAAATTGAAATCCCAATAGCGCTGGGGCGCAGGGCACGAGGTCGAGGTCGCGTCGACCCACATGTAGGCGGCCGCGGGTAGCAGCCGCACGCCCTCGAACAATGTCCGATCGGTGAAGAAGTTCTGGAACGTCAGGTATTCGACCAGCGCCTCGTGATCGAGCGCGGCACGAAAGCGCGCGTGCGTACGCATCGCCTTGATCTCGGAAGCGAACAGCAGCGTGTCGCCGAACCAGGCGTAGTACAGAGGCTTGATGCCATAACGGTCGCGGGCAAGCAGCAGCCGGCGTGCCGCCTTGTCCCATAGCGCAAAGGCGAACATCCCGTTGAAGCGCTGCAACGCTTGCTCGCCCCACTGTGCACACGCCTTCAGGACCACCTCGGAGTCGGTGCGTGATTTGAATTGGTGCCCGAGCGCTTCGAGCTCGATTCGCAGCTCCTGGAAATTGTAGACCTCGCCGTTATAGCTAAGGACATAGCGGCCATCCTCGGTCGACATTGGCTGATGCGCCGCCGGCGACAAATCGATGATGGCGAGCCGCCGATGTCCCAGACCGATCGGGCCGTCGATGTACAGGCCCTGGCCGTCCGGCCCGCGATGCGCGATGGCGTCGGTCATGCGCTTGACCGCGATAGGCGAGATTGGCTCGTCCTTGCGGTTCAGAATTCCGGCGATTCCGCACACCTTCCGAGAATCTCCAGTGCTAAATCGCGCTCTTCAGCCGCCGCGCATCGACCTCCGCAATATGCCCTCGCCGCCACGCGATTACGTCGCGCAGCCCCTCTTCGAGCGATACACGCGCCTCGAAGCCGATTTCGGCCTTGGCCCGTTTCGGACAGCCGATCCGATTTCGTACCAGCGTCGCCTGGCTGCGCGGCGCGTACTTGATCGGCTTTTCGCAGCCGGTCAACTCCAACAACATCTCGGCCAGTTGCTTGAGCGAGGTGCGCTTGCCGGTGCCGACGTTGTAGAACCTATCCGCGATCTCGGCCTTGAGCGCGCAGATGTTGGCGCTCGCGCAATCGCGCACCGCGATGAAGTCGAATGCCTCGCTGCCATCGCCGAGGATCGTGGGCCCTTCGCCTCGATCTATGGCATCGAGCATTTTCATGATTACCGCGATATAAGCACCGCGGTAGTCCTGGCGCGGCCCGTACACGTTCATGTAGCGCAGACCCACGTATTCCAGACCGTAGCGATGGTGGAATGCACGCGCCATCGCCTCCCCGCAGATCTTGGTGGCGCCGTAGAAATTCTTGTTGTTGAAGGGGTGGTCCTCGGTCATCGGCTCCTCTACGGCGTCGCCGTAGACCGATGCCGACGAGGAGTACACCAGGCGTCTTACGCCATTGCGTACACAGGCATCGAGAACATTGAACATGCCGTGGACGTTGACATCGAAGGCTGCACGCGGAAAGTCGTGACATTGCAGCAGCCACAACGCAGCGAAATGGAATACCCCATCCATGCCCTTCATTGCGGCATCGAGAATGTCGGTCTGGCAGATATCGCCCCCCACGTCGTACACCTTGACCCGCGGGTCGCGCAGAGCCTCGCTCAGATTCTCGCCAGTGCCGCGCACGAAATTGTCGTAGACGACGATCTCCGCTACGTCCTCGCGCATCAGCAGATCGACCGTGTGCGAGCCAATCAAACCCGCCCCGCCAATTACTAGAAAACGCTTGCCCCTTAAATCCATGTGTGTAGCTCTCCGAACGAACCTGGGTCCTGCCCGCGGTCGGTGCCGGTTGTTACTGAAGTACCGCCGCCCGCAGCTGAGCGACGATGCGATCCTGCGTTGCCGTATCCAAGTCTGGATGCATCGGCAAGCTCATTACTTCCTCGGCGAGCCGTTCCGACACGGGCATCGAAACACCCTCGGCAAGGCGGGCGTACGCCGGTTGGCGATGGATCGGGATGGGATAGTGCACAGCGGTAGGTATGCCGGCGGCCTGTAACGCCCGCTGGACTCTTTCCCGCTCGCGCAAGCGGACGGTGTACTGGGCGTATACGCTGGTCCGGTCCTGTCGCAACGCGAGTGTCTGTAACCCAGGCGCCACCTCGGACAGGAGCCGGCTGTAGCGGGCGCCCACGCGTGCGCGTTGCTCGATTTCCCACCCGAAACGCTCGAGCTTGCCGAGTACGACGGCGCACTGGATTGTGTCCATCCGGCCGCCGAGGCCAATGCGGGTGTGCACGTAGCGCTTGGACTGGCCGTGAATCCGGATCTCGCGCGCGACGTTCGCCAGGCGTTCGTCGTTAGTGAACATGGCACCGCCATCGCCATAGCAGCCGAGCGGCTTGGAAGGAAAGAAACTGGTGCAGCCGATCGTGGACAGATTGGCGCTCCAGCATCCCTTATAGCGCGCGCCGAAGCTCTGCGCCGCGTCCTCGATGACCGCGACCCCGTGGCGTGCCGCGATCGCGTTTACGTCGTCCATATCGGCCGGCTGGCCATAGAGCGACACCGGGATAATGGCGCGTGTGCGCGGCGTGATGGCCGCTCCCAAACGGCTCGCGTCCAGGTTGCAGGTATCGGGCTCGACGTCGACATAGACCGGCTTCGCACCGAGAAGAACGATGACTTCGGCCGTCGCGATGAAGGTGAACGGCGTGGTGATAACCTCATCGCCGGGTTTGATGTCCAAGGCCATCAAGGCGATCAGCAATGCCTCGGTGCCGCTTGCGCACGTGATGCAGTGCTTGGCGCCGGTCAAGGTAGCAAGCTTCGCTTCGAGCTCGCCAACCTCCGGCCCCATGATGAACTGACCGTGATCGAGCACGCGCTGAATGCGCCCGTCGATGACGCGCTTGAGCGCACGATACTGCGCCTTCAAGTCGACGAATTCGATATTGACGGGGGCGGCAGTGTTCATAGTGCAAGGCATTCCATGGAATCGATGCGGTAGCCGAGGTCGCACGCGCCGCAGCGTACCTCGCCCAGTTCGTTTGCGAGCCGTACGCCGCATCGGCACATCCAGCCGATCCGTCGCGCCGGGGTGCCAACGACCAGGGCGTAAGCCGCCACGTTGCGGGTAACTACGGCGCCTGCGCCGACGAACGCATATTCGCCGATAGTATTGCCGCAGACAATGGTGGAATTGGCACCGAGACTCGCGCCGCGCCGTACCAGCGTGCGCAAGTACTCGTCCTTGCGAGACACGTGCGCACGCGGATTGATCACATTAGTGAACACCATGCTGGGCCCGCAAAAGACATCGTCCTCCAGGGTAACGTCGTCGTAAACCGAGACGTTATTCTGTATCCGCACGTTATCGCCGATCGCGACACGGTTCGCCATGTAGACGTTTTGCCCCAGCACACAGCGTGCACCGACGCGCGCGCCACCGCAGACGTGCACCCAATGCCAGATGCGCGTGCCTTCACCGATCGTTGCACCCGCGTCGATGATCGCGGTTTCGTGCGCCCAGTACCCCGTGCTCATCAATAATCGAGCGGCAGCGACACGCGCCTGCCGTCGCGCGCCGACAGATACGAAGCGATCAGGATTTCCAGCGAGCGCAGGCCCTCGCGGCCATCGGTCTCGGGCTCGTCTTCCCCGCGTAAGACTCGGATCACGTTGTCGTAGTACAGCGGATGGCCGAAACCGTACACACTGGTGGTCTCGTAGCTCGCTTTCTCGACCAGGGGATCGTCCTCGGGATCGGGCTGGCTGAACTCCCAGTGCTGAATCTCGTTGACCGCGACGCCGCCCACGCGCACGGTGCCCTTCTCGCCGACGATGGTAATCGAGCCTTCCAGGTTCTTGGGGTAGGTGAGCATCGTCACGTTGACCGATCCGAGCGCACCCGAACGCCAGCGTACCGCCATCACGCCGGTGTCTTCCACCTGGATATTGCGTGCGAGCGTCCCCGTATACGCCTGTACGCTTTCGATCGGTCCGATCAGCCAGTCGAGTAGATCGATATAGTGGCTCGCCTGGTTCATGAAGGCGCCGCCATCGAATTCCCAGGTGCCGCGCCATTTCGCGCTGTCATAGTAAGCCTGCGGACGCGACCAGAACACGTTGATCGTCACCATGAAAATGCGCCCGAAGCGTTTCTTGTCCACCGCCCGCTTGAGCAACTGCAGCGTTGCATTGCGCCGGTTTTGCTTGACCACGAACAAGCGCATGCCCGCATTGTCGCAGGCTTGCACCATGCGCTTGCCGTCTTCCCAGCGCGTCGCCATGGGTTTCTCGGTCATGACGTGCCGGCCGCTGCGGGCGATCTGGATAGTTTGCTCCGCGTGCAGCCCCGAGGGGGTCGCGAGCACGACAATGTCTGCATCCGAGGCGGACAACAGCTCGTTGAGAGAGCCGTAAGGCTGTGCACCTGACACTTCCGCTGCACGCGAACGCGCATCGCCGTCGACATCGCATACGGCAACCAGTTCGGCTCGTTCCAGATGCCGGTCGATCGCGCCGAGATGGTTCTGCGCGATGCGCCCACACCCGACCAGACCGAAGCGTATCCGGCGGTCGGTAATAGCTTGGCCGTAACTAATCAATTGGGCTGCACACTGGCATGACGTGGCGTGGGGTCACCACACCACATCAATTCTAACATCTGACGCGATTAGTGCCCGCGGAATTCGCGGACTGCCGAAGCAGCGTCTGCCAAGCCATTGCATGTCGACGATTCGAAAAGCAAGATCAGCATGTGAACATTCGGGCTCAGCGCGAACGTCCATGTTCAAGCGCCGATTGCAGCAGCGAATTCGCTCGGCATGCGAAGCGGCGGTAACGCTTCGCCTGGACTACAGCGCGCGCGCCGAGTAGCCTTGCGCGCCAGACGACTCTATCGTCCGCCATGTCCGCAATCCTCCTCATAAAAACCTCCTCCCTCGGCGACGTCGTCCACAACCTCCCGGTGGTGAACGATATCCGTGCTGGACTGGGTGAGGATACGATCATCGACTGGGTCGTGGAGCAGGCCTTCGCGGCCATTCCGAAGCTGCACCCCGGCGTGCGCCGGGTGATTCCGTGCGAGCTGCGGCGCTGGCGTGGCTCCTGGTGGCGCGGTGCCACGCGCTGGCAGTGGCGGGCCTTCGTCGGGCAATTGCGCGCAGAGCGTTACGACGCGATCATCGATACCCAGGGGCTTTTCAAGAGCGCGCTGGTCGCGCGGGCGGCCGATGGCCGGCGTTTCGGGCTCGATTGGCGCAGCTCGCGCGAGCCGCTGCGGCTGTTCTACCACCGGACGTTTCGCGTTCCCTGGTGCGAGCATGCGATCGAGCGCAACCGCCGGCTCTGTGCGCTCGCGCTCGGCTACACGCTGCGGGGCGCGCCGGACTATGGGCTGCGCAGCCCGCTGTCGCGCCCATCCTGGCTGCCGCATGGGTTCTACGCCGTGCTGCTGCACGCCACCAGCCACCCGCGCAAGCTTTGGCCCGAAGAACGCTGGTCGCAGCTCGGGGCCGAATTGCAGCAATCGGGGCTCGCCTTGGTGCTTCCCTGGGGGAGCCTCGCCGAGCACGCCCGCGCCAAGCGGCTCGCGCAGTGTTTGCCCGGCGCGCTGGTCCCGGACAAGCTCGACCTGGAGGCGCTCGCCGCCGTGATCGCGGCCAGTGCGGCGACGATCGGCGTCGACACGGGCCTCACGCATCTCGCCGCCGCGCTCGGCGTGCCGGTGGTCGGCATCTACGGCGCCACCGATCCGGCAGCGACCGGAGTGCTGAGCGCCGGTCTCGCGCTGAATCTCGGTACGCCAGGCCGCTTTCCGTCCGTGGCCGATGTCGTTGCTGCGCTCGGGCGCCTAGGCGCGCCGAAGGGGCCATACCCGGCGAGGCAGGACGCGTGATCCGCTGGCGCTGGCTCTACACATCGTTGCTCTATCTCATGCTGCCGCGCGTGCTGCTGCGGCTGTGGCGGCGCGGCCGGCGCGAGCCAGGCTATCGGCGCGACATCGGCGAGCGCTTCGGCCGTTTCCCGCAAGCGTCCCCGCCCACCTGCATCTGGCTGCATGCGGTGTCGGTGGGTGAAACGCGCGCCGCGCAGCCGATCGTCGAGCGCCTCCTCGCGCGTCATCCTCCGCAGACCGTGGTCATGACGCATATGACCCCGACCGGCCGCGACACCGGCCGCGAGCTTTACGGCGACCGGGTCGTTCGCTGCTATCTGCCGTATGACTTTCCCGCGGCGGTCGCGCGTTTCCTGGACCACTTCCGTCCCTCGCTGGGGCTGATCATGGAGACCGAGATCTGGTTCAACCTTATTCACCTATGCCGGGAACGGGGCATTCCGGTCCACCTGGTCAACGCCCGCTTGTCCGAGAAGTCTTATCGCGGCTACGCGCGCCTGGGCGACCTGGCCGTGCACGGCTTGAATGCACTGCGCTCGATCGCGGCCCAAAGCGAGCCCGATGCCGAGCGTTTTCGTGCGCTCGGCGCAACCAACGTTCATGTCACGGGCAACGTCAAGTTCGACATCGCCCCTGCCCCTGAGCTGGTGGCGCGCGGTGAGGACTGGCGCCGCTCGTGGGGCGCTGCACGGCCGGTGTTCCTGGCGGCGAGCACCCGCGACGGCGAAGAGGCGCTGCTGCTCGATCACTTGGCGGCCATTCGGGTCGCGAATCTGCTCACGGTACTGGTGCCGAGACATCCGCAGCGCTTCGACGAGGTGGCGGCGCTGCTGGAGCGCCGCGGGATTGCCTATCGGCGGCGCAGCGTTGGGTTGCCCGATGCCGGCGTGGCGCTGTGGCTCGGCGATAGCATGGGAGAGATGGCCGCGTACTATGCCGCCTGCGATGTCGCGTTCGTCGGCGGCAGCCTGCGTGCGCTCGGCGCGCACAACCTGTTGGAGGCCTGCGCGCTCGGCAAGCCGGTGGTGATCGGTCCGTCGGTATTCAATTTCCAGGAAGCGACCGAGCTCGGCATCGCGGCCGAGGCGGTCGTTCAGGTCGCGGACGCAGCCGGCGTGGCCGAGGAAGTCGCGCGGCTGCTGAACGATGGCGCGCGCGCGCGCCGCATGGGTGAGGCGGGTGCCGCGTTTGCTCGCAGCCACCGCGGGGCGGTGGCGCGCCTGTTTACCTTGATCGGGCTGTAGCGTTGCGCGTCCCAAGGCTGCCGCGGCGCGCCGGGAGCTTGCTGCAATGCCGGCACAGGGCTTTGCACGCCGCTGCCCGCCAGCGGCTCGCCGCGCGCGACGCGTTGCTCGCTGCTCCCGGGCGCACTGGGCTCACACTGGATGGATCAGGCTCGGCCCGCGCACGGATGAAAAGGCCGATATCACGCGCTCGAAACGGCGATGCAGTGGGACGATTCCCACCGGGAATCGCTGTAATGCTTCACGGTGGCGCCTGGCATCAACGCGCGAGCCACCGGCTCACGCGGACAACGTCGTCCTCGCCGAGCTGGCCGGCGGCTGCCCGCAGCCGCAGGCTGCTCAGGATGTAGTTGTAGCGGGCCTGCGCCAAGTCGCGGCGCGCGGAATAGAGTTGTTGCTGGGCGTTCAGAACGTCGACGCCGGTGCGAACGCCAACCTCCTGCCCCAGCCGCGTCGACTCGAGCTGGCTCTGCGAGGACATGACGGCCGATTGCAGCGCCTTCACCTGCGCGATGCCGCTGGTGACGCCGAGAAACGCTTGCCGGGTGTTGAGCGCCGCGGTGCGCCGCGCCGCTTCGAGATCCTGGCGCGCGCGCTCGAGGTTGGCGAGCGCTTCGCGCACGCGCGAATTCACCGCCCCGCCCTGGTAGAGCGGCAGCGCGAGTTGGAAACCGATGACGCCGGTGTTGGTGTCGTTGCCGGGCCCGCCCTGGATGCCCGACCCGGTGCCGGTCTGCGAATACGAGCCGACCGCGTCGAGCGTCGGGTGGTGGGCGGCGCGATTGCGCTCGACTTCCTTGGCGGCGAATTCCTCGACCGCGCGCTGGATCTGCACCTGCAGGCTGTTGTCGAGCGCGATTTCGACCCAGGTGTCCATGCCGGCGGGCTCGGGCGCCACCAGCGCGAAGCTCGCCCCGAGCGGCGCGATCGGCGGTGCCAGCGCGCCGATGATCTGCTGCAACGCGCGTTTCTTGCTCTCGAGATCGTTGATCGCGGCGATCTCCTGCGCGGTCACCAGGTCGTAACGCGCTTGGGCTTCGTGCGTATCGGTGATGGTGGCCGTGCCGACTTCGAAGTTGCGCTTGGCTTGCGCGAGCTGCTCGCCGATCGCGAGCTTTTGCGCGCCCGCGAACTCGACGTTGTCCTGCGCGAGCAGGATGTCGAAATAGGCTTGCGCCACGCGCAGGATCAAGTCCTGCAAGGCGAGCGAGAGCTGGTGGTCGGACTGCGTGACCTGCACCTTCGCCTGCTCGTACTGGATCTTGTTCTGCGGGCGGTACAGCGGCTGCGACACCGATACCGACAGCGCGTTGCTGTTGAACCGGTCCGGCACCGAGGCGGCGCCGGCGGTCCGGAATTCGATGGTCCGATCGTTGTACTGCGTATTGGCCGAGATCGATGCCGAAGGCAGCAGCAGGGCGAGACCTTGCGGCAGCTTTTCCTGCGCGGCCTGCCAGGATGCGCGCGCCGCGGCGTAGGTCGCGTCCGCGGCCTGCGCCTGGCGCAGCACTTGCAGCAGGTCGGCGGCGCCGGCGCCGGTGGCCAGCAGGCACGATGCGATGGCGCTCGCAATCCCGGCACGGATCATGGCAGGCGGCGTGGCGGCCGGCGTAGCTGCGGCGCCCTAGAACACGAAGCGTGCGGGCTGAGGCGCATTACGCAGCGGCTTGATGCACGTTTCGAACAGCCCTTCGCGGCTGGTACCCTCGGCGATGCGCCGGATGCGATACGCGGTCATGACCGGAGGATCGCCCAGAACGACGATCAGCCGGCCGCCGGGAGCGAGCGCGCGCGCGAACGCATCGGGCAGCGTGGGCAGCGAACCGGTCGCGATGATGACATCATAGGGCGCGTGCGCATCCCAGCCCCGTGCGCCGTCTCCGACCTCGGCAGTGATGTTGTGCAAGCCATGCTCGGAGAATTTGCGCTGCGCCGCGGCGCTCAGCTCCGGGATGATCTCCACCGTGTGGACGTGCTGGCCGAGGCTCGCCATCAACGCCGCCATGTAGCCGCTGCCCGTGCCGATTTCGAGCACGCGATCACCCGGCTGTATCGCGGCTTCCTGGATGAGTCGCGCTTCGAGCTTCGGCGCGAGCATGGTCTCGCCGTAGCCGAGCGGGATTTCCATGTCGATGAAGGCGAGATTGCGATACCGGGGAGGGACGTAGTCTTCGCGCCGGACGGTGCTCAGCAGATCGAGGATGGTCGGATCGAGCACCTCCCAGGTGCGGATCTGTTGTTCGACCATATTGAAACGGGCTTGCTCGAAGTCCATGGCGCCGATTCGACTTGTCCCTGGGTGGTCGCAGTTTAGCACCATTTGCGCGCTTGCCCGCTCTCAGCGGGCCTCGGAGCACTCCTCCCGCGCGGCTCGGGCGCGGGCGCGCAGACGGCTCGCCAGCGCCTCCAGGTAGGTATAGGCAACCGGCACGGCGATCAGCGTGAGTAAGCTCGAGGCGATGACCCCGCCGATGACCGCTTGGCCCATCGGCGCGCGCTGCTCGCCGCCGGCGCCGAGCCCGAGCGCGAGCGGCAGCATGCCGAAGATCATGGCAAGCGTCGTCATCAGGATGGGCCGCAGCCGCACGCGGCCGGCTTCCATCACGGCGGCGCGGGCATCCTTGCCCTCGCGCCTCGCCTTGTTGGCGAAATCGACCAGCAGAATGGCGTTCTTGGTCACCAGGCCCATCAGCATGACGAAGCCGATCACCGAGAAGATGTTGAGCGTCGAGCGCGCCGCCGCCAACGCGGCGACGACGCCGATGAGCGCCAGCGGCAGCGACAGCATGATCGCCAGCGGCTGCGTGAAGCTCGCGAACTGCGAGGCGAGCACGAGGTAGATGAAGATGACGGCGAGCAGCAGGGCCTGCGAGGCGTAGTGCAGCGATTCATCGATGTCCTTGCTCGAGCCGAGCATGCTGAAGCGGTATCCCGCCGGCAACTCGATCGCGCGAAGCGCGCGCTCCACCGCGGCGGCCGCTTCGCCCACGGCGCGGCCGTCGACGTTCGCGGAAACCAGAACTTCGCGTAGCTGCTCCTTGCGGTTGATCTGCTGCGCCCCCTGTTCGGAGTGAACGCTCGCGATCTCGCCCAGGGTGACCATGCGCGGGCTGGCGCCGTTCGCCGCGGCGGCTGCGAGCGGCACCCGTTCGAGATCCGCCGCACGGGTACGTTCGCGCCGGTCCAGCCGCACCCGCACGTCGTAATACTGGTCGTCGGGTGCGCGCCAATTGCCGACGGCCTGTCCCGCTAGCAGCGGGCGCAGCGTGGCCGCGACCTGGCCGACGCTGATGCCGAGATCGCTCGCCAGCTCGCGCTTCACTTCTACGCCGAGCTGCGGCCTGGCTGCCTTCTCGCTCGATTCGATGTCGACCGCGCCCGCAACCGCCTTCATCACGCTCATCGCCTGGCGCGACAGCTCGCTCAGCACGCGCCGGTCGGGACCAAGGATCGACACTTGCAGCGGCTTGCCGCTCGAAACCGCGCGGTACGCGCTCACCTGCGCGATCTCGATGCCGGCGATGCGTCCGAGCTGCTCGCGCAGCGGCCGGGCCAGCGCTTGCTGGGAGCGCGCGCGCTCCTCCCGCGACACCAGCTCGACGAACATGTTGACGCTGTTCTTGCCTTGCAGGAAGCCGGTGTTGATGGTCGTGTAGGTGTGCTTCACCTCGGGCATCGCACGGACGAGCGCTTCCGCCTGGCGCGCCTTGCCGGTGGTGAGCTCGAGCGAGGACCCGGCCGGCGTCGTGAACTGCACCTGCAGCTCGGACAAGTCGGCCTCGGGCACGAACTCGCTACCCACCAGCTTGAGCAAGGGAAAGCTCGCGATGAAACTGCCCAGCGCGAGCGCCAGGACCAGCGCGCGATGCGCCAGCGCCCAGGCGAGCAGCCGCTCGTAGTGCGTGGAAAGCTTCGCCATCGCGCCGTGAAACCAGGCGAGCAGGCGGCTCAGCGGACCGGCGCCGAAGCGGCCTTCGGCCTGCGGGTCGCGCCAGATGGAGGAGAGCATCGGATCGAGCGTGAAGGACACGAACATCGAGATCAGCACCGCGGCGACCACGGTCAGGCCGAACTGGTGGAAGAAGCGGCCGATGATGCCGCCCATGAATCCGACCGGCAGGAATACCGCGACGATCGACAGCGTCGTCGCCAACACCGCCAAGCCGATCTCGGCGGTGCCCTCGATCGCCGCGCGCCGGTGATCCTTGCCCATGGCGAGATGGCGCACGATGTTTTCCCGCACGACGATGGCATCGTCGATCAACAGTCCCACCGACAGCGACAAGGCCATGAGGGTGAGCACGTTGAGCGTGAATCCCGCCAGGTAGATGAACAGGAACGCGCCAATGAGGGCGATCGGCAGGGTCAAGCCGGTGATGACCGTGCTGCGCCAGGAGGCCAGAAATAGGAACACGATCGCGATGGTGAGCGCTCCGCCTTCGAACAAGGTGGTCTTCACGTCGGCGACCGAATTACGTATGCCGGTCGATGCATCGCGCACGATCTCGACCTGCACGTCCGGCGGCAGCACGGCGCGCATGTCCGCCACGGCCCGGCGCACGCCGTCGACCACCGCGATGGTATTCTCGCCGTGGGCCTTGACGATATCGACCGACAGCGCGCGTTCGCCGTTGATGAGCGCGACGCTCTCTTCTTCCTGCGCGCCGTCCTCGATGTCCGCGACCTGCCCGAGCGTGACCGGCTTGCCGCCGCGCCGCGCGACGATGAGGGCGCTGAAATCCTTCGGCGTGCGCAGCCGCGCCTTGATCTGAACGCCATGCTCCTGGCTGGCGCTGACGATCGTGCCGGCCGGCATCTCCTGGTTCTCGGAGCGCAGCGCCTGAATCACTTCGTCGGCGCCCACGCGTTGCGCCTCCAGGTCGTCGATCCGCAGCCGCACGTTGATCTCGCGCTTCACACCGCCGACGAGACTCGCCTGGCCGACGCCGGCGACGGTTTCGAGACGTTTCTTCACGACCTGATCGGCGACCGAGGTGAGGTCGCGTAGGCTGCGCTCCTTGGCTGTCACCGCGACCGACACGATGGGGGAATCGTCCGGGTTGAAGCGCGAAACGCGCGGCTCCTTGATCTCGTCGCGCAGGCTGGGCCGGACCTGGACCACCTTCTCGCGCACGTCCTGGGCGGCGAGCTTGGCGTCCACCCGCAGGTCGAATTCGACGATCACGACCGACAATCCCTCGTAGGAGCGCGAGGACAGCGTCTTGATGCCGCTGACGGCATTGACCGCCTCTTCGATCTTGCGCGTAACCTCTTCCTCGACGCTTTCGGGCGAGGCGCCCGGGTATTCGGTCTCGACCACGACAACGGGAAAGGTGACGTCCGGGAACTGCTCGACGGCCAGGCGGTTGTAGGCGAACAGACCCAGCACCAGCAGCGCGGCCATCATCATGGTCGCGAATACCGGGTTGGCGATGCTGACGCGGGTGAACCACATGGCCGATCAATTCACCACGGCGGCGGGGCGGGTGATGCGAGCGCGGGCGCCGTCGGGCAACGCGCCGAGATTGCTACGCACGATCGAGGCGCCGCCGGCGAGTCCCGCCACGATCTGAACCCTGCCTTCGGCATCGGCCGGCATGACCTTCACCGGCTTGCGCCGCAGCGTGCCCGCTTCGATCGCATAGACCACCGTGCTGCCGGCTTCCTCGCGTACCGCGCTCGCTGGAACGACGATGGCGTCGTCGACCTGGTCCCAGATCAATCGGCCTTGCGCGAACAAGCCGCCGCGCAGCGCACCGTCGCGGTTGTCGATCACGGCATAGACGTTGATCGAACGCGTACCGGCCACGGTGGCCGGGCTGATGCGCTCGATGCGACCGCTGAATTCGCGTTCGCCGAAGCCGTCGACGCGGAAGGCGACCGGCTGACCGATTTCGACGCGGGCGATGTGCGCGGCGGGGACGGCTGCCTCGAGCTCCAGGCGCGCGAGGTCGACCACGCTCACGACCGGGGCGTCGACGCTGACGCGCTCGCCCTGGCGCGCATGGCGCGCCGAGATGACGCCGTCGAAGGGCGCGACCAGCAGCGCATCGCCTTGCGACTTGCGTGCCATGGCAAGCTCCGCTTCGGCCGCCCGCAGCTTGGCCGCGGCCACCTCGAAGCTCGAGTCGGTGGCATCGAAGGCGTTGCGGGAGATGAAGTTGCGCTCGAGCAGCGCCTTCTGGGTGCTGCGGTTCTTCTCCGCCAGGACGAGCTGGGCGCGGGCGGCCTCGAGCTCGGCGGTGCGCGCGGCGACCCGGGCCTCGACCTCGGTCTGATCGATGCGCGCGAGCACCTGGCCGCGTCTCACGGCTTCGCCCTCACGCACGGACATCGCCAGGATCTCCCCGGCGACCTTGGCTTTTACGCGCGCTTCGGTACGCGGCGTCAGCGTTCCGGTGAGCGGCAGGGCACGCTGCAAGCGCTGGGCTTCGACCGTCAGGATGTCCGTGGGGGCGAATTCGAGGGCGGCCGCCGCGGCGGGCGCCGGCGCGCCTTGGCTCGTGCGTGCGCCCACGGCCGCGGTGCCCACCAGCGCGGCGAGCATCGCCGTGGCCGTCAGCGCCAACGTGATGTGTAGGCTCGAGGGTTTCGTAGCTAGCGACATGATCGATTTCCTTGCGTTTCGCTCCTCGGCGCGAGACCGGCGAGCAGGATGTCCAGGTACGCGGCGAGGTAGCGCGGCGGATCGAGTGCGTAGGCGTCGTAGCGCGAGAAGCTGTGCATCCACAGGTTCAGCATCACGAGCGGTGCCATGGCGATGCGCTGCATGTAATCGGCATCGACGCTGCGAAACTCGCCGCTGTCCATGCCGCGCTGAAGCAGCCGGCCAATCAGCTCGGAGACCGGGCGGATGACTTCGTCATGGTAGAGTCGTGCCACTTCTGGGAAATTGCCCGCTTCCGCGATGACGAGCTTGGGTATGCCGCTCAAGCGGGTCGCGCCGATCGCGTTCCACCAGACCGCCGCCAGGTTGCGCATGAGCTCGGCCGTCGATCCGGTGAAGTGCGCCACCATCGCTTCGGCTTCGCGCACCACCGGCACCATGCCGGCGCGCACGACCGCTTTGAGCAGGTCTTCCTTGCTGTCGTAGTAAAGGTAAAGCGTGCCCTTGGTGACGCCCGCCCGCAGCGCGATATCGTCCAAGCGCGTGGCAGCGAACCCGCGCTCCACGAAGACGTCGAGCGCGGCTGCCAGCAACTCGGCTGGCCGCGCTTGCTTGCGCCGCGCCCAGCGGGGGGCAGGTCCTGCAAGGTCGGTCTTCATGCGATCCGGTAATAACTAACCGGAGAGTAACTTACTGCCGCGAAGCCCGAGTGTCAATCGCGACGACGCGCCGGCGCGGGCTGGCTGTGGATGGGGCATCGGCGGTCGCTCGTATCTTGGTCCGACCCGGCATCATCCGGCATCATGGACCCGGCATCATGGACCCGGCATCATGGCCTGACCCGGCATCGCGGTCAGACCTCGGCATTGCTCCCGGGCTAAAGTCCATGCCTGCAAGGGGCAGGCGGCGCCACTTAGCCCGCCTTGCGTTCGACGCCTTATTGGGCTAAGTTGCTCCGGCACGTTGGGGGTCCTGGCGCCTCGCGCCGGGTGAGACATACCCTTCGAACCTGATGCGGGTAATACCGTCGTAGGGAAGCGTTGCGCTGAAGATGTGCCGGCTGCGCTCCCCTCGAAGCACGCGAAATCACAGGAGCGTACAGCATGAGCGCGAATCCCAAGTTCTTGAGCGCGACGGCGCGGGTGGACGAAGCCGCGATCCAGCCGCTGCCCAATTCCCGCAAGGTCTACGTGACCGGCTCGCGTCCCGATGTGCGCGTGCCCATGCGCGAGATCGCCCAGGCGCCGACCCCGGCGTCGTTCGGTCGCGAGGACAATCCGCCGATCTGGGTCTACGATTGCTCCGGTCCGTATACCGACCCGCAAGTGAAGATCGACATCCGCTCGGGGCTCGCGCCCTTGCGCTCGAGCTGGATCCTGGAGCGCGGGGACAGCGAGGAGCTGCCCGGGCCGAGCTCGCAATACGGCATCGAGCGCCTCAACGATCCCAAGCTCGCGGAGCTACGCTTCAACCTCAAGCGCAAGCCGCGCCGCGCGAAGCGCGGCATGAACGTCTCGCAGATGCACTATGCCCGCCGCGGCATGATCACCCCGGAGATGGAGTTCATCGCCATCCGCGAGAGCATGCGCCGGCGCGAGTATTTCGAGGCGTTGAAGGCTTCGGGGCCGCAAGGCAAGAAGCTCGCCGAGCTGATGACGCGCCAGCACCGCGGCGAAGCGTTCGGTGCCGCCATTGCGCAGGAGATCACGCCGGCGTTCGTACGCGACGAGGTCGCGCGCGGCCGCGCCATCATTCCGGCCAACATCAATCACCCCGAAACCGAGCCGATGATCATCGGCCGCAACTTCCTGGTGAAGATCAACGCCAACATCGGCAATTCCGCGCTCAGCTCCTCGATCGGCGAGGAAGTGGAGAAGATGACCTGGTCGATCCGCTGGGGCGGCGACACGGTCATGGACTTATCCACGGGCAAGCACATCCACGAGACGCGCGAGTGGATCATTCGCAATGCACCGGTGCCTATCGGCACCGTGCCGATCTACCAGGCGTTGGAGAAGGTCGACGGCAAGGCCGAGGAGCTGACGTGGGAGATCTTCCGCGACACGCTGATCGAGCAGGCCGAGCAGGGCGTCGACTACTTCACGATCCATGCCGGCGTGCTGCTGCGCTACGTGCCGCTGACCGCCTCGCGCATGACCGGCATCGTCTCGCGCGGCGGCTCCATCATGGCGAAGTGGTGTCTCGCGCACCACGAGGAGAGCTTCCTCTATACGCACTTCGAAGAGATCTGCGAGATCATGCAAGCCTACGACGTCGCCTTCTCGCTCGGCGACGGCCTGCGTCCCGGCTCGATCTACGACGCCAACGACGATGCGCAGTTATCCGAGCTGCGCACCCTGGGCGAGCTGACCGACATCGCCTGGAAGCACGACGTGCAGGTGATGATCGAGGGCCCGGGGCACGTGCCGATGCAGCTCATCAAGGAGAACATGGACCTGCAGCTCGGCTACTGCAAGGAGGCCCCGTTCTACACCTTGGGGCCGCTGACGACCGATATCGCCCCGGGCTACGATCACATCACGAGCGCGATCGGCGCAGCCCAGATCGGCTGGTATGGCACGGCGATGCTGTGCTATGTCACGCCCAAGGAGCATCTCGGACTGCCGAACAAGAAGGACGTGAAGGACGGCATCATCGCGTACAAGATCGCCGCCCACGCGGCCGACCTCGCCAAGGGACACCCCGGCGCGCAGATCCGCGACAACGCGGTTTCTAAGGCGCGTTTCGAGTTCCGCTGGGAGGACCAGTTCAACCTCGGGCTCGATCCGGATACGGCCAAGGACTTCCACGACGAGACGCTGCCCAAGGACAGCGCCAAGGTCGCGCACTTCTGCTCGATGTGCGGGCCGCACTTCTGCTCGATGAAGATCACCCAGGACGTGCGCGACTACGCTCAAAGCCAAGGGGTAGCGGAGGACCAGGCGCTCGCCAAGGGCATGCAGGACAAGGCGAAGGAATTCGTCGAGCGCGGGGCGGAGGTCTATCACAAGGCCTGATGGCGCCGGCCTGCTCGCGCGCGCCGGCGCCAGGGCCGCGTAGCGCAGGACGGACCGTCACCCGAGCAGCCGTGGCCTGCCGAGCGCGGCGCCGATAGCGGAACCGGCGATCTCGAACGCGCGCTCGGAGCGTCTGCGGGTATCGACGTGGCGCGGTTGCGCGAGGCCGCCTGCCGCGCCTCACGGCGCGGGCGAGTGGGCGCGCGGGACGGATCGCCGGGCGCGCCTGCGCTCGCAGGTACAATGGCGCCCGCCATGGATCCCATAGTCGCCATCAAGGCCCTCGTCATGGGGATCGTCGAGGGGCTGACCGAATTCCTGCCGATCTCCAGCACCGGACATCTGATACTTGCCGGCAGCCTCCTCGGCATGGACGACGACAAGTCGAAAGTTTTCGACATCGTCATCCAGACCGGCGCCATGCTCGCCGTGGTTTGGGAGTACCGGGCGCGCTTTCTCGGCGTGGCGGCCGGCTTGTTTTCGCAGCCGAGCGCGCAGCGCTTCGTGCTCAACCTGGTGCTCGCGTTTCTGCCTGCTGCGCTGCTCGGATTGGCGTTCGGCAAGTGGATCAAGAGCCACCTGTTTCATCCGGTGCCGGTAGCGGTTGCATTCATCGCGGGCGCTCTACTGATTCTCTGGGTCGAACGGCGCGAGCATCGCGTGCGCGTCGCGCAGGTCGACGACATGGCCTGGCGAGACGCGCTGAAAGTCGGATTCGCGCAAGCCTTCGCCCTCATTCCGGGCATGTCGCGCTCCGGGGCGACCATCATCGGCGGCATGCTGTTCGGCTTGTCGCGGCGTGCCGCGACCGAGTTCTCCTTCTTTCTCGCGGTGCCGACGCTGGTGGCCGCCGGGATCTACGATCTGGTGAAGAACCGCGCGCTCTTCGATGCCTCCGATCTGGGCCCGTTCGCGATCGGTTTCGTCGCCTCCTTCGTGAGCGCATTCATTTGCGTGCGCTGGTTGCTGCGTTACATCGCGAGCCACGACTTCAGCGTGTTCGCGTGGTACCGCATCGTGTTTGGCATCGCGGTGCTCGCCACGGCCTACAGCGGGCTGGTCGACTGGTCGCAACCCTGACAGCGCCCGGCGCAAGTCGCCGCGACCGCAAGCGGCTCGCCCGCCAGGCGGCGGCGCATTGATCTCGCTGGATCGCTACCGGGCGCTGTTGCGCGAGCCGCATGTCGCGGCCGCGGTCGGCGCCTCGGTCGCCGGCCGGCTGCCGATCGGCATGGCGGTGCTCGCCATACTGCTTTTCATCCAGCAGACCGATGGCTCGTTCTCGCGGGCGGGGATCGCGAGCGCGTTGTACGTGACCGGGGTCGGCGTCGCGGCGCCCTTCGTCGGGCGCCTGATCGATCGGCTCGGGCCGCGGCCGCTGCTCTATTTCGCCGCCTGCGCCTACCCGGTCGCGCTGGGCGGCTTGATCGCCGCCGTTCAAGTCGCGCTGCCGACGGCATGGATCGCCGCGGCGGCATTCGCTGCCGGCGTCGTACTGCCTCCCATTTCCACCTGCATCCGGGCGTTGCTGCGCCGGCTGTTGCGCGAGCCGGCGCACTTGCAGGCAGCCTATTCGCTCGACTCGGTGCTGATGGAGACCGTATTCATCATCGGTCCGGGCGTGGTTAGCGTGTTCTCGGCGCTTGCCTGGCCCGCGGGAGCGGTCGCATGTACGGCCGTGCTCGGCCTGTTCGGCGCACTGGTGTTTGCGCGCTCGCCCGCGGTCGGCGCCTGGGGACCGCAACTCGCGAGCAGCCGCCCGGCGCGCTACAGTGCGCTTCGCATCCGGGGATTGCGCCCGGTGCTGCTGGTTACGGTATTCTTTTCCCTCGGTTTCGGCCTGTTCGAAGTGGCCGTGACCGCCCTTGCTGCACGCGCCGGCGTTCCCGCCGCAGCCGGGCTCATCCTGGCAGTGACGAGCGTCGGCAGTGCCGCCGGCGCGCTCGTCTACGGCAGTCGTACGTGGCCTGCGGGCATCGCCGGTCAATACAAGGCGGCATTGGGGGTCATGGCGATCGGCTTGCTCGCGCTGGCGCCGATCGAAAACCTGTATTCGTTCGGGCTGATCTGCGTCCTCGCGGGCGTGCCGATGTCGACCGTGCTCGCAGCCCAATCGCTCTTGATCGCAGGTATCGCGCCGCGCGCGATGCTGGCGGAAAGCTTCACATGGTCGTCCAGTGCTTTGCTGGCCGGGGTGAGCGCCGGTATCGCGCTCGGCGGGTTGATGCTCGAGCGCATGACGCCCGCGGCGGCGCTGTTCAGCGCCGGGCTTGCGACCGCGATCGGGCTGGCGGTCGCGGCTGCGAGCGTCCACAGCGCCGATCACGCGGGCAGCCGCGGCGATTGAATCGTAGCCTCGCGTCCGCAGCCCGAGATTCGCCGCACGAGCTCGCGCTGCGGTTGCAGCGTTCGAAAAATCGCCTACGAGCTTCAGGCTCCTAGCTTTGCGTCCATGGCAACCCGGCTGCCCGCCAGCCGCCGACGGTATTGCGGTGTCCCTGCGGGTCGCGGTCGCCTTCGAAGCCTTCCAGCACGTTGTAGGTCGAGTTGAACCCCGCGCGCTTCGCCGCCAAGGCGGTTTCGTGCGAGCGTCCGCCGCTGCGGCACAGGAACATCGCAATCGCATCCGCGGGCACGCGGCTGGTCAATTGTTCCACGAACTGGGCGTTGGGCTTCATGCCCGGATAGGACTTCCACTCCACTTCGACGGCGCCCGGCACCCGGCCGACGAAGTCCCACTCGGCGCGGGATCGAACATCGATCAACACGGCCTTGGGGTGCTCGCGCAGAAGCTGATGCGCCTCGGCGGGGACCAATGCGCCGTCATAAGGCAGGCCCTGCGCTCGCGCGCGCTCCTGCGCCCGCGCCAAGATCTCGTCGGATGTCGCCACGGTGTGCTCCTCGGGAACGATGTCTCGGCCGAATTCTAGCCCGGATGGTCAGCGAGGCGCTCGTGATGTGCCCGGCACTAGCCTGGAAGCCGCAAGCCTGTCATCGCCGAGCGCGTCGATCGTGGCCGCATGCACCCATGTGTGCGGCAGCGCCCTGGGGGCCGCGAGCCCACCTGACGCGCCACGTCGGAACCGTGCAGCGTCGGTTGGACTCGCGGGAACCGCCGCGCACCTTGTCGGTGCGTCATCGCGGCGCTGTGCACCGGAACGAGGCGTAGAATGCCCGATCGAGGTCCAAGAGGGTTCAACGACAAGGCTTTTTTCGCCCCGGAATGTGGCATGGTTCCTGCTGCCCGGGTGTCCCGACATTCCCGCCGTTCTTTTCCGCAAGCCAGGAGAGAAGTTATGACCCCAGCAGACGTTCTGAAGTTGATCAAAGAGAAGGAGGTGAAGTTCGTCGACCTTCGCTTCACCGATACCCGGGGCAAGGAGCAGCACGTGTCGGTCCCGGCCAAGCAGTTCGATCAATCGAAGTTCGAGGACGGTCACGCCTTCGACGGGTCATCGATCGCGGGATGGAAAGGCATCCAGGCCTCCGACATGTTGCTGATGCCGGAAGCCGACACGGCCCGCGTCGATCCCTTCACCGACGAGCCGGTGCTCGACATCACCTGCGACGTGGTCGAGCCGGCCGACGGCAAGGGCTACGATCGCGACCCGCGCACCATCGCCAAGCGCGCCGAGGCTTATCTCAAGTCGACCGGCCTTGGCGACACCGCGTACTTCGGTCCCGAGCCCGAATTCTTCATCTTCGATAGCGTGCAGTGGAACGTCGACATGTCGGGCTGCTTCGTCAAGATCCATTCCGAAGAAGCGCCCTGGAGCAGCGGCTTGGAGTTCGAGGGCGGCAACGTGGGCCACCGCGCTCCGGTCAAGGGCGGCTACTTTCCGGTGCCGCCGGCCGACACCCTGCAAGACATCCGCAACGCCATGTGTCTCGCCCTCGAGCAGCAGGGCGTCGAGGTGGAAGTCCATCACCACGAGGTTGCCGCTCCCGGCCAGTGCGAAATCGGCACCCGCTTCAACAGCCTGGTCAAGCGCGCCGATTGGATGCAGATCCTCAAGTACACCGTCTGGATGGTGGCGGCTTCCTACGGCAAGACCGCGACGTTCATGCCGAAGCCCGTGGTCGGCGATAACGGCTCGGGCATGCACGTGCATCAATCCGTATGGCGCGAGGGCCACAACCTGTTCGCGGGCAACGGCTATGCCGGCCTGTCCGACTTTGCCCTGTACTACATCGGCGGGATCATCAAGCACGCGCGTGCCCTCAACGCGATCACCAATCCCGGTACCAATTCGTACAAGCGCCTGGTGCCGCACTTCGAGGCGCCGATCAACCTCGCGTATTCGGCGCGCAATCGTTCCGCCGCTTGCCGCATTCCCCATGTTTCGAGCCCGAAGGCGCGGCGGGTCGAAGTGCGTTTCCCGGATCCGACCGCGAATCCGTATCTCGCTTTTGCCGCCATGCTGATGGCCGGAATCGACGGGGTGCAGAACAAGATCCATCCGGGCGATCCGATCGACAAGAACCTGTACGACCTGCCGCCGGAAGAGGCCAAGCGGGTACCGACGGTGTGCCACTCGCTCGATATGGCGCTGGAAATCCTCGACAAGGATCGCGAGTTTCTTACCCGCGGCGGTGTGTTCTCGAACGACATGCTCGATGCCTATGTCGCGCTCAAGACCGAGGAAGTGCAGCGCTTCCGCACGACCACCCATCCGCTCGAGTTCGAGATGTATTACAGCGCTTGATCCTCCGCGCTGGCCCGCACGACAAGGGGGCATCGGCCCCCTTTCGTGTTTCGACCTCCCGAGTGAGCCCGTACCAATGACAGCGCAGCCTTTCCTCCTAGCTGCCCGCGCCCGCGAATTGCCAAAGGCCGGGGGCTGCCGTAGACTGCCGGTGCTTTTCGGCATGCGGGTCAACGGGATAGCCAACGAAGCCGTTCTGGTCGTAAATGCGCGGTCGATACCTTGTTCGCTGTCTCGCCGGGAGTCTATTGACTGTCCTGGCCGCCAGTGCCCACGCGGTGCTGTGCAAGTACGTCGACGACAACGGTCACGTCACCTACTCCGATTCGCCGGTGAAGGGCGCGAAGAAGTCCTCGTGTTTCGAAGCTCCGCCGGTGCCCGCGCCGCAGCCTGCTGCGCCCACGCGCGCGAGTGTGCCCGCGCCGCAGCCTTCGGCGGCCCCGGCGCCCCCGG
This sequence comes from Burkholderiales bacterium, assembly GCA_020848435.1. GTDB lineage: Bacteria > Pseudomonadota > Gammaproteobacteria > Burkholderiales > WYBJ01 > WYBJ01. The sequence continues at coordinate 79,008 of JADLAC010000046.1, read as the reverse complement.
GCGGCTTGCCGAACGTGGACCCGGCGACCCAGCGCCGCCGCGACGATTCGCGGCGCAAGATTCTCGAAGACGAGCTGGCCGTCGAGGAACGTGCGCTCGCCGAAGCGCGCACGGCGCTGAGCGAAGGCGAAGCGGTGCGCCTGGGCAGCGAGCGCAACTACCAGCGCTATCTCGATCGCATCCAAGGGCTCAAGGATCGCGTCGCGCAACACGAGCGCAACGTCGGCGCCCTCAAGCAAGAGCTCAACAACCTGCGCTGATTGCGGCATCGATTGCCGCCGCACGCCGCGGCGCGCGCATTGGCGCGCATATTGCTGTCGCCGGTCGGCATCGTCATTGAGCCATGCTCACGGCGGCGTTACCAGGCCTGGACTTGCTCGCGACCGCCGTCATGCTGGTCGACGAGCGAGCGCGAGTCATGTATGTCAATCCCGCCGCGGAGAACCTGTTCGAAATGGGCGCTCGCCAACTGAAGAGCCATGGCGTGGTCGAGATCTTCGGCGGCGCCGAGCGGCTGGTGGCGGCGATGGCGTATGCACGTGCCAACGCCTGCAGCTACACCGAGCACGATCTCGAGCTCACGCTGGGCGCGCGCACTGCCTTGCACCTGAGCTGCTGCGTAACCCCCGTGGACGAGCGCCAGGAGCGTGCGCTGCTGCTCGAGTTTCGCCCGATCGACCAGCGCCTGAAGGTGGATCGCGAGGAGCGGCTGTTGAATCAAAACCTCGCCAACCGCGAGCTCATTCGCAATCTCGCGCACGAGATCAAGAACCCCTTGGGCGGCATACGCGGCGCGGCCCAGCTTCTGCAACGCGAGCTGCCGCGCCCGCAGCTCGCCGAATACACCCAGGTCATCATCGACGAAGCCGATCGGTTGCAAGCCTTGATGGACCGGCTGCTGACGCCGCACCGCTTGCCGCAGCCGCGCAGCTTCAGCGTGCACGAGGCACTTGAACGGGTGCGCGCCGTGCTCCGCGCCGAGACGCCCGAAGGGCTCGTGATCGAGCGCGACTACGACGTGAGCCTGCCGCCGATCGTCGCCGACATGGAGCAGATCATCCAGGCGCTGCTCAATATCGCGCGCAACGCGGTGCAGGCGATGCAGGGCCGCGGCACGCTGACTTTGAAAACGCGCGTCGCGCGCCAGGCGATCATCGCGCGGCGCCGCCACCGCCATGCGGCGCGCATCGAGATCATCGACACCGGTCCGGGCATCGCGGAGTCGATCCGCGACAAGCTGTTCTATCCTCTGGTCTCGGGCCGCGACGGCGGATCGGGATTGGGGCTGTCGATCGCGCAGACCTACATCAACCAGCACGGCGGCACGATCGAATTCGAGTCGCGTCCGGGCCGCACGAGCTTCGTCATCCACTTGCCGATCGCCGATGCCACCTCGAACGCGTAACCGAGCGCGCCTGGCGCGGGCGCCCGATGCACGGATTCCTTGCCGATAGAGCCGTCATGTCCGAACCAGTGAGCGCCGTGAGCTTCTCTCTGCCGCAGATGCCGCCGAACGCCAAACCGGTCTGGATAGTCGATGACGACCGTTCGATTCGATGGGTGTTCGAGAAGGCGCTGGCGCGCGAAAGCATCGAGTTTCGCACCTTTGCCTGCGCCGCCGACGCGCTCGCGGCGTTGCAGGAGGGCGTGCCGCAGGTGGTGGTGAGCGATATTCGCATGGCCGGTGAATCGGGGCTCGACCTGCTGCAGAAGCTGAAGGAGAGCTACCCGCAGCTCCCGGTCATCATCATGACGGCGTATTCGGACCTGGACAGCGCGGTGGCAGCCTTTCAGGGTGGCGCATTCGAGTATCTGCCCAAGCCCTTCGACGTCGACCACGCGGTGGAGCTGATTCGACGCGCGATGGAGGAAAGCCGCAAGCGCGCCACCACCGCGCAAGCCGAAAGCGCCGCGCCGGAGATCCTCGGGCAGGCGGCCGCGATGCAGGAGGTGTTTCGCGCGATCGGCCGGCTGGCACAGTCGAATGCGACGGTGCTCATCACCGGCGAATCCGGTACCGGCAAGGAGCTGGTCGCGCGGGCGCTGCATCGCCATAGTCTTCGCGCGGCCAAGCCGTTCATTGCGATCAACACGGCGGCAATCCCGAAGGACCTGCTCGAGTCCGAGCTTTTCGGCCACGAGCGCGGCGCCTTCACCGGTGCGCAGACCCAGCGCCGCGGCCGCTTCGAGCAGGCCGAAGGCGGCTCGCTGTTCCTCGATGAGATCGGCGACATGCCGCCTGATCTACAGACGCGGCTGCTGCGCGTGCTCTCCGACGGCAACTTCTATCGCGTCGGCGGTCATCAGCCCATCAAGGCCAACGTGCGCGTGATCGCAGCCACCCACCAGAACCTCGAGGATAGGGTGGCGAAAGGGCTGTTCCGCGAGGACCTGTTCCATCGTCTGAACGTGATCCGGCTCAAGCTGCCGCCGCTGCGCGAGCGGCGCGAGGACATTGCGCTCTTGGTGCGGCACTTCCTGCAGAAGAGCGCGCGCGACCTCAACGTCGAGACCAAGCGCATCTCCGAGGCGGCCTTGAAATTTCTCGCCGGGCAGGATCTGCCGGGCAACGTGCGCCAGCTCGAGAACCTGTGCCATTGGCTGACGGTGATGGCGCCCGGGCAGACGATCGAGATCCGCGATTTGCCCGCCGAGCTTCGGGCTGAGAGCAGGAGCGGGCCGGATCAATCGTGGCTCACGCTGCTGGAACGCGAGGTCGAGAGTTCCCTCAGGCGCGGCGAGTCGCGAATCATCGACGCGCTCACGGCGAGCTTCGAGCGCGCGCTGATCAAGAAGGCGCTGGCCCACACGGGCGGGCGGCGCATCGAGGCGGCGCAATTGCTCGGCTTGGGCCGCAATACCCTGACGCGCAAGATTCGCGAGCTGGGCATGGAAAGCGACGCGCCCGGCGGCGAATGACGGACCGGGACGGACCGGGGTCGGACCCGGCGATTGAGCGCGACGCTCCCGGCCGTCGCCCGGAGCGCAGCGTGTGCTCTAATGCGCTGCCTTCAAGTCGAGCCGGCCCGGCGAGCCATCCGCGCTCGACGGCTCTGCGACCATGCGCAGATCGCGCACGAACAGCCGGCGCTGCGCATAGGCGAACGTGTACTCCCCGCCCACCAGCCGCTTGAGCGTCAGCTCGACGCGGCGGCGCGCATCGGCCGCTTCCTGCAGGCGCCGGTGCAGCGCTTCGAGATCGCCGATCGGCGCACCGTCCACGGCTTCGAGCACGTCGGCGCGGACGACTTCCTGCGCCTCGCCGATCGAGCCCGGCTCGACGTGGTGCACCATGAAGCCGCGCACGCCGATCTCCTGCGCGTCGCGGATGGTGACGGGGCCGAACAGCACCCCGGAGGCGTATACGCCGCGCTGCTCCAGCACGCGCGGCAGCGCGGCCTTGGTGCCGTTCAGCTCGATCGTCGCGCCCTCGCGCAGCACGCGGATGCGCGATCCCTCCAGGCGCCCGCGCAGCGCGTGCATGAGCTGGGTTTCGTTCTCGATGCGGCCGGCTTCGCCGATCACCTCCTGGATGGTGTCGCCAGGACGAAACTCGAGCTTGCCCGGACGCGGATAGCTGCGCGCGACGCGCAGCAGCTTGCGGTTGTCGATATCGCGGAAGAACACCAGGCCGAGGTCCGGCGGTGACGGGTCGGTGCCGGCGCGCAGCAGCTCGACGATGCGGCAGGCATACTTCATCGCCACGGCGAAATTGGTGTTCTGCGCCCCGCGTATGCCGGCGGTGTTGATGCCAACGATGCGCCCATCCTCCAGGCTGATGAGCGGGCCGCCCGAATTGCCCTGGTTGATCGGCGCATCGGTCTGCAGCAACTCGGTTCGATAGCGCGACGTGACCCCCGAGATGATCCCGCGGGTGCCGGTGAACTGAAGCCGCCAGGGGTGACCGAACGCACCCACCGGGTGCCCTACCGAGGGCGCGTCGCGGCACTCCAGGCGCGGTACGTCGATCGCGGCGGTATCGACCTGGGGGCTTGCCTTTACCACCGCGATGTCCATGTAGGGGTCGACCCAGACCTTGGTTGCGTCGTGGAACTCCTGATCGTGAAAGGCGATTTCCACGCGGGACGGCGAACGCGAGACGACATGTGCGTTGGTGAGTATCCAGCCGCGCTGCGCGTCGATGACGAAACCCGCACCGAGGCTCGAACCCTTGGCGTCGCCGGCGAACGGGACCGACACGCTGTTCTTGATCTGCACCGTGTAGGCGAGCGCCTTGCGGAAGATCTCCTCGCCGCGGTCGACAAGGGTTGCAGCGCCCGCGGCCGGGGCCAGGAGGCACAGGCAGAAGCACGAGAGTTTGGTCATGGCGGGCAGCGCGCTCGATGGCAATGCGCTTGTTCGGCGGAGGTCGGCAACAGCGAACTGCCGTCACGCTCGCGCCGCAAGCGCCGTAGCGCCTATTCTACGTACTTCGGGATTCCGGAAAAGACGCCGTTTCCCGGCGCGCAATAGCCCTGCCGCGCGCCTTCGATGACACTTTGCTCGCGGCATGCGGGCGCGACCCGTAGGCCGCCGGTTGCGCGGGCGCAACGGCGCTCAAAGCCGCACTGCGAGGCGGGCGCGCAAATCCTCGACGTAGCGCTCGGGCAGATAGTGCCTGCGCAACGAGACCAGGGCCTTGCCGAAGTCCGCCTCGATCCGCGGCGCGTACGCCGAAATGATTTCGGCGAGATAGATCTCGTGGCGGATGAGGCTTTCGGCGAGGTAGACCACGGACGGGTTGCGCGTGAAGGCGCCTTCGCAATGCTCGGCGATATTCGCGCTCAGCGCCTGGCCGAAGTCGCAGGCGACGATCACTTGGCTCTCACCCGCGCCGACGATCATCCCCGAGCCTTCGTGCAGGTACACCCGCGCGTTTTGCGAAAAACGAAAGCGCTTGGCCGCGCTTTCGTTGCCGAATAGGATGACGACCAGCTTGGTGCCGCGTTTGACCGCCTCGCGCAAAGCGGTGCGGTGCGGGAGGAGCAGGTTTTCCGGGCCCTTGAGCCAGATGTGTTTGCGTGCCTGCGCGATCATCTGCGCGATCCTGGCCTGGATGTCCGCCGCGCTCTGAAGCAGCCAGACGTATTCGACCGGATCGTCGGGCGTCACTTCGCCGAGCTCGGCAACGAGCTCGTTGCACAAGGTCGCGGTGCCTTGCGCGACGCTCGACAGGAAGCTCTGGGGGTCGACCGGGACATAGCGCGTCGGCTCCCGGCTCACGGGCTGCACTGCGCCTCGGCGCACGAGGCTCTCCAGCGTCGGATAGACATTGGCCTTGACAAGCCCGCCGAGCTTGCCGATTTCGTAAGCCGTGGCCGGATGGTGTTGCAGCAGGATCAAGTAGGCGACGGCCTCGTAGGCGGTGAGCCCGAGCGCCTGGAGGCGTGCTGCCTGCTTGGCGAGTGGCGATCTCGTGCTGCTCGATTTCATGGCGTCCTTGTGTGCGTGTGACGCAGGGCAGGCGCTGCCGTTGTGATTCCAGCCAGCGTTTAGTAGCATAAGGTTATACTATCTACGCCTGCGGTTCAGCCGCTCGACCGGCCTACCGCATGCGCCTGCAGCCAAGCCTGCCGTAGCGTCCCGACCAGGGGAGGACCGCCCGAATGCGCATCATCGATTCCCATACCCACCTCGGCGTGTCCAGGCTGAGCGAAAGCGTGTACACCGAGGCGATGCAGCTCGATGCGCAGCGCCAATGGGGCATCGACGTTTCCATCGTGCTGCCCATTCCGAAGGATCCCGGCGGTCCGGCGGCTGCGCACGATCGCATCCATCGGCTGTGCAACGACCATCGCGGGCGTTTCTTCGGCGTGCTCGACCTGGATCCGGCCATGGCCGACGCGGCCTACTGGCAGGAGGCGCAGCGCTGCGTCAAGGAGCTGGGCTTTATCGGCGTCAAGCTGCACACCTATTTCCATCCGTGCAACCCCTTGTCGCCGTTCACGGACAAGGTGTTCGAGATGGCGCAGCACTTCGACATCCCCGTGATCGTGCATACCGGCTTGATCTCGACCTTCGGCTTGCCCTCGCTGCAGGTGCAGCGGGCCAAGGAGTTTCCCCGGGTCAAGATCGTGCTCGCGCACATGGGCTACAACGCTTACACGGCGGAAGCGATCGTCGCCGCCCAGTTGTGCGACAACATCTTCCTGGAGAGCAGTTGGACCGGTCCTGGACGTGTCAAGGAGGCGATCAAGAAGCTCGGCTCGGCGCGCGTCATGATGGGTGCGGATCAGCTCATCAACATCCCGTGGGAGCTCGCCAAGATCCGCAACATCGGCTTGAACGACGCCCAATTGGAAGACTGCATGGGACGCACCGCGGCCGCGGTATTCAAGCTGCCGTTGTGAGCCTAGGGAGATCGCGATGAGCGACAACGCCCCGGCGTTGGCGATGCGGGTACCGGAGATCCATGTCGTCGATGCCAACCACGACGTGTTGGGAGAGTCGCCCGTCTGGGACGACGAGCGCGCGGTGCTGTGGTGGGTGGACGGCATCGGTGAGAAGATCCACTGCCTGGATCCCGCCAGCGGCAACAAGCGCACTTGGCCGATGCGCGAGGAAGTGGGGTCCATCGGCCTGCGCGCGCGCGGCGGCCTGGTCGTCGCCATGCGCTCGGGCTTTTATTTCTTCGACGATGCGACCGGCGCGCTCACCGAGATCGCCAAGCCGGACGCCGACCGGCCCAGGAACCGCTTCAACGACGGCAAGGTGGATCGTACCGGTCGCTTCTGGTCGGGCACCATCCAGGCCGACAAGTACGTGCCGCGCGGCCGCTTGTGGCGCTTGGATCCGCAGTTGACGACCTCGCAGCACCTCGACGGCATGACGTGCATCAACGGCCTGTCGTTCAGCCCCGACGGGCAGCTCATGTACCTGACGGACTCCTTCAACCTTTGGATCGACGTGCTCAACTACGACCAGGACGACGGCACGATCCACGGCCGGCGGCCGTTCGCCGCCATCGACATCGGCCGCGGCCGCTGCGATGGGGCGACCGTGGACGCCGATGGCTGTTTCTGGAGCGCGAACAACGACGGCTGGTGCGTGACCCGGTTCGATCCGCGCGGGCGCGTGGATCGTGTGATCAACCTGCCAGTGCGCCGGCCCACCAGCCTGTGTTTCGGCGGTCCCGAGCTGGATGTGCTCTACATCACCACGGCCACGCGCCGGCTGCCGGAAAAGGAGTTGGCGCAGCAGCCGCTCGCCGGCTGTCTGCTCGCGGTGCGCCCCGGGGTCAAGGGGCTGCCCGAGCCTAAGTTCGCCGGCTGACCCAAGGTGCTCGCCGCATTGCCGCCAGTCGACTATCCGGACATCGCCAGGTTAACGAGATGAACCTGAGAGCTCGCGCCCACATTCAATCCGCGTTCGTCGTGGTTACGTCGTTCTGTATCCCAGCGGCATGGGCGCAAGGCGCCCCCGCGGCTTATCCGACGAAACCGGTGCGCATCGTCGTTCCCTTCAGCGCGGGGGCCTCGAGCGACACGGTGGCCCGGCTGCTCGCGCAGCGGCTGAGCGAGACCTGGGGCCAGCAGTTCATCGTCGACAATCGGGCCGGCGCCGGTGGTGCGCTCGGCGCGGAGCTGGTGGCGCGCGCCCAGCCCGACGGCTACACCCTGCTCATCACCAATCCTGGACCCAATCTCAACGCCATTCTCTTGCGGCGCAAGCCGAGCTACGGTTTTCGCGATTTCAGCCCGGTCGTCTATATCGGATCGTCGCCGCTCATCCTGGTGGTGCAGCCGAAGCTGCCGGCGAGCAACGTGCAGGAGCTGATTGCCTACGCCAAGGCCAATCCGGGGAAAGTGACCATCGGCTCTTCGGGGGTCAACAGCAATCCGCACGCGGCGCTGGAAGTTCTGAAGGCGGTCACGGGTCTCAACGCCGTTCATGTCCCGTACAAAGGGTCGGGCCCGGCGTTGACGGATACCCTCGGCGGCCAGATCCACGGCCTGTACACCACCACCGTGACGGCGGAGGCGGCGATCCGCGCCGGCCGCGCCAAGGTTTTGGCTGTCGCCGGCCCCAGGCGCAGCCCAATCGTGCCGGAGGTGCCGACGCTCTCCGAGCAAGGCATCAAGGGTGCGGACAACCTGCTGTGGATGGGGATGGTCAGCGCAGCCAAGGTTCCCGTAGAAATCGTGCGGCAGTTGAATCGGGAGCTCAACCGGCTGCTGCAAACGCCTGACATCCGGCAGCGCTTCGATCAGCTCGGCCTCGATGTCGAAGGCGGTACGCCGGAGCAGTTCGCGGCATTCATCGAAACGCAGGCGAAGCAGCTTTCCGCGCTCATCGCGGCCGGAACGCTGCAACCGGAATAGCACGCGGCTTGCAACCTCGAGCCATCGGTAGGACCACCAACTCAACGCCAATCGCCATGACGCAGACCTACCAGGTTTCCCAGCCCCGCGACGCCAAATTGATCGTCGAAAAGGACGTGAAGATTCCGCTACGCGACGGGGCTGTGCTCTATGCCGACGTATTGCGGCCGGATATCGGCGCCGAGCGGGTGCCGGCGATCATGAATATCGGCCCGTATCAGAAGGATCGGCTGTGGATTCCGCCTGAGGATCTGGAAGAAAAGGCCAACCCGTACCTCGCCTGGGAGACCGCGAACCCGCTATGGTGGTGCCCGCGCGGCTATGCCATCGTGCGGGTCGATGCGCGTGGCTCGGGAAAATCGCCGGGGCAATCGGATCCCAGCTCCTATGCCGAAGCCGTCGACTTCTACGATGCGATCGAGTGGATCGCAAAACGCGACTGGTGCTCGGGCAACATCGGCACGCTGGGCGTGTCCTACCACGCCAATTGCCAGTGGCGGGTGGCGAACCTCCAGCCGCCGTCGCTGAAGGCGATCATTCCGTGGGAAGGACGCGCCGATTTGTACCGCGACCAGGCGTTCCACGGCGGCATATTCGGCCTCGGTTTCCTGCACACCTGGGTCGCGACCAACATGGCGCACAACGTCATCGGGCGCGCGCGCAGCTACAACCCGAACGCGTTCAACAACAACATGCTCTGGACCTGGGCCAACAACAACCTGGACTCCGAGTTCTGGCGCATGCGCAGCGCGCGCTGGGATCGCGTCGAAGTGCCGTTGTACAGCGTCGGCAACTGGACGGGTGTCGGCTTGCATTTGCGCGGCAATGTCGAGGGTTTCATGCTGGCGGCCTCCAAGCACAAGAAGCTGCGCATCCACAGCGGCACCCACTTCCATCCGTTTCATTCAGAGGAAGGGCGGCTGGATCAACTGCGCTTCTTCGATCACTGGCTGAAGGGCATCGACAGCGGCATCATGGAGGAGCCGCCGGTGAAGCTCATGATCCGCACCGGCGGCGATCTGAAGAACTACAAGTTCCGCTTCGAGCACGAGTGGCCGCTGGCGCGAACGCAGTGGACCAAGGTCTATCTGAAGCTCGATGCGGATCGGCAGAGCGCGAGCGCAGAGCCCGAGGGGGCGCTGCTGAGCGCGTGTCCGGCGCACAGCCGCAGCATCACCTACGCGGCGAGCCCCCCGTCGCATGCCGGCGTGAGCTCCTCGGCGCCCTCGCATGCCTCGGGCAGCGTCGGGCGCACGGGTGTGTCCTTCCTCAGCGCGCCGATGCAGGAAGACACCGAGATCACCGGGCCGATGGTGCTGGTCATCTGGGTGTCGAGCTCCTCCGAGGACATGGACATATTCGCCACCATCCGCAACATCGGCCCGGACGGCGAGGACGTCTGGGAAGAGGGCCAGCAAGGCGGCGGCGACCACGTGCCGGTGACCAAGGGCTGGTTGCGCGCATCGCATCGCAAGCTCGATCCGCGGCGCTCCCTGCCCTATCGGCCGTATCACGCGCACAGCGAGCGGCTGTGGCTCGAGCCGAGCGACATCGTCGAATGCCACGTCGAGATCTGGCCGACGTGCATGGTGTTCAAGCAGGGACACCGCATTCGTCTCGACGTGCAACCCCGCGACGGAGTGGGCGCGTCGGCGTATCGGCATTACCACGCCGACTACAACATCGGCGCCCAGAACACGCTCCATGCGGGTGGGAGAACGGCATCGTACCTGCTCCTACCGGTCATTCCGAGAATAGACCCGCAGTGAATCGACCTCGATGCGTGCGCGTGCCGCTCGGCCGCGCGTTGCTCGCCGCAGGGCTCTGCGCCACGCTCGCCGCCACGGTGCGGGCGCAAAGCCCGCAGCCGGCAGGCGTGGCCTTTCCCGCCAAGCCGGTGCGAATTCTCGTCGGTTTCGCCCCGGGCGGAGGCATCGATGTCAGCGCGCGGCTTGCCGCGCAGCGCCTGGGCGAGTCGCTGGGCCAGCCCTTCCTGGTCGACAATCGCGCCGGCGCATCGGGGGCCATCGCCGCGGCCCAGGTCGCCAAGGCCGCGCCCGATGGACACATCTTGCTCATGACGGCCGATGTGCACGTCATCACGCCGGCCTTTGCCAGGGAGCTGCCGTACGATCCGATCAAGGACTTCGCGGCGGTCGGCACGCTGGTCTCGGGCCCGCAGGCCATCGCGGTGCATCCCTCGCTGCCGGCGCGCTCGGCGGCCGAGTTGATCGCGCTGGCGAGAACGCAGCGCGAGGGCATCGCTTACGCCTCAGCCGGCGGCGGCACGCTTACCCATGTGGCCATGGAGCTGTTTCGATCCATGGCGGGCATCCGCCTGTTGCACGTGCCGTACAAGGGCTCCGGCGCCTCGGTGGTGGCGGTGATCGGGGGCGAAGTGCCGATCTTGTCGATCGCCATCGGTCAGTCGCTACCCCATTCCAAGGCGGGTAAGCTGCGCACGCTGGCGGTGACGAGCGCGAAGCGCAGCCAGCTCGCTCCCGAGATCCCGGCGCTCGCGGAGACGCCGGGGCTGGCCGGCTACGAGGCAAGCTCGTGGGTCGGGATGCTGGCGCCCGCCGCGACGCCGGCAGCCATCGTGAACACGCTCAACGCCGAAATCGAGCGGCTGCTACAGCGCCGCGACGTGCTCGAGCAGCTCGCCGCGCGCGCATGGGTCGCGCATGCCCGCTCGCCCAAGGCGTTCTCCGAGTTCATCGCAGCCGAGACCGCGAAGTGGGCGAAGCTCATCCGCGATGCGGATCTCAAGGCGCAGTAGTGTCCTGAGTCCGAAGTTCGCCGCACAAGAGATGTCGAGAATCGACGCCATACTTTGTCGCGAATCCCCGCCAGGTGTCCAAGCCTCGCCTGCGGTTCGCTTCGCGTCTGGCGCCGATTTCGCCACTCTTGCCATTCACCGCCGCGCTCGCTAGGTTTGGCCATATGAGCGACGAACCCCAGGCTCCTAGGGCGCGGCCCGGGCGTGTTGCGCGAGGCGTGAAAGCGATGCGAATCACCGATCTCAAAGTGCATGTCGTCAACGTGCCGTTCACGACGGTGTTCGCCTCCACGTTGCAGCAAAGGCGTGGGACCACGCGCGTCGTCGTGCGGCTGACGACCGACGAGGGCCTGGAAGGATTGGGCGAGAGCATGCGCGGGCGTCCGGTCGCCCACCTGGTCGAGCGGCACCGGGGACTGCTGATCGGACACGATCCTTTCGACATCGAGCCGCTGCTCGCAAGATTGCGCACCGTCCCGTTCTATTACGGCTACGCCGGATACGCGGCCGTCGCCGCGGTGGAGATGGCGTGCTGGGACATCATGGGCAAGGCGCTCGGTGTGCCCATCGCCAAGCTCCTCGGCGGCTACGTCCGCGACCAGATCCCGGCCGGCGGCATCCTCACCCGGGGCGCGTTGCCCGCGACCACCCCCAAGGCCGACATTCCCGCGGCGCTGGCCGAGGAGTCGCAGCGCATGCTGGCGCAGTCGGGCTTTCGGGCGCTCAAGGTCAAGGGCTCGTTCGACGCCGACGAAGACGTTGCCATCATGCAGGCGCTCAGGCGCGCGCAGCCTCATGCCAAGCTGCGGCTCGATCCGAGCGGTGTGTGGAGCCCGCACCAGGCGATCCAGGCGGGCTTGCGGATGGAACCGCTCGAGCTCGAGTACCTCGAGGACCCGTGCAGCGGCCTCGAGAGCATGGCCTTGGTGCGGCAGAAGATCCGGATCGCGCTGTGCACCAACATGTGCGTGGTGCGCGGCGACGACTTCGCCCCGGCTGTGCGTCTCGGCGCCGTCGACATCATCCACGGCGACGCGCACAAGTGGGGCGGCATCAGCGCCACCAAACGCTTGGGCGCGCTGTGCGAGGCGTTCGGCCTGGGCATGAATCTGCATACCGCGGGCGAGCTCGGGATTTCGACCGCTTGCCACTTGCAGCTCGCCGCGGCGATGCCGGAAGTTCGCTATGCCATCGACAGCATGTACAACCTGCTCGCCGACGACATCGTTTGCGAGCCGATGCGCTTCGACAACGGCTGCTTCGCCGTGCCGGCCGGGACGGGGCTCGGCGTGCGCTTGGATGCGGACAAGCTCGCGCGCTACGAAGCGCTGAATGCCGAGCAAGGCGACTACAACCTTTGAGAGCAGCCATGGTGCGCGTGAATCTGCTGTTCGGTTTTCTCGGCGCGGGCAAGACCACGCTGGTGCGCCGCCTGCTCACGGCGCCCGTCGATGATCTCAAGACTGCGGTCATCGTCAACGAATTCGGCGAAGTCGGCGTGGACGGACAGATCCTGAGTGGCGCGAATGTCGACATCCTGGAGCTCACCTCCGGTTGCCTGTGCTGCACGCTCAAGGGCTCCTTGGTCCTCGCCATGGAAGAGCTGCGCGACCTGCAAGGCGTGCAGCGGGTCATCGTGGAAGCGAGCGGTGTCGCGCAGCCGGCGGAGATGCTCGAATCGCTGGCCGAGGCGGGCGAGCCGTCGGATTGGGAAGTCGGTCCCCTGGTGACCGTGGTCGACGCGGCCAAGCTGCCCAAATGGCTGCCGATGCTGGGCGAGTTCTATGCGCGACAGATCGCGAATGCCGACATCATTGTGCTGAACAAGGCCGATCTGGTCGCGACGGCCGCGCTGGATGCGGCGAGCAGACGAGTCCGGGAGCTGAATGCGCGCGCCGACATCCTCCTCGCGGAGCAATGCGACGTGGACGGCGGCTATCTCTTGGGAAGCTCCATTCGAGCGCAACCAGGCATGGCGCGCTCGAAGATCGCCGAGCCGGCCGCGACGCCGGGAGAGGCCGGGAACGCCGCTCTTGGCACCATACCGCTCGCGATTACCGACGACCAGGTTAGCTATCGGGAAGTTGCCGCGCCTTGCCCGCAGCCTGGCGCCCCCGCCGACTCCTTCGTGATCGCGTCGGCGGGCGCTACCCGCCGCAACGAAATCGAGGCGTTCTTTCGCGGCCTCGGCGATGACGTGTGGCGCGTCAAGGGCTACATCGCGATCGAGGGCGAGCCCTGCCTGGTGCAGTACACGCCAGGTCAGCTCGAGATCACGCCGGACGTCCCGCGCACGCAGGGCTATCTCGTCTTCATCGGCCGCGGCATGGATCGAGACCGCATCGAGCGCGGATTGCGCTTGGCGGCAGCGGCATGAGTGCCGGCGCGCGAGCGCGCCCGGCAGCGATGCGCGCGCAAGTCAGGGAGCGCACGGCCGCGGATCCCAAGCAACGCAACGCAACAGGGAGAGTTATGATGATCGCGCGCACTGCAATTCGTGGTCTGGCTGCTGCGCTTCTCATGATCCTGACCGCGACCGTGATCGCGCAGGACTATCCGGCGAAGGTGATCCGACTCGTCGTTCCGTTCCCGCCGGCGGGCTCGACCGACATCTATTCGCGTATCCTCGCGAAGGAATTGCAGGCGGCCTGGGGACAGAACGTCATCGTCGACAACCGGCCGGGCGCGACCGGCTTGATCGGCACCGATCTGGCGCGGCGCGCCGCGCCGGATGGCTACACGCTGCTATTCACTTCGAACACCGCGCATGTCCTCGGGCCCTTGCTGCGCGACCCGAGGCCCTTCGATGCGGCGGCCGACTTCACGCCGATCACCAAGGTACTGCGCTTTCCGCTCTACCTCGTCGTGCACCCCTCGGTGCCCGTGCGCTCGCTGGCGGAACTCATCGCCTTCGGCAAGTCGAGGCCGGGGCAATTGATTTTCGCGAGCTCCGGTCAAGGCGGCGCCAGCCACGTGGTGGCCGAATGGTTCAACGAAGTCGCGGGGATCAAGGCCACTCACGTGCCCTACAAGGGGACCACACCGGCGGTGCAGGCGGTCATTGCGGGCGAGTCGCACTACATCTTCAACAATATCGGCGTATCGCACCCCCATGTCCTTAGCGGCCGACTGAAAGGTCTGGCGGTTACCGGGGAGAAGCGTTCGCCGGCGCTGCCGCAGGTGCCGACCCTACTGGAGTCCGGCATTCGCGGGCTCGAAGACGCCTACACCTGGCTCGGCCTGCTGGCCCCCGCCAACCTGCCGCCAGCCATTCTCACCAAGCTGAGCACCGAGGTGACGCGGTTCATGCGTACACCGGAAATGGAAAAACGCATCTTGAACGATGGCTATGTCCCGGTAGCCAATGCACCGGCGCAGTTCAAGAGCGAAATTCAAGCCGAAGTCGTCGCCTGGGCGCGCGTGATTCGCGAGCGCGGCATCAAGCCGGAGTGAAAAGCCCGCGCCCGACGTTCGAGCGCATGTACCGTGATCTGCGGCGCCCAGGCTAGACGAGCCGCGCGATCTTCAGAACGACCTTCCCTGAATCGAGGATGCGAGCTATGGCTACCCAGCCGACCTGGATCGATCATTTCCCCGAGAATTTCACCTGGTCGAATGCGATGCTGGTTACGAAGGGGATGGCCCCCTACGGCGCCGTCGCCCTGGAGGAGATCGACCGCATCGCTGAGCGCTTGCGGCTCCGGCCCGACGATCCGGATGCCTGGTGGCAGGAGTGGTCGGCGATGGCCGCCAAGATCGAAGCCTTCGCCGGCGCCGCGGCGGCGCAGGGGCGGCAGCTTACCGCGGGCAACTACTACATCCGCGCGGGCAATTACTATTTCACCGCCGATCGGCCGGTGCCGCCGAGCGAGCGCAAGCTCGACCTGTACCGCAAGGCACTGCGCTGTTTCCACGCCGGCTTCGAGCGCCGTTACCCGAGGATGGAACGCATCGATGTCGCGTACGAGAACAAGGCCCTGCCCGCCTACTTTCTCCCGGCCCAGGGTGTGCAAGGGCCGGCGCCGACGGTGGTGGTGTTCGACGGCCTGGACAATTGCAAGGAGATGAGCGTGCTGTTCGCGGGCCTCGAGTTCTCCCGCCGCGGCTTCAACACGCTGTCCATCGACGGGCCGGGGCAGGGCGAGGCGCTGCGGCTGCGCGGCATCCATAGCCGCTACGACTACGAAGTCGCCGGCACCGCGGCGTTCGACTACATCGCCTCGCGTCCCGATGTCGATGCCGCGCGGGTGGCGGTGATGGCGTACAGCTTCGGCGGCTATTACGCGCCGCGCATCGTCGCCTTCGAGCCGCGTTACGCCGCCTGCGTGGTGCTCGGCACGGTCGCGTGGGACATTCACGCCAAGCAGCTCGAACGCAAACGCTTGCTCGACTCGGATCCGAAAAAGACTTCGCAGTCGCCGTTCCAGCTTCCGTGGGTGCTGGGCGTCAAGGATATGGATGCAGCGATCGAAGCGGTCAAGCGTTTTTCGCTGGTCGATTGCGCAAGCCAGATCCGCTGCCCGCTGCTCATCACCCACGGCGTCAACGACCGGCTGGCCGCGCCTGCGGATGCGGAGAAGCTGCGGGATGCGGCCGGGTCGAAGGACAAGCTCGTCAAGCTGTTTACCGCCGACGAAGGCGGGGCGGAACATTGCCACGTCGACAATCGCCAGGTGGGCATCGACTACGTCGCCGACTGGCTGACCGAAACGCTGCTGGGCAAGACGGCGTAGTCCGTCGTGATGGCGCCATCCTCAGCCTGCGCGCGTCGTTGCGCTTCAGTTCGAGTCGGCCCATGAGCGCGCCTACGACAGCGACATCGCGCGCGACCCCGCAACCCTGATCGTTTTGGTGGCGACGATGCATGTCTACGCGATGAATCTTTCGGCCTGGCTTGTCCTCGGCTTTGCTTTCGCCGCCGCCGATGCGGTGCTCGCTCAGCCAGCGAATCCTCCGGCGGCGGCGAGCTATCCCGCGAGAACCGTGCGCGTGGTAGTCGGTTTTCCGCCGGGCGGCGGGGTCGACCTCATGGCCCGCATTTTTTCACAGCGGCTGGCGGCAGCCCTGGGTCAGCCCTTCATCGTCGAGACCCGCGCCGGCGCGGCGGGTAACATTGCCGCGGACCACGTCGCGAAGGCGCCAGCCGATGGCCACACGCTGCTCGTTACCAGCACGGTCCACCCGATCAATGCCAGCCTCTTCAGCAAGCTGCCGTTCGACCCGGTCAAGGATTTCGCGCCGGTGAGCAGCCTGGCATCGGCGCCGGATGGCATCGCGGTGCACCCTTCGGTGCCGGCACGCAGCCTCGCCGAGCTGGTGAAAATGGCGAAGAGCCGACCCGATGCGCTGAGCTATGCCTCGGCGGGCAGCGGCACCGTCATGCACGTGGGCATGGAGCTGTTTCTGTCCATGGCGGCCATCAAGATGCTGCACGTGCCCTACAACGGCTCCGGACCCTCGACCGTGGCGGTGCTCGGGGGACAGGTTGCCGTGCTCTCCACCAGTCTCGGCAGCGCCCTCAACCACGCGCGAGCGGGAAAGCTGCGCATGCTTGCCGTGACCAGCGCGCAGCGCACGCCCCTGGCGCCCGAGTATCCGACCGCGGCGGAAGCGCTTCCGCTGCCGGGCTACGAAGCCATCACGTGGCTGGGCATGCTCGCGCCGGCGGGTACGCCACCTGCCATCGTGAGCCGGCTCAACGCCGAGCTCGGCCGCGCGTTGGAGCAGCGCGAAGTGCGCGAGGTGCTGGCGAGCAATGCCTACGATCCGTTCCCGAATTCGCCCGCGGCGTTCGCGAACCTGATTCGCGCCGAGCTGAGCAAGTGGGGCAAGGTGATTCGCGACACCGGCACCAAGGTCGACTAGCGGGGATCTATCCGTCAACCCGAAGCATATGGACGGCTACGGCCGGTGACCATACCGTGGCTGGCCGATGCCGCTGCGCTTGTGGCCCTGCTGATAGCGAGCGCGACTGCGATCACGAGCGGGCCAGGCAGCTCTGTTCGCAGGCGGCGACACCAATAAGGACGTGCCTGGCGGTGTTGGCGCAGGCATGGCGCCTGTTGCGCGCGAAGCGGCGGGGACGCATTGCTCCGGCTGGTCGAGCGCCGCTGCGCTGCGGCGTCCGGCGCAGGCACGGCGGGCTCGGTACAATGGCTGCGCGAAGCCACCGCCGCGTGGCGCTTACGGAGGAGGAGAATCACGTGGTCCAACGCCTGCTGTGCTTGCTCGTACTGATCGCGACCGCCGTTGCCGGATGGGCCCAGGCTCAACCCTATCCCAGCAAGCCGGTGCGCTTCATCGTGACGTATCCACCGGGGGGAAGCTCCGAGGTCTCCGCCCGCATCATCGGCCAGCAGCTCACCGAGTACTGGGGCCAGAGCGTCATGATCGATCCCCGGCCCGGCGCCGACGGCTCGATCGGCACCGAGTATGCGGCCAAGCAGGCGGCGGACGGCTACACCTTTCTACTCGCGAATTTCGGTCCCATCGTCGCCAAGCCGCTGCTCACCAAGGTCAGCTACGATTGGAAGCGCGATTTTGTCCCCGTATCGCGCATCACCTATGCAGCCAACATACTGGTCGTGCCGGTATCGATGCCGGTGAAGGACGTGAAGCAGTTGATCGCGCTCGCGCGCGCGCGTCCGGGCGAGCTCACCTACGGCACCAGCGGCCCCGGCAGCATGTCGCATTTCGCCGGCGAGATGTTCAAGCGGCTCGCCAAGGTCAACATGATCGCCGTCAACTACAAGGGCAACGCCCAGGCGATTACCGACATCATGGGCGGGCAGATCACCACCATGTTCTCCGACGCCCTGCCGGCGATGGCGGCGATGAACACCAAGAAGCTGCGCGCGCTCGCGGTCACCAGCGGCGAGCGCTGGCGCTTCACGCCCGATCTGCCGACGCTGGCCGAGTCGGGCATCAAGGGCTTCGCTGCGGTCAACTGGTGGGGCATCCTGTTCCCGGCCGGCGTGCCGCGCCCGATCGTCGACAAGGTGAACGCCGATCTTGCCAAGGCGCTTGCGAACGAGCGCGTCAAGACGCGCTTGGGCGAGCTGGGCGTCGAAACCATCTCCAGCACGCCGGAAGAGTTCGGCGCGTTCATGGCTTCCGAGACCGCGCGCTGGGGAAAGCTGATCGAGGACGCGGGTCTCAAGCTGAAATAGGTGCGCCGCCCGCCGCCAGCGCTTGCTCGGGAACTACTTCCGCTCGTCTGGCACGGGGACGGCCGCAGGCCCGGCCTGCGTGGGTTTCGGCGCCGGCGCATCGGTGCCCGGAATGGCTTGCGGTTTGAGCGCGGGCGCGGTGCGCGGATAGCCCGCCGCTTCGAGGGCGCTGCTCCATTCGGCTTCGTCGAAGCCCTTCAGCTTGCGTGAGGCGCCGATCACGAGCAAGGGGATGGAATTGTCGCCACCGCTCGCCTGCTTCCAGGCCTGCTGCTCGTCCTGGCGCGAGGGGTTGCGCACCGCGTGCGGCACGCCGCGACGGGCGAGGAAATCGCGCGCCTTGGTACACAGCTCGCCGCAATCGCTGATCCACACGGTCACCGGGTTGCGCTTGGCGGCATCCTGCACCGCGAACGGCGCGCCGGTAGTCTGGATGGTGTTGGGAACGATCTTGCGCTCCTCGGCTTTCTTGGCATCCGCCGGCGGTGGCGAATCGGAATACTGCACGCGGCCTTGCGCGTCCACCCATTTGTACATGGCGGCGTGCCCGGGCAGCGCGATCGCGAGCAGCAACAGCAGCAGCACGACTTTCATCCTTCCTCCCTCCGGCCTGCGGTACATGCGGCTCACTCTAACACACGCCTAGTATTCGGATGGCAATGCCTCTCGGCACACGCTGGGCAGACCGCGCTACCGGCGGCCGCTCGATCACGACTGCGCCATGCCGTTATGGCGCAGCAAGGCATCGATGCGCGGCTCCCGGCCGCGGAAGGCCACGAACGATTCCAGCGCCGGACGGCTGCCGCCGACAGCGAGGATCTCGTCTTGAAAGCGCCGGCCCGTGTCGGCATTCAGTACGCCGGTCTCCTCGAACAGGCTGAAGGCATCGGCGGAGAGCACTTCAGCCCACTTATAGCTGTAGTAGCCCGCCGCGTAACCGCCGCCGAAAATATGCGAGAAACTGTTGGCGAAACGGTTGTACGCTGGGGGAAAGAGCACGGCGATCTCGGTGCGCACGCGCGCCAGCACCGCGTCCGGACTCTGCTCGCCGTTGGGATCGAATTCGCTGTGCAGCAGCATGTCGAAAAGGGAGAACTCGAGCTGGCGCACGGTCTGCATGCCGATCTGGAAGTTCTTCGCCGCCAGCATTTTGTCGAACAGGCTGCGCGGCAAGCGGCTGCCGCTATCGACATGGCGCGTCATCGGCGCCAGTACGTCCCACTCCCAGCAGAAGTTTTCCATGAACTGGCTCGGCAGCTCGACCGCATCCCACTCCACGCCGCCGATGCCGGCGACCGGCAGATCGTCGACTCGGGTCAACAGGTGGTGCAGCCCGTGGCCGAACTCGTGGAACAGCGTGCTGACTTCCTCATGGGTGAGCAAGGCAGGCTTGTCGCCCACCGGCGACGAAAAATTGCACGTGAGATAAGCCACCGGCGCCTGCACGGCGCTGTCGCGGCGCCGGCGCGCGATTGCCTCGTCCATCCATGCGCCACCGCGCTTGCTGGCGCGTGCGTACAGATCGAGATAGAACTGACCGACCTTGTGTCCCGCGCGGTCGATCAACGCATAGAAGCGCACGTCCGGATGCCAGACGGGAGCGACATCGCGCTCGATGCACAGCCCGTACAAGCGCTCGACCAGGCCGAACATCCCCGCCAATACCTGTTCCTCGGCGAAGTATTGCTTCACTTCCTGGTCCGAGAAAGCGTAGCGCGCGAGCCGCAACCGCTCCGAGGCGTAGGGCACGTCCCAGGCTTGCAGATCGTCCAGTCCCAATTCGGTGCGCGCGAAGGCTTTGAGCTCAGCCAGATCGCGCTCGGCGTAGGGTTTGGCGCGTCTGCCCAGATCGCGCAAGAAGCTCAAGACTTCCGCCGGGGTGTCGGCCATCTTCGGTTGCAGCGAGTAGTGCGCGTAGTTCTCGAACCCGAGCAGGCGCGCCAGCTCGCAGCGCAGGGTCAGGATCTCGCGAATGATCGGCGCGTTGTTCCATTCGGGCGGGCCGAATTCCGCCGCCCGCGTGACGTAGGCCCAGTACATGAGCTCGCGCAGGGAGCGCTCCGCGGCATATTGCATCACCGGCAGATAGGATGGCATTTGCAGCGTGAACTTCCAGCCCTCTCGGCCGGCGTCTCGTGCTGCCTTGCGCGCCGCCGCAGCCACGTCCTCGGGAATGCCGCGCAGCCGCTCGGGATCGGTCTCGAAATGGGCGAAGGCGTCGGTCGCATCGAGCAGGTTGTCGGAGAAACGCGAGCCGAGCTCGGCCAGCCGTTCGCGCACGGCGCGAAAGCGTGCCTTTTGCTCGGCCGGCAACTCGGCGCCGCCGAGGCGGAAATCACGCAATTCGTTCTGCACGATCTTGCGTCGGGCCGCCGGCAAGCTCGCGTACTCGGGCGCGCGCGATAGCGCACGATAGCGCTCGAACAGCGCCTGGTTCTGTCCGAGCTCGGTCCAGTATTGGGTCACCTTGGGGAGCGCGGCGTTATACGCGTCGCGCAATTCCGGCGTATTGACGACCGCGTTCAGATGCGCCGTCTGTCCCCAGGCCCGGCCCAGTCGCTCGTTCACATCGATCAACGGCTGTACGAAGCTGTCCCAGGCGACCGGCGTCGCCTCGGCGGTTACCCTTTCCACCGTAGCGCGGCACTGCCCGAGCAGGGCATCGATCGCCGGCGCGACATGCTCCGGTTTGAATTCGCCAAAGCGCGGCAGCCCGGAGCAGTCGAGCAACGGATTCATCTCTTACCTTTCTTGACTGGCGAGAGGCCGGGCCAGGGGCTTGCCCCCTGGGCCCGCTCTCAAAGCTCGTAGACGACTTGACCGTCGACCAGAGTGAAACAGACGCGCCCACGCAGCTCCCAGCGGAAGAAGGGCGTGTTCTTGCCCATGCTCTTGAGCGATGCGGCATCGACGCGCCAGTAGCGCGCCGGATCGAACAGGCACAGGTCGGCCGCTTGGCCGACAGCCAGTGTGCCTGCATCGATGCCCAGGATGCGCGCCGGTTCCGAGGTGATCCGCGCCAAGCTTCGGGCGAGGGGTATTCCACTCTGCTCCCCCCATTTGAGCGCGAGCGGCAAGAGCAGTTCCAGGCCGGTGGCGCCAGCATCGGATTCGGCGAACGGAAGCTGCTTCGCGTCTTCGTCGACCGGTGTGTGGTCGGAGCAGACAGCGTCGATGGTACCGTCGAGCAGGGCGGCGCTGAGCGCCTCGCGGTCGCGCTGAGCGCGCAGCGGCGGCGTCAAGTGGCAGTTCGAATCGTAGTAGCCGATATCCATCTCGCACAAATGGAGATGATGGATGCCGATATCGCAGGTGAGGTTCAAACCGTGTGCGCGCGCTTCCCGCACCATGGCCACGCCGGCGGCGCTCGACAGCCGGCACAAATGCACCCGCGCGTCGGCCTCTCGCATGAGCTGCACGATGGTGCTGATCGCGATCGTCTCCGCGGCTACCGGGATGCCGGGCAGGCCGAGGCGGGTGGCGATCTGGCCGTCGTGCGCGACGCCGTTGCGCCCGAGGAAGTGGTCCTGCGCGCGCAACCAGACGCGGTAACCGAAGGTGGAGGCGTATTGCAGGGCGCTCATCAGCACGGCCGTATCGACCAGCGGCGCGTCGGCCTGCGTGAACGCGATGCATCCGGCTTCGGTGAGCTCGGTCATCTCGGTCAGACGCTCGCCGCGCAATCCTTGCGTCAGCGCGCCCAGGGGATAGACCCGCGCCTGGTTCAACTGGCGCGCGCGGTGCTTGAGCATTTCCACCAGGCCCGGCTCGTCCAGCGGCGGATCGGTGTCGGGCAGGCACGCGAGGCTGGTGACGCCGCCCGCGACCGCGGCGTGCATTTCGGACTCGAGGGTGGCCATGTGCTCATAGCCCGGCTCGCGCAAACGCGCGGCCAGATCGACCAGGCCGGGGCACACCACCATGCCGGCGGCGTTGATCTCGCGCTCGGGCCTGAAGCCCTCGGGGCGGCTGCCGAGCGCGACCACCTTGCCGTCCGCGATGCACAGATCCTCGACCCGGTCGAGCTCGCTCGCCGGATCGATCACGCGCCCGCCATGGATGAGGATCTTCATGCGCTCGTCTTCAATTGCCGGCGACGATCGACATCACCGCCATGCGCACCGCGATGCCGAAGGTCACCTGCGGCAGGATGACCGATTGCTTGCCGTCGGCGACGCTCGAATCGATTTCGATGCCGCGATTCATCGGCCCCGGATGTAGCACGATGGCATCGGGACGCGCGACCGCCAGCTTCTCCGGCGTGAGGCCGTAGTTCTTGAAGAATTCCTGCGGCGAGGGCAGGAGCGGCCCCTGCATGCGTTCGTTCTGCAGCCGCAGCATGGTCACGACATCAACGTCCTTCAGCCCGGCGTGCATGTCGTGGTAGACGTGAACGCCCAGCGCACCGATATCGCGCGGCAGCAGCGTGCTGGGGCCGATGGCGCGGATCTCCGGGCAGCCGAGTATCGACAGGGCATGGATCTGCGAGCGCGCCACGCGCGAATGCAGCACGTCGCCCACGATCGCGACTCGCAGCGAGGAAAAGTCGTGCTTGTAGTGGCGGATGGTGAATACGTCGAGCAGCCCCTGGGTGGGGTGCTCGTGGCGGCCGTCGCCGGCGTTGATGACGTGGATGTTCGGCGCCACGTGATTGGCGATGAAGTGCGCGGCCCCGCTTTGGGCGTGCCGCACCACGAACATGTCGGCATTCATCGCGGCGAGGTTGTCGACGGTGTCGAGCAGCCGCTCGCCCTTGTTCTGCGACGAGGTCGCGATGTTGAGATTGATGACATCGGCGGAGAGCCGCTTGGCGGCGATCTCGAAGGTCGTGCGGGTACGCGTGCTCGCTTCGAAGAACAGGTTGAACACGCTCTTGCCGCGCAGCAGCGGGACTTTCTTGACTTCACGCTCGCCGACGTTGACGAAGGAGCGGGCGGTATCGAGGATCTGCCACAATATCGGCGCGGGCAGGCCCTCGATGGAAAGTAGATGGGTCAGCTCACCGCTGCGGTTGAGCTGAGGGTTCGCTGTCATGGGCGCGCGCGGGTCGGCACTCAATGTCCGGCCGCTTGGGTGTCTTCGTTCAACACCAGTGACAAGCGGCCATCCTCGCCGCGCTTGAGCTCGATGTTGCGGTTGGCATCCACCTCGATGCGCGCGCCGACGAATTGAGCCGCGATCGGCAGCTCGCGCCCGCCCCGATCGATTAGCGCGGCCAGCCGTATGCTGGCGGGACGGCCGTAATCGAACAGCTCGTTCATCGCCGCGCGAATCGTGCGCCCGGTGTAGAGCACGTCGTCGATCAGGATGAGGTCGCGGCCGTCGACCTCGAACGGTATGGTCGAGGGCCGAACCTGCGAGCGCAGGCCGCGCTGCTCGAAATCGTCGCGGTAGAAGCTCACGTCGAGCGTGCCGAGCGCGAGGTCGAGACCGAGCTCGCGGTGCAGCCGCTCGGCGATCCATACGCCGCCGGTGTGTATGCCGATCAAGGCGGTGGTGGGCTGGACACTCGGGGCGATCTGGCGTCCCAGGTCGCGCACGAGCGCCTCGGCATCGGGGAGCGCGATACGAGCCGTCATTGCCCGTTAGCCCCGAGGGCTGCGAACCAGGTTTCGAGAATCACGCACGCGGCCATCGCGTCGAGCCGCGTGCCTTGATCGCGCGCCGCAATACCCGCTTCGCTCAAGCGCCGGCCGGCAACCCAGGACGAGAGCGATTCATCGACCAGGTGCACCGGCAACCCGAAGCTGGCATGCAGGCGGCGCGCGAAGCGGGCAATCGCCGCTGCGAGCGGATGCGCCGGATCGTCGCCGGGGCGGCCGACCAGAAGGGCACCCGGACGCCATTCCGCGATCAGCGCCGCGATCGCATCGAAGCGGCGCCGGTTGTCCTCGTAGGCGATGACCTCCAGTGGATGCGCGATGCGAAGCTCCGTGTCCCCGATCGCGACGCCGATGCGACGCGCGCCGAAGTCGAAGGCGAGCACGCTGCCCATCGCTCGCTCGGGGCCGATCGAGTTCGTGTCCATGGTTGCGCGCCGAGCGCCGGCGCTGCCTTCGCCGGCACGCGCTCCTTCGCCGATCACCGCTTCGTGCCTCCCTGCCGCCCGGCTTCAGGCATGCCCGGCTTGTTCCGATAAGCTCGCGAAATCGATCCCCAGGAGCTGCATTGCGGCGGGCAGGCGTTCCTCGCACGGCAGATCGAAAATCACTTCCGGCGCGGCCTGCACGGTGAGCCAGGCGTTTTGCGACAGCTCGTTTTCCAGTTGACCGGGTGCCCAGCCGGCATAACCGAGCGTGACCAGCAATCTGCTGGGACCTGCGCCGTTACCCACGGCGACCAGGATATCCTTGGACGTCGTGAGCCCGATACGGCCGTTAACCGCCAAGGTCGACTGCCACTCCCCGACCGGCTGGTGCAATACGAATCCGCGATCGACTTGCACGGGCCCGCCGAAATGTACCGGCACCTTCTGCAAGGTCGGCGCCGTATGGGCCACGCTTACTTGCGCGAGCAGCGCGGACAAGGACATATCGATCGGGCGGTTGACCACCAAGCCCAAGGCGCCCTGGTCGTTGTGCTCGCAAACGTAGGTCAGCGTGCGAGAAAAATGCGGATCGACCATGTTCGGCATGGCGATCAGAAAATGATCGGTCAAGTTCACGCTGGCCATGGAAATATTGTAAACGCCCCGGTTGCCCTTCACAATGAAACGGCCCGGCCGGTTTTGACGACCGGATCACTCCCCACGCCGGTACGCCGGAGCACACATCGCGCCCGATGCAGCAACTGCCTTCCGCACTGGTCTGGTTGCGGCGCGACCTGCGCCTGCACGACAACGCGGCCCTGTACGCCGCGCTCAAGTCGAGCCGCCGCGTTTGGTGCGCGTTCGTCTTCGATCGCGAGATCCTGGATGCGTTGCCGGCGCGGCGCGACCGGCGGGTGGAGTTCATCCGCGAAAGCGCGGTCGAGCTGAACGACGCGCTGGCCGCGCATGGCAGCCGGCTCATCGTCTGTCACGGCCGAGCCCGCGAGGAAGTCCCCCGGCTGGCGGCGCAGCTCGGTGTCGCCGCCGTGTTCGTCAATCATGATTACGAACCCGCTGCGGTGGCGCGGGATGCGACCGTCGGGCGCGCGCTGGCGGTGCTCGGCATCGACCTGCGTAGCCGCAAAGACCACGTGATCTTCGAGAAGGACGAGGTGCTTACCGCGGAGCGCAAACCGTATGCTGTCTTTTCAGCCTATCGCGATGCATGGCTGAAACGCCTGGTACCGTTCTTCTACCAGGCATACCCGGTGGAGAAGTATCTCGCGGCCCTCGCGCCCATGAGCGCCTGTGCGTTGCCACCGCTGGCCGACCTCGGCTTCGAAAGAACCAATCTGGATCGGATCGGCATTGCGGCCGGGGCGCGCGGCGCCGAACGGCTGCTGGCGGATTTTCTCGGCCGGATCGACAGCTACCGCGAACGCCGCGACTTTCCCGCCGTGCGCGGACCGTCGTACCTGTCGTTCCACGTGCGCTTCGGCACCATCTCGATTCGCCGCCTGGTGGCGCTCGCCGCCGAGCGTTCGAGCGAGGGCGCACGCACCTGGCTGAACGAGCTCATCTGGCGCGATTTCTTTTTCATGATCCTGCACTTCCACCCGCGCGTGACCGAGCACGCGTTCCGGCCGGAATACGATGCGCTCGCTTATCGCAACGATCCCGAGCATTTCGCTGCCTGGTGCGAGGGCCGCACGGGTTACCCGCTGGTCGACGCCGGCATGCGCCAGCTCGACGCGGCAGGCTATATGCATAATCGCCTGCGCATGGTGACGGCTTCCTTCCTGGTCAAGGATCTGCACGTCGATTGGCGCTGGGGCGAGCGCCACTTCGCGCAGCAGTTGAACGATTACGACCTGGCGGCGAACAACGGCGGGTGGCAGTGGGCGGCATCGACCGGCTGCGATGCGCAACCGTACTTTCGCATGTTCAATCCCGTCACCCAGTCGGAGAAGTTCGACCCCACCGGCGCCTACATTCGCCGCTACGTCCCCGAGTTGGCACGGGTGCTGAACGAGCACATCCATGCGCCCTGGCGGATGAGCGAGGGGCAGCGCCGCCAATCCGGGATCGTGTTGGGCGAGCACTATCCCGAGCCGATCGTCGATCATGCCCAGGCGCGCCAGATCACGCTCGAGCTGTATGGGCGCGTCAAGACGCGGGCATGAGCTTGCGCCGCGACGCCTCTATTTGCGCCAGAACGTCGGCGTAAACAGGATCAGGACGGTAAAGAGCTCGAGGCGCCCGAGCAGCATGACGATGGTGCATATCCACGTCTGCAAGTCGCTCAAGGCGCTGAAGTTGCTCGCCGGTCCGACCTCGTGCAGACCCGGACCGATATTGCTCAGCGAGGCGGCGGCCGCGGAAAACGCCGTCACTTGGTCCAACCCGGTGGCGGCGAGCAGCAGGGTCGCGACCACCAGCGTCGCGGTCCAGGCGAAGAAGAACGCGAGCACCCCGACGATGACGCGGCCCGGCACCACTTGGCCGGCGACCTTGACCGGCACGATCGCGTTGATATGCAGCATGCGCACCATGTCGCGATAGATTTGCCGATACAGCACGATGGCGCGAATCATCTTGATGCCGCCCCCGGTCGAGCCCGAGCAGCTCACGAAGCTGCCGAGAAAAATGAGCCACAGCGGCGCGAAGAAGGGCCACAGCGAATAGTCCTCGGTGGCGAATCCGGTCGTGGTGGCAACCGAAATAGTGTTGAACGCGGCATGGCGCAGCGCGGTCCAGTACTGCGGATAGACGCCATTGGCCCACACGAACAGGCTCACAACGGCCACGCTCGCCCACAGCATCAGCAAGTACATGATCACTTCCGGGTCACGGCGATAGGGAGCGAGGCTGCGGCTGCGCCAGACCAGGAAGTGGGTCGCAAAATTGATGCCGGCCAGCGTCATGAAGATCATGGCCACGGTTTCGATGGCGACCGAGTCGAAGTAGCCGATGCTCGCGTCGTGCGAGGAGAAACCGCCGAGCCCCATGGTCGTGAATGCGTGCACCAGCGCATCGATCCAGCTCATGCCGGCCCCCGCGTAGGCGATGAGGCACAGCGCCGTCAGCACGCTATACACCGTCCACAGCACCTTCGCCGTTTCCTTGATGCGGGGCGTGAGCCGCGTGTCCTTCATCGGCCCCGGCATCTCGGCCCGATAGATCTGGCGTCCGCCCACGCCGAGCAGGGGCAGGATCGCCACCGCCAGCACCAGCACGCCGAGTCCGCCCAGCCACTGCAGCTCCGCGCGCCAGACGTTGACCGATGCGGGCAGGTGATCGAGTCCGGACAGGACCGTGCTGCCGGTCGCGGTGAGCCCCGCCATGGCTTCGAAATAGGCGTCGGTGAAGGACAGCCCCGGGATCGAGAGCAGCAGCGGGATGCTGGCGAAGGCGGCGCCTCCGACCCAGGCATAGACGACCAGCGCGATGCCGTCGCGCGGTTTCAGCTCGCGGCGAAAGCGGCGCGTGGCGAGCCACAGCAGGTAGCCGGCCGCCGCATTCAGCGCCATCGAGGCAGCGAAGCTCGCCGCCGCACCGTCGCGTAGCCCGACCGAAATGGCGATCGGCAGCAGGTGCCACAAGCTCATGACCATCGCGATCAGGCCGAGCAGCGGTGCGACGGTCAGGATGGGCAAGATGCGGCTCGGCGGTTATCGGCGCGTGCGGCTGCGGACGAAGCGATAGCCGCTCAAAGAAACCCGACGCCCACTTGAAACAACTTCTCGACCTTGGGAACGATGCGCTTGTTCACGGCGAACACGATGACGTGGTCATCGGCCTGGACCACGGTATCGTGGTGCGCGATGATCACCTCGTCGCGCGGTGCGCGGCGCGCTTCGGCGAATTCGACGCCGCTCGCGCCTTGACGCACGATCGCGGCGATGGTGGCGCCTTTCGGCAAGTCGATCTCGTCCACGCGCCGGCCCACCACCTTGGACGACTTGCGATCGCCATGCGCGATCAATTCCAGCGCTTCGGCGGCCCCCCTTCGTAGCGAATGCACGGCCACGCAATCGCCGCGGCGCACGTGTGCGAGCAGCGTGCCGATGGTCGCCTGCGCCGGCGAGATGGCGATATCGATTTCGCCGGCCTGGACCAGGTCGACATAGGAGCTGCGGTTGATGAGCGCGATCGAGCGCCGCGCGCCCATGCGCTTGGCGAGGAGCGACGACATGATGTTGTTCTCGTCGTCGTTAGTCACGGCGCAGAACATGTCCATCTCGTCGACGTTCTCGGACTCGAGCAACTCTTCGTCGGTGACATCGCCGGCAATGACCAGCGTGCTGTCGAGCTCCGAGGCGAGGCGCTCGGCCCCGCTCTTGCTGTATTCGAGGATCTTGACCTGGTAGTTCTTCTCCAGCGCGCGCGCGAGCCTGCGGCCGATGTTGCCGCCCCCGCCGATCATCACCCGCCGCACGGGCTTGTCCATGCGCCGCAGCTCGCGCATGACCGCGCGGATGTGCTCCTTCGCGGCGAGGAAGAACACCTCGTCGCCGGCCTCGATGACCGTGTCGCCCTCGGGAATGATGGGGCTGTCGCGGCGGAAGATGGCGGCCACGCGGGTATCGACGTTCGGCATGTGCTTGCGGATTTCCTGCAACTGCTGGCCGACGAGCGGGCCGCCGTGGAAGGCGAGCACGGCGACCAGCGACAGGCGCCCGCCGGCGAACTCCAGCACCTGCAGCGACTCCGGAAACTCGATCAGCTTGACGATGTACTCGGTGAGTATCTGCTCGGGACAGATCGCGAGGTCGACGGCGAAGTTGTCGTCGGCGAAGATCTCCGGATGGTCGAGATAGTCGGCGGCGCGCACGCGCGCGATTCGGGTCGGGGTGTTGAACAAGCGCCGCGCCAGTTTGCATGCCACCAGGTTGGTCTCGTCGCTTTGGGTGACGGCAACCAGCATGTCGGCATCCTCGATGCCGGCGCGAATGAGCACCGACGGATGCCCGGCATTGCCAGCGACGGTGCGCAAGTCCAACCGATCCTGCAACTGCGCGAGCCGGGCGGTGTTGGTATCGACGACGGTGATGTCGTTGGCTTCGGAAACGAGGCTCTCGGCCACCGTACAACCGACCTGACCCGCGCCGAGGATGATGATCTTCAAAGCTTGCCCGCGCCGAGGGAAAAGCGGATTCTAGCGACTATTGCTCCCGGTGGGCGCGCAGCCAACGTTTCCACGCTTCGAACAGGGCGGGATCCAGAGCGGCGATGACGGATCGGCGCCACAGCGGCGCGGCCCAGAAATCGTCATGATCCAGGCTGCATAACTGGCCGTCGGCCTCGGCCATGACGAGCGCGCCGGCGGCGTAGTCCCACAGCCGCTGTCCGCCGTGCAGATAGACGTCGAAGCGCCCCGCGGCCGCATAGCACCATTCCAGCGCGCTCGCGCCGTAGTTTCGCTGCGACATGTACGGGGGCGCGGTCACGAGCTCGCGCGCGAGACCGCGCTCCAGCCGCTTCAGGTCGACACCCGCCATCGCGTTCTTGAGCGTCGGGACGGTGGTCTTGATCGGCAGGCGCTCGGCATTGAGGAATGCGCCCGCGCCGCTTGCCGCGTAGAAGGTTTCGTCCGCCACCGGATCGTATACCACCCCGACCACCGGCCGGCCATAGCGCATCAACGCCACCGATACGGCGAAGTAGGGCAAGCCGTTGACGAAGTTCGACGTGCCATCGATGGGATCGACACACCAAAGGCCGGCATCGCCCATGAGCCATTGCTCGGCTTGCTCCTGCTGGGTCATTTCCTCGGCGACGACCGGGATGTCGACCAGGGTGCGCAAACCCGTGCGCAGCGCTTCCTGGGAGGCGAGGTCGGCCTCGGTGAAGAGGCTGCCATCGGCCTTGCGGCTGTGCGCGACCTTGAGATAACGCGGCATGACCTCGCGCGCGGCGACGTCGTGCACCACGGCGATCAAGGGCTCCAGCAGGCTTGCGTCGGCGGGGAAGCCGAGCGTGGCCGCGGGCGGCGCATTGGATTGATCCGGAGGGTATGCCATGATTGCGCGAGGCTCGCACGTGACGGGCCATGCGGATGCAGCAGTCTCGGCATGAGAATCCCGCGAGTTTACCACCGCGATGTCTTGCAGGTCGGCCGCGACATCGCCCTGGAGGAAGCGAGCGCCCATCACCTGGCGCGGGTATTGCGCGTGCGGCCGGGCGATCCGCTCATCGTGTTCGACGGCACGGGAGGCGAGTACCATGCGAGCGTGCGCTCGATCGAGCGCACCAGTGTGCGCGCGCGGGTCGAGCGCTTCGACCCCATCGAGCGCGAGTCCGCGCTCGGTATCGGTCTCATCCAGGCGGTATCGGCCGGCGAGCGCATGGAGCTGACCGTGCAGAAGGCCGTCGAGCTCGGCGTGGCCTGGATTCAGCCGCTGCTCACGCGCCGCTCCAAGGTCCGCCTGGAGGGCGAACGCGCCGAGCGCCGGCTGCGACATTGGCAGAATATCGCCGCAGCCGCGTGCGAACAATGCGGCCGCAATCGCCTGCCTGCCGTGCGCGCCTTGCTGGACCTGCCGCAGTGGCTGGCCGCGCCTTCGATGGCCGACCGGCGGCTGCTGCTGGAACCCTCCGCGCAAGTCCGGCTGTCTTCGCTTGCGCCGCCGCCGCGCAGCGTCGAGCTGCTGGCCGGCGCCGAATCGGGCTTCGCGCCGGACGAGATCGAGCTCGCGACGCACCATGGCTTCGTCCCGGTGCGCTTGGGCGCGCGGGTGCTGCGCACCGAAACCGCCGGACTTGCCGCGCTCGCCGCGTTGCAGGCGTTGTGGGGGGATTTCTAGTAGTCGCAGCCGCGTAAAGAATCTGACGCGATCATCACGCGTTGGGGCGATGCCGGCGTAAACCGGTGCGTAGGCGCGAGCGTTGTTGGTTTTTTCGGGCTCGATGCGCCTCGAGCCCCGGCACGAAAGGCATTCACATGCGGCTCGCACATTGCTCGACGGCGCTTCTCCCGCGAGAGGCAGGCGACTACCGCGCGTGCGCTTTGAAAGCGGCCGGCTCGAGCCGGTGGCGCTGCAAGAGCTTGTAGAACTCGGTCCGATTGCGGCGCGCAAGGCGCGAGGCCTGGGTCACGTTGCCGGCGGTGATCTTCAGTAACTGCACCAGATAGTCGTGCTCGAAGCGCCGGCGTGCCTCTTCGAGCGACGTGAACTGCTTGCTCTGGTGGCTTATCGCCTGCGCCACCAGGCTCGCGGGGATGATCTCGGTGGTGGCGAGCGCCACCGCCTGCTCCACCACGTTGCGGAGCTGGCGCACGTTTCCGGGCCAATCGGCGGCGACCAGCAGCGCCATCGCCTCCGGGGCGAAGCCGTTGAGCCGCCGCTCGTAGCGCGTGGCCAGCTCGCGCAGGAAATGGTTCGCGAGCAACGCGATATCGTCGCGGCGCTCGGCCAGCGAGGGCAGGCGCAGCATCACCACGTTGAGGCGATAGTACAAGTCCTCGCGGAAGGTGCCTGCGCGCACCGCGGCATCGATATCGTGATGGCTGGCCGAGATCACGCGCACGTCGATTTCGCGGGTGTGGGTCGCGCCGACGGGGCGCACCTGCCGTTCCTGCAGCACGCGCAGCAACTTGGCCTGCAGGGCGAGCGGCATGTCGCCGATCTCGTCGAGCAGCAGCGTGCCGCCGTCGGCGGCGCTGAAAAGGCCCGCATGGTCGCGCGTGGCCCCGCTGAAGGCGCCGCGCAGATGGCCGAAGAGCTCGGATTCGAGCAGCTCGGCCGGGATCGCTGCGCAGTTGATGGCGACGAACGCGCGTTCATGGCGCGGGCTGGCATCGTGGATCGCGCGGGCAAGCAACTCCTTGCCGGCGCCGCTCTCCCCCAGGATGAAAATGCTGGCCTCGGTCGGCGCCACCAGGCGCGCCTTGGCGATCAGCTCCTGCATGCGCGAGCTTTGGGTGACGATGCCGGCGAACGCGCGGTCGCCGCCGCGCGGCAATGCGTCCTGGGCCCCGAGCCGAATCGCCCGCTCGAGCTCGCTCAGGAGCTGGTTGGGATCGATCGGCTTGGTCAGGTAACCGAACACGCCACGCCGCGTCGCTGCTACCGCGTCGGGGATGCTGCCGTGCGCGGTCAGGATGATCACGGGCAGACTCGGATAGCTCGCATGGATGGCATCGAACAGCGCGAGACCATCCATGCCGCCCATGCGGATATCGGTCACCACCGCCGCCGGGCGCTCGACCGGCAGGGCCGCCAAGGCTTTTTCCGCGCTTTCCACGGCCGTGGTGCGATATCCCGCGCCTTCGAGACGAATCGCCAGCAGGCGCAGCAAATCGGGATCGTCGTCGACGATCAATACATGGGACGGGGCGCTCATCGGCGTCGTGACTCCGGTCTGGCGGCGCGTTGCTGCATTTCCTGCTCCAGCGCCTTGATGCGATCGAGCTTCTGCTGCAGGGCGCTGGCCTGGACGCCACGCCGCCGCTGTTCCGCGACGAGCCCGGTAACGAGCTGGGCCAAGGACTGGTACTCGCTGCCGGCGTCGCGCGTGAGGGGCTCCAGCAACTCCAGGGCCTGTGCCTCGTCGCTGAAGGGCAGGTTGGGCAGGCTCAAGAGCAAAGCGAGGCGCACCCGGTCGTGTTCCGATCGGGTGGCGGCGAATGCCTTGCGCGCGGCCTCGACTTCGTTGCTCAGCTCACGAGGCGAGCGCTGGCGCGCGCGCGCGAGGTAATCCATCGCCTGCACGCTGACGGGCGTGACGACGACGGGCGCCGGCGGCGGGGCCGGCTGAACGGCGGCTGGCGCAGGCTCCGCGGGGGGGCACACCGGGGCGGTCGGCACCGGGGCCTGCACGCTCGCTACCGCCGGGGGCGGGCCCGGCTTCTCGGGCACCAGGGCGCAGCCGCCCAGCAGCAGGGCATACAGCAAGCCGGCGATACGACCGGTTCTCATGCGCGCAATCGCTGGGGCGCGTTGGCGATCGGCAGCGATACGCACAGTTGTGCACCGCCCCGCGGATCGTCGCCGACCGAGGCACTGCCGCCGTGCGCGAGCGCGTACTCGCGTACGATGGACAGGCCGACGCCGCTGCCTTTGACGACGGCGCTGCCGCTGCTGCGGCCCTGGTAGAAGGGATCGAACACGCGCTCCCGATCCTCCGGCGCGATGCCGCTGCCCTGGTCGTGCACCCCGATCGTGACCTGGTCGCCTTGGCGCTTGGCGAAAATCTCGACCGTGCTCCCGGCCGGTGCGTGCTTGATGGCGTTGGAAAGCAAGTTGTCCATGATCACCTGCACCTTGTCTCGATCGGCGATGAAGCGCGTGGCCTGGGGCTCGAGCTTCACCTCGAAGCGCAGTGCCTTGGCGCGGGCCGTCAGCTCGTGGCCGGCGCGTACGGCCTCGATCAATACGTCCAGGGCGACGATGTCGAGGTCGAGGTGCATGCGGCGGAATTGCGCTTCGCCCAAGTGCAGCAGGTCCTCGACCAGGCGCTGCAGCTCGAGCCCGTTGCGATGCAGGATAGCGAGCAATTCGCTTTGCGTCGCGGTGAGATTGCCGCTAAATCGTTCGATCATCAACTCGGAGCCTTCGCGCACGGCCGCGAGCGGGGTCTTGAGCGCGTGTGAAACGTGGCGCAGAAAGCGGTTCTTCTGCTGCTCCAGGCCGAGCAACTCGCAGCGCAGCCATTCCAGGCGCCGGCCGAGCTGCTCCAGGTCGCGCGGTCCCGCCACCTCGACCGGCACCGCCAGATCGCCCGCGCCGATGCGGCCGATCGCCCGGTCCAACGCCCGCACGGGCCGCGCCAGCATCACCGTGAATCCCGCTATCACGATGATCGCCAAGGGAATCGCTGCCGCGAACTGCCAGAACAAGACCTGCTGTGCCCGCTGCGCGATCGCGTGCATGCGCTCGCTTTCGCGCTCGATGAGCTGGTCGCCGCGGCGAATGATCTCGGCGGCAGCCGCGCTGGCCGCGGCAAAATGCGGAATCACGGATTCGAGCGCGCCGGCATTGTTGGGCCCCGCGGATAGGGCGTCGAAGACTTCCTGCTCCAGTGCGCGGATCTGATCGAGCGCAGCGCGTTGCGCCGCGTCGAATGGCAATTCCGTCAGACGGACGGCGCTCGCCGCCAGCTCCTTGCGCAGCGCCGCGTACGGTTCCGGCACGCCGCCCTCGCCGAGAATCAGCGCCTGGCGGGCGCTGCGTTCCAGCTCGCGCAGCAGATCGGCGATCCGCCGGCTGGCCTGAGTCACTTGCACGGCTTGATAGAGCGCGCTGCGGCCGATGTCCGACAGCCGGCCGGTATAGAACGCGCTGGTGGACAAGCCGATCAGGAAGGGCGTGGTGACCAGCGCGAAGCCTGCCACCAGCAGTCCAAGAAATGATTTCGGATAAGGCAGGCGCATCTCGCGGGTCAAGACAGGGATCATCGACGCTGCGCTACGGCCGCATCGCTCCCGGCCGGCGCCGGGACGCATGCGGGCGTCGCCTCCGGGCGACCGAAACATGCCCTTTTTTCCTCCCGTGGTCGAGGAGATTGTAGCCCGCCGCCCGAGCCGCATCGCTGCTCGCGAGCAAATGCGGCAACACGTGCGTGTCCTGCCGGCGAAGCAGCGCCTGCGAGCGCGATAGGCTGGCGCACGGCCGGGCTCGCATCGCAAGCAGCGCCAAAACGCCTGTTTCACCGCGATGCCGGCTCGAATATCATGACGCCTGTATGGCCCGGTGAGATATCCGGGCTAGGAGACACGCTCTGGATTCTGTCCT
Source organism: Burkholderiales bacterium (assembly GCA_020848435.1). Classification (GTDB taxonomy): domain Bacteria; phylum Pseudomonadota; class Gammaproteobacteria; order Burkholderiales; family WYBJ01; genus WYBJ01. The sequence continues at coordinate 43,975 of JADLAC010000046.1, read as the reverse complement.
GGCTGCGCCCTCGCCACAGGCGTTCGTGCAGTGGTTTCGTGCGGCCGCGCCCTATATCCATGCCTTCAGGGGCAGGACCTTCGTCATCGCCTGCGGCGGCGAGGTCATCGCCGACGGCCGCTTCGTCGCGCTCAGCCACGATCTCAATCTGCTGGCCGCGCTGGGGGTGCGCATCGTTCTGGCCTTCGGCACTCGCTCGCAGATCGATGCCTTGCTCAAGGAGCGAGGACACCGCACGCGCTACCGCAACGGGGTGCGCATCACCGATGCCGGCGCGCTCAAATGCGTCAAGGAGGCGCTCGGCTCGGTGCGTGCCGAGATCGAAGCCTCGCTCTCGACGGGGCTCCCCAACTCCCCGATGGCCGGCGCCGATATCCGGGTCGCGAGCGGCAACTTCGTCACCGCCAAGCCGCTCGGCGTGCTCGTGGGCACCGACATGCTGCACACGGGCGAAGTGCGCAAGGTTGATGCGCTCGGAATCCGCGCCGCGCTCGACACGGGCGCCATCGTGCTGTTACCGCCGCTCGGCTATTCCCCCACCGGCGAGATGTTCAATCTCACGGTCGAGAACGTCGCCGCCCGCGCAGCGGTTGCGCTCAAGGCCGATAAGCTCTTGTTTCTGGTTGATACCATGGGCGTGGAGCGCGCTCGGGGCGGGCTCATTCGAGAGCTGCCGGTCGACGAAGGCGAGCGCATGCTGCGCCGCGGGCGCAAGGTCGCCGAGGACATCCGCCTGTTCTTGCCGCATGCGCTGGCAGCCTGCCGCGGTGGGGTGGCGCGGGTGCATCTCGTCAATCGCCACCTGGACGGGGCGCTGCTGCTGGAGCTGTTCACCCGCGACGGCGTCGGTACGATGGTCGTGCGGCATGCGCTCGATCATCTGCGCGCTGCCACCATCGACGATGTCGGCGGGGTGCTCGCACTGATATCGCCGCTGGAAGCCGACGGCACGCTGGTCAAGCGCGGGCGCGAGCTGCTCGAAATGGAGATCGAGCGCTTCAGCGTCGTGGAGCACGACGGCATGATCGTCGGCTGCGCGGGCCTGTATCCTTACCCCCAGGCAAAGGCGGCCGAGCTGGCGTGCCTGGCGGTACACCCGGATTACCGCGATGCCGGCTACGGCGCCAACCTGGTCGAAGCCATCGAAGCGAAGGCCCGCGCCCGCGGCATCGAGCGCTTGTTCGTCTTGACGACGCGCGCGGCCCACTGGTTCATCGAGCACGGTTTTAGCGAGGCTACGGTCGATTCGCTTCCCGCCGCCAAGCAGGCGATGTACAACTGGCAGCGCCGCTCGAAGATCCTGTTCAAGCGGCTGTGAGGCCGCGAGCGGCCGGCGATCGATTTCCTCCAGCACGGATCGGGGATTCATCATGGCGAGAATGGTTCATTGCATCAAGCTGGGTCGGGACGCCGAAGGGCTGGATTTCGCACCCTACCCCGGCGAGCTCGGCAAGCGCATCTTCGACAACGTATCCAAGGAAGCCTGGGCGCAATGGCTCAGGCAGCAGACCATGCTGGTGAACGAGAACAGGCTCAACCTGGCCGATCCCAAGGCGCGCAAGTACCTGGCCGAGCAAATGGAACGGCATTTCTTCGGCGGCGGTGCGGATGTCGCGGCCGGGTACGTCCCGCCAAGCGCCTAAGCCGCGTATTTGACGGCGGTCAAGGGCTGCACCGCATTCGCTCAGCATAATCGGCGCGAGCCGGTGCTGCTGCCGGCGCAGACTGAATGAGCCGCGACGACACCTCGATGGCACGAGACATGGCGCCCAAGCCAGGGCGAGACAAGGCCGGGTCCGCGGACAACGGCGCGGGCATCGCCAGGCGCTCGCGCAGGGCGCAGGCCGCGGGCAAGCTGAAACGCCGCGGCTCGCAGCTATTCTTGAACCGCGAGCTCGGGCTGCTCGAATTCAACCGCCGCGTCTTCGCCCAGGCCGAAGATCGGCGCACGCCGTTGCTCGAGCGATTGCGCTTCCTGTGTATCGCGGATAGCAATCTCGACGAGTTCTTCGAGATCCGGGTGGCGGGTCTCAAGGCGCAGATCGCGGCCGGCTCGGAGGAGCCGGGGCCCGACGGGCTCGCTCCCGAGCAGGTCTTCCGGCAGATCTCCGCCGAAACGCACGCCTTGTGCGAACGGATGTACCGGCTGCTCAATGACGAGCTGTTCCCCGCCCTGGCCGCCGAAGGCGTCCGTTTCTTTCGCCGCAGCAAGTGGAACGACGCCCAGAAGGCCTGGGTGAAGGCGTACTTCTTTCGCGAGATGATGCCGCTGCTCACGCCGCTCGGGCTCGATCCGGCGCATCCGTTTCCGCGCCTGCTCAACAAGAGCCTCAATTTCGTGGTCGAGCTCGAAGGCAAGGATGCCTTCGGCCGCCGCGGCGGCTATGCCATCGTCCAGGCGCCGCGCGTGTTGCCGCGCGTGATCGCGCTGCCGAAGAAGGTGGCGGGGTGCGAGTACGGATTCGTCTTCCTGTCCTCGATCCTGCATGCCCACGTGGGCGAGCTGTTCGCCGGCATGGTGGTGCGCGGCTGCTACCAGTTCCAGTTGACGCGTAACAGCGACCTCTTCCTGGACGAGGAAGAGCTACAGGGTGTGAAGAGCCTGCGTATGGCGCTGCAGGGCGAGCTGTCGCAACGCAACTTCGGCGACGGCGTGCGCCTGGAAGTCTCCGATCTGTGCCCGGCGCATGTCACCGAAGTGTTGCTGCAGCAGTTCAACCTCACGCCCCGCGACCTCTACCAGGTCAATGGGCCGGTGAACCTGGTGCGGCTGGCCGAGGTGCTGGATCGGGTCGAGCGCTCGGATCTCAAGTTTCCTCCCTATACGCCCGGCATTCCGCAGGCCCTGGTGCGGCGCCCGGCGATTTTCGATGCCATGCGCCGCGGCGACATCCTGCTGCACCATCCTTACCAATCGTTCGGGCCGGTGGTCAATTTCATCGAGCAGGCGGTGCACGATCCGCAGGTGGTTGCCATCAAGATGACCATCTACCGCACCGGCCCCGAATCGGAGCTGATGGAAACCCTCATCGCCGCGGCGCGCGCCGGCAAGGTCGTGACCGTGGTGGTCGAATTGCTCGCGCGCTTCGACGAGGAGGCCAACATCAACTGGGCATCGCGGTTGGAAGATGCCGGCGCCCACGTCGTGTACGGCGTGGTCGGGCACAAGACGCACGCGAAGATGGCCCTGGTGGTGCGCCGCGAAGAGAACAAGCTGCGCCGCTACGTGCACTTGTCGACCGGTAACTACCATCCGCGCACGACCCGGCTCTATACCGACTTCGGCTTGTTCACCTGCAACGAGGAGATCTGCGCCGAGGTGAACGACGTTTTCATGCAGCTCACCGGGCTGGGGCGGGCGAGCAAGTTGAAGCACCTGTGGCAGTCGCCGTTCACGATGCACCAGCGCATGCTGGCGGCGATCGGCCGCGAGACGGCGCACGCGCGCGGGCGCAAACGCGCTCGCATCATCGCCAAAATGAACGCGCTGCTCGAGCCCGAGATCATCGAGGCGCTGTACGAGGCCTCTCGCGCCGGGGTGAAGATCGACCTCATCGTGCGCGGGGTGTGCGCGTTGCGCCCGGGGGTGCCGGGGCTGTCGGAGAACATCCGCGTGCGCTCGGTCATCGGCCGTTTTCTCGAGCACACCCGGATTTTCTATTTCCACAACCACGGCGCCGACGACGTGTTTCTCGCCAGCGCCGATTGGATGGACCGCAATTTCTTCCGCCGCATCGAGGTCTGTTTTCCGGTGCTGGACAAGCGTTTGAAGAAGCGCGTCATGGAGGAAGGGCTCAAACCCTACCTCGCCGACAACACCGAAGCTTGGGAGATGGATGCCGATGGGCGCTACAAGCGGCGGGTGCCGCGGAGCGCAAGACCGTATTCGGCCCAGCGCAGCCTGCTCGAGGCACTGGCGAGCCGGCTCGGCTGACGCTCATGGACCTGGGTGGGAGCGCGGCGGCACCAACAACAGTGCACACCGAGACCGAGCTCAAGCTGCTGCTGGCGCCGCGCTATTGGGCGCGCGTCATGCGCCATCCGGCGATCGAGGCGGCAGCCGCCGCGCCGGCATCCAGCGCGCGCCTGCTCAGCGTCTATTACGACACCCCGCGCTTCGACCTGTGGTCGGCGGGGATCAGTGTTCGACTGCGCCGCACCGATGCAGGCTGGGTGCAGACCATCAAGTCGGGCGGCTCGGTGACGGGCGGCTTGCATACACGGGAGGAGCTCGAGCAGCCGGTGCCCGAGCAGGCGCTCGATCTGGACGCCGTCACGCCCGAGACGCTGGCGCGCCGGTTCGCCTCCGCGCGGCTCAGGCGGCGCTTGAAGCCGATCTTCTCCACGGACTTCGAACGCACCACGCGTATGCTGGCGTTGCCCGCGGGCGGCAGCGTCGAGCTGAGCCTGGATCGCGGTCACATCGTCGCGGGGAAAGCGCGCGCGCCGATCTGCGAGCTCGAGTTGGAGCTCAAGCACGGCGATCCCGTCCACTTGTACGACTTGGCGCTCGCGCTCATGCAAGGCATGAGCGTGCGCCCGGGCTACGCGAGCAAGGCCGAACGCGGCTATCGGCTGGCGGGGCTCGAGCGCACACCAGCCAAGGCCCGTCGGGTTGCGCTCGAGCCCACGATCGGCATCGCGCAATCGGCCAGCCGCATCATCGCCTCGGGGCTGGAGCAGGTGCAGGCGAATGAACACGGCATGCTGGCGGGCGAGGATATCGAGTACCTGCACCAGATGCGCGTCGGCGTACGGCGCTTGCGTTCGTGCGTGAGCGTCTACGGCCACGTCGGCTCCGGCGCCACCGTCGATATGCTCAAGGCGGAGCTCAAATGGCTGGGACGGCGGCTCGGCCCGGCGCGCGACTGGGACGTCTTCACCGTCGAATCCCTGCCTCAGCTCGCATTCGGGTTGCGCGAAGTCGCGGATGCGGCGGCACTCGAAGCGTTGCGGCGCGGTGCCCAGCGTGAACGCGACACCGGCCAAGCCGCGGCATGCCGCGCCGTGCGCTCGCGCCGCTACGCCCGGCTGCTGCTGCTGCTGGGGCGCATCGCCGCCGGCGCAGCCCTCGTCCAGGGGAAAGATGTCGACGCGCCGGCCGCCGCGTTCACCGCCGCGCTGCTCGAGCGGCGCATGCAGCGCGTGCTCGAGCGCGTAGGCCGCCGCAAGCCACGCGGCGTGGCACAGATGCACGCCCTGCGCATCGCGGTGAAGAAGCTGCGCTACGCGGTCGAATTCTTCGGCCCGCTGTACGATTCGCCGCGCGTGCAGCCGTTTCGCGAGCGGCTGGTGCGCATCCAGGACTGCCTCGGCGAGGTGAACGATGCCTGGGGCGTGCCCGCGCTGGTGCGCCAAGCGTCGCCGCGCAGCCGCCGCTTGGCGGACCAGGTCGCGGGTTGGAGCGCGCATCGCATTCATGATCAAAGCCGCCGGTTTCGCCAGGCGTGGCGGCAGTTTCGCCGCAGCCGCAAGTTCTGGTGAGGCGGGCGGCTGCTACGGAGAACGCTATGGATCTCATACTTTGGCGCCATGCCGAGGCCGAGGACGGTCTCGAAGACGACAAGCGCAAGCTCACCGCGAAGGGGCGCAAGCAGGCCGTGCGGATGAGCGAGTGGCTCGCGGCGCGCCTGCCGAAACATTTTCACGTCGTGGTGAGCCCGGCGCTGCGCACGCGCGAGACTGCCGCAGCGCTCACCGACAAGGCGGCGGTGCACGATGACATCGGCTTGAGCGCGAGCCCCGATTCGATTCTTCGGGCGGCGGGCTGGCCGCGCGCGACCCAGCCGGTGGTCGTGGTCGGTCACCAGCCTACCCTCGGCATGACGGCGGCGCGGCTGCTCGCCGGAGCCGACGCGCAATGGAGCGTGCGCAAAGGGGCGATCATCTGGATCGTGCGCAAAGGCTCCGAGAACACGTTGCGGGCGGCGCTCGCCCCCGACCTCATCTGACATCGGGCGCGAAGGGAGAGGCGCATGTTCGAATCGGCCGAGCTCGGTCACCGGATCGACAAGGAAACCTACCAGCGCGACGAGCCTCGCTTGCGCGAAGCGCTGCTGAATGCGCAATACGATCTCGCGCAGGCCGCGCGTTTCCCCGTGATCATCGTCATCGGCGGGGTCGACGGCGCGGGCAAGGGCGAAACCGTGAACATGCTCAACGAGTGGATGGACCCGCGCCACATCCACACCCACGCCTTTCCCGAGCCTTCGGACGAAGAACGCGAGCGCCCGCGCATGTGGCGCTTCTGGCGCGCGCTGCCGCCGCGCGGCAAGATCGGCATCCTGTTCGGCGCCTGGCACACGCAGCCGATCGTCGATCGCGTCTACGGGCGCATCAGCAAGACTGCGCTCGCGCAAGCGATCGCCGAGATCGTGCGCTTCGAGAAGATGTTGACCGACGAAGGCGCGTTGATTCTCAAGTTCTGGTTCCATCTGTCCAAGGAACGCCAGCGCAAGCGCTTGAAGGCGCTGGAGAAGGATCCGAAGACGCGCTGGCGTGTCAGCGCCACCGACTGGGAGCGCTTCAAGATCTACGACAAGTTCCGCAAGGTCTCAGAGCAATTCCTGCTCCAGACGAGCAAGGCGGAGGCGCCCTGGATCGTAGTCGAGGGCGAGGATCCGCAGTATCGCATGCTGACCGTGGGGAAGCTCCTGCTCGACGCCATGCGCGAGCGCCTCGACCAGAAGCGGGCTACGCATCTGCCCGATCGCACCCCGCCCATGCTGCCGCGGCTCGATCGCAAGGACGTGCTCGCCACCCTCGATCTGGGCAAGAAGATCGCGCGCACGCGCTACCAGCGCGACCTCGAACGCTGGCAGGGCAGGCTCAACCTGCTATCACGCGACCCGCGCTTCAACGAGCTGGCGGTGATCGTGGTGTTCGAAGGCCAGGACGCCGCCGGCAAGGGCGGCGCGATTCGCCGCATTACCGGGGCACTCGATGCTCGTCGTTATCAGGGCATCCCGATCGCCGCTCCGACCGAAGAGGAGCGCGCCCAGCCGTACCTGTGGCGTTTCTGGCGGCATCTGCCCCGGCGCGGCCGCTTCGCGATCTACGACCGCTCCTGGTACGGCCGGGTGCTGGTCGAGCGGGTCGAGCAGTTCTGCTCCGAGTACGATTGGATGCGCGCATATTCCGAGATCAACGATTTCGAAGAGCAGCTCGTGCGCAACAACATAGTGCTTGTGAAGTACTGGCTGGAGATCGGCAGGGACGAGCAGCTCAAGCGCTTCAAGGAGCGCGAGAAGACCGCCTTCAAACGCTTCAAGATCACGGCCGAGGACTGGCGCAACCGCAAGAAATGGGATCTGTATCACGGCGCGGTGTGCGACATGGTCGATCGCACTTCGACCTCGGTCGCGCCCTGGACGCTCGTCGAGGCGAACGACAAGTACCACGCCCGCATCAAGATCCTGCGCACGCTCTGCCGCAGCATCGAAGCAGTGCTTTGAGCGGACGACCCCCTTGCCGCTATTTCTCCGAGTCGCCTCCGCGCCGCAAAGAGAGCCCCGTCTACCACCGTGTGACGAGAGGCATTGCCACCCGGTGGCGAATCACTGATCGAGGCGCTGAGGGTGCGTCGCCTTGCGCGTCAGCTTGGGGCTCGGCGCGCCCGCGCCGTGAGGAGCCTACCAGGGCAAGGGTGAAAAGCGCGCGGTCTTCTTGCTCTGATGGCGCGACATGCGCCCGACCAGGTTGGTGAGCGTATCGAGCGCTTCGGGCAGGAACGGTCCCTTGTTCAGCATGATGCACTCGGCGCGCTCCGCGGTCGCGGCATCGGTGATCTCCGCGCGGGTCGGCGCGCCGCGCTTGATCAGGCCTTCGAGCACCTGGGTCGCCCAGATCACCGGCACGCGCGCCGCTTCGCACAGCCACAGCAATTCCTCCTGGACTTCGGCCAGGCGCAGATAACCGATCTCGACGGCGAGATCGCCGCGGGCGATCATCACGCCGAACGGACCGTGGCTCGCGCCGTGCACGATGATGCCGGGCAGGTGCTCCAGCGCGGCGGCGGTTTCGATCTTGGCGATGATGCCGATGCGCCGGCGCGTCAGCGCCGCCAGGCTGGCGTGCAGCGCATCCATTTCCGCGCCCGATTGCACGAACGAGTAGCCGACGATATCGGCCTCGCCGGCGGCGAACCGCAGCGCGTTCTGGTCGCGTTGATCGAGCCCTTGGGCGGGCAGGCGCGTGTCCGGAAAGTTGAGCCCCTTGTCGGCGCCGATGGTCGCACCGCGCGGCGGGGCGTGCACGATGCGCAGCCAAGCGCCGGCCCGATCGATACGCTCCACCTGGGCGGTGATCTTGCCGTCGTCGATCTTCACCGCGTGACCGGCTTCGAGATGCTCGAACACGGAGGGCTCGATACAGCCGATCACGGCCGGCGCGCTGATGCGCCCGTCACTGCGTCGCAGCTCGGGGCGCCCCGCATCGGCGATGGGGGAAAGCAGCAGTCGCTCGCCGGTGAAGACGCGGAAGCGGGCGGGCGGTGGATCGTACGCGCCGCAGGCGGCACGCTCGCGGGCGCCCGCGCGGCTGCGGCGCTCGAGCACCACCCCCGGCGCGATGTAGGCGCCGCGGTCGGTTTCGACCTCGACCTGCTGCGCGTCGATGCGCTTGACGACCCGAAGCAAGCGGCGCCGGCCGCGCAGATCGCGAAAGGCGACCGTGTCGGTCGTTCGCAGGCGTGCCACCCATTGCGCCGGCAGACTCACGCGTCCGGGCATCTCGGCTTGGCCAGGCAGGCGTTTCGCGGCGCAACCCGCGTTGCCGCTGCCGTCGAGCACGATACGCCCGCATTCGAGCAGGCCGCCTTTTTCATCGCGTTTGACGCGCACGTGCAGTACCGCCGCGCCCGGCGCCAATGGCCCGGTTCTCAGCTTGGGTCCGGGCAGATCGACCAGGATTTTCACCGCCCGGCCGTGGCGAGCCGCCGCGCGCCGAACTTGCTTGGCCATCGCCGCCCACACCTCGGCATGGTCGTGGGCTGCATTGATGCGTGCGCAATCCATGCCGTGCTCGACCAGCGCGGCGACGAAGCGCGCATCGTGGGCCGCGGTTTCGGGCAGCGTCACCATGAAGCGCGTGCGCCGGGGATAGGGCGGCGCGCCGAGCAGACGGTCGGTGGCCTGCTTGAGAAGCTGGGGCGCGTCGTTCATCGCCGCCGCCCGCGAGGTATCGGGTTGCAGCACCCGGCGCCTGCACATGCGCCGCAACGCGTCGATCACGGCGTCGAGGCTCGCCAGCACGTGGCCCTCGCAGCGACCGAGCGAGGACAGGCCCAGGGCGGCGAGCCGCGGCTGCAACTCGGTCAGATCGAGCCGGCGCAGTGCCACATAAGCAGCCAGGTTGGCCGCGCTGGTCGCGAACGGCCCGAGAACGACTTCCGCGCGCCAGGTCCGAAGCAAGGCGCGCTGGGTGGTGCGCACTTGCGCGCGCACCGCTTCGAGCTCGGCCAAGAGCCGGCCGGGCTCATCGCTGCGAGTGATCATGGTTCGCTTCTAAGAATAGACGGCAAGGAGCCGACCGGCGTCAGGCCGCGTTCGGCAGCTCACGCTGGCTGTGCCGATCGCGCAGCACGCGGATTTCAAGCTCTCCCTCGGCGCCTCGCCATTGCTTCGTTTCCTCGTCCAGCGCGGTTTGCGTGAGCGGATTCGCACCCAGCCAATGCTCCGGCACGCCCAGCGTGAAGCGCCGCCCGTGTAGCTTCAGCGTGAGCTCAGGCAGGGCGACGCTGGTGCGGCTGCGATTGAGCAGCACCGCCAGGCGCAAGGCGGCGACCAGCGGCCAGTCCTCGTCGGTCACGCTCACCTCGCCCAGTTTGCGCAGTTGCCCGCGGTGCGCCAGGACCAACAGCGCAAGGCGCTCCTGCTCCATGCGTGAGAATCCCGGCATGTCCGCATTGCGCAGGATGTACGCGGAATGCTTGTGGTAGCCGTTGTAGGCGACCGTGATGCCGATTTCATGCAGCTTGGCCGCCCAGTACAAGAATTGCGCGGCCTCGGCTGCCGCGGCCTGCGGCACGATCTGGCGCAGCAGCGCGTCCGCAAGCCGCGCTACGCGCTTCGACTGCGCGCTATCGACGTGATAGCGCTGCATGAACTGGGCGGCGGTGACATCGCGCATGTCGTGGTGGTGCACGCGTCCGAGCAAGTCCCAGAGGATGCCCTGGCGCAGCGCGCCGTTGGCGATGGCGATGCGCTCGGCACCGAGCTCGGCGACGACAGCGGTCATGATCGCGAGCCCGCCCGGCAGCACGGCAGCGCGGTCGGCGCGCAGCCCTTCGGGCAGCAAGCGATCGAAATCGCCGGCTTTCAACACCCGCAGGCGCAAGGCGTCGAGCCCCGCGGGCGTGATGGTGCCATCGCCCAGCCCATGCGCTTGGATGAGCTCCGCCAGCGCGCGTGCGGTCCCGGACGAGGCGACGGCCTGGCTCCACTGACTGCGGGAAAATCCGGCCGCCATCGTCTGCAATGCGGCGCGGGCCGCCAGCTCCGCTTCCCGCAGCGCTGCCTTGGTCACCCGGCGGTCCGGAAAATAGCGCAGCGTCCAGCTCACGCAACCCATGTAGATGCTGTCGAGCTTCAGCGGCTTGAGGCCGCTGCCGATGATGAATTCGGTCGAGCCGCCGCCGATGTCGACCACCAGGCGGCGCTCGCGGCTCGACGGCAGGCTGTGCGCGACCCCGAGGTAGATCAGCCGCGCTTCTTCGCGGCCGGCGATGACTTCGATCGGCACGCCCAGCGCCGCTTGCGCGCGTTTGAGGAAAACGCTCGCATTCTTCGCCACCCGCAACGCGTTGGTCCCCACCGCGCGCACCGCCCCGCGCGGCAGCCCGCGCAGGCGCTCGCCGAAGCGCGACAGGCATTCGAGCGCACGTGCCTGCGATGCCTGATCGAGCAGCTTGGCGTCGTTCAAGCCGGCGCCGAGCCGCACGGGCTCGCGCAGCTGATCGAGCGGATAGATCTGCTCGCCGACGACGCGCGCGACCTGGAGATGGAAGGAGTTGGAGCCTAAGTCGACCGCGGCGAGCGTTGGGTAGTCAGGCATGATGGCGCATATTACCCAACGCTGCTGCGTAGCGGGATACGCGATGGTGCGCGCGCCCGGCCGGACACGCACAGCTTGCCGGGCGAACCTGCTCGCCTCGCCGGCAACGCAAGGACGTGAGAGCGCTCAGGGCTCGGCCGCCTCGCTCGGGATCACGCGCACCCCTTGCGCCGTTCCGAGCAAGAGGACATCGGCGCGACGGCGCGCAAACAGCCCGTTGGTCACGACCCCGGCGATCTGGTTGATCTCGCCTTCCAGCGCGCTCGGCGCGCTCATATCGAGGCCGCGAACGTCGACAATGATGTTGCCGTTGTCGGTGACGAAGCCGGCGCGCAGCCGCGGCTCGCCGCCGAGTTTGATCATCTGGCGTTCGACATGAGCGCGCGCCATGGGAATGATCTCGATCGGCAGCGGAAAACGCCCGAGGCGCTCCACCAGCTTGGACTCGTCGGCGATGCACACGAAGCGTTGCGCTACGGCGGCCACGATCTTTTCGCGCGTGAGCGCGCCTCCTCCACCCTTGATCATGGCGAGCTGCGAATCGATTTCATCGGCGCCGTCGACGTAGACGGGCAGCGTATCGACCGCGTCGAGCGCCACGACCGTGATGCCGTGCCCGCGCAAGCGCTGCGCGCTGGCTTCGGAGCTCGCGACCGCGCCGCGGACCCGCACAGCGCGAGCCGCGAGCGCGTCGATGAAGCAGTTGGCGGTAGAGCCGGTGCCTACGCCGATCAGGCCATCGCGCGGCAGCCGCTCGACGGCGGCCGCGGCCACGGCCTGCTTGAGTTCGTCTTGGGTCATCGCATCCGCCAGCGCTCGAAGATGCGCGCAAGCATAGCGAGCCGTCATGGTTTTCACAATCGCTCGATTCCGGCTAAACTCGAATCGAACGCGGCCGCTGATCGTAGCGAGCGCCGGCGTGGCGCTGATGCGGCGTGCCTCGGCCGGGCTCGACCGGCGCGCCCGTCGAGCGAACGCGCGCCGATTTCCATACCTCGATGATCAAGGATTACCTCGAACGTATCCTCACCGCGCGCGTCTACGACGTCGCCGAGGAAAGCCCGCTGGAGCTCGCGCCGGCGCTGTCGGCTCGCCTGGACAACCGGCTCATGCTCAAACGCGAGGACATGCAGTCGGTGTTCTCGTTCAAGCTGCGCGGGGCCTACAACAAGATGGTGCGTTTGCGCCCGCAGGCGTTGAAGCGCGGCGTCATCGCGGCCTCCGCGGGCAACCACGCCCAGGGCGTTGCCTTGGCGGCGCAGAAGCTCGGTTGCAAGGCCACCATCGTCATGCCGGTGACCTCGCCGCACATCAAGATCCAGGCGGTGGAGGATCGCGGGGCGCAGGTCGTGCTGCATGGCGATTCGTACGATGAGGCGTATGCGCATGCGCGCCGGCTCGGCGAACGCACGGGGCTCACCTTCGTTCATCCCTACGATGATCCCGATGTGATTGCCGGCCAGGGGACCATCGGCATGGAGATTCTGCGCCAGCAACCCGGGCCGATACACGCGCTGTTCGTCGCGATCGGAGGCGGCGGCCTGATCTCCGGCATCGGCGCCTACGTCAAGCGCTTGCGCCCCGAGATTCGTCTGATCGGGGTCGAGCCGGTGGACGCCGACGCGATGTATCGCTCGCTCAAGGCCGGCCGGCGGGTGAAGTTGAAGCAGGTCGGACTGTTCGCCGACGGCGTGGCGGTCAAGCAAGTCGGACGCGAAACCTTCCGGCTGTGCCGGCAGTTGGTGGACGACGTGATCCTGGTCGATACCGACGAGACCTGTGCGGCCATCAAGGACGTCTTCGAAGACACCCGCTCGATCCTGGAGCCGGCCGGCGCGCTCGCCATCGCCGGCGCGAAGCGTTACGTCGAGCGCCGCAAGCCGCGCGGCGAGACGCTGGTCGCGGTCGCGTGCGGTGCGAACATGAATTTCGATCGCTTGCGCTTCGTCGCCGAAGAGGCCGAGCTGGGCGAGCATCGGGAAGCGCTGCTGGCCGTGACCATCCCGGAGCGCCCGGGAAGCTTCCGCGCCTTCTGCAACCTGGTCGGCACACGCAACATCACCGAGTTCAACTATCGTTTCGCCGATCCGGGCCAAGCGCATGTCTTCGTCGGGGTCCAGGTGCGCGACCGGGCGGAGACCGCCGACCTGGTCGCCCAGCTTCGCCGCGGTGGCCTGACGACCCTGGATCTGTCCGACAACGAGCTGGCGAAGCTGCACATTCGGCATACCGTGGGCGGCCATGCGCCGGCCGACATCGCCGACGAGATTCTCTACCGCTTCGAGTTTCCCGAGCGCCCCGGGGCGCTGATGCGTTTTTTGACGGCGATGAGCCGCGGCTGGAACATCAGCCTTTTCCATTACCGCAACCACGGCGCCGACTACGGTCGCGTGCTGGTCGGCATGCAGGTGCCGGCCGCCGACCAAGCCGGCTTCCGCCGCTTCCTGAAACAGGTCGGCTACCCGTATTGGGATGAGACCCATAACCCAGCGTATAAGCTGTTTCTGCGCTGATGTGCGCCGGCGCTTTGCGGAACGCCGCGCCCGCGGTGCGAGCGCGGTTGCGCTCGGCATGTGGCTCGCCGCCGGCACGCCCGCGTGGGCGCAGCCCGACGACGACTTCATGGCGGCACGCGAGGCGTTCCGCGTCGGTAATCGCGCGCGGCTCGATCAGCTCGCGCCGCGGCTGAGCGCCCATGTGCTCTATCCGTATGTCGCCTACTGGCGCGTGCGCCAGCGCCTGGACGAGAGCGCGCCGCAGGAGGTGCGCGAGCTCATCGCGCAGCTTGCCGACGGACCTTTGTCGGATCGCTTGCGCAACGATTGGCTGAAGTCCCTCGGCCGGCGTGGAGCCTGGGACAGCTTCGAAACCGATCATGCCGGGCTGCGCAGCGAGGATATCGAAGTCACCTGTTATGCCTTGCAGCGCAGCTCCGCGCAGGGCGATGCCGAGGCGCTGCGGGCCGCGCGCGGGCACTGGCTCACGGGGCGGGCGCTGCCCGAGGCGTGCAGCGGCGTATTCGAGAGCGCGATCCAAGCCGGTGTCATCGGCAGCGACGACATCTGGCTGCGGCTGCGGCGCGCATTGCAGCTCGGCCAGGTCACGCTCGCGAAAAGCCTCAACAAGTATCTCCCCGCCAAGGCCGGCGTGGAACCGAAGTCGCTCGACCAGGCGGCGGCGAATCCGCGTGCCTACGTCGAGGGCAAGAGCGCCGCGCCGGCCGGCCGCGGCGAGCGCGAAGTGTTGATGTTTGCACTGCAACGGCTCGGGCGCACGGCGCCGCAGGATGCCGCCACGCGCTGGCGCGCGCTGGCGCCGGGCTTCAGCGCCGAGCAGCGCGACTTCGTCTGGGGACAGCTCGGCTATTTCGGCGCCCTTCATCACGACCCGGATGCGCTCGCCTGGTTCGCACGCGCGAGCAAGCTGGGCGACGAGCACTTGGAATGGCGCGCGCGCGCGGCGCTGCGCGCACGCCAATGGACCGAGGTGCTCGCTTCGATCCAGGCGATGAGCGAAGCGGCCCGTGTCGAGCCGGAATGGCGCTACTGGCGCGCGCGTGCGCTGAAGGTCCAAGGCAAGGTCGTGGAGGCCAATGCGCTGCTGGCGCCGCTATCGAGCGAGCATCATTTCTACGGGTTGCTCGCGCAGGAAGAGCTTGGCGAGACGATGGCCGCACCGGCGGCGGCCTACCGTCCGTCCGAAAGCGACATCCAGGCGATCGCTGCCGTTGCGGCGATACGCCGTGCGCTCGCGTTGTACCGGTTGGGGCTGCGCTTCGAGGGCAATCGCGAATGGATCTGGGCGATCGGCGATTTCGACGACCGGCAGCTCATCGCGAGCGCCGAGCTCGCGCGCCGCAACGAGCTGTGGGATCGGGCCATCAACACCGCGGAGCGCACCCGCGCGTTGCACGATTTCAATCTGCGCTACCTCGCGCCGTATCGCGAACGCTTCCGCGCCTATGCGACCGAGCACGGCCTCGACGAGGCTTGGGTGTTCGGCGTCGTGCGCCAGGAAAGCCGGTTCGTCGCCGATGCCCGCTCGAGCGCAGGCGCTATGGGTCTCATGCAGCTCATGCCGGCGACCGCCAAGTGGGTGGCCGGCAAGCTCGGCTTGAAAGGCTATCGCCAATCCCTGGTGACCGATCTGGACACCAATATTTCGCTCGGTACGTATTACTTGCGGCACGTGCTCGATCTGCTCGACAACCATACCGTGCTCGCATCGGCGGGATACAACGCGGGGCCGGGGCGTGCGCGCGCTTGGCGGCCCGACGAGGAGATGGAGGGCGCAATCTATTCGGAGACGATTCCGTTCACCGAGACGCGCGACTACGTCAAGAAGGTCATGGCCAATGCCGCCTTTTATGCTCGCGCCTTCGGCCAGGGTGTCGTATCGTTGAAGGAACGCCTGGGCTCGATCCCGCCGCGCGCCCGTGGCGCCGACTCGGGCCATTGAGAATGGATCGACCATGCTGATTCGCAACGTCGTCATCCTGGGCGGCTCCGGTTTCGTGGGCCGCCATCTCGCCCGTGTACTCGCCGAGCGCGGTATCGAGGTCACCGTCCCAAGCCGCAACCGCGAGCGCGCCAAGGAGCAATTGATCGTCCTGCCGACGGTGAACGTCGTGGACGCGAACATTCATGCCGACGGCGTGCTGGAAGCGCTCGTCGCCGGCGCCGACGCCGTAGTGAACCTGGTCGGTATCCTGCACGAGTCGCGGCGCGGCGACTTCGATCGGGTGCATGCCGAGCTGCCGCAGCGCGTGGTCGCCGCCTGCCAGCGCGCCGGCGTCGAGCGGCTGGTGCATATGAGCGCCCTGTGCGCGGACGCGCAAGCGCCGAGCCGCTACCTGCGCAGCAGGGCCCAGGGCGAAGCGTCGGTGATGCGCGCGCATGCGAGCGGCGCGGTTACGGCCACCGCCTTCCGGCCCTCGGTCATCTTCGGCCAGGGCGACAGCTTCCTGGGCTTGTTCGCGCGCATGCTGCGCTTCATGCCGATCGTGCCGCTGGGATCGCCCGGCGCGAAATTCCAGCCGGTCTGGGTCGACGACGTTGCGCGCGCATTCGCCGATGCGCTCGGTGATCCGGCAAGCTTCGGCCAGCGCTATGAGCTGTGCGGGCCGAAGGTCTACACCTTGCGCGAGCTGGTCGAGCTGGCCGGCAAGGCGAGCGGCTACCGGCGGCGCATCGTGGGCTTGGGGAAGACGATGTCCTATCTGCAAGCGCTCGCCATGGAATTCTCGCCGCTGACGGTATTGACGCGAGACAACCTGCGTTCCATGTCCGTGGACAACGTCTGCGGCTGCGGCTGGCCTGAAATCTTTGCGTTCAAGCCTTCGGTGCTGGAGGCGATTTCACCCACGTATCTCATGGCGAGCACCCGGCGCTATGACATCTTTCGTGCCCGCGCGCGGCGTTGAGGCGGGCTCGACTATCGGCGCAGCCTCTGTCGCCAGTGTTCTCCGACTAGATTTGGAACAGCGCTGCCACGGAGCGAAAGTCTCCCTGGGGGAGGGTTCTTGCTCACTGGCTGAGCGCTTGGTGTCACGGAGCGCGGCATGGGCGCCCCGCTCACCCGCAGCGAGCGTGCACGCGCAATGGATGTGGGTCCTCCAAACCTCGGAAAAGAGCGCGTCTCGACCTACGCGGCCGAGCGCCCGGCGTCCGTCCCGGCCTCGGCGGTAGATGGCGAGGGGTCATCGCTCGGGACATCCGCTGGCTCGCCCACGCGATCAGCGATCGCGCGAAGCTCACGCATGCGTTCCTCCGATGGCGACGTTTCGCCGCGCAGAGGATAACGGCGGTTAAGTTGGCGATACTTGGGCTCACCGAAGCGGTGATAAGCGAGCAGCTCATAGGAGCGCACGGTCGCAATACCCTGCAAGAAGTGAACAATCGCCTCGATGTCATCGGCCATATCGTTGAAGCCGGGGACAATGGGCGTGCGCACGACGATGGGCGTGTCGGCGAAAGCACCGGCGAGATTCCTGAGATTCTCAAGGATCAGCATGTTCGGAACACCCGTGAAGGCCTTGTGCTTCGTCGAGTCCATGCACTTGACGTCATAGAGCACGAGGTCCGCGTAGCGACAGACCCGCTCGACGTCGCGCCAACGCGCATAGCCGGTGGTTTCAACCGAAGTCGCGATGCCGCGTTCCTGACATTCATGCAGCAGCGCTTCGACGAAAGGCGCCTGCTGGCACGGTTCGCCGCCGCTCACTGTTACGCCACCTCCAGAACGACCGTAGAAGACGCTGTCCTCTTCGATAACTCGAACCACATCGTCCACCGACATGGCTTTGCCGAAAAGAGTCAGGGCGCCTGAATCGCAGGCGCCGACACACTGGCCACACCGCGTGCAGCGCCTGCGGTCGATGCGGACCTTTCCGCGGTCGATTCGAATCGCATCCGTCGGGCAAGCCGGGATGCAACGTCCGCAGGCATCGCTGCCGATGCAGCGATCCAGCTTGAACGCGATTTCGGGAAGCGGATGCTGGGACTCGGGGTTGGAGCACCACCGGCATCGCAGCGGACAACCTTTGAAGAAAACGAGGTCGCGGATACCTGGTCCGTCGTGGACCGAGAAACGCTGGATATTGAAGACCAGCGCCTCGTTCGCCGTGCTTGCTTCGCCGGCGATCACGTCCCGCCGAAGCTCCCTTCGGTGCGGCGGATAATCTCGTCCTGGAGGCCAGGGGTAAGATCCACGAAGTACGCGCTGTAACCTGCGACGCGCACGAGCAGGTTTCGGTACTTCTCTGGATCGCGCTGCGCCGCTCGCAGTGTCTCGTTGTTGATGATGTTGAACTGGATGTGCCAGAGTTTGAGATCACACCACGACCGGATCAGAGCAGCGAGCCGCCGGGTACCTTCCCTGCCTTGCACCGTCTGCGGCGAGAGCTTCATGTTGAGCAGCTTGGCGGCGGTATGGTGGTACTTGGACTCGTTCAACCGCGCGACGGACATCAGGACCGCCGTCGGACCTTTCGTATCACAGCCCTGTGACGGAGAAATGCCGTCGGAGATCGGCTGCGTTGCCTTGCGCCCATTCGGCGTCGCACCCACCACCCGACCGAGCGGCATGTAGGCGGTGATGGGCACGGAGCGAACGTCCATTTTGCCGCCGAAAAGATTCGTGTATCCAGCGGAAAGCGACCGGAAGTAGTTTTCGAGGTCGACTGCGATATCGTCAACGTACGGGTTGTTGTCGCCGAACTTCGGCGCGTTGACGCACATCTGTCGTAACGCCTCACAGCCATCGAAGTCGCTGGCAAGCGCGGACGTCAGCGTCCGCATGGTGACCTTCTTGTCGTCGAACACCAGCTTCTTGATCGCCGCCAGGCTATCGACGGCGGTGCCGAAGCCGATCGGGTCCCAGCTACCAAGCACGATCCCGTCCGGTATCTTGCCTTGATGTATGTCCAGCCCGTGTTTCATGCAAAGGTCATGGAGCGACGATTCCAATGGCGCAGCGAGCATTCGCGGCCGAATCGTGTCGGCCAGCCGATTCTGAATGAATGTGTGACGCACGAGGTGCTCGACCTGCCGCTTGAACGCGGCCAGGACGTCGGCGAACGTGTGAAACTGGCAGGGATCTCCGGTCGCAACGCCAAAACGCTCGTCACTGCTCAGGCGCACGCGCCCGTCGTTGAGCGCCATTTCCACCGCGATGGCAAGATTGACCATCGAGTTCCCGGTCATATAGGTATCGCGGTTGAGCATGCGTACTTCGGTGCAGCCCGAGCCCGCATAATTCCGAGCTTCGTGCAGCGAGGCACCCTTCGCGAGAAGAAGAGGAATGATCGCCTCGTCGTTCATGAGCTTCGGGAATCCGGTTCCTTCCTTGATCACTTCGCAGATCTTGTGCAGGAAGCGCTCGGGCGTTCTGGCGTGGATCCGCGCCGAAAGATCCGGGTAGTCGAGCGGAAAGTCCTTCTTCGACTGCAGGACGAGATAGGACAGCTCGTTCGATGCATCGATGCCCTGTTCTGTCTGGCCGCCTATCGTCGTGTGCTCGAAATGCGGATACGCCTCCTGGTGCGCGATCGAGCCCGACTGGCGGAAGCAGATGCATTGGGCCATGTTGAGCCAGAGATGTTCGAGGAGCTCCAGTACCTCCTCGTCCGTGATGCGGCCGGCATCACGGTCAGTCTTGTAATAGCTATACAGATACTGATCGATGCGGCCGTTGCCGATGTTGCCGCCGTGAAACGTCTCGAACCGCGAGCCGACCTGCGCGAACCATTGCGCCTGTACCGCTTCGCGGAAGCTGCGTGCGGGATTACCGGGAACCCACTCGCAGATCTCTGCAATCTCACGCAGCTCACGCGCCCGCTCCGGCGTTGCGCCAGCCGCCATGCTGCGCGCGAGCTCGGCGTACCGGCGGGCGAAATTCACCATCGCGTCGCATACCACAATGACGGCGCGATAGAACGGCATCTTTTCGATGTTGTTCGAGGCATCGAAGGGATCGCACGCGGCAAGTCGCTCCTCAGCCTCGCGCTTGATGCCGTTGAACCCGCGCTTGAGGATTTTCTCGTAGTCGAGCGACCATTGTAGGGCTGTGCGGTCGGTCGTCGACTCCAGCACAAAATAGCGCGGGGTGTACGGGTCCTCGTCGCGGTACAGAATGCGCCGCGTGTCGTCGGGAACCATCGCGTAATGGGCCTCGAAGACGGTGCGTCCCTTCCAGTAAGGCACGATCTCCTCGCGGATGATCCGCGCGTCCTCGTCTGTGAAGCTAACTGCACCTTCCTTGCGGTTGGTGAGCGTTTCCAAGCCTTTTTCCAGCCAAGCGCCACGCAGTTCGGGATAGAGAATTCCATACCGCCCGCTCGGTCCGCAGCGGCCGACGATCAGCTCGTCCTCGCCAATCGACACTTCGATCTTGCTCATGACGTTGGCCAGCGCACGTGCCCAACGGAGCACGGGCGCCAAGCCGTCCGTGCTCCGCAGCGACTCGACCATGTACTGCGCACGCTGCACCGCCACCCGCGGCGGCTGGTCGCGGAAACCCTTCAGCATGCGCGCGATTCGGCCGCTCACGGCAGGGGTTCCGTCGGGACGAATGAACTCGTGGCCTGACTCGATGCGCTTCTCCTGCGGGGTCAGGATCCGCGCGCCCTTCTCGGCTGCTGGTGGTTGGAGAGCGGGGGTTACAACGAGAGTCTCGATCGTGTCCATCACGTTTCCTTCCAGTCAATCCAGCTCAGTCCCTGATTCCAAGCGATGTGACGAGCGCGTTGTAGAATTCGTATTGGGTTTGCGCAAACCTCTGGGTCTCGGCAGGTGAGCGCACGGCGGGAACGCCGCCGAAATTTGCATTGCCGGTAATCCAGTCCCCGTCGTTTGCAACCCTCGTCATCACCTCGCTCCACTTCCGCACCACGTCCTGCGGCAGACCTGGCGGTCCATAGAGCGCGCTCCAGCCCACCACCTTTTCCAACGCAGGGAATCCCGATTCGCGGGCGGTCGCCACATCTGGAATCTCGCGCATGCGCTCCGGCATCGCGACCGCGAGCCCGCGCAGCTTCCCGAACTTGATTTGAGGCATCAGTACCGTCATGCTCCCGCAGAAGAACTGCACCTGGTCGCCTAGGAGCGCCGTTATGCTGTCCGCGTCGCTCTTGTATGGAACGCTGACTGCGATGTTCTTGTCCAGCCCGGCCGCCGAGAACAATACCTGTGAGGTCATGAACGGGATCGAGCCTTTGTCCGAGCTCGAAAAGTTGAGCTTACCGGGGTTCTTCTTCAGGTGTTCGGTGAGCTCACGCAGCGAGCGAAATGGCGCATCGGGGCGTGCTACGCAGGCAACCGGATTCAACTCGAGCACGGACAGAAACGTGAAGTCATTCCACTTGTACGGTACGGAGGAATCGATTGCCGGGCCGATCGCTTGCGCCCCGACGCGCGCGAGCAATAAGGTGTAACCGTTTGGCGCAGCCGTACGTACCGACTGCGAACCGAGCGTGCCCGCTGCTCCGGGCTTGTTGACTACAACGATGGTCTGGCCAAGGAACTTCGACGCGGATTGCGCCAGATTGCGCGCGGACAAGTCGGTCGCGCCGCCCGTTGAGTACGGCACGACCAGCATGACTGGTTTCACCGGGTAATTTGCGAGCGCTCCAGCACTTTCCGAAAGCAGCGCGGCCGCCGAAATCAACAGGGCCAATCTTGCGCTCATGCCGAACTAGGCCTCATCGGGAACCTGCAACTCTTCGGCGATTTGTTGGATCTCGACGTTACCCAGACTAATCTTGCAGAGTCCCCGTCCTTACGGCATTGAGGCGGACCCTTTCCGAGCGTGAGGCGCCGGGGCCGCCCTCCGCGACGAGGCTCGGCATGCGTTCGGCAAGCTCGGCCACCGACCAGATACTGTCGGTCTTGTGGATCGTGCGCAGTCGCACGGGCTCCGAGTAGATGGCGACCTTGCCCCCGCTCACGTAAAAGACCTTACCGGTGATTGCTTCTGCGGCCGGAGACGCGAGATAGGAAATCAGTGGCCCCACACCCTCGGGCCCGGGCGGATTGCTCTGCCATTCGTACTCTTCGCGGTCGATCTTGCCCTGCCTGTAGCGCTCCGTCACGGTGTACAGCGTCTGCGGGCCCATCAGTTCGGTCTTTGCATAGGGGTGAAACGCATTGCATGTGACGCCATACGCGGCGAGATCCATCGCGATGGCGCGTGTAAAGCCAACGATTCCAGCCTTGGCCGCGGCGTAGTGGCACGCGCCGGCCCGGCTGATCCAGGAACCTGAGGTGCAATTGATGATTCGCCCCCAGCATTGCGCTTTCATGAAGCCCGCCACGTGGCGTGTGCAGTTGAAAGCACCCTTGAGGTGACTGTCGATCATCCGGTCCCAGTCCGCCTCCGTGATGTCCCAGGGCATGCCGGATCCGGCCATTCCGGCGTTATTGACCAGAATGTCGACGCGGCCGAAGCCGCGCACCGCGACGTCGATCAACTCGCACGCGACATCGAAGTTCCCGACATCGCCGTAATGCGAGCGCGCTTCGCGGCCTGTGCCGACGATATCCCGTGCGGTCTTTTCGGCAGAACCGGTTGCCGGACGCAGCGCGTTCACCACGACGCGCGCGCCCTCCCGTGCGAGCGATAACGCTATGGCACGGCCTATCCCGCGACCGCCGCCCGTAACGACCGCCACTTTGTTCAGCAGGCTCTCGCCATGCATGCGTTCCTCCAGCGTGCCGCCACCGCGGCACCAGCTTATCGACCAAGCCTGGCATTTATCACACGCTACTTTGCAACCGCTTTGATATGCGTCAAGAAACAGGTGCATGCGGTTGTTCCGATCTTGTCCATCGGGATCGGCCACGAGTGCGTGCGGCGGACAACGGGCCAACGCCCATCGGGCCGCAAACGCGGCGCGACCGAACAGGCAGCGCGTGCGTGCCCGTGTAATGGTGCGAGAGTCGAGCAGCGACTTCCGAAGCAAGCGGGCGCGCTGGGCGTCGGTGGCCGATTGCTTCGCGCTTGCGTCAGTTCGAGCGGACCAAGGGCTTCTTCTCGATCAATGCCTTCAAAGCGTCGTGCACGACCGAATCGAGGCTGATGCTGTCCGAAGCCAGTCGGCGCTCGCGCTCGCGAAACGCGCGCTCCGAAGGAACCCTGATTTCCTCGACACCGTCCTGACGCGGTGTCGCCTTTATGCAGTCGACCAACTCCGAGACTTGCCGCTTGAACTGCTCGACGGGAAGGAGCAGACCCGGATCGAGCACGATCAGGAGAAAGCCATAGTCCTGAACGTCACCCCTGGCGAGCGCTGCACCGGCGAGCAAGCCCATGACCTGCACGCAGCAGGACAGCGCGTAACCGCGGTGCCCGCCGAAGGGGAGCACGCCGCCTCTCAGTGCTTCATTCGCGTCGCACGTCGGCCTGCCGGCCGCATCGATCGCCACGCCGGGGGGAAGCGGCTCACCGAGCCGCGCCTTGAGGATCATGTCACCGAACATGATCGAGGCGGTCCCGACATCGAAGATGAGAGGCCCGCGATCGGAGGGAACGCTCACGGCGATCGGGTTGGTACCCAGTGCGGGCCGCGCGCCGCCGATTGGCACCACCATCGGCGTGGCGCTTGCGAAATGGATGCCGACGAGATCGGCTCGGGCTATTCGCTCCAGATAAAACGCGCCGCGGCCGCTGAAGTAGCTGTTATAGAGACCGATCAGGCCAATTCCGCTCTTCTTCGCTTTGCGGATCGCGACCTCCGTCGCGCGCTGCAAAGACAACACAGCGAGCGTGTTGCCGCCGTCGATCAGAGCTGAGCATTCGGTCTCGCGCGTGATCGCTAGCGGCTCCCGCGGGTGGCTCGTCTTCGGGTTCTCGGCAACGCTCAGTATGCGCGTGAGCCCGAGATGCGAATAGCCGCAGAGCTCCGAATCGATCAGCGCGTCCGCAATGAGGCTCGCGTCTTCTGCGGAATAGTCGAGCTGGCGCAGCGCGCGCTCGGCGAGTGACCGCGCCTCAGCGATGGTCAGTGCTATCTTCGCCGAGGGGCTGCCGCCTGGTGCGTCATGGGAATCATCCGACGTGCAAGTGTCAACGTCTGCGCGTTGCACGCGTAGGCCTCCGTGCCGGTGGATTGAATTGCCCGTTTCAAGATGGTTCTTGAACCACTCCAGAAACGCGTGCTGATAGTCAGCCTCGCGGGAATCCTAGAACGCCGTCGCGCCTTCGAGCGTCGTCTTGCGCAGCAGACGCCGATGCGGCGGCTTGTAATCCCCGACTGCATTGTGCAGCGTCGCGCAGTTATCCCACATGAGCAGATCGCCGACGCGCCACTTGTGACGATAGATGAACTCCGGACGCACGCAATGCGCAAACAACTGCTCGAGCAGCGGACGGCTCTCGTCGTCCGGCATACCCACGATGCCGACGGTGAAACCCTCGTTCACGTAAATGCACTTGCGACCCGTTACGGGATGCGTTCGAATCACTGGCTGAATGGCGTCCGGCGCGGCTTTCTGCTCGGCGGTCAGCTCGGCCCGGTTAAGGCCGCGCTGCCGATGCTTCTCGTACCTATAGCCGTAGCGGTGGATGGCCTTGAGGCCTTCCAGACGCCTTTTCATCGCGTCCGGCAAGGCGTCATAGGCGGCCGCCGTGCTGGTGAACAGAGTGTCGCCCAGCGCCTGCCCCTCGAGGTGCGGGATTTCAATGGCGTACAGGAGCGAGCCGCGGCTTGGCTTGTCCCGATATGAAAGGTCGCTGTGCCAGAACTGGCCCGCGTCGACGACGCCGATCGGCTTCCCGTTCTCGATGATGTTCGAGATATTGACCAGCTCCGGGTGTTCGGGATGCAGATACTGTTTCAGGAAGTGAACTTCGAGCGGGCCGAAGCGCCGGCTGAAACGCACGTGCTGCTCTGGCGAGAGCTGCTGATGTCTAAAGAGCAGGACCGAGTTGCTGTTGAACGCGTCCTGGACCTGCCCGAAGGTGGCGTCATCGAGATCTTTCGACACGTCGACGTCGACGACCTCGGCCGCAAACAAAGGATGCAACGGCTGCACCTTTACGACCATCGCCCATTCCTCCTCGTCGGGGGACCTCGGAAAACCGCCGCTACGCGGTGATCCGCCGCGGAGAAAAGTTCAAATTGACGGCGGAAGCGAATAGACTATCGCAACGTCCTTTCGCAGTGTCAAGTTGCACGAGCAGTAAGGCAGCCCCGATCGGGCTATTCACCAGAGCATGGAGGAGGTGCACATGAGGTTCAGCAGGATCGCGCTGGGCGCGTTTCTATCCCTTGCGCTTTGCACGGGGGCGGTCAACGTCCGTGCCGAAGTCGGCGAAGTGCGACTGGCGGCGCAATTCGGCTTGGCCTACCTGCCGCTGATTGCGATGGAACGGCTCAAGCTGATCGAACGACACGCGCAAGCCGCGGGACTCGGCAACATCAAGGTCACGTGGGCGAAATTCGCCGGTGCGAACGTGATGAACGACGCCCTGCTTTCCGGCAATCTCGAGTTCTCGTCTCTCGGCCCTACGCCACTTGGCATCATGTGGGCACGAACCCGCAATACGCCGAATGAAGTGAAAGGCGTCGCAGCGTATTGCACTTTTCCGCTCTACCTCAACACGCGTAACCCGAACGTCAAGACGATCAGGGATTTCACGGAAAAGGACCGAATCGCTGTTCCTGCCGTGAAGGTCTCAGGGCAGGCGCTGACCCTGCAGATGGCCGCCGCCCACATCTGGGGCCAGGAGAACTATGCGAAGCTGGATTCGCTCACCATCGCGCAGTCGCACCCTGATGCGTCGGCCCAGTTGCTGTCGGGCAAGAGTGTCATCAACGCGCATTTCACTGCGGCGCCCTTTCATCAAATGCAGATGAAGGACCCGGTGATCCGCACGGTCTTGAAGTCGTACGACGTGGTAGGAGGGCCTGCGACGGCTATCATCCTGGCGACGACCGCCCAGTTTCGCAACGGCAATCCGAAAACCTACCGCGCGGTACTCGCAGCACTTGAGGATGCAATCGCGATCCTCAACAACGATAAGAAGGCTGCCGCCGAGCTCTATCTGAAGGCGACCCCGAGCGAGAAATCGACGCCGGCCGAAATCCTGAAGATGATCGAGGATCCCGACTTCATCTACACGACCACGCCTCACCGGGTGTACAAATACGTCGAGTTCATGGAGAAGGTGGGCGTTGTCAAGGTTAAGCCCGATTCGTGGAAAGACATGTTTTTCCCCGAGATTCACAATCTTCCCGGGAGTTGATCCGCGTCGAGGTCTCGCGGTTCCTGTTCTGCACGGACGCGGGGCGCGCACCTGCGTCCCTCGTCCGTGCGCATTGCCGGTGGACAAATGATTACAGTCGCGCGCAAGGTGGGTCTCATCGGACTCGGCAACTTGGGCGAACCGATGGCGAAGAATCTCGTGAAGGCGGGGTTCGAGGTGGCGGTATACGACGTGCGCGCGCAACCGATGTCGGTGCTCGCGAATCTTGGCGCCACCGCGTGCGCATCCCCGGCCGAAGTCGGGAGCAGGTGCGACACGATCTTCACCATGGTGCTCAACCTTGAGCAGACCGAGGCCGTGGTGTTCGGTCCTGAGGGGGTGAGTGGCTCGATGCGTCCGGGCTCGAAGCTCGTGATCGGCAGCACCCTCGGCCCGGAGCCGGTGCACAGGATCGCCGAGGCCTTGCGCGAAAGAGGCATAGATGTCGTCGATGCGCCCGTGGCTGGCGGGCATCCTTCAGCAGAAAAAGGCACGCTTACGATGATGATCGGCGCCGACCCGGGGGTCTTCGAAGAGGTACTTCCGGTGCTGCGCGCCGTGGGCAGCAAGATCATTCGAACCGGCGCTGTCGGCACGGCCCAGACCGCCAAGCTCGCCAACAACCTGATCCTCGGCATTAACATCATCGCGCTGCTCGAAGGGCTCGAGCTCGGTATCGCGGGCGGAATCGCCCCTGAGACGCTGAGGGAGGTTTTCCGCAATGCTTCGGCAAGGAGTTATCCGCTGGAAGTATGGGACGAGCTCGGCTCCCGCTGGAAAGGCATGCTGGCGCGGCAGGGCGCCGGTCCCGAGATTCCGATGCGCAAGGACCTCGCACTCGCGCAAGCATACGCACGAGACGTTGGCGTAGCGCTCGTGCTCGGATCGGCGGCTTCCGCGATCTGGAAGGGGACCATCGCCGCCACGTACTCCGATCCTTACGAGACAGGCAATGCAGATAGCAGCTCACGCTGAGAAGATCGAGCGCATGGCAAGACTGCGCGAGAAGCTCGATCCTTTGGAGGATTTCGAGCTCTGGATGTGGATGGGTATGACCATCGCCACCCACGCGGTAAACGCCGCGCTACATCAGGCAGGGCTCACGAAGAGCGATAACTACTACTCGTATCACGTAGTCGGCTTGTATGTGGTGCCACCCGCAAGAGATGGCGAATGGCGCAAGGAAGCGCTGCCGCTCGGTGATATCGTCCACGTCGATCTGCCGCCGGTGCGAGGTGAGCTGCCTCCACCGATCCAGCGGGCTTTCGCTGCGCTGAAAGTCCTCGAGGACATGCGCGATCCCTACATTCGCCGCGCAGAACCGATCACCCCGCAATTGGTCGAAAGCTGCCGCAACGCGTATCGGATTTGCATACGCGAAGTCTGTGAGCTGCTTCCGAAGCTGAGAGAACAGCTGCATGGAATCTGATATTCATAGGAACAAGGCTGAGCGCATCGAACGCTCTCTTGACCGCTGCCAGCCATCCGACTTCGAGACCGTGATTGAAGGTGCTTTGTTGTCCGCGGGACACTGGTTCAATCTCGCCCTGCACGACATGGGGTTCTACCCGCCTGGGCGCGACGTGCTGCATCTCACCAAGCTTCCCCTGGAGGACTTCCTGCGCGTCGAAGCGATCGCCCCCGATCTTCTTCAGGCGTACGCTGAAATGGAGGAACTGCGATCCCCCTACGTGCGTGGCGCCGAAGCCAACGGTCAAGCGGCGGCGGCGCGCGCGCTGGAGCTTCTGGCGGAGATCCGCGCAAAGGCGTGTTCGGTTCGCTCCCATCGCATGCAGTTGCCTGCGACTTGGGACGGCGGCCCAGGCAAGAAGTAGCGGCCGGGGAGCGTGAGACGCCAGGGATTCGGCGTGGGCCGTGGAGCGCAGTCGGTCTTGTCGGCAGCCCTGGGGCGGTACTACATCAGACCTGGTCGAGTAGGAGCTCAAATGAAGATAGCAGCGCCCCTGCCGTTGCTAATGCTCACGCTGGCAGCTGTGGCTAACCAGTCTTGGGCTCAGTCCTATCCGACCAAGTCGGTGCGTTTCATTGTCGGTTATTCACCTGGCGGTGCGACGGACCTCATGGCGCGTTTCCTCGCCGCCAAGCTCACCGATGCATGGAACCAGCAAGTGCTGGTCGATAACAGACCCGGAGCCGCGGGGACCGTCGGCGCCGATATGGTCGCCAAGTCTCCCCCGGACGGTTACACATTGCTAATGGCTGCATCGCCCGAAGTCGTGATCGCGCCGAGTCTCTACAGTAGACTGCCCTACGACCCCCTCAAGGATTTTTCTCCGATCACGGTCGCCGCCCTGGGTGCATTCATGTTGGTCATCCATCCCTCCGTGCCGGCGAGATCGGTGAAGGACCTCATTGCGTTTGCGAAGTCGCGACCGAACCAGCTCAACTTTGCTTCCGGCGGACAGGGCACCGCGATTCATCTCACGGGGGAGCTGTTCAAGACGACCGCGGGCATCGCAATGGTGCACGTACCCTACAAAGGCAGCGGACCGGCCGTTGCCGACCTCCTCGGTGGACAGGTTCACCTCATGTTCGAATCGATTCCGATCGCAATGCCGCACGCGAGAGCCGGCAAGCTGCGAGTGCTTGGCATCGCCACTGCGAAGCGCTCGCAGGTCGTGCCCGAGGTACCGACGATCGCCGAAGCGGGCCTGCCTGGCTTCGAGGGCGGGACCTGGTACGCACTGCTCGCTCCGGGCAGCACACCAAAGGACGTCGTTGCGAAGCTCAGTGCCGAAAGCACGAAGATCCTGAAGACGCCGGAAACGCGCGAGCTCCTGTCGAGCCGCGGCGTCGAACCCGTGGGCAATACGCCGGAAGAGTTCGCGGTGTTCATGCGCAGCGAAATTGCGAAATGGGCGAAGGTGGCACGAGACTCCGGTGCGCGTGTCGAATAAGCATGGAGGATCGCGAAATCCGTGCGGGTTGTCACCGGCAGGTGGACTCTGCCGCCGTCGCACATCGCGATGGATTGCGCGACACTGACCCACGGGGAGCGCCTGAAATGGCATTGTCTGATCCGCTGCTCGCTGTGCGCGGCGTGACCCTTCAATACAAGACCAAGGATCACCTCGTCACGGCGACGTATAGAGTCGATTTCGATGTCCGCGCGTCTGACCGCTTCGTCATCCTGGGGCCTTCCGGCTGCGGCAAATCGACTCTGCTCAAAGCGGTCGGCGGCTATATGCAGCCGGTGGAGGGAACGATACACCTCAACGGTACGCAAATTCGTAAGCCAGGCCCCGATCGCGTGATGGTGTTCCAGGAGTTCGATCAGCTCCTACCGTGGAAGACCGTGAAGCAGAACGTCACGTTCGCGCTCACCTCGAGCGGGCGTCTGAAAGGCGCGCAAGCCGAGGAACGCGCGATGAATTACATCGCGAAGGTGAATCTCACCAAGTTCGCCGACAGCTACCCGCACATGCTCTCCGGCGGCATGAAGCAGCGCGTCGCGCTCGCACGTGGCATGGCTATGGAGCCCGACATTCTGCTAATGGACGAGCCATTCGCGGCGCTCGATGCTTTGACCCGTCGTAAGATGCAGGAGGAGCTCCTCCAGTTATGGCAAGGCACGCGCTTCACGGTGCTGTTCGTGACGCATTCGATCCCTGAGGCCGTGCTGATTGGCAACCGGATCCTGCTCATGAGCCCGCACCCAGGGCAGGTAAAGGCGGAGCTGAACAGCGACGGCACCGATCCCGTGGGCGGCGATGGGATGAAGCTTTCGGAGCGCATTCACCATATGCTTTTTTCGGATCAGGTCGAGCAGGAGAGGCAAACGTATGCCAAATGACATCGTGCAGGCTCGGCCGGAGTTCGTGCGCGTAGTCGCGCCGAGCGGATACGGCGTGGTCGAAAAGCCGCTGACGGTCTGGGAAAAGTTTTTCAACAACGGCGCACTGCGCAAGGCGCTGCTCCTCGGGCTGCTCGCCGCAGCCTGGCAGATATACGCCACGTCTCTGGACAACGCGCTTCTTTTTCCGAAATTCAGTTCGACGCTCGCGGCCTTCTATGAAGCACTCATCAGCGGCACACTGGTCGCGAGAGCGTGGTTCTCGATCAAAGTACTGCTACAGGGATACGCCGCGGGAATCTTGCTGGCGGCGCTGCTCACCGCCTTCGCGATCACGTCGCGCATCGGCACAGAGTTGCTCGAAACCCTTACCTCGATGTTCAACCCCTTGCCCGCAATCGCGCTGCTCCCGCTCGCACTGATCTGGTTCGGACTCGGCAACGCGAGCCTCGTATTCGTGCTGATACATTCAGTGCTATGGGCGGTCGCGCTCAACACGCACTCCGGCTTTCTGTCAGTGTCGCATACGCTGCGTATGGTGGGCCGGAACTACGGGCTATCTGGGCCGCGATACGTTGCGAAGATCCTCATACCGGCGGCGTTTCCATCGATCCTCACGGGCATGAAGATCGGATGGGCGTTCGCCTGGCGCACGCTAATTGCCGCCGAGCTCGTATTCGGCGTGTCCTCGGGCTCGGGCGGCCTCGGCTGGTTTATTTACGAGAACAAGAACCAGCTCGAGATTCCCAACGTCTTTGCGGGCCTGTTTTCCGTGATCATCATCGGGCTGGTTGTCGAGAACCTGCTATTCCAGACGCTGGAGAAACGCACGGTGAGGCGCTGGGGCATGCAGAGTTAGTCCGCCCTTCACTACGGAACCGAGGGCAGCCCTGAAGGCGTGGCCGCTCTACGGTAAGAGAAGGCAGGCTTCGATACAACGCGTGACAATCAACGGTATCGATGGTCTCCCGCACAGCAACGCCCACGGGAGTGAAGCCATGAATACGATGACTTACGCGGGATATTCGGCGCGCATCGAGCTTGACGATCGGGACAACGTTTTCGTAGGTCGTGTGTTGACCATCGCCGAGTACGAGCGCTAGCGATGAAGGTGTACGCCGTCGGAGGGGCGGTGCGCGACGAGCTGCTCGGGCTGCCGGTGAAGGATCGCGATTACGTGGTGGTGGGCGCGACGCCGGAGGACTTGCTGCGCCTGGGTTATCGTCCCGTGGGGCGCGACTTCCCGGTGTTTCTCCATCCCGAGACGCACGAGGAGTACGCGCTCGCGCGCACCGAGCGCAAGAGCGGCCGCGGATATCGCGGCTTTCAAGTCTATGCCGCGCCCGACGTGACGCTGGAGGATGACCTCGCGCGGCGCGACCTCAGCATCAACGCCATGGCGCGCGCTGCCGACGGCGCGTTGATCGATCCGTTCGGCGGGGCCGGCGATATTCGTGCGCGCCGCTTGCGCCATGTCGGTCCCGCATTCGCCGAGGACCCGGTGCGCATACTGCGGGTCGCACGCTTCGCGGCGCGTCTGGGGTTCACCATCGCGCCCGAGACCATGGCGCTCATGCGTACCATGGTGGACGAGGGCGAAGTCGACCATCTCGTGGCCGAGCGTGTGTGGCAGGAACTGTCGCGCGGCTTGATGGCGGCCCATCCGAGCCGCATGTTCGATGCCTTGCGCGGGTGCGGGGCGCTGGCGCGCATCCTGCCCGAGCTCGACCGCTTGTTCGGCGTGCCGCAGCCGCCGCAGCACCATCCGGAGATCGACGCCGGCGATCACATCATGCGCGCGCTCGAATGCGCAGCGCAGCGCGACGAGCCGCTGGAGGTGCGCTTCGCGCTGCTGGTGCACGATCTGGGCAAGGGCACGACGCCGCCCGAGGAATGGCCCCGTCATCTCGGCCACGAGGAGCGGTCACTGCCTTTGATCGAAGCATTATGCGAGCGCCTGCGGGTGCCGATCCCCAGCCGGGAGCTGGCGCTCGCGGTGGCGCGCTGGCATACGCACGTGCATCGGGCGTTCGAGCTAAGGCCCGGCAGCATACTGAGAATGCTGGAGCAAAACGACGCCTTTCGACGCTCGGAGCGCCTGGAGCTGCTGGTGCGTGCCTGCGAATGCGATGCGCGTGGCCGCGCCGGCCTGGAGCAGCGCCCCTATCCTCAAGCCGATCGCATCCGCGCCGCGGCCAGCGCGGCCACGACGGTCGATGCAGGCGCGATCGCGCGCGCATCCCCGTCGACCGATCAGATCAAGGGCCGCGTGCATGACGCGCGGCTACGCGCCATTCGCGCGGCGCTCGCGTTGACACCGCGTTAGTATCCTAAGGCTCGGGACAATATCCGCCGATCGAAAAAGGAATGCCCATGCCGCGCAAGATGACCGGGGCGCGCCTGTTCGCCCAAACGCTGCAAGCCTACGGCGTGACGCACGTGTTCTTCATGGACGCCGTGCTGCGGCGCGCGCTGGCCGAGATGGAGGATTGCAATATCACCCGCATCCTCGGCCATTCGGAAAAAGCGGTCGCGTACATGGCCGATGGCTATGCCCGCGTCTCGGGCCGGCCTGGAGTGTGCTTCGCGCAATCGGTCGGTGCGGCCAATCTCGCGGCCGCGATGCAGGATCCCTACCTGGGGCACTCGGCCGTCGTCGCTTTCACGGGCAGGCACGTGCCGCAGTTCCAGCATCGCAACGCCTATCAAGAGGTCGAGCACGAGCCCTTGTTCGCCGCGGTGGCCAAGTTCCACGCCAAGATCGAGACGCTCGACCAGATGCAGCACCTCATGCGGCAGGCGTTTCGCGAGGCGACCACGGGTACGCCGCGGCCGGTGCATATCGACATCGCGGGGCTCACCGGCGATGCGATCACCGCGCTCGAAGGCGAGTTCGATATCGTGGCCGACCTAGCGCACACGCGCTATCCCGCGTTTCGCCCTGCGCCCGACCCGGCGGCCGTTCGCCACGCGGCCGAGGCGATCGCGCGCTCGCGCCGGCCCGTCGTCGTAGCCGATCGCGGCGTCACGTTCTCCGGCGCTGCGCCGGCGCTTGCCCGCCTGGCCGAACGTATCCAGGCGGCGGTGGTCGTCACCCTCGATGCCAAGGCGGCGATGCTGGAGGATCATCCCTTGTTCCGCGGCGTCGTCGGCTTGTACGGGAGGAGCTGCGCCAATCACGTCGTGGCCGATGCCGACCTGGTGATATTCGCCGGCAGCAATACCAGCGATCACACCACCGCGAACTACAAGCTGCCCGCGCCGGGTACGCCCGTGATCCAGATCGACGCCGACCCGGTCGAAATCGGCCGCAACCATCCCGGCACGGTCGGCTTGCTCGCCGATGTCGCGAGCGGCATGGAGGCGCTCGCCGCCGCCTGTGCGCCGGGGCAGCACGCCGACTGGCTCGGCCACAGCCAGAAACACGTCGACGCGTGGCGCGCCGAGGCGGATAAGGCGCGCGCCTCGACGCAGGTGCCGCTGCGCCCCGAGCGGCTGTGTGCCGAGCTGACCGAGGTCCTGCCGCAGGACGCGATCTTGATCGCGGACACGGGCTACGCGGCACTGTGGAGCGGCACGCTGGTCTACCTGCGCTCGCCCAATCAGAGTTACCACCGCGCGGCAGGCTCGCTCGGCTGGTCGTTCCCAGCCTCGCTCGGTGCCAAGTGCGCCGCGCCGGATCGGCCGGTCATCTGCTTCTGCGGCGATGGCGGCTTCTTCTATCACTTGCCGGAGCTCGAGACGGCGCGCCGGCGCGGCATCAAGACCGTAACGATCGTCAACAACAACCACGCGCTGACGCAGGGCCTGCGCAACCTGACCACCGCCTACGGCGAGCGCGACAAGGCGCGCATGAACGAGTGCTTCGAGTACCGCGAGACCGATTTCGCCCGCGTCGCTCAAGCCTTCGATTGTTTCGGTACGACCGTGGAGAAGCCCGGCGAGCTGCGCGCGGCATTCGAGCGCGCGATGGCCTCCGAGCTGCCGGCGGTGATCGACGTCAAGACCGAATTCGGCGCCCAGGCCGCGCTGCCCTGGGTGCCGAGCTGAGGGTCATCACGGTGAAAACAATCCACGCGCTGGTTCCAGGAGAAACGCCTATGAATGCATCGCTGCGGCTGTCGCGTCGCGGTTTCCTGCTCGGAACGCTGGCATGGGCTGCCGGCTCGGCGGCGGCGCAGTGCCGGCGCACGCCGACCGATGCGCTCGGTCCGTACTACCTCGCGGCCCAGCCCCAGCAGCGCGATCTGTGCCAGCGCGACACGAGCCCCGGCATGCTGGTGAGCGGTTTCGTGCGCCGCTTTCCCGAGTGCCAGCCGGTTCCCGGCGCCTTGGTGGAGGTGTGGCACGCCGATGCCCGCGGCGCCTATAGTCGAACCGACACGGTGGTGGCGAGCGACCTCGCGTGCATGCTGCGGGCCAGCGTACGCGCCGGCGACGACGGTCGCTATGCGTTTCGCACCTTGGCGCCCGGCGCGTACTTTCGCCGCGCAGCGCATATTCATTTCCGGGTGAGCGCGCCGGGATTCCGCACGCTGGTCACACAGATGTACTTCCCGCCGCAGGAGGGTATCGATGCACGCTTGCTCGCTCGATCCCTCGACACCACCGCGCTCGGTCCCGGACGCTTCGAGTTCGATCTCAATATCGCGCCGGAGTAGCGTAGTTTCGCGGCGAGTGTCCGACCCTGGTCCGACCCTGGTCCGCCTGGTCCGCGACCCTGGTCCGGAGCTCAGGAAGCGTTCGCGGCGATCAAGCCGCCGGCGCGGGCGAGCGCGGCGAGATGATGATCGGTGTCCCCCAGCGTGCTCTCCATGGCGGTGAAGCGTTTGAAGTAGTGCCCGATCTTGTATTCGAGCGTCATGCCGATGCCGCCGTGCAATTGCACCGCCTGTTGGCCGATGAACTTGCCCGAGCGGCGGATTTGCACGGTAGCCGCGGAGATCGCCTTGGCGCGCTCGGCCGGATCGGCTTCGTCCAACATCATGGTCGCGTACAACGCCATGCTGCGCGCCTGCTCGAGATTCACCAGGATATCCACGGCCCGGTGCTGCAGCGCCTGGAATGTGCCGATCGCGACGCCGAATTGCTTGCGCGTCTTGAGATATTCGACGGTGATCTCGTGCGCCGCGGTCATGGCACCCACCGCTTCCGCGGCGATCGCGGCCAACGCCCGATCCGATACCTGCTGGATCGACGGCAGCGCCTTGCCAGGCTCGCCGAGCGCATCGCTGGAGCGCAGCTTGACGTTGGATAGACGAATCTCGGCCGCTCGCAGCCCGTCCTGGGTCGGATAGCCGCGGCGCTGCACGCCCTCGGCAGCGGCGTCCACGATGAACAAGGCGATGCCCCGAGCGTCGCGGCGCTGGCCGTCGATACGCGCGGACACGATGAGCTTGTCGGCGCTGTCGCCATGCGCGACGAAGCTCTTGCTGCCCTCGATGATCCAGCCGTCGGCATCGCGCCGGGCCGTGGTAGCGACATCGGCCAGATCGTAGCGCGCTTGCGGCTCGCCATGTGCGAAGGCCAACAGCAGGCTGCCATCGGCGATGCGGGGCAGGATGGCGGCGCGCTGCGCCTCGCTGCCGGCGAGCGCGACCAAGCCTCCGCCCAATACGACGGTTGCGAGATAGGGCTCGAGCGTTAGGCCGCGGCCGAACGCCTCCATCACGATCATGGCCTCGATGCCGCCACCGCCGCTGCCGCCGTACTTCTCCGCAAACGGCAAGCCGAGCAGGCCGAGCTCGGCATACTGCGCCCACATCGCCCGGCTGAAGCCCGCGGGCTCGCGCATGTACTGCTTGCGCTGGTCGAAATCGTAGCGCTCGGCGATCAGGCGCTCGACGCTCTCCTTGAGCATGCGTTGCTCTGCGCTGAAATCGAAGTCCATGGCATGTCGTCCTGTGTCGATGCGGCAAGCCCGCGAGCGTCCCCGATGTCCCTACAGGCCCAGGATGCGCTTGGCGACCACGTTTCTCTGGATTTCGTTCGAGCCCCCGTAGATGGAAGCCGCGCGCGTGTAGAAGTAATCGGGCGCCACCGTGGCAGACCATTCCGGGCCGACGGGCGCGTCGCTCGCCGTGCCCCACAGGTGCTCCGATTGCAGCGCCATGGCATGCGCGCCCGCGACCTCCATCAGGATCTCGGTGGCCGCCTGCTGTAGCTCGGTGCCCTTGATCTTCAGCACCGAGGAGGCCGGGTCCTGGACTGCGGGAGGCAGGTTGCGGGCATTGGAGACGACCCGCATCTGGGTGATCTCGAGTGCCTTCAATTCGACCTCGATCGCCGCCACCTTCTCGCGGAAGCGCTCGGTATCGGCGAGCGCTCGATCGCCCACCATGACCGTGGCCGCGAGCTGCTTGGCGCGCTGGATGCGATACTTGGATGCACCGACGCGCGCGATGCCGGTACGCTCGTTGCCGAGCAGGTACTTGGCATAGGTCCAGCCCTTGTTCTCTTCACCGATCAAGTTCTCCGCCGGCACGCGCACGTCGTCGAAGAAGACCTCGTTGAAGTGGTGCTCGCCGTCGATGGTGGGGATGGGACGCACCGTGAGCCCCGCGGTCTTCATATCGATCAGCAGGTAGGAAATCCCGCGCTGGAGCTTGGCGCCGGCGTCGGTGCGCACCAGGCAGAACATCCAGTCGGCGAGATGCGCGCGCGAGGTCCAGATCTTTTGCCCGTTGACCACGTAGTGGTCGCCGTCCAGGCGCGCGGAGGTTCGCAGCGACGCCAAATCCGAGCCCGCGCCGGGCTCGGAGAAGCCCTGGCAGAACCAGTAGTCGAGGTTCGCCAGCTTGGGCAGGAAACGGCGCTTTTGCGCCTCGGTGCCGAAGGCGATGATCACCGGCCCGACCATGCTGACGTTGAACCCCAGCGGATCCGGCGCGGGGGCGAGCTGCATCTCCTCCTTGAAGATGTAGTTCTGCACCGGGCTCCAGTCGGTGCCGCCCCACTCGAGCGGCCAATGCGGCACCGCCCAGCCTCTGGCATTGAGAATGCGCTGCCAGGTGACGATGTCGTCTCTGGACAGCCGCTGGCCGAGCTCCATCTTGCGCCGGATGGACGCCGGCTGGGCCTCGCGAAAAAAGGCTCTGACTTCGTCGCGGAATGCGAGCTCTTCCGGCGTGAATCGCAGGTCCATGTCAGCCTCCCGATCCGAGCGTGGATGGCGCCGATGCGGCGCTTCACGCATTGTACCGGCAGTATAGGTCCCGGGCTCGGGTTTCCATCGCAGGGCGATCGGACGCGGCTCGATGCGAGTGTTCAAGGATTCGTGAAGCGTGCCGATAGAAGCTGCGCGCGCGCTTTGTCTGCGAAAGCCATCGTCATGTCCTCCGCACTCGCTCTGGCCCCCTCGAACGGCATCGATCGGATCGGGAAATACCCCATCACGCGCGAGATCGGCACCGGCCCCGAGGGCAGCGTCTGGCTGGCCAGCGACCCTTTCGCCGGCCGCGAAGTGGCGATCAAGCTCCTCGACCCGCTCGCCATGTCGCACCCCGAGCTCGAGCGGCGGTTTCGCCGCGCGCTCATGAACGAGGCGGCGCTGGCGGCGCGGCTATCGCATCCGCACATCGTCGCGCTGTATGACGCGGTCGCGGATGAAGATCTCTGTTACGTGGTCATGGAATACGTGGCGGGCGGCAACCTCGAAGCCTACTGCGATGCGCGCGCCCTGTTGCCGCTGGATCAGGCGGTGGAGATCGTCTTCAAGTGCGCGCTCGCGCTCGAGCATGCGCACCAGCAAGGCGTCATCCATCGCAATCTCAAGGCCTCCAACATCCTGGTGCGGCGGGGCACGGACATCAAGGTATCGGACTTCTGCTCCGGCCATGCCGAGCGCTATGCGCGTGTGCTGCCGAAGGCGCAAGCGCTCGCGTACAGCTCGCCGGAGCAACTGCAGGAGCTGGGCCTGACGCAGCAGACCGACATCTATTCCCTGGGCGTCGTGATGTACCGCTTGCTGACTGGGCGCGAGCCCTTCCATGGCGCGAACGATGCCGAATTGGCGGAGAAGATCATCGCCGCGACGCCGGCGGCGCCCAGCCGCCATCGCTGCGAGCTGCCGAGCGCGCTCGAACAGGTGGTGCTGCGGGCGCTGGAGCGCGATACCCGCAGGCGCTATGCGACCTGGGCGGAATTCAGCGGTGACCTGACCGACGCCTACCGCATGCTCGATCATGCCGAGGTCGAGAACTCGGACACCGAGCGCTTCAATATCGTGCGCGCGCTATCGTTCTTTCGCGATTTCCAGGATGTCGAAATCTGGGAGACCTTGCGCAGCGCCAACTTTCGCCGCTTTCCGGCCGGGCGCATCATCATGCGCGAGGGCGAGCGCGGCGAGTGTTTTTACGTGCTGACGGCAGGCGAAGTCGAGGTGACGCGCTCGGGTACGCCGCTCGATATCCTGACACCGGGCGATTGCTTCGGCGAGATGCTCTATTTCAGCCAGTCGAGCGCGCGCCGCACCACCACCATAAAGACCTTGGGCCCCACCACCGTGCTCGAAATCGATTCGATGGCATTGCGCCTCGCCTC
The DNA here is from genome assembly GCA_020848435.1 of Burkholderiales bacterium. GTDB lineage: Bacteria > Pseudomonadota > Gammaproteobacteria > Burkholderiales > WYBJ01 > WYBJ01. The sequence continues at coordinate 5,826 of JADLAC010000046.1, read as the reverse complement.
GGCGCCGTGCCAGGTGCAATTCAACAAGGCGTTCATGCGCATCCTCATCGATCGCCTGACGTGGGCCAACGCGAAGCTCGCGGCCGCGTGAGCCTGCGCGCATAGCCTGCGACCGAACGTGAATCCCGCGGGCTGCATGCCGCCACGGTGACCGAGGAAACTCACACGCTGCGAGGCTAATGTCAGGCCTCATCCCCGCACAGGAGCACGGCGGCGCCGCGGATGCGCCCCTGGCGTAATCGGTCCAGTGCTTCATTCGCCTCGCTCAGGGCGAAGGTCTCGACCTCGGTGCGCACCGGCACTTTCGGCGCGAGCGCGAGAAATTCCTCGCCGTCGCGGCGCGTGAGGTTCGCCACCGAACGCACTACCCGCTCGCCCCACAGGATCCGGTACGGAAAGCTCGGGATGTCGCTCATGTGGATGCCGGCGCAGACCACGGTTGCGCCGGGGGCGCTGACCGCGAGCGCCGCGGGCACGAGCGCCCCGGCCGGGGCGAAGATGATCGCCGCATCGAGCGGCTGCGGCGGGCGCTCGCCCGCATCGCCGCTCCAGGCGGCGCCGAGCTCGCGCGCGAATGCCTGGCCTTCGCTGTCGCCAGGGCGCGTGAAGGCATAGACCACCTGGCCCTGGTAGCGCGCGACCTGCGCTACGATGTGCGCGGCCGCGCCGAAGCCGTAAATGCCGAGCGCGCGCGCGGCGCCGGCCATGCGCAGGGCGCGATAACCGATCAGCCCGGCACACAGCAGCGGTGCGGCTTGCGCGTCGCTGTAAGCGTCCGGCAGCGGAAAACAGAAGCGCGCGTCGGCCACGGTGTACTGCGCATAGCCGCCGTCGAGGTGATAGCCGGTGAAGCGCGCCGCCTCGCACAGGTTTTCTCGGCCGCTCCGGCAGTATGCGCAGCCGCCGCAGGTATGGCCGAGCCAGGGAACGCCAACGCGTTGCCCGACGCTGAATCCGGCCGTGCGCGCCCCGAGCTGCGCGATCTCACCGACGATTTCATGGCCGGGAATGATCGGCAGCTTGCCGCCGGTGAGCTCGCCGTCGGCGATATGCAGGTCGGTTCGGCAAACGCCGCAGGCGCGTACGCGCACCAGAACCTGTTCGGGCGCGAGGGGAGGCAGCGCGACGTCGACCGCCTGTAGCGCTTGGCCGGGGTGAGCCACGTGCATCGCTCGCATGCGTGCCACGGCTCAAAGCATGCCGGCCCGGTTGCCGCTGCGGAATCCCAGCAGCGGCCGGTCGATTCCGCGCCCGAATGCGATGACTTTGAACAGCTCGCCCATCTCGGCGGGACCGACGAGCGTCTGAACCGCCGCACAAGCGGGCGCATAACGATGGACGTCGTTGGGGTCCAGCGCCGCCAGCAGCTCGAGCAGACCGCAGTTGATCAGGAAATGCGCCTGGGTCGCGTAGCCCAGGAGCGTCATGCCGGAGTCGAGCGCCGCTTGCGCGAGAGCAGAGAAATCGAGATGACTGGTGATGTCCTGCAGCCCGACCAGCGCGAGCGGATCGGCGTGGCTATGGTGGCGATAGTGGCACATCAAGGTTCCGCCGGCACGCTGCGGGTGGTAGTACTCGCGCCGCGGAAAGCCGTAGTCGATGACCAGCAGCGCGCCGTGCGACAGCGCCGCGCCGATCGTTCGGACCAGGGCGCGCGCCAACAGGTGGATCTCGGTGGTATAGCCGTCCGGCAAGTCGAGCTCGCGGGCTGCCGCCGCGAGTTCGCCGCGAGCCGGGCGCGCCGACCAGGCGAACGCATCGCCGCCGCAGCCGGCGACGACGCCGAGCTCGAGAACGTCGGCGCCCGCGGTGCGGACGAGGGCTACCGGCACCGCGTCCAGCACCTCGTTCGCCAACACGATCCCGCGGATCGCATCGGGCATGCGTTCCAGCCACTGCACCCGCTCGCACAGGGTGGGTAGGGCATGCCGCAACAGCGCCTGTTGGCGCGCACGCAGATCCGCGGACAGCTCGATGATGCAGTAGCGCCCAGGGAGACGATCGAGGCGGGCGAGCTCGGCGAGCAGCCCGGCGGCGAGTCTGCCGCTACCGGCACCGAGCTCGACGACGGTGTTGCATTCCGCCGTCATGATCGCGGCGACTTGGCGCGCCAGCGCGGCGCCGAATAATGGCGAGAGCTCCGGCGCCGTGACGAAATCGCCCGCGGCGCCGAGCTTCGTCGCCCCCGCCGCATAGTAGCCCAGGCCCGGCGCGTACAACGCCAGCTGCATGAAGCGCTGGAAGGGCAGGAAGCGCTCGCGCTCGATCTCGCCGGCGATGAGCGCCTCGAGCCGCGCCATATGGGCGCGCTGCGAAGCATCGGGCGCCGGCAAGTCCGGCAGGCGCTGGTGCAGGGTGCTCACAAGGGTTCGGGTAGGATCGAGCGCATGATGAAGCGCATTCGGGATGCGTGCGAGCCTGGAGATCTCGCAGGCAAGGCGGTGCTCGTCACGGGCGGTGCGCGTCGGGTCGGGGCCGCGATCTGCCGCCGGTTGCACGCTGCCGGCGCGAATGTCCTGGTGCATTATCGCACGTCGCGACGCGACGCCTTGCGCCTCGAGCGTGAGCTCGATGCACGCCGGCCGCGCTCCGCCGAATGTGTCTGCGCCGATCTACTCGATCAGGAGGCATTGCCGGGCCTCGTGCGCGCGGCGCTCGCGCGCTTCGGCCGCCTCGATGCGCTCGTCAACAACGCCTCCAGTTTTTTCGCCACCCCCTTCGGTCGAGTGAGCGCCAAGGACTGGATCGACCTGATGGGGACCAACCTGCAGGCCCCGCTGTTCCTCTCGCAAGCGGCTGCGCCCGAGCTCATGCGCCGCCGCGGCGCCATCGTCAACATCGTCGACATCCACGCCGAGCGGCCGCTCGAAGGGCATCTCGCGTACAGCATCGCCAAGGCCGGCCTGGTCGCGCTCACCCGCGGGCTCGCGCGCGAGCTGGCGCCCCGGGTGCGGGTGAACGCGGTCGCGCCGGGCGCGATCGCCTGGCCGGAAAGCGGCGCGCTGGCGGATGCTTCGATCCAGGCCCAAATCCTGGCGCGCACGCCGCTCGGGCGCATGGGCGGCCCCGCCGATGTCGCCTCGGCGGTGCACTATCTCATCGGAGCGCCATTCGTCACCGGCCAGATCCTGGCCGTGGACGGCGGTCGCAGCGTGATGATGTAACGCCCGGCCTCGGGCTTGTCGCCCGCCTCCCAGGTCAGGCGAAAATCTTCGCGATCCTGCCCTGGATGGCCTCGGCCGCGGCCCTGGGGTCGGCGGCGCCACGGATGGGCCGGCCGACCACGATATAGTCGGCGCCCTTCTGAAACGCTTCTTCCACGTCGACCGTTCGCTTCTGGTCGTCCACGTTCTTGACCGGGCGAATGCCGGGCGTGACGATCAAGAACTGGTTCCCCAGGCGCAGGCGCAGGTCCTCGGCCTCCTGCCCCGACGAAACGACGCCATCGCAACCGATGTCGAGCGCGCGCTTGGCTCGCGATCGGACCAGGGCGCGTACGTCGACGTGGAAGCCGAGATCCCGCAGGTCGGCATCGTCGAGGCTGGTGAGCACGGTCACGGCCAGAATCTGCATGCCGGGCGTCTTCTCGGCTACCGCGGCCCGCAGCATTTCGTCGTTGCCGTGGACGGTCACGAAGGTGACCTGGTGCTTCCCGGCCTGCCTGACCGCGGCCCTCACCGTCTCCGGCACATCGAAGAACTTGCCGTCCAACATGACCTTCTTGCCGCGCGCCGCCAACGCATTCACCAAGTCGACGAATGCTCCGCCGATGATGAGCTCCAATCCCACCTTGTAGAAGCGCACGGCCTCGCCAAGTTGCTCCACCAGGGCCAATGCGGCGGCATTGTCGGCAACGTCCAAAGGCACGATGAGACGATCGCGCGGCGCGATCTGCTTGCGGGAGAGGAGGGATTCGGCGTCGTGCTCGGGCATGGGTCGGTTACGCGCTGCTGGGAGGGGTGGACGCAGCCCTCCCTTGTTCGAAGCGTTGTCACTGGGAAGGCTCCTAGGGCGGAGGCGTACGCAGGCGATGCTATCACACAGCGCCGGTGCCCCGAGTCAGAAGCTCGCCGCACGAAAGTGTCGAGAATCGACGCCATACCTTGGTCGCGCATCTTCGCCGGGTATCCACCAAGATCGCATCGGCGCCTGCGCTACGCACTCGCGCACGAGTGGATCAAGCGATCCGTACTGGCCGCGGGGGCGTATTTTCATCTTGTCAAACTAAATTTGACATGTTAATTTCGCGGCGAGGTCGAATCAATGAACTGCGCCGAACGTCTCGTCGAAATCTTTGGTAGCCAAGCCGAGCTCGCCCGCCGTCTCAGCGTTGACCGGGCCGTGGTGAGCAACTGGGTCAAGGCGGGCTACGTCCCTGCTCGCTGGGCCATGGAAATCGAGCACCTCACCGCGGGTGAAGTGAGCGCGGTCGAGGTATTGAACGAGGCGGCCTCGCGCAAACCCCTCAAACTCAAGTCCAGGCCGGAGGGTGAGGGACCGTCCGGGCTGCCAGCGCAAGGAATCGACGCCATGAACCCCTATGCCCCATCGAAGCGCATCCATTCGTTTCATCCCCCCCAGCGTACCTTGATGGGCCCGGGGCCGACCGAGATCCATCCGCGGGTGCTGACCACCATGAGCCAGCCGGCGATCGGCTATCTCGATCCGGTTTTCGTCGACATGATGGAGGAGCTGAAAACGCTCCTGCGCTACGTCTATCAGACCAAGAACGCGCTGACGTTTCCGATCTCGGGGCCGGGCTCGGTAGGCATGGAGTATTGTTTCGTCAACCTGGTGGCGCCCGGCGACAAGGTGGTCGTGTGCCGCAACGGCGTCTTCGGTGCACGCATGATCGAGAACGTCGAGCGCTGCGGCGGCATCCCGATCGTGGTCGACGAGGCCTGGGGCGATCCGGTCGATCCCCACAAGCTCGAAGACACCCTCAAGCGCAACCGCGACGCGCGCGTGGTCGCTTTCGTCCATGCGGAAACCTCTACCGGCTGCCAGTCGGACGCGAAGACGCTCACCCGCATCGCCCACGAGCACGATGCGATGGTGATCGTGGACGCGGTGACCTCCCTCGGCGGCACGCCGGTCCTAGTCGACGACTGGGGCATCGACGCCATCTACTCGGCCAGCCAGAAGTGCCTGTCGTGCACCCCGGGCTTGTCGCCGGTATCTTTCTCCGATCGCGTGGTCGACTACGTCAAGGCGCGCAAGGACAAGATCAAGAGCTGGTTCATGGACATGAACCTGCTGCTCGGCTACTGGGGCGCGACCACGCGGACCTATCACCATACCGCGCCGACCAATGCCTTGTTCGCCCTGCACGAGGCGTTGCTGCTGATCCGCGAGGAAGGCATCGAGCACTGCTGGGCGCGGCATCATCGTCACCACCTCGCGCTCAAGGCCGGACTGGAGTCGCTCGGTCTGAAGTACCTCGTCAAAGAGCAGTATCAATTGCCGCAGATGAACGCGGTGAGGTGTCCCGAAGGCATCGACGAAGCCGCGGTCCGGCGCACGCTGCTCGACGAGTACGGGCTCGAGATCGGCGCCGGGCTCGGTCCTCTCGCCGGCAAGATCTGGCGTTTTGGGCTCATGGGTTATTCGTGCCGTGCCGACAACGTGATGCTCTGCCTGGCTGCGCTCGGATCGGTGCTGTCCGACATGGGCATGGCGGTGCACGTGGGCGACGCCGAGGCCGCGGCCCACGCCGCATACGCCTCGCAGCATGCGCGCGCGGCCCAAGCCAAGAAGAAGGCGACCATCAAGGCCGCGTAGCGGCCCGTCGCGGGGACCAGGGTCGGGGTCGGACCAGGGTCGGGG
>JADLAC010000045.1 GCA_020848435.1 Burkholderiales bacterium | reverse complement strand
GGCTCCCGGAGATTGCTGCCGACGCCGAGCGCAGCGCCGCTTAATCGCGAAGATGTAGTGCCGACTTTTTACTTAAGTCACTGATTTCGCGTCCCCCGACCCACGATTCTGCGCAAGTTGGGCTAGCAGGAATAAGCGCACGGAAAATTTACCGTCACGGCGATAAATCTGCCTCGGCACCCACAAGGCAATGAATCGCAAAAAGAAGTGAGCCAACAATTTACCAGTCATACGCACCGAACGTTTGACGGTAAAAAATCAGCCAGTCCGACCGAGGACGGATTTACCGTCAAATCGACCGTCATCCGACGCCGCTTGCAGCCAATAGTCAGCAATAGATGCTGAAAGGCAGAGCGCCTAGCCGTTGATGATCTTCCCGGAAAGATTCAGAGAACTACGCTCGTTCTGAGCCCAGAATCAATAGTCAGCAATAGATACTGCGTATTTCAGCGATCGCGGACGGTCATTTCAGCGCGATCGTAGACGGCGTTTCAGCGTGATCGTGGACGATCAGCGGGGCGCGCGAGTGACGGGGTCTATCGTATCGTAATCGTCCACGATCAGGTTGAAACGCGGCGCGGTGGTGCTACGCCGAAGGCGATAGGTGGGTCGCAACGCGCGATGCAGGCTTGTCCACGGCGGCGGGCGGCGCTGGCGACGCACGACCGCCGCGGTGGGCAAGCCGTGTATGCGGGCGCGACGTTGGCGCTCGTGGGGTTGCGCGAAGCGGTCATTTCTTTGCCTCGGGGTCGCGCATCGACTTGTTGCCCTTCAATGCGATTCGGTGGGCGGCGTGCACGATGCGATCGAGGATCGCGTCGGCCAGCGTCGGGTCGTCGAGCCAGGCGTGCCAGGCGTTCACCGGCAATTGGCTGGTGATGAGCGTGGAGCGCGAGCCGACCCGATCGTCGAGGAGTTCAAGCAGGTCGTTGCGCGCGGCCGGGGTGATCGGGGCGATGGCGAAGTCGTCCAGGGCGAGCAGGTCGATGCGCGCCAGTTGCGCCAGGCGCCGCCCGAAGCTGCCGTCGCCGTGGGCGACGCGCAGTTCCTCGAGCAGTCGAGGGGCGCGAGCGTACAGGACGGTGAAGCCCAGGCGCGCGGCCTGCTGCGCGAGCGCACACGCCAACCATGTTTTCCCCACGCCAGTGGCTCCGGTGATGAGCACGTTACGTCCGTGGCGCAGCCAGTCGCCGCCGGCCAGTGCACTGATCAGCGAGCGGTCCAGGCCGCGCGAGGCGCGCCAGTCGATGTCCTCGATGCAGGCGCCGGAGATCTTCAGTCTGGCGGCCTTCAGTAGCCGCTCTAAGCGTTTGGCGTCGCGCCAGTCAATCTCGCGCTGCACCAGCAGTGCGAAGCGTTCCTCGAACGGTAGCGAGGCCGCAGCGCTGGTGGTCGCCGCATCCTGCAGCGCGTGCAGCATGCCGTCCAGGCGCAGGATGCGCAGTTGTTCCAGGGTGTGTTCGTTGAGCAAGGGCGGTCTCCTTCGTGGTCAGTGGTAGTACTCGGGGCCGCGCACGTTCTCGTGCAGCGGCAGGCTGCTCTGGGCGGGCGCCTCGGTGCTGGCGGGCTGGCGATCCAGGCCGGCGGCGAGGATCGAGGCGACGCTGCGGTAGGTGGGCGAGCGAATGGCCAGCGCCCGAGCGCAGGCGGCCTCCAAGCGTTGCTGGCCGAACTGGCGCGCCAGGCGCTTCAGGCCCAGGCAGGCGCGGTAGCCCTGCTCAGGGTGCGGACGGTTCTCCATCTGCCAGCGCACCAGCGCCCCGCACTTTGGACCGATTCCTTCGCCCCAAGCGATGAGCTTGGCTGGCGTCCACTCCAGATGCGCGCGGTGCGAGGCCGGCATGTGTTCGGGCAGCGTCGTATGTCTGCCCTGCAGGCGGCTGTAGGTGTGGCAGGCCACGCGCTGCTGGCCAAGAAACGCCTCCACCGTCGTCTCGGTCACGCGCACGTCCAGTTGGGCGTGCACCAGCCGGTGCGGCACGCTGTAGTAGTGGCGGTCGAGCTCGAAGTGGTAGTCGATGTTCACGCGCACACGCTCAAAGCGCGCGATCACCATGCGCGTGGCCGGCAACGGCCGCAGCGCCGGCCGATCAAGGCTGGCAAAGGCGCTTGCCCGGCAACCGGGCAGCTTCTTGAAGGGCCGCGCGTTCAATTCGATGAGCAGCTCGGCGATCGCCGCGTTCGCCTCAGCCAAGCTGAACAGCCGCCGGTGACGCAGCCGCGCGAGGATCCAGCGCTCGACGACTTGCACGCCCACCTCGGCCTTGGGCTTGTCGCGGGGATGAGCGGGCCGCGCTGGGAGTACGACCGTCGAGTAATGGCCGCAGAATTCCTCCACCAACCGGTTGGGCGTGGGCTCGTAGCGGTCAGGGCGCGCGATCAGCGCACGCGTTTGGTCCGGTACGACGAGCCGCGGTACCCCGCCGATGAACTCCAGCGCCGCGACCAGTGCCCCGACCCAGTCGGCCGCCGTCTGCTTGGCGGTGGCGCAGGCGTAGGTGTAGTTCGACGCCCCCAGGACGGCGACGAATATCTGCGCGGGCCGGATCTCGCCGCTCGCCGCATCGATGATGCGAAGCGTTTGGCCGGCGTAGTCGACGAACAGCCGCTCTCCGGCCGGGTGGGTCTGGCGCATCGAGCGCTTCAGGCTCGCCGCCCAGGCGGCATACTTGACGCAGAAACTCGTGTACTTGTAGGCCGGCTCCCCGGCCAGAGCGTGCGCGCGCTGGTACTCCTCCCAGAGCAGTTGCAGCGTCACCCCGGGGCGTTTGAGTTCCTGGTGAATGCGGGCGTAGTCGGGCTCGAGATGGCGGCTTGAGCGCGCCACCGGCGGGCGGTACAGGCGCGCCTCCAGTTCCTCGTCCGAGAGCCTCTGGGCGAGCGCCCAATCCACTCCGGCAGCGCGGGCAAGCAGGATGATCTTGCCCACCGTGGCCTTGGCCGCCGGAATGGCGCGGGCCACCTGGGCGTAGCTCAGGCCTGCTTCGAAGTGCAGGCGAAGGGTCTGTCGAATCTGGCGCATCGTGATCCTGGGTGTAGGCATGGCGGTCCGAAAAAATCCGCCAGCATGCCTGCGGTCAGGTCACTCGCGCACCCTGTGATCGTCTACGATCAGCTTGAAACGCCGTCCACGATCAATCTGAAACGGCATCTACGATCAGCCTGAAATGCCGTCTACGTTCGTCTGAAATGGCCGTCTACGATGGCCTGAAATACGCAGGCTGCGCGCGCACGGCTGGAACCAACCGCCAGGCAGTCGCAAAGAGTTCTATTGGCGCAAGTCCGGTGCATTGGACGCGAATGCCCCTTCGACAAAGCCCAGGACACGCGACGCCTCTAGCGTCGAGGCCATGCTGCTGTCGATGTCCACGGCAAGCGGCAATGATCACGCGTTGCCCAACGTCTGTCGTACGTTGCCGCAGGCAGATCTTCTGCATCGCGCGTTGATCGCGGCTGCAAAACGGATCGATCCTTCTCCTTGCGTTGAACTTTCAGGCCGCGCCAACGATGGCCGCCCCCTCGTTGGCCCGCATGAGCACGCTCACGTGCTGCCGCGAGACCTGGATGGCGATGGTCACCTCGAGCACATCCTGATCTGGGCTCCCATGGGGCTGGGGCACACGGCCCAAGCTGCCGTGCGCAACATCCGTCACACCTTTACCAAGGGTGGCATCGGCCCGCTTCAACTTGCGGTGGCCGCTTCTGGCTCGCTTTCCGATCTTGCTCGTATTCCCGGAAAGTGGGGCCTGTCCTTGCGCCGTTTGCTTGCGCCCGAGGGAGCGAAAGCCTGGGTCAGCCAAACGCCCTTCCTCGCGCCGCGACATCTAAAGCCAAGAGGACGAAACACCTTGCACGGGCAGATCGCAGAGGAGCTGGCGTCGCGCCGGCGCCCTGCACCAACCAGCGTCGACGTGGTGGACTTGAGAAAGCGGCCGGAATGGATGCGCTTCAGGCATTTCATTCGCCAGCGTCGTGACGGGTTGCCTCCGCCAATGGATCATGCTTACGCGGTACGCCTCATTTTCAGCGACCCGGTCCGCGGCCCACTTATCCTCGGCTTCGCCTCGCACTTTGGCCTCGGTCTGTTCGCACCCGAATCTGACACCGGATCGAGCTGAACAGAACCAACGCGACCGGGAGACAGAGGCGCAAGGGCCAACATCCGCCTGGAGACGCTCGACATCTCGCTGGGCGAGTTGGCTGTCACCACCTCACCGCCTCCGCCGCCCAGGACGACCGGAGCGACGTGGCGCCTTCGATGCCGTCGGAGCGCTTCCGAACGCCGCTGCCAGTGCGGCAAGCTCCCACGGGTCGAGCTCGTCATCCTCCGGCTCCGGGAACTCGTCTATGGCGCCGTTACGCAGCACCGGATCCTCCAGTTTCTTCACGGTGCGCTCGATATGGTCGACCATGGTCCGTGCGGCTGCGATCCTTTCGCTGAGCGCCTGATCGATGCGCTGCGGGGTGATGTCGCGCGCGGCCAACCCGAATTCGAAGCGAAAGGCCGCGGTGTGCGCCTGAAGCTGACTTTCCAGTACCTGCACCTGCTCCTGCAGTACCGCGTTGTAGTGCCCGAGTCGTGCGTCCGGCAGCTTCGCCAAGGCCGCGGCATCGATCTGCTCGATCTCGATCTGAAGCGCAAGCAACTCCAGCAAGTCGTTGCGCTCGTACGCCCGGTTGGCACGCTGCATGAGCGCGGTCTTGCGTCTGTGCTCGGCCGCATCGGCCTCTCGATCGGGGTGTAAGGCGCTTACGAGCTTGCGGTATACCTCGCGCACCGACTGGGTCGCCTGCTGCGCGGCCAGGGCTTGCGATTGCGCGATCTTGTCTGACTTGCCGCGCCGTCGACCCGCGCGCGACCGGCGCTCCTTCGCGTGTGCTTCGTGGAGTCTTTCTCCGGCGTGGTGCAGAAGCTCCTCTATGCTCTGCGCGTCGTGCCCTTCAATGCTGTCTTCGCCGAGTATGTCGGCGAGCACGGTTTCGGCGAGGTCCATATCTTCTTTGCGCTCGATCGCATGGGGGACATCGCTGTGCCGATCGTAGAGTGCTTCCATCTCGGCATCCGGTCCGTCGCGCAGCAGGGCACCCGCGACGTCCAGCAGAACGCCACGAACCTTCGCGCGGCGCTTACGCGTCAATCCCTTGCCCGGCTTGTTCGCGGTCAGCAGCCGGTCCAATTCGATCGCAAACCGGCGTTGAGCGGCGCGGATATCGGATTCGATCGGCCGCAGCTCATTCTCCAACCGAGCCTGGAAGCGTGGCATGAAGGCATCCCAGATGGCCAGCGCGTCACGACCGCGCCGAATGCGTTCCGTCAGCCGGTTGAACGTACGCTGGGCTGGGCTCAATCGCTCCTTGCCCTTCGGCAAGGACACGAGCGCCGCCGTGTCATCGGCCGGCGGCTCGTCGTTGAAGAGCGATTGCTGGCAGGGAGCTTTCATTGGCGGCGTTCGTTATGGCGTGAACTCGAGGCGAGTTGCGGTCGTGCCCTGCGCGATAATGTATCTGCTCTGCGATTCGGCGCCAAGACCAATGCCGTGCGACCGACGCCGTTAGATCGACTTTGCTAAGCAAAGCGTAGAATTCAACCAGGTGCGCTCGCGAGCTGTCCGATCGTATCGGGATCAAGTGAGCATGACGACTGCCCAACGCCAACCTGCGAGCATTTGCAATGAAGCTAGGCCGTAACGATCCCTGCCACTGCGGCAGCGGTAGGAAGTTCAAGCACTGTTGCCTTCTCATCGGGCGCGTCTCTGCTACGGCGCCAGTCGACCTCGTCTGGCGGAGACTCCGCGACCTGCTCGATGGCTACGCGCAGCGGATGCTGCGTTTCGTCGAGGCGGCCTATGGGCCGCCCGCGCTGGTGGCGGCCTGGGCCGAATTCGTGCTCGATCGTAAAATCGAATTCGATCCGCAGGCACCGCTGATGCAGCTTTTCTTGCCGTGGTTCTTTCACTTTTGGTCGCCCGATGTCGATACCGAGGTCGAGGATCCATCTCTGCACGACGTAGTGCCGACCGCGGCATAACCCAGGTCCAGTCGATGGAAGAGATGCTGGCTGATGCGCGCGCCGCAAGCGCGGCCGGCGGCGGAAAAGTCGAAAAGAACGTTAGCGAGCTCGCACAGTTACCTGAGGTTCGGGCAAAGCTCGCGGAGATGATAACGGCGCACTGGAGCCGCTGGGTTGACCAGCCGATTCCTATGCTCGGGGGGCATACGCCGATGCAAGCCGTCCAAGATGCTGACGAGCGCGAAGTGGTCGAGTCTCTCGTGATGCACGCCGAACGCCACGGTCGCCTCATGGATCCGCCGACAGATGAAGCGGTTTTCCGGCGCTTGCGCGAACGCCTTGAGCTCGATCCAGAGCACTGACACCTTCTGCAGGTAGGAATCTTGCTATGTCTATGGCATGGCGAAGCAGCGTGAACTACCTCTCGTTTTTCCCGAGCTTTCGGCCGACGCGCCGCTCATCCCGGTGCGCATGGTCAATGAACACGTGTACTGTCCGCGCCTTGCGTATCTCGAATGGGTCCAGAGCGAATTCGCTCACAACGCGGATACGGTCGAGGGCTCGATCCGTCACAAGGCGGTCGATAGAGGCGGCGGCGACTTGCCGGAGGCACCCCTAGCCGACGAGGTCATCCATGCACGCTCGGTCGCGTTGAGCTCGACGCATCTCGGCATCACGGCGAAACTCGACCTGGTCGAGGGCGAGGGATCGCGCGTGACGCCGGTGGACTACAAGCGCGGCAAGCGTCCGCACGTCGCCGCTGGCGCCTACGATCCCGAACGCGTACAGCTATGTGCCCAGGGTCTGCTGCTGCGCGAGCACGGTTTCGAATGCGCAGAGGGCATTCTCTACTTCGCCGCTTCGCGCGAGCGTGTGCGGATCGTGTTCGACGAGGCGCTCGTCGAGCAGACCCTCAGTGCGATTCATGGCCTGCGCGGTGTGGCGCTCGCGGGTCACATCCCGCCACCGCTCGAGGATAGCCCAAAATGCCCGCGGTGCTCTCTCGTCGGCATCTGCATGCCTGACGAGCTGCGTTTCCTCTCCCGCTCCGAAGTCGAGCCTCGACCGCTCTTCCCGACACTCGACGAGCGCTTGCCGCTGTACGTACAGACTCCGCGCGGTTACGTGCGCAAGGACGGCGAGCGCTTCGTGATCGAGGTCGAGAAGGAGAAAGCGGCCGAGGCACGGATCGGCGACGTGTCGCAGGTCGCGCTCTTCGGCAGTACGGCGCTATCGTCGAGCGCGCTGCATGAATGCTTCCGGCGTGACATTCCGGTTAGCTGGCATACCTACGGCGGCTGGTTCGTCGGCCACACGGTCGGTACAGGCCATCGCAACGTCGAGACGCGCACGCATCAGTACCGCGCGGGCTTCGATCCGCAGACCTGCCTGCGCCTCGCCCGAGGCTGGGTGCACGCCAAGATCGCCAATTGTCGGACGATGCTCAGGCGCAACTGGCGCGGTGCGGCGCAGTGGGAAGCCGATACCGATACGGGCGACGAAGACGAGAGCGCCACCGCGCCGAACGCAAGCGAGATCCCACGCGAGCTCGTTCTCGGTTTGCGCGAAGACATGGAGCATGCCAGGCGTGCCTTCTCCATCGAATCGCTGTTGGGGATCGAGGGCGCCGCGGCCAACCGCTACTTTCGGAACTTCGCCTCGCTCTTGCGCGTCGAGGGTAACGACAGTCTTCAATTCGATTTCATGGGCAGAAACCGCCGCCCGCCGCGCGATCCGGTGAACGCGTTGCTGTCATTCGCCTACGCGATGCTCACGCGCGAATTGACGATCGTGCTCTCCGCAGTGGGTCTCGACCCGTACCTCGGTTTCTATCATCAACCGCGATTCGGCAGACCGGCGCTCGCGCTCGATATGATGGAGCCCTTTCGGCCGTTACTCGCGGATTCCACGGTGCTCATGGCGGTGAATAACGGGGAAGTGCGGCCCAGCGATTTCGTCCGCGCAGCCGGTAGCTGCAACCTGAACGATTCCGGACGCAAGCGTTTCATCGCTGCCTTCGAGCGGCGAATGAGCCAGGAGGTAACCCATCCGATCTTCCGTTATCGGTTGAGTTATCGGCGCCTGCTCGAAGCTCAGTCACGCCTTCTGATCCGGACGTTGTCGGGTGAGATTCCGGAGTATCCGAACTTCATTACGCGCTAGCCATGGAGCACCTCTTCGTCATAAGCTACGACATCGCGGAGCCGAAGCGTTGGCGGCGGGTGTTCCGGATCATGAAGGGCTACGGTGAGTGGCTACAGCTCTCCGTGTTCCAGTGCCGGCTCACCCGCATGCGTGTGCTCAAGCTGGAGGCCGAGCTTCGCGAGGTGATGAACCAGCGTGAGGATCATATTCTCATCGTCGACGTAGGGCCGGCGGAGGGGGTTCAGCCTCGGGTTCACAGTTTGGGCAAGGCGTTCGAGACGGTTCGTCGCGAAGCCGTGATCGTCTAGAACGCCTGCCGCGAAGAATCGAGCGCTGAGGTGATGAAGAATTTGCGCGCAGCGCTCGCGATAAGGAAAGCTCTTTAACAATCAGGAATGTCTGTCCCCGTCGGGGGCTTGCCGGACGCCCCCGGTAGGGTAGACTTCGTGCTGCGTATCGGAGCGCTCGCAACCCTGCCCGTGGCGCGTGCGCCGATGCGCCGTGCGAGTCGCAGCGTTTTCCGAGGCACATGTGCCTCGGCCTCATTGAAGCGTCGAATTCGATTATACGGGTGATCGCAACGGACGGTTTTCCGAGGCACATGTGCCTCGGCCTCATTGAAGCCGCGGCTGAGCCGGTCGCGCCGCACCCGGCTCGACGAGTTTTCCGAGGCACATGTGCCTCGGCCTCATTGAAGCCACAAGCACACTCTCGACGAAGGTACTGCGGTGTTCGTTTTCCGAGGCACATGTGCCTCGGCCTCATTGAAGCATCGAAGCCTTACTAATCTCGTCGAGAGTAGTGCCTGTTTTCCGAGGCACATGTGCCTCGGCCTCATTGAAGCGAAGAGCGGTATGTGGCGCCACTTCCGGGCTCCGGTCTTGTTTTCCGAGGCACATGTGCCTCGGCCTCATTGAAGCTCTCCAACCGCGCGCCGCTCGCCGCGCTCTTGATCGGTTTTCCGAGGCACATGTGCCTCGGCCTCATTGAAGCGAGACGTTCCACAAGCACACTCTCGACGAAGGTACGTTTTCCGAGGCACATGTGCCTCGGCCTCATTGAAGCGAGTCGAGGCACGCGTGGCTCTTGGAGTCTTCGGTGTGTTTTCCGAGGCACATGTGCCTCGGCCTCATTGAAGCAGCATCAGAACGTCCGGGGCTACTTGCTTTCGACGGGTTTTCCGAGGCACATGTGCCTCGGCCTCATTGAAGCCGCTACTACCCCCGCCCCATCGGCCCCCGGTGCCCACGTTTTCCGAGGCACATGTGCCTCGGCCTCATTGAAGCCCCGAACGAGATCGGCGCAGTGGAGGACGTTCGCTACGTTTTCCGAGGCACATGTGCCTCGGCCTCATTGAAGCCCGAAGCAGGCACTTCGGTGTGGGGTCTTGGCAGCGGGTTTTCCGAGGCACATGTGCCTCGGCCTCATTGAAGCGTCGCGTGTCCAGTAGCACTCTCGGACATGCGCGCTGTTTTCCGAGGCACATGTGCCTCGGCCTCATTGAAGCCTGACCGAAAAATCGTTCACCATTTCACGCTCGCCGGTTTTCCGAGGCACATGTGCCTCGGCCTCATTGAAGCGAACATACTCGACGAAGCAAACGCGCGCGCTGCCGCCAGTTTTCCGAGGCACATGTGCCTCGGCCTCATTGAAGCGCCGAGGATATCGAGGATCTGTTGGATACGATTGGTGTTTTCCGAGGCACATGTGCCTCGGCCTCATTGAAGCAGGCAACCGAAGCGCGTGATCGCCAGCATGGGCACGGGCGTTTTCCGAGGCACATGTGCCTCGGCCTCATTGAAGCGATGTCGCGCCAGAGGAAACACCCGTTAGCGTTGATCCGATGTTTTCCGAGGCACATGTGCCTCGGCCTCATTGAAGCGCGGTGCCGGCGAGCGACCTGACAGACGGAACTGGTCGTTTTCCGAGGCACATGTGCCTCGGCCTCATTGAAGCATGCGGCCGCCCGCATCGCCACCGGCGACGGCCCGAGTTTTCCGAGGCACATGTGCCTCGGCCTCATTGAAGCCTGCGCTCGGCGCACGGCGTCTCCTAATGCGCCCCGTTTTCCGAGGCACATGTGCCTCGGCCTCATTGAAGCCTCGATCGCGCGCTCGATCAGCTTCTCCGAGCGGGGGTTTTCCGAGGCACATGTGCCTCGGCCTCATTGAAGCGTACATGTCAATAGGGGACGGCAAATATTTGCGGAGGTTTTCCGAGGCACATGTGCCTCGGCCTCATTGAAGCCTCGCGCCACCAGCGCAGCACGCGCGGCCCGTCTTGTTTTCCGAGGCACATGTGCCTCGGCCTCATTGAAGCCCACGTGGATGCGGCCCTGCCCAAGCGCAATCACGCGTTTTCCGAGGCACATGTGCCTCGGCCTCATTGAAGCGTCCAGGAACACGTTCGCCGAGAAGCCGCGCGCGGTGTTTTCCGAGGCACATGTGCCTCGGCCTCATTGAAGCCGGCATGATCTGCGATTGGTGTGCAGTCCTGGATGGTTTTCCGAGGCACATGTGCCTCGGCCTCATTGAAGCGCGCAAGCGATTTGTGATGACGAGATGGAATCGCAGGTTTTCCGAGGCACATGTGCCTCGGCCTCATTGAAGCACGCGGAATTGCTCCGCCTTGCGCCCGTGGTCTTTGTTTTCCGAGGCACATGTGCCTCGGCCTCATTGAAGCGCTCCGATCGACGCGCGCGCGGGCAAGGACGGCGCGGTTTTCCGAGGCACATGTGCCTCGGCCTCATTGAAGCATTTGCGTCGGAGCGCCGCGCGCCTCTGGCGTTCCAGGTTTTCCGAGGCACATGTGCCTCGGCCTCATTGAAGCGCGCCGGCCGCATCACCGGAGTTCGCCGCTGCCGTAGGTTTTCCGAGGCACATGTGCCTCGGCCTCATTGAAGCCTACCGCTCAGCTCTCGTGAGCGGCCCATTGCTATCGCGTTTTCCGAGGCACATGTGCCTCGGCCTCATTGAAGCTTGAACTCAGTGAAGTTCGGCGTCAAGAACGCCGCGTTTTCCGAGGCACATGTGCCTCGGCCTCATTGAAGCGCGATTCCGCCGCACTGGCCGGTGGCGTATGCGCGTTTTCCGAGGCACATGTGCCTCGGCCTCATTGAAGCATGGGGTGATTTGGCACTGGGCAGCGCACCACGCCGGTTTTCCGAGGCACATGTGCCTCGGCCTCATTGAAGCGCCCGCTCGGCCTCGAGTCCGCGCCCGTCCTCCAGCACGTTTTCCGAGGCACATGTGCCTCGGCCTCATTGAAGCGTTGCGAAAGCTGTTTGGCCGCGAAGGTGGCGGGTGGTTTTCCGAGGCACATGTGCCTCGGCCTCATTGAAGCCGGCAGCGCCACCACGCCATACGCACTGCGCGTAGTGGTTTTCCGAGGCACATGTGCCTCGGCCTCATTGAAGCCCTCGGCGACCAGATCGCGCTTTGCATCGAGGAGGGGGTTTTCCGAGGCACATGTGCCTCGGCCTCATTGAAGCGGCGTGCCTGCGTCGATCACTTGGTAGGCGCCCGCGGTTTTCCGAGGCACATGTGCCTCGGCCTCATTGAAGCACGGCGGGCACAACTGATCTTGGCGCCGCCGGCATCGTTTTCCGAGGCACATGTGCCTCGGCCTCATTGAAGCCCCGAAGTCCAGAAGCGCGCCGAGATCAAGATTCGCGTTTTCCGAGGCACATGTGCCTCGGCCTCATTGAAGCTTGCGGCTGCTCATCCTGATCGATGGCCGCAATAGCAGGTTTTCCGAGGCACATGTGCCTCGGCCTCATTGAAGCCCCGAGGGCGAAACGTTGGAGTCGCTGGTGTTTTGGCGTTTTCCGAGGCACATGTGCCTCGGCCTCATTGAAGCTTTCCTCCTGTCGCTCGGATTGCCGGTGAGCCGCGCGTTTTCCGAGGCACATGTGCCTCGGCCTCATTGAAGCGATACGCTCGACCGCGGCGCGCGCGATCCGATCGGTGTTTTCCGAGGCACATGTGCCTCGGCCTCATTGAAGCGGAGCGGGCATGGCCGCTGCTGCATCCGGGCCGCTCGTTTTCCGAGGCACATGTGCCTCGGCCTCATTGAAGGTGAGCCAACAACGTCAAGGAGCAATTCATGCAACAAGTTTTCCGAGGCACATGTGCCTCGGCCTCATTGAAGGGAACTCGGCCACCTTCGCTTTCACGTCGATGGCACGAGTTTTCCGAGGCACATGTGCCTCGGCCTCATTGAAGGGAATTCGCGCAGAATGGCGGTGCGCGTCTGCAAGCCCGTTTTCCGAGGCACATGTGCCTCGGCCTCATTGAAGGGGCTCTACGCCGTGGAGGGCGGGCGCCCGGCGGGGCTGTTTTCCGAGGCACATGTGCCTCGGCCTCATTGAAGGCACTACCGTTGCCGAGAATGGCGTCGCTTCGGTGCCGGGTTTTCCGAGGCACATGTGCCTCGGCCTCATTGAAGGATCCCACTGGCGCGCAACCCGATCGTCGGCCCGCGCGTTTTCCGAGGCACATGTGCCTCGGCCTCGTTGAAGGCAGAAATAGCACGCCCAGGAGAACTACGCCGGCGCCGGTTTTCCGAGGCACATGTGCCTCGGCCTCATTGAAGGCCACTTGGATGCGGCTCTTCAATGGCGCCATGCAAGCCGTTTTCCGAGGCACATGTGCCTCGGCCTCATTGAAGGTCATCTCCCGCTTTCCCAGTTACCTTCTGCATGCGGTTTTCCGAGGCACATGTGCCTCGGCCTCATTGAAGGGCAGTAGTGCCGCGTAGACCGGTGATTCGCGGCGTGCGTTTTCCGAGGCACATGTGCCTCGGCCTCATTGAAGGCGACAAACGCGACCGACCCCACGGGCGACACAATCGGTTTTCCGAGGCACATGTGCCTCGGCCTCATTGAAGGGATCTCGCTGATAGGTATCCGTGCCTCCCGCTCCACGAGTTTTCCGAGGCACATGTGCCTCGGCCTCATTGAAGGATCGAGCCCGAGCGGGTCGCCGACGAATTCACCACGTTTTCCGAGGCACATGTGCCTCGGCCTCATTGAAGGAATGAGCAAGACTCGCTCTATGCCGACATCGTCGTTGTTTTCCGAGGCACATGTGCCTCGGCCTCATTGAAGGGCTGACAAACCACAGATGTTGATTACAAATCAACAAGGTTTTCCGAGGCACATGTGCCTCGGCCTCATTGAAGGGTTGGGGAGTTCGGTGCTGAACGTGCCTCGCGCACCGGTTTTCCGAGGCACATGTGCCTCGGCCTCATTGAAGGGGGCGATGCGACGAGCGCGCGACCGCGCGCTGGTGCGGTTTTCCGAGGCACATGTGCCTCGGCCTCATTGAAGGCGACGTGCACGAAGTCGCTGCAGTGGTGCACGCTGCTTTTCCGAGGCACATGTGCCTCGGCCTCATTGAAGGGGTCACTCCATCGCATAGTCGTCGTCGCCGCCGGCGGTTTTCCGAGGCACATGTGCCTCGGCCTCATTGAAGGTGAGAGAAGATCGCGCTCATGTCGTCCCTTTTTACTTGTTTTCCGAGGCACATGTGCCTCGGCCTCATTGAAGGCGGGCGACGCCGAGCGCATTGCGCACCCACTCCTCGCGGTTTTCCGAGGCACATGTGCCTCGGCCTCATTGAAGGGTGTATTCGCGCTCGCTCACGCCCGATCTCCCTGGCGTTTTCCGAGGCACATGTGCCTCGGCCTCATTGAAGGCTTGGTTCTGACGCGGGTGTCAGGCACCTACCTTAACGGTTTTCCGAGGCACATGTGCCTCGGCCTCATTGAAGGGGCGCCTCGAACGGAACGTATTCGCGCGCTTGCCGTGCCGTTTTCCGAGGCACATGTGCCTCGGCCTCATTGAAGGACTGATGGGCAGGCGCATATCCGACGCGCAGCGGCTGGTTTTCCGAGGCACATGTGCCTCGGCCTCATTGAAGGGCGCATGAATGGGCGCATGCGCTCGACCACTACCTCGGTTTTCCGAGGCACATGTGCCTCGGCCTCATTGAAGGCCCTCAGAAAGCCGATGTGTCAAGGGTAGTGACGGGTTTTCCGAGGCACATGTGCCTCGGCCTCATTGAAGGTCTGATCGCAGGGAACTGCGCGATGATGATCGCCGCGTTTTCCGAGGCACATGTGCCTCGGCCTCATTGAAGGGCTGATGGATCGAGCATGGTTCCGACAAACGCGACCGTTTTCCGAGGCACATGTGCCTCGGCCTCATTGAAGGCAGTACGGCGGGCGTGGACGCACGAACCTCGACCCAGTTTTCCGAGGCACATGTGCCTCGGCCTCATTGAAGGATGAATCGCGGCATGCTCGGCGCGGAGAACCGGCGCGGGTTTTCCGAGGCACATGTGCCTCGGCCTCATTGAAGGGGAGATCAGCGGTCGGTCGTTGGGCCGCTCGATACCAGTTTTCCGAGGCACATGTGCCTCGGCCTCATTGAAGGCTCGTAGCATGTCGCTACGACCGCGCCTCAGGGGTGCGTTTTCCGAGGCACATGTGCCTCGGCCTCATTGAAGCCGCACAGCGCGGCTTACGGCCGACTCGTGCAGGCCAGTTTTCCGAGGCACATGTGCAAAGCATACCGCGAGGCGTCCGACTTCTACCGGCAGATGGTTGTCCCGTACAAAGATCGCGATTTTCGGCAAGTGCTCGCGCAAGAGTTCGATCCTGATGTGCTTGCGTCCAAGATGCTGAAGTCCGACCGCCCGCGCCTGGCTGGCCGCCTAATGGGTGCGATGGATACGGAGGGCAGGCAAGCGGCGAAGTACGCCATGGTCCAGCGAGCTGCCGAAAAGGCGCTTGACCAGAATTTGGAGTCCGGTCTATCGAACGCTGCGTTCCTGCGCACGATGAATACGGGCGGGACGCGCAACGCCGTGTTCACCGGTAACGAGTTGCGGCGGCTGGCTGATGTCGAGGACATCGTTCGCGCAACGCGCCGAGCATCCGGTCATGCGGCCGATCCGAAGACCGGCGCGCGAACGATTCCATATCTCGTTGGTGGCATCGCTGGCCCGATCGGGTATTCGTTTGGTGGGCCGCTTGGCGCGGTCGCCGCGCTTGGTGGCGCAGGATTGGCTGCAAACGCCACCAGTCGAGCGCTGATGTCGCCTGCGGTACAGGGGCTGCTGATGTCCAGTCCCGAACTGTTATTGGGGCCTGTCGGGCAAACGCTCTTGCCGATCGGGCAACGCGCAGCCGGTTCTATCGGCGCATCTCTGATGCAGCGCGGGCTGCTGTGAGGTTACAGGATGGCTTTGCCGTGCACCCACCAGCTGATAAGCCACCCGGGACCGACGAGCGCAAGTAGGAATGCTGGCACCCAATACCTGGGCGTCGCCTCCGAGAGCAGCCACGTCTTCAGCGGCGATGGTCGCATCTTACATTCGACCAGGAGCTTGATCGGAAGACAGATGCAGCCGAACACGAACAGCACGATGAATGGCCGCCAGAACGCTACCCAGAAAGCATGCTCCATGTCTTTCCCCGCAATGAGCATCCAGTATACCGAGTAACCGTCGCTTCCGCCCCAGCGTAGCGGCGCTATGCCTTTGTCGGCTAGCGGCCGAGGCAATGTTCGCCCCCTTGGATAGCATCGTCTTGAAGATGGCCGCGTACGCGCGGATGTAGTCGTCGAGCGAGTTGCCAATCGACTCGCCGCCCTGCGGGTAGTTGGATGCGGCAGCAGTGGATAGATCGTTGATGGTGGTCGGGACGGGCATGGGTTCGAGAATGTCCAAAGCCTCATAGACTCGTTCTTGGAGTCGCTGTATGCTGACGCTCCTGAACTCAAGGGAATCCGCTATGACTTCGGACAACAGCGCTTCGTCGACGAAAGCGGAAACAGAGTCGATCGAGAGTGGTTTAATCGACTTGCGGAACGCACCGCTGCCAGAGAAATACGAGCGGGCGAGGCAACTCTTCGCCGAGGCGTGCTCCTCCAGTCCCTTGTATCAAGCGAGGCTGGCCAGAGACCCGGAATACTTCAAGCGCTGCTCGCCAGGGCGCTTTCTCTGGCCCAAGAAGGCGACCTAGCCGGGGTACTGTCCCGCCCCAACACCGAGACCCCCGCCGATGCGGGGGTTTCTGCTTCTAGCGCCCAACGAATCGCCGAGGTCGAGGCCGAAATCCAGCAGCGCATGGGACGCTTGCCGAGCGAGCTCGGTATCCAGGTTGTCGGGCAATGGAGCGATTTGCCCGAAAAGCGCCGCAATTTCGTCCGCAGCAAGGGGCCTACGACGTTCAGGGGCTCTACGACCGCGCGACGGCGAGATCTATCTGGTGGCATCCAACATCGCGACGGGGCGCGCCTTCGCCGTGTTCCTGCACGAGCGCGGCGTCCACAAGGGCTTGCGCGAATTCATCGGTGCCGAGGCGTTCGATCGGCTGGTCGCGCAGATACGCCTATGGTCGCTCGCGAAGGTCGATTCCGACGAGGCGCGCATTGCCCGAAAAGCGCTAGCCCGCATTCCGAAAGGCACCGCGAAAGCCGATGCGGCCGAAGAGCTCGTTGCGTATTTCGTCGTGACAGCGGTCAACGAAGGCCACGATATCCCGCAGTCGCGGCCCGAGCGCGGGCGGCTTCAGCAGTGGCTCTACGACCTGTGGGCGGCGGTCAAGGGCGCGCTCGACAATCTGGGGGTGGATACCGGCACGCTGACCGCAGCCGATAGGTCATCACCGTCAGCGGGGTACTTCGAAACGCTGCGGCCCGTAGACATCGGCATCCATGAAAATGTAGGCGGCATAGGCGCCAGGACCTTGCAGCACACCGGCGCTGCGCAGGTCGATCGCGAAATAACCCTGCAGCGGCTGGCCCGGCACGGCTACGTTGGTGCCAAACACCGGCAATCCCCAGGCGGCCACGCCGGGCGTGCGCCTATCCAAGCCGATCACCGCGAGCGTCATGCGCGCTGCCGCTATGGCGCTTTGCGTTCCGTTCGCCGTCGGCAGCGGTTGCAGCGTGGGCAGGATGTCGCCGGCACTGGCCGGTTTCGTAAAGGCGCCCAGGATGATGAATGTGCCGCCGGTCGCGGGCTCGATCTTGAACGCTACGCCCTTGGCGGGTGGCGCCGGGTGGCGCGGCGAGCGTTCGAACACAGGCAGCCCCCCGGGTTGCGCCGGTCGGGGCGAGATCGCCGCGGGGCGGGGGCGCGGCCGCGCGACGTTCCCGCTCAACTCGATCCGCGCGGCGTTGGACACCCAGTCGAAAGCGACCGCGCTTACCGCGAGCGATGCCTGGCGCCATGGGACAGGAAGGCGCTCGCGCGCGTCGACATGATAGAGCTTGGTGACGAGCGCTTTGCCGGCCTCGGCGGAAGGACGTGGCGAGCGCTCCACGGGCTCGCCCCGCTCGTCGGCCTTGCGGTCGACCAGCAGGCGCTCGATCCTGAGCTCGCCGGTATCCAGGTCCATGAGGGCAAGCGCGAGGTTTTCCTGCTCCATCACCTCCCAGCCGCGCAGCACCGTCTTCTGCACGGCAAGCACCACGGGTAGCGCCTTGTCCGTATCGGTGCGGACCTGGGCCGGCGCCGTGAGGGCGAGCCCCATGAAATCGCTATCCGAGAGCCGCAACTCCAGTTGCTGGATAAGCTGCCTGTTGCCGGCCAGCAGCGGCGGCCCGGCGCCTTGCAGGAATGCGACTACATCGGCGGCGGTGGTCATCGGCGTGCGTCCTTTCTGCGCCCAGGCAGTTGCGCTTGCGAGCGCACAAGCGGCCAGCAACGCTGCGAAAACCCGACCTCCGGCGCAAGGCCGCACATCGATCGCTCAGGTGAGGGACGACATGTCGCGCAGCTTCAAATGCGGCTCGCATACCGCGCAGAAGACTTGCTTGCACCCGCTCGGATTGACCTGATGAAACATGATGCAGGTGCCGTTGGTATAGCGCTTCTTGGAGCTGGTCGAGGTATCGTCGACCAGCGAGGCGTCGGTGCTGCAATGCGAGCCGACGCCGCCGTAGGCATTGTCGTACTGCTTGGCGTGTTTGGCCAGTGGCGCGGTCTCGCTGCCCGGACGCGGCGTCTGGCCGAATCCATGGCCGAATTCGTGCGATACGACCTGGTTGTAGTTCGCCTCTTCGCCGCGGTAGACGATGAGCATGTTGTGCTGATTCGATTCGCCCGCGTAGAACTTGCCGTAGGCGAGCTTCAGCTTCACGATGACCTTTTGCTTGGTCGGGTCGGGCGCACCCGCCGGCAGCGAGACCTTGATGCGATTGAGGCCGCCGCGGGCTTTCTCGATCAGGATGTTGTCGGCCGAGAGATTGCCGTTCGAGCCGGTACCGCTCCAGGTGCCGAGGACTACGAGATCGCCCGTCAGGGCCGGCTTGATGATGCCCGCGTTGCCTGCCTTCAGATCGATCGTGATCTCGTCGGACGGATTCTTCTTCACTTCCACGGTATGCAGATCGCTCTCGCCAGCGGGATCCCATTGGTGCTGGCAGATGATCAAGTGGCCCTTGACCGGCTTATCGGCCTCGGCCTTGAACTTCTTGTAGAACTCTTCCCGATTGTGGCCGCCGATCACGGACTCGTCGCTGTCCGCGCCGCCCTTTCTCACCATCCATCCGGGGTAGAAGGTATTGGCCGGGCTGCTTGCCTTGGTAAAGGTCACTTCGTCGGTGGCGAGCATGTCGGCGAACACCTTGTTGTACGCCGTGATCGACTTCGACGGCGCGGGAACGGCGTGCGTCGTGGCGCGCGTGATCTGGTACCAGAACTTGCGCCACACCTCGTACGAACCGATCTGCTTCTCGGCGCCGGTCGGCTTGCCGGCGTCGTCCAGCGCCTGGGCGAAGAGCTTGAACTTGTCGCCCGCGTACTGCGAAAGATAAAAGGCGACGGTGTCGGTCCAGCCTTCCTCGTCGGTGCCGCCGATATGCGTGTCTGAGCTTCCTGCGGCGCCGAAGCCTTCCTTGGTGGAACCGGCAAGGCCCGCCGGCCTATCCTTGCCTGCCGTAAGCTCGTAGCGGAACTTCACCTGCTTGCCGGCGAGTGCGCCGTCGCCCTCGATGCGCGCGCGCACGTCGACATACCGGGCGTACTCGGGATGGCGCTTCGGCGCACCCTCGATGTCCTTGTCGATGTTGATGAACTGCTTGTACTCCCCGCCATTCTTGTCGCTACGCGTCGTGGTGTTCTTCAACTTGCTCGAGGTCTTGCCCGCGCCTTCCACGGTGCCGAGCGGAGAGCGGGCGACGACTTCGACGAATTCGACCAGGTCGATCTTCTTCGCCGGACACGTTTGCGACGCGCATCCCGGCGCGCTGGCGCCGGCCGAACTTTCGCTGGGCTTGGGCGGTTTTGCACAATCGCACATTTCAGCCGCCGCGCGCCTGCGCCATCGGTTCCCACCACTGCCGCAAGAACGCCACCGCGCTCATGAAGAGCTTGTCGACCTTCTTCGATTCATCGCCGAGGGTGGGGTCGGTCAAGGCCGCGTGAGCCCAAGGCAACAAAGGATCGCGGGCGAAGCTAGCCCCCAGGACGAACAGCAGCGTCGCGTAGACGGTGACGCCGCGCTGGCCGCGAATCCCGTGTTCGCGCGCGCCGAGTACGGCATTGGCCACGGTCTGACGAATCGCCGCCGTGCCAACGCGGGCGGATTTCGCCGGAAAGACCCGATTGAAGCGCTGCTCCAGGCCGCGCGCGAACCCGGGCAGCTTGCTTGTGTCGAGCGCCGCGTCGGTTTCGTCACGCAGGTCCTTCAGCTCGTAGACGAAGCGGGCCGTGGTCGGCGTTCCGTCCGAGTTGCGGAAGTCCTTGCCGATATGCTCGATGTATGCCCACGCCAGGTCGTAGAGGGCGTCGCCGCGCGCGATCGGATCGGCGTTGCTGCGGTCGCTCAGTACCGCTGCCGCCCAAGGGAGCAGAACGTCCTGGTCGAAGCCGCTGCCGAGCACGCACATGAGATCGATGTAGGAGCGCACACAGCATTCCGGCGTCAGCTCGTGCGCGTTCGCCCGGCTCCAGCCATAGCGGATGACGCGGCGCATCTGTTCGGCGCCCAGGAGCCGGCAATGACGAGGGAAATAGCGGTCGAGATGCGCTAGCGTGCGATCTTCGAAGGTCGCGGCGGCGGAGCGCGCAAGCACGCTCAGTTGTTGCTCTTCCAGCAGCACCGGTTTCTACCTCGATTGCGCGTCCGCCACGCCCGAGCGAGGCCGTCCGGACAAGACCGAATGTCGAGCGCTATCGACGCCGCGCGGCCGCTCGCTCCTAGCCACGCGCCTGCCCGGCCGGGCGCAGGATCGCGTCTCGCGCCGCATCGACGCCGCGCGGCCGCTCTCTGCTCGCCACCGCGGCACCGACCTCGGATTGGCGAGCAGGTTTGATTCGGTGCGCGCATCGGTCGTACTCATCGCGAACGCGACGTTGCGGCAATTCCCGAGCGCTGTCAATCGCCGGCATGGCGATGGACGGCGGGGGTCGATCGTCACGCACAGCGGGTTGCCGATGCACGGCGGCGCCGGCTCGATTTCGCGCGGCGCATGCCGGCTGACTTGCCGCTACAATCGAAGCTGGTCCCCAACGCCCACACCTCCATCATGACCCTTGGAATGCAAGCGCATGCACCGATCGCAGCCAGACCCTCGCCAAGCCCGTGTCGAAGCGTCGTCCATCGGGCCGCGCTAGCGCTGGCCCTGCTCGGCGGCGGACTGCACCAGCCTGCGCATGCTCAGAGCGCCTATCCGACCAAGCCGGTTCGATTCGTGGTCGCATACGGCGCGGGCTCGACACTCGACATCATGGCGCGCACCCTGGGCCCGCAGCTCAACCAGGCGCTCGGCCAACCGGTCATCGTGGAGAATCGGCCGGGCGCCGGCGGGCTCATCGGCACCGACGCGGTCGCGAAAGCGGCACCGGACGGCCACACCCTGGCGATGAGCGCCCTGGGACCGCTCGCCATGAATCCCGCGCTGTATCCGAAGACACCCTTCGACCCCGTAAGGGACTTCGCCGCCGTCGCCCAGATCGCAACTGGGCCGGTGGTCATCGTGGTGCATCCCTCGGTGCCCGCGAAGAATGTGAAGGGCTTGGTGGCGCTCGCCAAGAGCAAGCCCGCGCAGCTCAACTTCGGTTCGCCGGGTGTCGGCAGCAGCCCGCACCTGGCCGGCGAGTTGTTCAAGATCGTGGCCGGTGTGGACATCGTGCACGTGCCTTACAAAGGCAACGCCGAAGCACTGACCGATCTGGTCGGAGGCCAGGTAAGCATCGTCTTCTCCGGCGTGCCGCCGGTCGTTCCGCTGGCCCAGGCGGGCCGGGTGCGGATCCTCGCGACGACGGGCAAGCAGCGGCTCGCGGCATTCCCGGATGCCGAGACAATCGCCGAAGCTGGTCTTCCAGGCGCCGAGGTACTCATCTGGTACGGCATCGTGGTGCCGGCCGGTACGCCGCGTCCGGTGGTGACGCGCCTGCACGCAGAGATCGTGCGCATCATGGCGTTGCCCGAAATCCGTAATCGATTCGTGCAGCTCGGCGTCGATCCGGGTACGAGCACGGCCGAAGCTTTCGCCACGGTGATCCGCGACGAGTTCGCGCGCTGGACCAAGGTCATTCGGACGGCGAACATCAAGGTGAATTAGCCGGGTGTCGCGGGCTAGCGCCCTGCAACATGCAATCGAGGATCGTGCCGGTGGTCGTCATGCTGCAATTGGCCGCATGTCGCCGGCCAGCCCCAGCACCATTGGCAGCCGACGCAGCGAATATGTCTACGTTGTTGGCTCCGCCCGGCCCTGAAGCATCAGGGCCGGCTTGCTTGGAGGACGCCGGAATGATCGCGAGACGATGCTTGCTCGTAGCAGTTGCTTCGGTCGTGACGCTGCCTGTATTTGCTCAGCAATGGCCGGCGAAGCCGATCCGCTGGATCAGTCCGTTCGCGCCCGGCGGCGGCGCGGACTTCACCTCGCGCGCCCTGGCGCAGAAACTCGGGCCGTCGCTCGGCCAGCAGGTCCTGATCGACAATCGCGGCGGGGCGGGCGGTATGGTCGGCGTCGACCTGGCGGCGAAGTCGCCGCCCGACGGCTATACCCTGGTGCTCGGGACCATCGGGCCGATCGCGATCAATCCGAGCCTGTACGCGAAAATGCCATACCACCCGAGCCGTGACTTGGCGCCGATCAGCCAAGCGGCGGTCGCGATCAACGTCCTGGTGGTGCATCCATCGCTGCCCGTGCGCGCGGTGAAGGACCTGATCGCTTTGGCGAAGGCGCGTCCGGGCGAGCTCAACTATGGCTCGTCGGGGCCCGGCGCCGCGGATCACCTCGCCGGTGAGCTCTTCAATACGCTTGCCGGCGTGAAGATGATCCACATCCCCTACAAGGGCGGCGCGCCGGCGATGCTCGACCTGGTAGGAGGCAACGTGCAGCTCATTTTTTCCACCGTCTCCACGGCGCGCGGCATGATCGACGCCGGCAAGATCCGCGCGGTGGCCATCGCGGGGTCGCAGCGCTTCGAGTTGATGCCCCAGTTGCCGACGGTCGAGCAAGCGGGACTCGCCGGATTCGCCACCGATAACTGGTATGGCGTCTTCGCGCCGGCGGGAACGCCATCGCAGATCGTCACGCGCCTGCACGCCGAGGTCGGGAAGGCGCTGGCCGCGGCCGACGTGAAGAAGCAGCTTCTCGATCTGGGCATCGTCACGACCGCGAGTGCATCGCCGGCTGCATTCGGCGCCTACATCGCCGCGGAGACCGAGAAATGGTCGAAGGTCATCCGCGCCGCCGGCATCAAGGCCGAGTAGGGCATTGCCCGCGCGTTCAGCGCAGCGCGCGCCGAATCCACTGGGCGAAGCCGAACAGATCGCGATCGCGGTCGCGGCGCGCGACCAACTGGACGCCGATCGGCAAACCGCTCGGGCCCTGCAGCAAAGGCAGCGTGAGGGCCGGGACGTGGGTCGAGGTCCAGATGCTGCAAAAGCCGGTGTAGCCGGTCGAATGCAGTCCTACCGGCGCCTCGCCGGCGGCGGCGGGTGTCAGCAGGATATCGTAGTTGTCGAAGAATTGGTCCAGCGTTTGCCGGCATGCGGACAACAGCTCGCGTGCCTCCCGATAACGCTCGAACGTGGTCGCGAGGCCATCCTTGATGCGCCCGTTGCGCAACGTCTCGCTGATGCGATCCCAATGATGCGCGATCTCCCAGGAGAAGTTGCGCGTGAATTCGAAGCTCGATACGGCCTTGTGTGCTTCCGGTATGCGCGTGAATGCCGATGGCAGGACGGCATCCTTCACGCTCGCACCCGCGGCTGCCAGCCGCGAAGCCGCATCCTCGAGCAGGCGCTGGGTCGTGCTTTCGGCGTTCTCCCACAAGTGCGTGCGGCAAAAGCCGATACGGGGTTTCGCCGTCTCGGCCGGAAGCGCCCTGGGCTCGACGCCCAACAACACGGCGCGCAATAGTGCGATATCGGCCACCGAACGTGCCATGAGACCCAAGGTATCGAGGGAGCCGGCGGCCTCCATCACGCCCGAAAGGCGCAAGTCCGACCACGTCGGGCGATAGCCGACCACGCCGCAAAACGACGCTGGCCGGATGGTCGAGGCCGTGGTCTGGGTGCCCAGGGCTAGCGGCACCATGGCAGCGGCGACGGCGGCGGCCGACCCGCTCGAGGATCCGCCCGGCGTTCGTGCCGGATCGAGCGGATGGCGCGTCTTGCCCGGATGGACGTTGGCGAACTCGGTCGTCACCGTCTTGCCCACGAGCACGGCCCCTGCACGGCGCATCAGGGCGATGCAGGCGGCATCGCGATCGGGCCGATGACCGCGATGGATAGGGCTGCCGTACTCGGTGGGCATGTCGTGCGTGTCGATGATGTCCTTCGCTCCGAACGGCACGCCGTGCAGCGGCCCGCGTGCGCTGCCCGCGTCGAGCGCGCGCGCTTGCGCGATCGCGCCTTCGGCATCGATGTACTGCCAAGCCTGGACGGCGGGCTCGCGTGTCGCGATGTGTTCGAGGCAGGCGCGGACCACGGCCTCGCAGGAGAGCGTGCCGGCGCGCGTCGCTTGCGAGATTTCGCTGGCGGAAAGCTCATTCGGTGGAATCGGCATGGCATGCATCCTGGTCTGTGACGCCGGCTGGTAGCGCGCGGCGCGGGTTCGCCGCCGACGTCGATGTAGTTTCACGCGTCCGTACGATTGGCGGCGGCTCATAGCGTGCGGCGCGCTTTCGCCGCCGCGCGTTCAGTCTACCGCGGCGCGCGCTGCCTCGATCAGCGTCTTTGCGCCGAATTGCTGGTGTCGCGGCCACCGCGCAAACGTGAGATTCGCGCGACCGTGACCCGAGCATCTTAACCGCTTACGCGATGGTGACGGCGGTCGGGCTCATCTGGTGAGCCTGCGGCTGGCGCATAGTGGGCGCGTGCCAATCGCGAACGGGAAGCACGCCATGGACGGACACGAAGCGTTGATCAGCATTGCCGGTCTGGTGGCCACTTTTATGTTGCCGTGGCCTGGTGCGGCCGACTCGGCGCCCATCTTTGCACAGAGCGCCGCGGAGCTGCACGTCTTGAATGCGCACCGGCAGCAGGGTGCCGGGCCGCTCATAGCATTGGACAGAGCGTGGACCGTCTTGGCCGCACATCGTCAGGCGGCGGCTCACTGAACAGGACGGGTACGATGCGGCGGTAGGCGAGCGCAACATTTCGGCCGCACCTCGCCAGCCGCGCGCCGCCTCGATCAATGCCGCAGGACGCAACGGCCAGGAGGCGGGAGACGTCCGGATGCCGGCGTTGCCGGACCGATGGCGGGCGCGGCCGACCGCGCGCTGTTTCTTGCGCGCTGCGGGTTCAGCCTGAGCGATGACTTGAAACGCAGCTGTGGCGCTACATCCGCAGCACAGTGGCTTGCGCGCTGCGGAATCAGCCGGCGCGATGACGCCAGGAGGCGCGAGCGGCGAAGGTGCGCGTGCGCTCCTCCCGCTCCACCCAGCTCAAGACCTCCTCGGCCGGCAAGGAAGGCGCAAACAGCTCGCCCTGTCCGAGCTGGAATCCCACCCCGCGGGCCTGATCGAGCGCGGTACTGCTGTGCACGCCCACGGCACAAGTGGCCATGCCGTGGCGGCGGGCGGCTGCAACCGCGCTGGCTAGCTCGCGCTCGCCATCGCCCTCGGCTTGCATGGGCGGGGCTGCCGCGACATCTATCTTGATTTCGCAGAAGTGGGCATGCGCCGGCGCTTCGAGGCGCCCGGGCGCGGCCTCCTCGTCGATCACCAGGGCGTAGCCGCGCAGCTTGAGCCGCGCGAGGTTATCCGCGAAGTCGGGCGCGGCCAGCGCTTGCGGACTCGCCGCGATTTCGAACGCCAGATCGGAAGGCGCGACGCCAAGCGTACGCACATACGAATCGAGGCTCGCGGCATCGCCCGCCTCCGAAAGCACGTCGGCGGACAGATTCACTGCCACCTGGGCTTCAAGCCCTTTCTCGCGCAGCGAGCGCACCAGCTCGGCCGCATCGCGCAACACGCTCGCGGTCATGACGCGTTGGGCGCCGAGCTGCTTCATCGCGTGGCGGAAGCGCGCGACCGGAACCACGCCATGGCGCGCATGGGTGACGTAGGGCAGCGCTTCGCAGCTCACCGGACGCCCGGAGAGGAGGTCGACCTTGGGCTGGAAGTGGGCGCGCAGGCGTCCCGCCCGCAAACATTCGCTCAACTCTTCCTTGCTCAACACAGTGACGCTCGACATTGCGGGGCGTGCGGGGGCGGCGGCATACTGGCGCAGCAAGGCGCCCATTTCCTCCGCGCTGACCGGCTTGCGCAGCGCAGCCAGGCAGTGCAGGCCCGCTTTGCACGCTTCCTCGCGCAGCGCGGGGAGCGCCTGAGGGCGGCGTCGAGACAACAGGATGACGCCGCCCACGGGGTGGCCTGTCGCGATGCGTCGCAGGGTCGCCAGGGCGTCCTCGCCCAGCAGATCCGGGTCGGTAACCACGATCCACTGCGGCCAGCGGCCACGCTCGAGCACGCGGCCGGCATCGGCCGGATCGAGCGCTTCCGCGGTATGGTCCGCGCCCGCCGAGCGCATCAAGCGACACAGCGATCGGCGTTGGAACTTGTTGCTCTCGATGACCAGGATGGCAGGCAGGCCGGTGCTCGAAGAAGAGTTTTTTCTCGCAGGCATGACACTCGTCGCTACCGAATTGCTCCCGGCGCGCTGAACGGACTCTGTAGGTCCTCCGCGAACAGCCCTTCGTGTCCAAGAACAGACGAGCTGCCTATCGTCGGATGTGTTTACGGCGTGCTGCCATCGATCTTGAGGCGGGCAGTGGCCGCCGTTCGGCCGATGACCGCGGGCGGTTCAAGCCCGCCCGCCTTTCGGCCGTAGATGGATCTCGGCATGTCTGAGCATTCCACATCGTCCAGGCCGCTCGCGCTAGTCATCGACGACGATGACATCGTGCGCCTGCTGGTGCGCCAGACGCTGGAGACCGCGGCCATCGCGGTGGCCGAAGCGCAAAGCGGCGAACAGGGCTTGGAGGCGCTCGCGCGCGTGCGTCCGGACATCGTGCTGTTGGACGTCATGACGTCGGGCCGGGACGGGTTCGAAGTGTGCACGGAAATCCGCGCGCTGCCAGCGTCACAGCGCACGCCCGTGCTCATGATGACCGGTCACGACGACACGGAATCGGTCAATCGCGCCTACGAGGTCGGCGCGACCGATTTCATCACCAAGCCCATCCCCTGGCCGATCCTCGCGCATCGCGTGCGCTACATGCTGCGCGCGAGCCAGTCGCTCGAGCGGCTCGCCCGCAGCGAGGCGCGCCTGGCGGAGGCGCAGCGCCTGGCGCAGCTCGGACACTGGGACTGGGATCTCGCGAGCAACGAGGTCTATCGCTCGCCCGAGCTGCTGCGTATCCTGGGCGCGACCCCGGAGAGCTCGAGCTCGGGCTACCGCGGCTTGATCGAAATGGTGCATGCGAGCGAGCGCGGCGAGCTCGAGCGCGCGCTGCGCCGCGCGCTCAATTCGGCGCAGCCTTACAGCCTGGAGTGCCGCATCGTGCGTGCGGACGGCACGCAGCGGGTGGTGCACGAACGAGCCGTGGCGGATTGTGACGACAACGGGGCTGTGATTCGCATCCACGGCACGACTCAGGACATCACCGAGCACCAGCACGCCGAGCAGCAAATCCGGCACCTTGCCATGTACGACACGCTTACCGACCTGCCCAACCGGCAGTTCTTCAAGGAGCAGCTCGGCCACTCGATCGCGCACGTCGCGCGTTGGTCGCAGAAGCTGGCGGTGATCGTGCTCGATCTCGATCGGTTCAAGCGTATCAACGACACCCTCGGGCGCAATGTCGGCGATCAGCTATTGGCCGCCGTGAGCGCGCGGCTGACGCAGTCACTGCGCTCGGCCGACCACGTGACGCGGGTCGATCCATCGCCGCTGCCCGGCAATGTCGCCCGCCTCGGCGGCGACGAGTTCACCGTCCAGTTGACGGGATTGGCCCAGGCAGCCGATGCTGGCAAGGTGGCTCGGCGCATCCTGAGCGCGTTGGCGCAGCCATTCACCCTGAACGGGCACGAGATCGTGGTCACGGCGAGCGCGGGCATCGCCGTCTATCCCTGCGACGGCGAGGACGCGGACACGCTGCTCAAGAACGCTGATAGCGCGATGTACCACGCCAAGGATCACGGCAAGGACGACTATCA
Organism: Burkholderiales bacterium; assembly: GCA_020848435.1. Lineage (GTDB taxonomy): Bacteria > Pseudomonadota > Gammaproteobacteria > Burkholderiales > WYBJ01 > WYBJ01. The sequence goes on along the minus strand of JADLAC010000045.1, from coordinate 21,539 downwards.
GTACTTTTCCCCGTCGATGAACGCCTCGGCGTTACGCAAGCTCACGTTGGAGAGCCAGCTTCGCAAGGCGACGGAGCGCGGCGAGCTGCTGCTCCACTATCAGCCGAAAGTCGAGATCGGCACGCACCGGATCGCGGGGATCGAAGCCTTGATCCGGTGGCAGCATCCCGAGCTCGGCATGATCGCGCCTGCGGACTTCATCCCACTGGCCGAGGAAACCGGCCTCATCGTGCCGATCGGCGACTGGGTGCTGGCGCAGGCGTGCCGCCAAGCGGCGGCGTGGCGGGCGGCCGGCTTGCCGCGAGTGGGCATCGCGGTCAACATGTCGAGCACGAGCTTCGCGCAGAAGGATTTCGTCGCCAAGGTCGCTGCCGCGCTCGACGATGCCAAGCTCGATGCGCGAGCGATCGACATCGAGTTGACCGAAAGCGTCCTGATGCGCGACGCCGAGGCTGCCCGCGCGACCCTGTGCGCGCTGAAGGAGCACGGTGTCGGCTTGTCGATCGACGATTTCGGCACCGGCTACTCCTCGCTCGCATACCTGCGCCGCTTCCCGATCGATACGCTGAAAATCGATCGTTCGTTCGTGCGCGACGTCATCGACAATCCGGAAGATGCCGCAATCATCGCTGCCATCATCGCGCTCGGCAACAGCCTCGGGCTGGCGGTCGTGGCCGAAGGCGTGGAGTCCGAAGAGCAGGCCGCGCTATTGCACGCGCGCGGCTGCACGCTAATGCAAGGCTATCTCTTCAGCCGTCCGGTCGCAGCCGACGATATCACCATCATGCTGGTCACGGAACGGTTGCGCCGACGGCGAAACGTCGCCGCTTAGCTGGGCCGGACGATCGTCCGCTGCGTCGCCGTCGCGATCGTCACCGCTCGCGGCTTTGGCGTGCGGGCCGATGCCGCTGCTCGCCCGCGATGTCCCGCGCGGCGCGTCGCGGCGCCGCGGCGGCATTTGCGCAAGCGGCGCGCACTTGCGTCGTCGAACGTCACGGCCGTGATCCGCGCGTCGGGTACAATGGTTCATCGGCTCGTTGCGGCGAGCAACCAAGCCGTCTGATCTGGCGGGACCAATTGCGAATTCTAGTCGTCGAAGACGACGCCATGCTGGCCGACGCGGTGGCGCGGGCGCTGACGCAGTCCGCGCATGCGGTCGACATCGCGCGCAGCGGCGAGGATGCCGATCGCGCGCTCAGCGCCATCGTATACGATCTGGTCGTGCTCGACTTGGGGCTTCCTGGGCTCGACGGATTCGACGTCTTGAAACGCGTGCGCGCCCGGCGCAGCACGGTCCCCGTGATCATTCTGACGGTGCGCGATTCGGTGAGCGATCGCATCACCGGATTGGACCTCGGCGCGGACGATTACCTCACCAAGCCCTTCCATTTGTCCGAGCTCGAAGCGCGCGTGCGGGCGCTCATTCGCCGAGCCAATGCGGGCGCGAGCTCCGAGTTGCTTCACGGGCGACTACGGCTCGACATGGCAGGTCGGCGGCTGTATTGCGATGCGCAACCGGTGGACCTCTCAGCGCGCGAGCTCGCTGTGGTCGAGCTGCTGCTGCTGAAGGAAGGGCGCGTGGTCACGAAGCAGCAGATCGTGGATCATCTCTATGGTTGGGAAGAGGGCTCGTCGAGTAATGCCATCGAGGTGTTCGTCTATCGGTTGCGCAGGAAGCTCGAGCACACGGGTGTCGTCATCCGTACCGTGCGCGGCATGGGCTACATGATCGAAAGAAGCCATGACGCGTGAGCAGCCCAGGCTGCGGAGCCAGTTGCTAACCTGGCTGCTGGTCCCGCTAGCGTTGCTGCTGATTGCCGATGCCTTCGTGAGCTACTGGATCGCGCTTGAGTTCTCGCGCCGCGCCTACGATCGTTCGCTAATCGAGATCGCCCACGAGATTTCGCTCCACTTGCGGGGTCCGGCCGAGGCGCTCGAGCTCGATCTGCCCGAAGCCGCGCGGCGCGTCCTGCTCACCGATCCGAGCGATCGGATCTATTTTGGCGTCAGCAGCGCGGACGGCCGCGCGATCGCCGGGGTTGCCGTGCCGGCACCGAGCGGCAAGATCGTGCACGGTCCGCACGCCGAGGCGCTCTACGATGCGGTCATCGGGAACGCGCCCGTGCGCGTGGTCGAATACCGGCCGGACCTCGACGGACGGAGCAGGCAGCGTGCGGTCGTCGTGCGCGTGGCCGAGACCGAAGTCAAGCGGCGCGACCTCGCACGCGAGATCCTCTTGAGCGTCGTGGCGCCGCAGGTGCTTCTTGTCCTGCTCGCCGGACTGATCGTCTGGGCGGGCGTTGCGCATGGGCTATCGCCGCTCGAACGGCTGCGCAAGGCGGTCGCTTCGCGTAAGCCCTACGATCGCAGCCCGGTCGAGGTGACGGACATTCCGGCGGAAGTGCGGCCGCTCCTGCAGTCGATCAACGGCTTGCTGGGACGGCTCGATCGCGTGTTGACGGCGCAAAGCCGTTTCGTCGCCGATGCCGCGCATCAGTTGAAGACGCCGGTGGCGGGCTTGCAGGCGCAACTCGAGCTCGCGCTGCGCCAGCAAGACACGGCGCAGATGCGTGCATCCATCGGCATGTTGCAGAAGGGCTTGGATCGGCTCGCGCGGCTCGTGTCGCAACTGCTCTCGCTCGCCCGCAACGAGCCTGCTGCGGCGATTTCGGTGCGGCTCGCGCCGATCGATCTGAACGCGCTTGCGCTGGAGGCCGCCAGCTCCTGGGTGCCGGAGGCACTCGCCAAGTCCATCGACCTCGGCTTCGAAGGTGCTTCGGCGCCGGTCATGATCGAAGGCGATGCCGAGCGTTTGCGCGAGCTGATGGATAACCTGCTCGACAATGCGGTGCGCTATACGGCCCCGGGCGGCCGTGTCACGCTGACAGTGTCGGCGACGCCGCTGCCGAGCATGTCGGTAAACGATGATGGTCCGAGCATCCCGAGCGAGGAGCGCGCACGCGTTTTCGAGCGCTTCCACCGGCTGCTCGGCACGCGTTACGACGGTGGTAGCGGCCTCGGTCTTGCGATTGCGCAGGAGATCGCCCGTATTCACGGCACATCGATCGCGTTGGCGGACGACAGCGACGGCATCGGCAATGCCTTCAGCGTGACTTTCCCGTTCCCGGGGAAGACCGAAGCCCGTGATCTCGATTCAATGTAAAGGAACGTTCATGTTAATGACGGCATAAAGTCATATTCGGGACAGTGAGGATTCATCGAGCAGTCATATTGTTCCTTCATCGGGCGGCGATTTCGCGCGAGCCAATACGTCAGATGGAGTGTCCACATGGAGCTGCTCACGACTTCGTTCTTCTGGGTCACTCTGGCCCAAATCACCATGATCAACATCTTGTTGAGCGGCGACAATGCAGTCGTTATCGCTCTGGCGAGCCGCTCGCTGCCGCCCAAGCAGCAAAAGCAGGCGATTCTCTTCGGCAGCTTCGGTGCCATCATTCTTCGGGTCATCCTCACGTTCTTTGCCGTCTTCCTGCTGGAGCTGCCCTTCTTGAAGATCGTGGGCGCGCTCGCGCTCATCTGGATCGGCGTCCAGATGTTGCTGCCCGGAAAAGAGGAGAAGGACCTCGACGCCCACACGGGTCTCTGGGCTGCGGTCAAGACCATCATCATTGCCGACTTCGTCATGAGCCTGGATAACGTGCTCGGCGTCGCGGCGGCCGCGAAGGGCAACGTGCCGCTGCTGATCATCGGGCTTGTGATCAGCATTCCGCTGATCATCTACGGCAGTACGCTGGTGCTCAAACTCATGAACCGATACAGCTTCATCGTGACCGCGGGCGGCGGGTTGCTCGGTTGGGTCGCGGGCGAGATGCTGGTGAGCGACCCGGCGATCAGCGAATTCGTCAACCTCCAGCTTGCATGGGCCCATACCGGTGTGCCGGTGCTTGCCACCTTCGCCGTGATCGGCGCCGGCAAGTGGCTGTCCGGCGGTGATTCCGAAACGCCCAAGGCAGAGGCGGAAGCCCTGCAACCGATCCCTGTGCCCGTCGGCGACGCACCGCTGACGCGCGTCTCTCTCACGGCGCAGGCACTGGCTGGACGGTCCGCCGAAGCAGGCAACGCCCAGACCCCGATGAAGATCCAGGGCGGTGTCGACTCGGGCGAGGAGCCGCCCATCGGCTACCGTTGGGTGACAAGCCAGTGGCATACCGGCCCGGACGGCCACCGCGACTACGCCACGCTGCACGGCGAGAAGGCTTTTCGCAGCCTGGCGCCGATAAGCTCTCGCCTGCGCCGGCCGCCCCAGCATTGATCGTCGCGTGCCGCCCGTGTAGGGCCGGCGCCGGCGCTTGCGACAGATCTGCGCGGCCGTCGTATCCGCGGCAAGCACGGCGCTGCCCGCTCGGAATTCGGCAGTGCGGTGCGTCCAAGGCCGACTTGCCGTGCCGGCGCCCGAGCGTCGTTGGCTACAGTCGTAACGCTCGGCGGGGCGGGTGGCCAAGGCTGACCAGACTGTGCGGTGGACGCGCTACGGAGCGTCCGGATATCGCGCTCAGCGCGCGGGCTGGCGAAGGCTGACGCTGCCCCCGGTCTCCAGCGCCTGCACCACGGCTTCGAACGTGGCGACGGTTGCGAGCATTTCTTCGCTCGAAATCGGAAACGGCGTTCCACCCTGGACGGCATCGGCAAACAATTCGAGCTCGGTCTTGAGCGCGTTCACCGGCGGCAATACGATGCGCTCGGGCGCGGCGTTGCTGCGATGGCGCAGCAACTCGTGCTCGCCGATCGATTCGGCCGAAGCCTTGTCGCCGAAGACATGCACGCGCCAGTACAGCGGTGTCGCGCGAATGGTAGTGAAGCTGCCGCTCACGCCGTTGGCGAATTCGACCAGCACCGAGGCGACATCGCGCGGCACGGGCGGCGGCTTGCGCACCAGCAGTTGGCCGTGGACGCGGGCGAACGGACCGATCAGGTTGAGAAAAGCATCCAGAATGTGCAGGCCCGCGCCGGTCAAGCCGCCGCCCGGCGATTCGGCTGGCGAATCGCGCCAGGTGCCACCCACGTTGTTCGAATGCTCGTTACTGAAATGGCCTTCGATGTGCAGCAACTGACCCAGCTCACCTGAATCCACGATACGCTTCAGGCGCTGCATCGACGGCCACAAGCGCCGGTTGTGGCCCAGGCCCAGCACCCGGCCCGCATCGCGGCAGGCCTGGATCATGGCGCGCGCATCGGTCGCATTGAGCGCGAGCGGCTTTTCGCAGAACACGTGCTTGCCCGCGCGCACCGCCGCTTCGAGCATCGGCCGGTGCAGCGAATGCTGCGTGACCAGCACCACCGCCTTGACCGCGGGATCATTTAGCGCCTCGGCGAAGTCGGCGCACACGGGCAAGTCGTGCTGCGCGGCAAACTCCCGCAATTTGTCGGCCGCAACGTCGACGCCGCGGATGAAGCGGATGCGCTCGCTCTGGCCCTGCACCGACTGAACGAAGTTCTTGCCCCAACGGCCGAGTCCAACTATCGCTGCGTCCAGCATTGGTTTGTCTCCTTCCCTGGTTGATGTGAGAGCGTACGGTCATGCGACGCTGAGGCGCACGATCTCGCCCGCGTCGGCCAGTTCCTCGAGCCGCCACAGGCGTTGCGCCAGCGCGTCGACTTTCTCCTGGGCGAGGAGGTGGCGCGCGAGCTTGCGAAACTTCGCCTCCACTTCGTCATCGCTCATCGGATTGCGCCAGTGGCCGCGATGGTAATCGACCGTCGCATCGAAGCGCGTCCCCTGCCTGGTCGCCACCGTGACGCGACATAACATCGCTTCTGGCATGCGACGATTGGCTTCGTCCCACTCGCTGACTTTGACGCGCCGGGTCAGCGCGCGCAGGCCGGGATCGCGCAGCATCGCCGGCTCGAAGTGTTCCTCGCCGACGTCGCCGTAGGTCAATGCCACCGCGACGGTGTAGGGCATGCTGTGGTCGGCCGTTTCGCGCGTCTCGGGCTCCCACTTCTGCGCATCGCCCGCCATGAGCTTGATCGCCGTGGCGAGCGTATGCACCTCGACCTGTTCGATATCGTCGATCGAGCCGATACTGGCGCGGACTTGCAGCGCAGCCTCGGCCACCGTCTGTGAATACTGTCCCAGCGGAAAGCGCTTCATCAGGCATTGCATGATCTTGTAGGGATGCGCCGGTCCGCCGAGCTGCGCCAGGTCGAAGGACTTCCGGGTCACCGCCTTGAAGTAGCCGCCGACGCCTTCGAACACCGGCGAAGGCCCGGTCATTCCGCGTTGCGCGAGCATGGCCGCGAACACCGCGTTGCGGCTCGCGTTGGCGTACGCGCAGCCTTTCCACATCGAGACGTTGCCGATGCGCGTCTGGTAGAGCGCGATATTGGGCGCGATGGCGAGATTGAAGGCGTGACGCAGCTTCTCGCCCGTGAGGCCTAGGAGCCGCGCGGCGGCCGCGGCGCTCGCCATGCCGCCTACAGTGACATGATCGAAGCCGAGCGGCTTGAGATCGGCTTCATCGCAGACGCGGCAGAACACCTCGTAGGCGAGCACCGTGGCGGCGATGAGATCGCGGCCGCTGCGGCGATTGAGCTCCGCGAGCGTCAAGGCCGCCGCGAGGCTGTCGCTCGGATGGCCGGATTCGCCGTTGCTGGTATAGCCGTCGTTGAAATCCATGAAACGGATCATGACGCCGTTGGCGAAGGTGGCGAGGTCCGGGCTCGAACGCTGTCCGCTGCCCATCACCGTCGCCCCCGGGTTCGCGCTCACGCTCGCCGCCATTTCACGCGCGATGCGCGCGGGCTCCGAGCGATAACCGCCGAGGGCGCAGCCGACGCTGTCCATGATCAGGCGCTTGGCCTGGTGCACGACCTGCGCCGGCAGATCGTCGTAGCGCAAGCCTTCCGCATAGCGGGCGAGCCGTTCGACGAGAGTGCTCATGGCTGGACGCCTCCGAGGTAGGACGACGCGGGTGGCCGGCAAGCGATACGCTGCTGCCGTCAGTGTACTGCGGGGCGGGGGCGGAGCGGCAATCCGGCGTCCCTGCCTGGCCGCGGCCTGCGCGCGGCTCGCCCGTATAATCGGCGGGACGCTGCTCGCCGCACGGCCCCATGCCTTTGAAGATTCTCGCTCTCGACACTTCCACCGAGTACTGTTCGGCCGCGCTTTGGTGCGATGGTGCGGTCGCGACCGAGGCCGTCCACGCCGGCCAGCGCCACACCGAGTTGCTGTTGCCCATGGTGGATCGGCTGCTCGGCGATGCCGCGCTCGCGCTCGGCGCGCTCGATGCGATCGCTTTCGGCGCCGGTCCCGGGTCGTTCACGGGGCTGCGCATCGCCTGCGCAGTCGCGCAGGGCTTGGCATTCGGCGCCGACCTTCCGGTGGTCGGTATCGGCACGCTGCTCGCGCTGGCCGAAGCGAGCGGCGCACAGGCGGCGGTGTGTTGTCTCGACGCCCGTATGCGGGAGGTGTACTTCGCCGCTTATCGGCGCGCTGCCGGCAGCTGGCAGAGCGTTCACGCGCCCGCTCTGTACGCCGCGGCGCAGGTACCCGTGCTCTCCGCGGGCCTCTGGACCGGATGCGGCAACGGTTTTCGCGTCCATGGCGAAGCGCTCGCACATCGTCTCGGTGCGGCGCTCGCCACGGTATCGCCGGCGAGCGTACCGCATGCGCGCGATATCGCGACCCTGGCCGCCGCGGAGCTCGCCCGCGGCGGCGGCCGTCCCCCTCACGAGGCCCTGCCGATCTACATCCGCGACAAGGTCGCCCTCACTATCGAAGAGCAGCGATGAGCGCAGTACCCGAGCCCACACTGCTGTACCGGCCGATGCATCGCGACGACCTCGACCAGGTGCTCGAGATCGAGCAGCGCATCTATCCGTTTCCGTGGAGTCGCGGCAACTTCGCCGATTCGTTGGCCGCGGGTTATCTGTGCACGGTGGTCGAGCATGCGCGCGCGCCGATCGGCTACGGCATCCTCAGCGTCGCCGCTGGCGAGTCGCACTTGCTCAATTTGAGCATCGATGCGCCTTGGCAGAGACACGGCTATGGTCGCGCCGCGTTGATATATCACGTCCACCTGGCACGCGGCCAGGGCGCGCGCATTCTGCTGCTCGAAGTGCGGCCCTCCAATACGGTCGCGCGCTCGCTCTACGATTCGGCCGGCTTCGAGCGCGTGGGCTCCCGGCGCGCGTACTATCCGGCCCACGGCGGCCGCGAAGATGCGCTTGTGCTTGCCTTGAGCCTATGAGCCGGCGCCTGGTCGTGCTCGAAGAGATGGGGCTTGCGCCCGTTTGGCGGCTGCGCTCGGCGCAAGCATGCGCGTCCGGCGAGGTGCTCGCAGTCACCGCGACGCAGCCGTCGGCGTGTCGGCCCGACAACCCAAGCATGGCCGAGCAGGACCCGACCCTCGCAGTCACCAGGACGCAGCCGTCGGCGTGTCCGCGCGACGCCGCGCCGGAGGTGCCCGCCGCGGTCCCGGACGATCGGCGGGATGCCGCGCCACCGGCGCCCCCGCGCGCCGCCGCGACGGCCGAGCGCGACGACAGGCGCAGCCGCATCCTGCGAATGGACTGGGCCGAGCTCAAGCAGACGGTCGCGCAATGCACGGCGTGTCCGTTGCATGCGAAACGTACCCAGACGGTATTCGGCGTGGGTGACGAGCGCGCCGATTGGCTCTTCGTGGGCGAGGCCCCGGGCGCGGAGGAAGATGCCAAGGGGGAGCCGTTTGTCGGGCAAGCCGGACGGCTGCTCGACAACATGCTGGCTGCGATCGACCTGAGGCGCGGCGCGTCCGTCTACATCGCCAACGTCGTGAAGTGCCGGCCGCCGAACAACCGCAATCCCGAATCGAGCGAAATGGGCTGCTGCGAGCCGTATCTCACGCGCCAGATCGGCCTGATCAAGCCGAAGCTGATCGTGGCGCTGGGCAAGATCGCGGCGAGCCACCTGCTGCGCACCGACGCCTCGATCGCCAGCCTGCGCGGGCGCCTGCACGACTACGCCGGCACGCCGCTCATCGTCACCTACCACCCGGCCTACCTGTTACGCACGCTCCCCGACAAGGCGAAGGCGTGGGCCGACTTGTGCTTCGCGCGCGACACGATGCGATCGCTGTGCCGGCCATGAGCGCTGAAGGAGTGCGCGGCCGCGGTGATATCATGACGGCGCCACGGCAGGACTCGGCGGATGCGGGCCTTCGCCGCCAGCGCCGCTTCGACATTGCAGCCAATCGAGCATAGGAACGGGATCAACGCTCGGCGCGAAACGCATCGGGCAGCGCCCAAGCAAAGAGGACCGTGTAATGACGCGACTCAGATCGGCTAAATCGCTGGGCCTCGGCGCCCTGCTGCTGGCCAGCCCCGCGTGGGCGCAGACATTTCCGACCAAGCCCGTGCGTATCATCGTCGCCTTTCCCGCCGGCGGCGGCACCGATATCGTCGCGCGCGTGCTGGCGCCCAAGCTCGCCGAATACTGGGGGCACCAGGTGCTGGTCGACAATCGTGTCGGCGCGAGCGGTACCATCGGCACCGAGATCGCGGCGCGCGCCGCACCCGACGGCTATACCCTGTTCATGGGAACGATGGGCAATCTGTCGGTCAACAAGCACCTCTATCCCAAGATGGCGGTCGATCCGCCGCGCGATCTCACGCCGCTCACGCAGGTGGTCGCGGTGCATTTCGTGATGGTCGCGCATCCCTCGGTGCCGGTGAACAACATGAAGGAATTGATCGCGCTCGCCAAGCGCCTGCCCGGCCAGATCACTTACGGCTCGTCCGGTCCCGGCGGGGCACCGCATCTCGCCGCCGAGCTCATGAACAAGATGGCCGGCATCAAGCTCGCGCACATTCCGTACAAAGGCAGCGCCATCTCGATGCAGGACCTGCTCGGCGGTCAGATCATGCTGTCCTTCGACAGCCTGTTGCAGTACCTGCAGCACATCAGAGCGGGCAAGGTGAAGGCCTTGGGCATGCTCGGCAAGACGCGTACGCCCACGCTTCCCGACGTGCCGACCATCGACGAATCGGCCATTCCCGGCTTCGAGCTGACCAACTGGTTCGGGCTCGTGCTGCCCGGCGGCACGCCGCCGGAGCTGGTGCGGCGGATCCACGGCGACGTCAAGAAGGCGTTGAGCGTGCCTGAAATCCACGACAAGATAACGACGATGGGCGCGAGCGTGGTCGGCAGCACGCCGGAGCAATTCGGCGCCTTCATGCGCTCGGAATCGGACAAGTGGGGCAAGCTGATCGTCGACGCCAAAATCCAGGCGCAATAGCGCTCGCCGGCACGGGGCCGAAGCAAGGAGGAATCCGATGTCATTGCGCGTAATGTTCGCTGCCACGATCGCGGCGGCGGCGTTGCCGCCGTGCGTGCAAGCGGCCGACGACTGGCCCGTGCGATCTATCCGCATGATCATTCCTTTTCCGCCGGGAGGCAGCAACGACATCATCGGGCGCTTGCTGGGCATGCATCTGGGCGAGCGTGTGGGCAAGCAGATCGTGGTCGACAATCGCGCCGGCGCCGGCGGCAACCTCGGCACCGACATCGCCGCCAAGTCGAATCCCGACGGCTACACCATGCTGATCATTTCCGCGGCGTACGCGTTCGGCCCCTCGATGTACCAGAAGCTGCCGTTCGATCCGGTCAAGGCGTTCGTCCCGGTGGCCAAGATCGGCAACGGTCCTAACGTGGTCTCGATCTTTCCCGGGCTGCCCGCTCGCACCGCCAAGGAGCTCATCGCGCTGGCGAAAGCCAAGCCCGGGCAGCTTAATTTCGCCAGCTCCGGCGTCGGTAGCTCGGTCCATCTCGCGAGCGAGCTGTTCAAGTCGATGGCCGCGATCGACATCGTGCATATCCCGTTCAAGGGCGGGTTTCCGGCCATGGTCGATGTCATGTCGGGCAATTCGCAAATCATCATCGGCACCCTGGTGCAGGCGCTGCCGCACATCAAGTCGGGCAAGCTGCGAGCACTCGGCATGGCGAGCAAGCAGCGCAGTGCCGCGATGCCCGAGCTGCCGACCATCGACGAATCAGGCTTGCCCGGCTACGAGGCCGCGAACTGGTGGGGCATCATGTTTCCGGCCGGTACGCCGGGGGGCATCGTGGATCGTATCGACAGGGAGCTCGCGCAGATTCTGCTGTTACCCGACATCAGGAAGCGATTCGCAGCCGACGGCGCCGAGCCCGAGCACCTTAGCCAGGGCGAGTTCGGCAAGTTCATCGCCGCCGAGACCGCGAAGTGGTCGCGGGTCGTGAAGCAGGCCGGCATCAAACCACAGTAGCAATCGCGGGGGTTTCAACGATGCCCAAGCTACTCGTGATCCACGGCGCCGGCATGAGCATGCGCGGCAAAGCGCAGATCGACGTGTTCGGGCCGATGACCTTGCCGCAGTACGACGAACGGTTGCGCGCGTACGCGGCCGAGCTCGGCTGCGACATCGATATTTTCCATTCCAATGCCGAAGGCGAGGTCGTGGACAGGCTCTACCGCGCGCACGGCACGGGGCTCGGCGGCTGTATCATCAATCCCGCGGGGTTCACGGTCGGTTACGGCGCATTGAACGCCGCCATCACCCAAGTCGACTATCCGACCATCGAAGTGCATATATCCAACCCGGCCCTGCGCGGTCGCATCTCCGATGTCGGCCGGCATACGCGCGGCGTCGTCACCGGCTTCGGTATCCAGGGCTATTACCTCGCCATGAAGGGGCTGCTGGATCTCGCCCGGCAGAAGTGATTTGAGCATGATCGAACGCTACCAGCAGCCGCCGTTAGGCGAGGAATCGGGGACAGAGCACATCTTCCTTTCGTCGCGGATCGACACTTCCAAGATCGCGGGAAGACTCGGTCTGTCCGCGGGGTGCGCAGCAGCGAGGACGCGCCGCGATGTATAGCCGCGATCATCCCAGCCCGCGTTATAGCGAAATGCTCGAGCAGTACCGGATATTGCACGCCTCCGGCGAAGAGCACCGCCATTTGAGCGCCGACGAGACCTATCCCGGCGTGAGTCTCATGCCGCATCTCGAGCGCATCAAGGTGCTGATCGAGCGCACCGGCGCACGCGATGTATTGGACTACGGCTCCGGCAAGGGCATCGCCTACAGCATCTCGCCGGTCGACATTCGCGGCGTCGGACGCGTGGACAACGTCATCGACTACTGGGATGTCGACACGGTGCATTGCTACGACCCGTGTCACGCTCCCTACGCGAAGCTTCCCACGGAGCGTTTCGACGGTGTCATCACTACCGACGTGTTGGAGCACTGTCCCGAACAAGACCTGCCGTGGATCATCGAGGAGATCTTCGGCTACGCACGCAAGTTCGTCTTTGCCTGCATCGCTTCGTATCCGGCGCTCACGCTGCTGCCGAACGGGCAGAACGCGCATTGCACGCTGCAACCGCTGGGCTGGTGGCGCGCTGCGTTCGAGACGGCCGGCGCACGCCATCCCGTGGTTCGCTGGCACATCGTCGTTCACTCCCTGATCGCTACGGCGAGCGGCCAGAGCCTGCTGGAAGAAGCCGCCGCGGGAGGCGTAGGCGCATAGCTCAAGGCTCGAATGGCGTCGCTCATCGCTTGGCGAATCACTGCCCTTCGGAGCGAGCGCGGAATCGTCGATCACCCATCAGGATCACCCCATGGAAGCGCGCATCGAACGAGTAGAAACCTTCGCCGTGGAGATGCCTCTGGCCGGAACGTTCACCAGTGCCGGCATCTCGAAGCAAGCCGTCAAGTGCGTGGTCGTGCGCGCGACGGCGGGCGACGGCACGGTCGGCATCAGCAGCATCGAGCCCTCCGCCGGTGCGCGCTCGCCGGGAACCGCCCGCGAGCTCGCGATCGCGTTGCACGAGCGGGTCGCGCCGGCGATAGTCGGCCAGGATCCCACCAACCTCAATCGGCTGGTCGAGCAACTGGAGGCGTTGACGCCGGCGCAACCCGGCGCGCGGGCGGCGGTGGAGATGGCGTGCATCGACCTGACCGCACGTATGCTCGGTGTGCCGCTGACCACTTATCTCGGCGGCGCGCTGCATACCAGCGTGCAGTTCAACGGCTGGATCGGCATGCTGCCGCCGGATGAAGCGGCCGCCGAAGCGCTGCGCTGGCTCGAAGCGGGATTCCGATCGGCGAAGATCAAGGTCGGCGGCGGCATCGAGGCCGATCGCGATCGGGTCGCGGCCGTGCGTGCAGCCGTCGGCAATGCGATGAAGCTGCGCATCGATGCCAACGCGTTGTACGACGCCGAGACGTCGCTCGAACTGGCCGCTCTGGTGCGTCCCTACGATCTGCAGCTCTTCGAGCAGCCGGCGCCGAAGGACGATATCGCCGGATTGGCACGGGTGCGGCGCCAGGCCGGTATCCCCATCATGGCCGATGAGTCCATCAGCGATCACGCCAGCCTGATCGCGGTCATCAAGGCCCAGGCGGCCGACTTCGTCAAGTTCGGCATCGAGCAGGCGGGTGGGTTGCTGCGCGCGGCCCGCATGCTGGCCACGGCCGAGGCGGCGGGCATTCCGGTCGTCATCGGCCACGGCTTCGGCCTGGATCCGAGCACGCTCGCCGAGATCATGCTTGCGGCATCGTCGAGTAATGTGCTGGCCGGACTGGAATGCGTCGGTCCGCTCAAGGTGACCGACACTATCGCGACCAGCCGGCTCGATATCTCCTCGGGCAGCTTCACGTTGACCGATGCCGCGGGCCTGGGCATCAGCCTGGACGACGCGAAGCTGGAGCGTTACCGGATGAAATGAGATTGCCGCTGTCATGTTCTCCGAGCGTAGATGGTGCGAGCCGGGATCGCGCCGACAGCGGCGTGCGGCAGGGATTGCGATGAGCCTTGTACGCCGCCTGATGCTAGCCCTGATGCTCGCGCTCGCGGCGCCGGCGTACGCGGCGGACGCGCCGGCAGCGCGCACCCGCGGCGTGCCTTACACGCTGCCGCACTGGTTCAAGGCGAGCTTTCTCGACTTCAGGGACGAGCTGCGCGATGCTCGCAACCGCAAGCGCCATGTCATGGTGTTCCTGCACCTCGACGAGTGTCCATACTGCGAGCGCATGCTCAGAGAGAATTTCACGGCCGGCGACAACCGGCGCTTCATGGAGCAGCACTTCGATGTGATCGCGGTCAACGTTCGTGGCGATCTCGATCTGGTATGGAGCGACGGCGCCGCTTACACCGAACGCACGCTGGCGCGGCATCTGAACGCTTTCGCGACGCCGACGCTGGTGTTCTTGGGCCACGATGGCAAGGTGGTGCTCAAGCTCACCGGCTATCGCGACCAGCGCGCGCTGCGCGAGTCGCTGGAATACGTTCAGAGCGAACGCTATCGCCGCGAGCCGTAGGGACCGCGAACGTGCGCTGCGTTGCACGAACGTGCAACGTGGAAGATCCGCTCCCTCTTATCTGCCCCCCTGAACAGAAACTGGGCGGATCGCGATCCTCTCTGCGACGATGCGCTGATCGAGCAGGCCGGCGCACGCGACCACCGTGTTCAGCGTGGGTGTCGGTACGCCCGTGAGCTGGCCGATTTCGATGATGGCGCGATCCAGTGCGTCGAGCTCGAGTTGGCGACCTGCGCGCACGTCCACGAGCGTGGACGACATGGGTGCTTCGCGCTTCGCCATATCGCCGACGATCTTGGCGGGATCGGCGTCGAGCACCGTTCCGGCCGCCGCGGCCACGGCGATCACCTCCCGCATCATGGCGATCGCCAGGTCGCGCGTCGGCGGATAGGAAGCGATGTTATTGCCTCTCGCCTGGGTGAGCGCGCAGAGCGGGTTCCAGACCGCGTTCGACAGCAGCTTGGTCCACTTTGCCTTGCGTATGTCGGTAGAGATCTCGGTCTTCAGGCCGGCCGGGCCAACGGCGCCTGCGATCGCCTCGAGACGCGGCCTGAGGCTATTGTCGACTTCGCCGATCACCAGGCGATCGCTTGGCGCAGGCGCGTGGCTAACCATGCCGGGCTCCGCCGCGCCGAGCGGCTTGAAAATAACGGCGCCGACCACGGTCTCGCTCGGAAAGCTGCGCGCCAGCGTCCCGTCCGGATCGAGCGACGCCAACGGGGTTCCCGCGTACGGCGAATCGATGCCATCGAAGTACCACCACGGCAGGCCGTTTTGCACGAACACGAAGCAGCCGTCGTGAGCGCGCAGCGCAGCGATGTGCTGCGCGCTGCCGGCGATCTGGTGCGCTTTCAACGTCACGAACACGAGGTCATAGGGCGGCTTCTCTTCGCCCGGTTCGATCGCGTGGACCGCAATGGTGTCGCTGCGCGCGCTGGAGCGATCATGGAGCACGAGTCCGCGCGCCGCCATGGCTTCGCGATGGGCGCCGCGGGTGACCAGCGTCACGTCTCGGCCGGCTACGGCGAGCAGCCCACCGATCAGCCCGCCGATGGCGCCGGCGCCATAGATGAGGATTCTCATGAGTGCGGTCGATCTATTGCCGGGGCAAGCATGGATCGGTACGTCATCGATTCGAAGCCGGTGATGCGCCATCGATGCGTGCCATGACCAGCATGGCGCTCAGCGCGAGGCTTCGAGCGCCGCGGCCGCACGCTGGATCGCGCGGCGGATGCGGTTATGGGTGCCGCAGCGACACAGGTGCCGCTCCAGCGCCTGATCGATGTCCTGATCGCTCGGACGGGCATTACGGTCGAGCAGTGCCTTCGAGGCCATCAAGATGCCGGCGATGCAGTAGCCGCACTGCGCCGCCTGCTCTTCGATGAAGGCCTGCTGCAGCGGGTGGGGATGCTCGCGCGTGCCGATGCCTTCCACGGTGGTGATCGACTTGCCGGCGACCGACCAGAGCGGCGTGTCGCAGGCATAGACGTCCTTCCCCTCCACGATCACCGTGCACGATCCGCATTGCCCCACGCCGCAGCCGAAGCGCGCGCCCTTGAGCTTGAGATCGTTGCGCAGAACATAGAGTAGCGGCGTATCCGCATCCGTCTCGACGGTGCACGGCTGGCCGTTGACGGTGAAGGTGTAGCGTTCCGGCATCGAGCTGTCCTTACGACGGTATGCGGCGAACTCTGGCCTCAGGCTGTGGAAGCCGTCTCGCCCCTGGTCTCGTTGGTCGCGAAGAGGATCCGGCCTGGATTGTAATCGTGCGGGCCGCGCAGTGGGGAAGATCGATGAGGCGGGAAAAGCGCGCACGGCGCCGTAGCGCCGTGCGTCATGCTGCGGGGCTCCCTGCGTGGGCCCCAGGGCGGCGGGTTAATCGTCGGTAGGAGAGTGTTCCGGCCTGCGCGTGCGGCTCACCGACGCCGCAACACCAAGCCCGAGCAGCACCAACGCGCCGACGGCGATCCACGTCGGCGACAACCCGGCGACGCTCGCGCCCCATGCCAAGCCGGCGATGAGCAGGACGAGTCCGATGAGATATATCGTCATGTTGGACATGATCGACCTCTGGATATAGGGCCGCGCAAGGCCGCAAGCTTAACGACGGCGCTTGCCCACTTCGTTGCCGATGACGCCGCCGACTGCCGCGCCGCCGACCGTGCCCAACACGCCGCCGTCGGTCGCGACCGCGCCACCCAAGGCGCCGACACCCGCTCCGATCACCGCGCCCTTTTCAGCGTTCGACATGCCGTCGAACGTCGCGCACCCTGCCGTAGTCATGCAAAACGCTGCCACCGCAATCCAACCCGTGGTCTTCATTGCCTGTCTCCTGTCCATGAAATTGCCGAATCCAGCCACTCGGGTATCCGCAAAGCGCAGGCCCGGGGCATTTCGCTACCGGTACGCGAGCCCCATCACAGGTAGTAGGCCCACATACGCGCGAACGTTTCCTTGAGTCGCGAGCCCAGCCCGCGGGACGCCCACGCCTGTGCTGTGATCTCCTCGGACGCCGCGAGGTCGCGGCGGAACAGCGCTTCGAGCTGATTCGCCATGTCGGCGCCAAGTATGACGATGTTCACTTCGAAGTTATGGACGAAGCTGCGCCAATCGAGATTGGACGTGCCGACCGTCGACCAGACGCCGTCGATCACGGCCGTCTTGGCGTGCAGGACAGCATCTCGGCGCTCGAAAATGCGCACTCCCGCAGCCAGCAAATCGGCATAGTGCGACCGGCCGGCGTAGAGCGTGAGCCAGACATCGCTTTGGCTCGGAACCAGCAAGCGGATATCAACGCCGCGCATCGCAGCTTGCTTGATCGCGGCCACCGTCTGCGGATCGGGGACGAAATAGCCGAATGTGAGCCACGCCTTGTGCTCGGAGTGCGCCAGCGCAGAGAGGACTTCGATATAGACTTCGTTGCGCTCCGCGGCGGGATCCTGCGCGATGACGCGCATGGTTTCGGATCCGGCCCGGCTCGGCGCGGGGGCCTTGGCGGTGGGGACGACCGGGCATTGCTGCGAGCGCCACGCTGACTCGAACAGCGCCTGCATGCCGTCGACGACCGGGCCCTCGAGCTGGATATGCGTGTCGCGCCAGCCGGTCTCGCCTGGATCGGCCGGCGGGCGGCTGCCGCCGAACGACCCCGACGAGTACACGCTACTGATATTGATGCCGCCGGTGAAAGCGAGCCGCCGATCGACCACCAGGATCTTGCGGTGGTCGCGGTTGTTTATGGTGAGCGACGCGTTCGCGCCGGTAGCCTTGACGGGATTGAAGGCACAGGCCGCGATGCCGCTTGCTTTCAGCCGATCGAAAAATTCAACGGGGGTGCGCATCGAGCCCACGGCGTCGTACAGTATTCGCACCGAGACGCCTTCGCGGCGCTTGCGCTCGAGCAAGACAGCGAGCCGCTCGCCGATTTCTCCGGCCTCGAGAATGTAGGTTTGCAGCTCGATCGAGTAGCGTGCGAGCGCCATGGCCTCGAACATCGCGGCGTGCGTTTGCGGTCCGTCGACCAGCAGGGTCGAGCGGTTGCCGACGATGAGCGGCTCTTGCACGTGCGATTCCACCAGGGCGAGATGCCGGGCCAACAACTCGCTCGTGGTGTGGCGTTCGAGTCGTTTGATGACTGCCGCCGCTTCCTTCGGCGCGAGCATGCGCTTGCCGTCGGTGGTCGCGGGCGCGACCGCGCGCGGCGCCTCGCCGGTGCTCACGACGTGCTCCAGCACGCGCGGCGGCGTCGCCGCGCAACCCAACAAGGCAAGCGGTGCAAGCAGCTCGAGCAGCAGGCGTTTACGTGGCTTCGCACGGGCGCGATGCGAGGGCAGTGCGGCCATGGCCGGTCTCGCGGTGGAACAAGCCGCCAAGCAGCACGAAGAACACGCCGAAGCTGAAGCTCATCGGCGCGCAACTGCCAGCCGCATCAATTGAACAACAAGTAGATGATCACCAGCACGAACGCAGGCACGCCCAGAATCCACGCGATAAGGTACTTGCCCATGATGTCGTCCTCGCGGTTGAACCGCCACTGTGAGTGCACGGCGTGTGCCCGTGACGACGGCGCCTCAGCGGCTACGAGCGGGCCTCTTTCGCCATGTCGCGCATCAGGTCGATGTACCAGCGCAGCCGCTCGTGCACCTTGCGGCGTTGCTCGGGGCGCAGCTCGGCATGGACGTGTAGGAACATCCGGGCATGCGCGTCGGCATACCGCTCGAGCTCGGCGCGCAGTTGCGGCGGCCGGTTCTCGTCCCAGTCGAGCAGCCAGTTGCGCAGCCGCTCGGCGAAGCGCTCCGGTTCCTTGCGCGTCTCCAGCAGCGCCAGGAACTCGCGCTGGCGCCGCATGCGATCCTGATGCCGCGCCCACGCGTCCAGCGGCAGGGCGCTGCTGAGAGCGGATATGCGCGCCTGCTGCTGCCGATCGAGCGAACCGGTCCAGTGCTCGATGCGCTCCAGCTCGATCTTGTCCCGCAAGCGGCGCTGCTCCTCGGGCGGGGCGCCGACCCCGTGCTCCTTGGCGAACTTTCGATTGTCGCGATCGAAGCGACGGCGCGCGGCCGCGATCTGCTGGTCGGACAAGGTGGCGAGAAACGATGCGATGTCGGGCGTCGCGTGGGCGAGCAGCGCATGCCAGCGGCTGCGCATTTCCTGCATCGCCCAGGCCCAGTCTTGCAGCACCGGGCCGCGATCGAGCCGAGATTCCGCTGCCTCCAGCAACGAGGCGTAGTCGCGCAGTTGGGTCGAGCGATGCCACGCGTGCAGGCTCTGGAAACGCGTACGGAACAGGCGTTTCTGCTCGTCGGTCAGGTCGAAGTAATCGTCCACGCGCCACGCGGCGACGTGGTCGGCTTGGCCGTAGAGCGTGCGTATGGCGCCGCATCCCCCCAGCAGCAGGCACACCGCCAAGCCGAGCCCGAGCAGGCAGGTTAGCAGTTTTGTTTTCGTGCAGCAGGGCATGGCAGAAATCGCGGCCGATCCAGTATCAGCACGGCATGCCGGTGGCCTGCCGGGCGTCACTCTCGATTTGCACGCGACGTGCCTGTGAGCAGCTCAGAAGCGCTCGTCGTTCCCCAGGTAGCGCCACTGCCCGGGAGGAAGCCGCCCCAGCATCACCTTGCCGATCCGAACGCGTTTGAGCGCCAATACCGTCAGGCCCACGAGCTCACACATGCGCCGGATCTGGCGGTTGCGTCCCTCGGTAAGTATGAAGCGCAGCTGATCGGCGTTGAGCCAGGATACCTGCGCGCGGCGCAACGGCGCGCCGTCGAGGGTGAGACCGTGGTTGAGCAAAGCGAGATCCCGCGCCGACAGCGTCCCCGCTACACGAACCAGGTACTCCTTCTCTAGCGTAGATTCGGCACCGACCAACTGCCTTGCCACGCGCCCATCCTGGGTCAATACGAGCAGCCCGGTGGAGTCGATGTCGAGTCGCCCCGCCGGAGCGAGACCGCGTAGCTGCGAGGGATGAAAGGCAACCTTCACGGCGTCTTCCTGCCAGCGTGTTGCGGCGCCGATCAAGCTCGATGCCGGCCTGTAACCGGCCTCGGCTTGGCCGGACACCACGCCGATGGGCTTGTTCAGCAGAATGGTGACGCGCCGCCCCTGCTCGTCGCGCGCCGCCCGCTCGACGCTGATGCGTTGTCCGGGCAGCACGCGCGTGCCGAGCTGGGTCACGCGTTCGCCATCGACCCGCACCCAGCCTTTCTCGATCCATTCGTCGGCTTCGCGCCGCGAGCACAGGCCCAGGGCCGCCATGCGCTTGGACAAGCGTACCAAGCCAGGCTCTGGCGGCGCCGCAGCGGAAGCGGCAGCCGCGGCGATCGGCTCATGGCGCGAAAGGCCAGGGCGCGTGCGTCGTACCGACATGGTTGGATCAGGGTGAGAGCGCGGTAACGGCCGCGCCGCAGGGGTTCGCTTTCGCCGGCCCCACAAGTTTAGTGCGGGCCTGCCGGTGTTGCCTAGCCGAATCGGGATCTGGACAAGAAGAAAGCCGCGACCCGCGCGGCTTTTCCTGGTGCCGGCGCCGGCGAATGTCGGCGTAACGGATCGGGATCGAGCTCAGTAATAGAGCGCGCGGGACTCCAGCAGACTGACCGGCACCCAGACGTAGAGCTGGCCACCTTCCATCGTGTATAACCCACCGTCGTCCGTGGTATAGACATAGGAAGGGTTGATGTCCGCGTCATCGCCGGAAAGCGACGCGAAGTCGTAAGAGACGTCCTCGCTCAGCGCATACCAATCGACTCCGTCGGCGGTCGCGTACCATTGGCCGTCGTCCATGTCGTATATCTCGCCATCGTCGAGCGCATAGATATAGAACGAGCCGCTGCCGTCGTCGTACCCCGACATCGAGGCCGCGTCGTAGGACACGTCGGTTAACGCATACCATTCACCATGCTCCATGGCGTACCACTGGCCGTCCGCATAGGCATACCAATCGCCATCGCTGAAGACCAAGGTGGGATCTTCGATGCTGAGCGTGGTGCCGTTCAGCGTGGTTTCGGATTGCGACGTCATGCTGCTGCCAT
This sequence comes from Burkholderiales bacterium, assembly GCA_020848435.1. Taxonomy (GTDB): domain Bacteria; phylum Pseudomonadota; class Gammaproteobacteria; order Burkholderiales; family WYBJ01; genus WYBJ01. The sequence goes on along the minus strand of JADLAC010000045.1, from coordinate 714 downwards.
AGTCGGACGTCGCCGCTGCATCGACTTGTCCGTTCGTTGTAGAGCCGCCAGCGTCGGTCGCGAGAGCAAGTTGACTTCCGCCGAAACCGAGCCCTAGGGCCGTGATGACGGTATAGGAAAGCTTGCGGATGATCTTCATGAGCCAAACTCCATACAGAAAGAATGTGTCGCGGCACGCGTCAGCGCCGCCTGCCTTATCCGGTGCAACGGCGATGCCCGCGCCAGTACCAAATAGCCCACAGGGCGAGCGAAATGCATCGCTGCTCGCTGCTCACGCCAGCTTGGGCAAGCATTACCTCGGTGCAGATTGAGGGCCAAGCCGAACCCTCATTCATGCCAAAAACATGCACGCGCGATGGCGCACTGCTCGTCAATTGCGGCGGCACATACGCAGCTCGTTGCGAGAAGGGTCTGGGGTATGAGCGGCAGCGGCGTGCGCGACCGACAATTCAATCGGCGCAAGCTCCATGCCCGCGCCCTCGCGCGGGCGCGGTAGCGTTTAAGTGTCCTGATTCCGAGGTTCGTCGCTGATATGGTCATCGCTGCGACCGTGGCAGCGAATGGCGGCGAATTTCGGACTCAAGACGCTAGTGTCCTGAGTCTGAAGTTCGTTGCTTGAGCGACCAACACTACGACCGTACCCTGAGCGGCAAAAGTGTCGAAATCGGCGTCAGACGCGAAGCGAACCGCAGCCAGGTTGGACACCTGGCGAGG